>NZ_CP022437.1:3717790-4337422 GCF_002224365.1 Virgibacillus necropolis | reverse complement strand
ATCTCTTCCCCCATAATTTTTTCCATAGCAGGGTCATGATTTTCTGAGATACCATAATGATCTCCATAAATCATTATAACGGAATCCTCATATAAACCAGCCTCTTTTAAATCATTGAAGAATTGTTTTAACGATTCATCCAAATATCTTGCAGTCTGGAAATAGCGATCAACGGATGGATCACCAGTTTCTGCAGGCTTGATAGAAGCTTCTTCTGGACTAATTAAATAAGGATGATGATGCGTTAACGTCATCATGTGCGCATAAAATGGTTCTTCTAGCGACTCAAGCATTGGCATTGATTCCTCGAAAAATGGTTTATCCTTCAGACCATAGCCAATTACATTTTCTTCACTCATATCGTAATAGCTGGAATCAAAGAACTTATCGATTCCAAATTCTTTGTATACTTCATCACGGTTCCAAAACGATTTATTGTCTCCATGAAATACCGCATTCGTATAACCTTGTTGTTGTTTCAATATTGCGGGTAATGCTTGATACGTATTATTACCCTTTGTTACAAAGGCTGCACCCTGAGGTAAAGGGTATAAAGATGTATCTAGTAGTAACTCTGCATCTGCTGTTTTCCCTTGTGCTACTTGATGGAAGAAATTATCAAATGACGTAAAGTTTTTGCTTTCATCATGGACAAGTGAATTTAAGAATGGTGTAACTTCTTCACCATGCAACTTATAATCAATTAAAAACGATTGAAAGGACTCTAAATGGATTTTGATAATATTCTTACCTTTTGCAGCTCCAAAAAGTTCTGGATTTGGTTCAGCAAATTTGTTTTTTGTGTAATTTTCTACTTCTGTAATATCACTACTATCCGCAAGTACGCGTTGTGTTGATGAACGTAAGGTTTGAAATGCATCATAGATGGCAAAGTTATATGATCCCAAATATTTCACAATGTAATTACGGTCAAAAGTTCTTGTTAAAAGCTGTGGACGATCTGCTTCCGCTAATCCTAGATTAATAGAAAATGCCATAACTCCTGCAGCAAGAACTAACAACGGCTTTTTCTTTTGCATACGACTAATTGACCAATTCTTTTTGCTCCATATAAACAGTGCAATAAGAATAATGATGTCTACCGCATAAAGCAAATCATGCCAAGCTACTAAGCTACTAATACTGCCACCAAGGCTTCCGAAGTTACTAGTTTGTGTAAGTGTTGGTAGAGTAATATAATCAGCAGCTGAACGGTAGTACACAACATTAGCATACAACATAAAACTCATCAGAAAATCTATAACAATAATCCAGATGCCAGCTCGTTTTCCTTTTGCAAATAAAGCAAGCCCAAGGAATAATAGCGCTGAGCTAAGTGGGTTAAAGAATAAAAGAAATTCTTGTATACCGTTTTGAATATCAAGGTCAAATTCATAGACATATATTAAATAAGATTTAATCCATAGTAAAAGTACCGCAACAAAAAAGAATCCCATCTTTGAAATCGAAAAAGGTTTATTCTTCATTGTTTTTCACCTCAAATTTCCTTTTTTTATTAACAAAATTTTATTATCATGAACTACGATTTATTAGTATAACCTAAAATCGTCAATGATTCAAGCTTATTCTATAGATTGTACATATATGTAATAGTAATGTAAATGCTAATGTGAAAAAAGAGATATTTTATTGAGATAGTTTAAAAGTTTCCGTCAATTGACAATTAAAAAAGGGCGGAATATCATTGTTTTATTGCAATTTTTACTGTGAAAGTATCGATTGAATTAACAGAAAAATTTTACATTATACAACAAAAAGGAGCTATTAAACATCATGGCAAAACTTGATAAGGATGAGATTGTTCAGAGTGTTCCGCAACGTGGATTTTTTGGACAACCTAAAGGTTTATTTACATTGTTTTTTACTGAGTTTTGGGAGCGCTTTTCTTATTATGGAATGCGCGCTATCTTACTTTTTTATATGTACACTCAGGTTGTTGATGGTGGACTAGGAATAAGCATGGAAATTGCTACTTCTATTATGGCCATCTATGGTGCACTGGTTTATATGACTGGTGTAATTGGTGGTTGGATTGCTGACCGTTTGTTAGGTACCCAGCAAACCATTTTCTATGGCGGGGTATTAATTATGATTGGTCATATTGTACTTGCACTACCAATGGGTGTCACTGGGTTATTCTTATCGATGTTCTTCATTATTATAGGAACAGGATTATTGAAACCTAACGTTTCAAGTGTCGTTGGCGACATGTATAGCCCGAAAGATAAGCGACGGGACTCTGGCTTTAGTATTTTTTATATGGGAATCAACATGGGTGGATTAATCGCGCCACTAATTGTTGGTACTGTTGGACAGGAATACAGCTATCATTATGGATTCAGTATTGCAGCATTTGGAATGTTCCTTGGTCTGGTTGTCTTTCTAGTAACTCGAAAGAAATACCTCGGCCTTGCAGGAACATATGTGGCAAACCCATTAGAGGATGGAGAGAAGAAAAAAGTTATTAAAAGGTTTGGAATCGGTGCAGTCATTATTGCTATTTTACTTGCCATTACTATTCCAACTAATATTTTAACGATTACAACATTTACCTACCTAGTCAGCTTTTTGGGAATAGCGATTCCTACTGCATATTTTATTGTAATGTATCGTAGTCCAAAAACGAATAAGGATGAAAGGTCTCGAATCCTTGCATATATACCGTTGTTTATTGGATCTATGGTATTCTGGGCAATTCAGGAGCAAGGTTCGATTATCTTGGCACTTTATGCCAAAGAACGAACAGAGCTGAGTTTCGCAGGTATAGATTTATACGCATCATGGTTCCAATCGTTGAACCCGCTATTCATTATCTTCTTAGCACCAGTATTTGCTAGTTTGTGGATTAAGCTTGGGGACCGCCAACCATCGACACCGACGAAGTTTTCTTTAGGTATTATCCTTGGAGGAATATCATTTATGGTTTTAATTTTCCCAGCCATAATTAATGGTACAGAAACACTTGTTAGTCCATGGTGGCTCGTTCTTAGTTTCTTCCTAGTTGTACTTGGAGAACTTTGTATATCACCTGTAGGATTATCAGCAACAACGAAACTTGCACCTTCCGCATTCTCAGCACAAACCATGAGTCTTTGGTTTATGTCTAATGCAGCTGGTCAAGCGGTAAACGCTCAGATTGTTAAATTATATGATCCATCAACAGAGATCATTTACTTTGGCGTAATTGGTGGAGTTGCCGTAATACTTGGTTTCGTCTTATTCGCTTTCACTAAAAAAATCCAAATCTACATGCGCGGAGTATTGTAGTAACCATGCCTAGTACAAAACCGTCTATTTGCAATTTGCGAATGGGCGGTTTTTATTATGCGCAATAAAATATAAAGGCTGTTTTCGTATAGTTTGTTGCTCAATACCACCGAAGTTGATATAAACTGCGACGTAACTGCTGGTTGATTTCCGCTGCGGGCAGTCGCTTTCCGCGGGCGGCTGGTGAGCCTCCTCGTGCTGTCGCACTGCGGGGTCTCACCTATGCCTATCCTCCCGCAGGAGTCGACTGCCCTCCGCTCCAATCAACTGCCACAAATTGCTGGCTACCTTTGTGATTATAAGCCACCAAGTAAATTGAAATTGTTAAGCAGAACCCTAGTGAAGGAAATCCACGAAGACTCCTGTGGGAAAGCGAAGACGATGAGACCCCGCAGAGAGCGATCTTTGCGATCGAGGAGGCTCATCGCGAGCCCACGGAAAGCGAAGTGGATTTCCGGAACGATTGTCCGACCACCAGACAGAGCCCTTACGTCGCTGTTTATATCTTTTGTGTCATAAACAATAATGTTTTAGAAAACAGCCAAATATAAAAAAACTAAATATTTTGTCATTATTCTCATGTATATTTTCACCTGTAAGTTAGAAACTAAATGATGCCTGTTAAAATCAACCTGGAAAGGGATGAATGGGATGGTCGAGAGAAATAATACCTGTAAAGCATGTGAAGGAACTGGTATGCTCGCGGACGATGAGGGCTGGCAATACAAATGTAGCGTTTGTGGTGGAGAAGGAGTACGTGATGACAATTCAGGACCAACTAGAATTCTTGATGTAGACGCCACTAATCGATTGCTGGATTAATATCCTCCCGCCGAAATAAAAAACTACCTACTCACATATTTGCAGAGTAGGTAGTTTTTTGTTTTCTTGTAGCTGCGCCTCTCTGATTAAAGTCAGGCGTACTTTTCACGGGTTTTATCTATTTGTACATCGCTGAACAGTCGCCTCCGCTTTTCTTTCTAATGTGGCATGGTTCCTTGGATTGGTGCAAAGCTATTCATGATTGTTTGCATATCCTGCGGTGGTAATTGTGGAACCTGATAGTATTGATTTTTATTTTGAAATAAAAATACTTCATATGCCATTTCGACGATATTCGGAACACTGTCAGCGAATACACGTCTGAGAACAGGGTTAGTAACCTCGAGTGAAGTCATGGTGAATGCTGAAGCGGTTGATTTCATTACTCCGAGCATATAACCTGATACACACTCATCATTTATTTGACTAACGGATTGACTTGGAGACTTTGGTGCTGTTGGTTGCATTCCATAAATGACATCATTATTTTGTTGCATATTATACGTTTGAGTTTTGACAGTTGGTTCTTGACCTGTTTTCATGGTTTCAACAATTGTATTATAAAGCTGAGTTAAAAATGTGCGATGACGCTGTTGCATTGTTTTTAATTCAGGACTCTTGATGTGCTGTTCATACAGTAAATATTGTTCCAATCCACCTGTCAATGTTGATAATGCCTCATGTGCGTCAAAAAGTTCATGCCCACCATGGCTTGCTTGTGGTGGCATTTGAGATGTACCTTGCTGGTTTTGTTGCTCATTTTGAAATTGCACTAAAAAAGCCTCCTTTAAATTAGTCATAGTTATTTTGTGCTGTATTCAACTTCTTATTCATGCTTAGGAGGCAGTTTTACCTACACTTTTCTTAAAAGCTTCTACCTTTTTTGTTGTAGCCTCGATTAACTGTTTAACGTTTGCTAAATAAGGCTGTTCTTTTTTTGCCTCGGCTAGTAATGGGTATAAACTTTTTTCAATGTTCTCATAGTCCTCTGGGTAATTTTGCTCTACTTGCTTTTCAATTTGATCCCAATCTTCACCTAGCTTTTTCGCTACATCCTGAATTTGTTTTGTTTCATCGGTAGATTTCTCTGCTACAGCCTGTAATTCATCTAAGGAAACAAGAACTTTATCAAGCCCGCTAGTTAGTGATGAAGACATAGTATTCGTAACTTGGACTGAACTTCCTTTGTCAGTGGGTTTAACATTATTCGCATTTTCCTGACCCTCATCCGTATTCAATGTTACGGCAACTAATACAATAATTGTTAATACGAAGTAAAAGAAACTTTTCATACTAAAGAACCTCCTAATGGTTAATATTTCTTAGTATGTTAAATATTTGATAGCTTATACCGAATTATTTTTGGGGAAATACAAGTACCACAATCAAACTCTAAGATGTTATAATTGCAAGAACATTAAGTTTGCAAGGAGGAACAGTGATGGAAAAGAAAAAACCTATCCGTATAGATAATCGGATATATTTGATTGACGGGTTTGACCTAGGGAAACCAGAACGAACTGGTACATACGTTATTGATGAGGAGGAACTTACTTTAGTCGAAACGGGACCAAGTCCATCAATTAAATATGTAAAAGAGGGTTTAGATTCACTCGGTTTTTCTTTGACAGATGTAAAATATATTATCGTAACACATATTCATTTGGACCATGCTGGTGGCGCTGGTCTATTAATTAAGGATTGTCCAAATGCCAAGGTAGTTGTTCATCCAAAAGGGGAACGCCATTTAATCAATCCTAAAAAGCTTGCAGCAGGTGCTCGTGCTGTATATGGAGAAAGTTTCGCTGAATTGTTTGATCCAATTGTGCCTGTTCCTGAAGATAAATTGTTAATAAAAGGGGAAAGTGACGAATTGAAGATTGGTCCTGAATGCACGCTTGAATTTCTAGATACGCCTGGTCACGCCAAGCACCACTTTAGTATTTATGATCCAGTTAGCAATGGAATTTTTACTGGTGATACGATTGGAATTCGTTACGATCAATTAATACGTGATGGAATTGATTTTTTCTTACCATCTACATCACCAAATCATTTTGATCCTGAAGCTATGCAAAGGTCTATAGACCGTATAAAAGATATGAATGTAGATCGGATTTATTATGGTCATTTTGGAATGACAAAGAAGATTGATCAAGCTCTTGATCAGGTTTCCAACTGGTTGGATGTTTTTATGGAAGAGGGAGAAAGGATTTTTTCTGCAGGTGGAGGCTATGCTGAACTGGCGACAAGGTTGTTATATCACGTTAAGGAAGACTTGCAACGTTTAAATGTCCCACATGATCATGAGGTTTACTATTTAATAAATTTAGATATGCAAGTTAGCGCATTAGGATTAATTGATTATTTTCAAAAAGTAAAAATGTAAAATCTGTCACTTGGCAAATAATTTTTGTCAAGTGACAGGGCACCATTACTTTAGTTTCTATCTACTTAGTATAATTTAACTCCCAGGAGATACCGTTCTTATCTTTTACAATAGCGTGTTTCGCACCCCAAAATGTATCTTGTAATTCCATTTTTATTTCTCCTTCTTCAGCCAAGAATTCATAGATCTTCGTAATTTCTTCTTCGCTATCAAGGTCTGGTCCAAGTAGCATATTACTTCCGTTAACCAATTGATCACCAAAAATATCAGCAAAATAAATAATGCAATTGTCATTTATATGTAGCTCGGCATGGATGTATTTGCCCTCATGGCCTTTAAACATTTCGATGCCATCTGAAAGCTGTGTGTTTTTGATTTCGCCACCAAAGGCCTTTTGGTAATATTCTACTTCTTCTTTACAATCTTCAATTCTGATATGTGGTACTAACTTTTTCATTATGTTTCCTCCTGATTTTTAGTAGGGTACTAAAGCTTCGACTATATTGAAAGATACTATAAATAGTTTGAATTGGCTAGATAACGGGAATAAGTTTTGTCGATAAGGTGAAAACTTTATACATAAAAATTCGACATAAGAGGTGAAATGGTGAGAAATGTAACAATCGTTTTTTGGTATGGACTCATTGTTTGCGCAGCGGTAGTTACTTGGGGTTCAGTTGCACCAGCTAACTTGAAGGAAATTACTGCAACGGTAACAACATTTATTTCGGTGCATTTTGGATGGTATTATTTAATTATTATCATGATCATGCTTGTTTTTTGTATTTATTTAACTTTTTCCAAGTTTGGTAAGGTAAAGCTGGGTAAGGATGGGGACAAACCCGAATTTAGCCTGATTTCTTGGTTTGCCATGCTGTTTAGCGCAGGAATGGGGATGGGATTGGTTTTTTGGACGACAGCGGAACCTATTTCTCATGCGTTTAAAAGTACACCTGGGGCTGATCCGGGATCTGATGAGGCAATTAAAGAAGCGCTTCAGTATTCATTTTTCCATTGGGGTGTACATGCATGGGCAGTATACGGTATTGTCGCGCTTGTACTGGCGTACTTTAAATTCCACCGCGGGGCACCAGGTCTGATAAGTGCTACCCTCGTTCCGTTGTTTGGTGAAAAAGCAATGCAAGGTTTTGCAGGTAAAATGATCGATACGCTGGCTGTTGTTGCCACAGTTGTAGGAGTGGCTGCTACGCTTGGCTTTGGATCAGCTCAAATAAATGGTGGTTTATCATTTCTTTTTGGCATTCCAAATACTTATGGGGTTTTACTAATTATCCTTGTGGTAGCAACCGCACTATTCATTGGTTCTGCATGGTCAGGAATTGGTCGCGGCATCAAGTACTTGAGTAACATTAATATGGGGTTAGCCTTTGTATTACTACTTATCTTGTTTATCGTAGGACCAACGTTATACATTTTGAATATGTTTACCAGCACACTTGGTGGTTATGTTTCCAACTTTTTTGATATGAGTTTTCATTTAGCGCCACTTGATGGGGATAATCGTTCCTGGATAAATAGCTGGACGATATTTTACTGGGCATGGTGGATTTCATGGGCTCCGTTTGTTGGTATATTTATAGCGAGAATTTCAAAAGGACGTACGGTTAAGGAATTTATGCTTGGTGTGTTAATTGTACCTTCCTTAGTTTGTTTTATTTTCTTCGCAGTCTTCGGAGTGTCAGCATTGAACCTTGAACAAAATGGCATTGCAAAGATATCAGAGTTATCATTGGAAACATCGACGTTTGGGGTCTTGCAAGAGTACCCACTTGGAACATTGATGTCGATCATAACTATATTTGTAGTAGCTATCTTTTTTATTACTTCTGCTGACTCAGCAACATTTGTACTTGGGATGTTAAGTACAGCTGGACACATAAACCCTTCAAATTCAGTGAAAATTGTGTGGGGTTTAGCGCAATCCGCAATGGCAGCAATTGTAGTGTATTTCGGTGGTACTCAGGGGCTACAAAACGTCCTAATTATTGCCGCCTTACCTTTTTCAATCGTTATAATGCTGATGGGCGCCTCTTTCTATAAGGCTGTAAAACAAGAGGATCGGGATAGAGCCAAATAGAACAGTATAGAAATCTTGATACGAATAACATGTTTTTTTACGGGGGAAAATAAGTTACAATTAAAGTATGAATAAACTGTTAGACTTATCTTGTATCAATGGTGAAAACTGTAAAGAGGTGCAACTATGAATATTAACTTCGAAAAAGATAATGAAATAGGTATTTTGAAAATATATGGTACGAAACAAAACAGTATTTCATCGATTACGTATGATTCGCGGAAAGTTGTCGAGGGATCTGCTTTTGTTTGTATTGCGGGTGAAAATGATGATGGGCATTGTTTCATGAAAGATGCCGTCAAACAAGGTGCAACGGTTATCCTTGGCGATAATGAAAAGGCGTTAAGAGATGTCAGTCAGCAGTATCCAGATTGTTCATTTCTATATGTCGATAATGTACGAGTTGCTGTTGCAAAACTAGTCGCAGTTTTTCATGACTTTCGATACAAGAATCTATTTACAGTAGGTGTTACAGGTACAAATGGAAAAACGACAGTAGCAGCTTATGTTAGGTCATTATTAAATAACTTAGGATTGCCAACTGGATCTATAGGTACGACTGGTATATGGACCTCAAAAAGTAAACTGGATTTCATGCAAAGTACTCCAACTACTCCTGAGGCATCAGATATTCATGATATTTTCGATCATTTATATGCATGTGGTGATAAGGCAGTTGCGATGGAAGTATCGTCGATTGCAATTGAACAAAAGCGAGTGGAGGGCATTCTGTTTGATGTAGGCATACATACAAATTTGTCTCCAGAACATATCGAATACCATAGGAACTTTGAAAACTACAAAAGGGCAAAACTGAAGTTGTTTAATCAAGTGAAAACTGCAGTAGTAAATGTAGACGATCCTGAAATGGCTACGGAGATTCTCGATACATTTAAAGGGAACATTTTCACATATAGCTTGTCAAATGAATCGAATGCAGATGTAGTAGCAACAAATATAAAGGTAACTGAAAATGGTTCACTAATTGATTTGCATGTAAGGGGAGAAATATTTAAAGTGCGCACGCCCGTCTTTGGTGGCTATAATGTAGCAAATCTTATGGCAGCTGTATGTGTAGCGCTTGAAGCAGACTTTTCTATAGAAAATATTGTACAAGCCTTATCACACATTGAAAATCCTGAGGGAAGATTTGAGCTCATTCAGGATGGTACTGTTGGAAGAAAAATTATTCTTGATTATGCTCATACCCCTGTAGCGCTTCGAAGTTTGCTATCAGAAGTACACAAATTAGAATACAATCGCCTAATTGTGATGATCGCTGGAATAGGGATCCGTGATTTTGATAAGATGCCAAAGATGGCAAGTGTTGTGGACGGTGAAGCTGATTCTATTGTTGTAACGGTTGACCATCCAGGATACAATGATCCAAGTAAAGTTGTTGACCGGGTCCTTGATGGTTTTACTAATCGACTAGCTGAAAATATTCACCCAACATTAACACGCGAAGATGGTGTGAAAAAAGCACTATCTTTAGGTCATGACGGTGATATTATTGTGTTAACCAGTGGATGTATTAATGGAGCACAAATCATACAAGGGGAAAAGGTCCCGCATTCTGATGCAGCGATTATAGAGGAATATTTTAATGGAATTCAGTTTAGTGAAGGTCATGAATTAAAAGAAGGAATCTAAAAAGAGCCAGAAACCGATTAAGTGTAATTGGTTTCTGACTCTTTTTTAGTATTTCTAATCTTCTTCGGTCTTCATAAACGTAAGGATAAAGAAAAAGACAAAGCTTAAAAGCATAATTGATCCACCAACTATGAAAAATACATTGGTAACTGTTTCATTTAAATCGAATGGTCTTACATAGTACAACCACATACCTGATGTTAATCCGATAGCACCGATGATTGCTGACCATACGTGAAATGTTGATAAAACTTTATTCGCTGGTCTATACACCTTATAAAAAACAGACCATGCGAATAAGGATAGCCAGCCGACAACTAGAATATGCGCATGTACAGTTTTGAATTCATACCCACCTGAGCCTGCCATATGAGATCCAAGGAATGCCCCTACAAGCGCGAATGCAGCTGAGAACCTCAATAAAATCTTACTATATTTATTCAACAGTCATCTCTCCTTTTTACAGTGCAAATTGTTTTGTCCCACCATTATAACAGTAATATAACCGCTTTATGTGAACTGAATATGAACAGCATGTAACAAAAAAATTGAAAAAATAGTATTGACACCCTCATGTATTAACCGTATAATACACCTATAATATGTATGAACCACCTAGTACACACACTAAAAACAAAAGATCCACATCTAAGAATGTATAGGAGTTGTTTAGATGAATGTGAATTTTAATAACCGGGATCCAGTATATCTACAGGTTGTTCGATCCTTTAAAGAACAAATTGCGATAGGTCAACTCGCACCTGGAGAAGAGATTCCATCAAGAAGAGAATTAGCAAATCAAATTAAAATTAATCCAAATACCGCGCAGCGAGCGTACAAAGAAATGGAGGAACAGGGTTTGATCCACACGGAGCGAAACCATCCAAGTAAAATTACAAGTGACGCAAAAATCCTTGGGAAGGTACGGGAGGAATTGTTGGAACAAGCCGTTGACGACTTTGTAGCATCCGTACAATCCATCAATGTTCCAATCGAAGAACTGCTTCGATTAGTGGAGAAAAGCTATACAACAGTTGGTAAGAATAGGGGGCTTATGAATGATTGAGGTAAAAGATATCACCAAGAAATTTGGAAGAAAAAAAGTGCTTAGGGGTGTTTCCTTCACAGCTGAAAAAGGCGAAATAACGTGTTTAATAGGAATAAATGGGGTTGGAAAAACAACCATTTTAAACGCAATTATGGCACTTACACCGATTAATAAAGGACAGATTTTATTGAATGGTGAAGCAATTACCGAAAAATCCTTCGAAAGAATCACTTTCATACCGGATGCAATCACGATGTTACCAAACATGAGGATTTCTGAAGCGATGGAGTTCATGAATGACTTTTATACATGCTGGAATCAAAAGCGTGCATTAGAGTTACTTGGTTTTTTTAAATTAAGTAAAAGCGACAAAATTTCTTCTTTATCAAAAGGGAACACAGCAAAAGTTAATCTATTGCTTGGTTTAGCAATGGATGTCGATTACATATTAATGGACGAACCGTTTTCTGGTATTGATATGTTTAGTCGCGAACAAATAGCTAATGTATTCACTAGTCATTTAATTGAAGATCGCGGTGTTATTATCACAACACATGAAATAAATGATATTGAACATTTAATTGATAAAGTCGTTTTAATAGATGAAGGGGTCGTTATAAAGGAATTTAATGCCGAGGAAGCAAGGGAAAGCGAAGGAAAATCTGTTGTGGATGTAATGAGAGAGGTGTATCAAGCATGAAAAGCTATTTGAAGCTTTTAAATTTTGAATTCAATCGGTTTTGGAAAGTATTCGCTGTACTATTAGGGATTACGTTTGTTGCACAGATTGCTGCAGTAATTATAAAGTCAAAAAGTTATCTGAGCAGGGCAAATGAAAGAATTTATGGAGCTGTGGATCCCATGTCAAAAGCAGAGTTCCTGACAACAGTTGGACCGATGAGTTTCGCAGATGTTGTAGGGGGTCCCTTGTTTTTTGGCCCAATCGCTCTATGCATTGCAGCCATCGCATTTTATATTTTCTTTATTTGGTACCGGGATTGGATGGGGAAAAATACATTTATTTATCGGCTGTTAATGCTTCCAACTACTAGATTGAATGTGTTTTTTGCCAAAATAACGACTGTCTTGGTAAGTGCGTTAGGATTTGTGGCGTTCCAACTAATAATCCTGCCAATTGAAGCAACTATCCTTAAATGGATGGTGCCAAAAGGATTTAGAGTGGATATGGGTGTACAGGAAATTGTTAACAGTATGCATGAACTATTAATTATTATCCCGAATACCTTTATTCAATTTATCCTGTATTACGGAACAGGGTTTATGGCAGTTGCTATTTTGTTTACTGCCATTTTATTCGAACGAAGTTTTCGTTGGAAGGGAATTATCATTGGGGCGATATACAGTGCTGTGGCCGTAGTTATTTTTCTTTCTCCTATATTAGTACAAGAGTTATTACGGTTTTATTATTTGTATCCGGTTGAACTCCTCATATTTGAGTGTGTCATGGGATTAATAGTGATTGCGTGCTCCATTTGGGTGAGTGGATTTTTGTTGAAGAAAAAGATAACGGTATAAGGAGGGAACATTACGTGAAAAAGTATTGGAAAATTATTGTGATAGCTACTGTTATTGTGCTTGGAATAGGAGTTTATTACGTTGATTCTGCTATCTCAGCGACGCAATATCCTGAATTTGTAATTGAAAAACAGAGTGGCGATGAAAGTGAAATAGAATCAATCGTTATCGATGGGTATTATAATGGAAGCACCATTCAGAATGCAAGTTTCCAATTAACGGAAAATGGAATGGAGTACGATAGTGAAGCATCATTTTTTGAACAAATTATGCAATCCTCTGATTCAATGATAGAACAGCTGCAACAGGATCACAGTGACTTCATGAGAGGGAAGAGTGGCAACATTAATGCGTTTTACGAGGATAAGCAAACCCTGGTTTATGCAGACGTGAACTACAAAACAAGTGCACTTGAACCAGTAGATTTTACGTTTGAAGTTTCCCTGTTAGACAAGAAAAGTGAGGAGAAAACTTCTTACAATCTTGCCGTTCCTAATAGTTCCAATATGAGTTATATGGTTGTTGAGGACGTACAACTCATTGATAACAAGCTAAAGTTAATCACACAAAGCGATGTTGGAAAAAACGAAGGGTATCATAATGAGACTCACATGTATATAATTAATATGCAGAAGCAGAAAATAGTGAATCACGAAACATTGTTTTCAGTGCCAGAACAACAAAAAGACTCGCATTATAGAGTAAATCTGGTTCAGGAAACGAATCCGAAACAAGCGCATGATCATATTGTATTTTCAAAGACAATAAGTAAAGTAATAGAGCGTCAGCCTGACATGTATGCAACAGAAGAAGTTGCTCAGGAGCTCATTATATTTAATTTAAAAACGAAAGAAATAGAAAATATTGAACTCACAAAGGAACTAGAAAACAAAGAAATCCTTGTTTTTGACGGGTCAACCATTTATTTTACGGAGGCGGCAGCTGAGGATGTTGTTATAACTTCGTACAGTATGGCGGATAAAAAGATGGTGAACGAAACCACGTTAAATCTGACCAAGTCACAATTTCAAGAAGGTCCAATGCTAGCTGTAAATAATGAAAAAGTATATGCAGTAACACGTATTAGGAATGAGAATACAGAGGCTGAAATAGTAGTTGCTGACTTAAAATCTGGTGAGACACTTTATAAAGGTGAAATAACAAGGGAGGATCCTTCAGAACAAATAGGTAAATTTGAACTTTTTTTACACGAGATGGAGTTCAAGTAATGGAAAAGAGCATGCTTTTGAAATTAATCAAAAGCATGCTCTTTTATTCATGTGATGAACTTCAGTCACCGAACTTAATATACCTCATAATTCTGACCAGTTTGGGCGCCATAAACACTTTTCTTAAAGGCTAATGCGACTCGATTAGCGGGTACAGCTTGAAATCCAGGGAAGTAGTCACGGAGTCTATCCCAAGATTCTTGGACGGCATTAGGGCTAACGCTATTTATTCGAATTCCCCTTGGCATCTCAATTGCAGCTGACTTAACGAAAGCTTTAACTCCACCGTTTGCCATTGCAGCAGATGCTCCTTGTAGTATCGGGTCATCCATCATGATACCAGTAGTCAATGTAAAACAGCCATTATCGTTAACATGGTCTAACCCTAACAGTACTAAATTTACTTGGCCTTTAAGTTTACTAAGGATTCCCTTCTCATTTTTCTCTGGAGTCAGCTCTGTTAAAGGACTGAAAGCAGCGCCACCTGCTGCATTAACGACCGCATCAACTTTGCCAATTTGTTCGTACATGTTTTTTATGCTATCTGGTGACGTAATATCAACTGATATATCTGCGCCGTTCCTGCCAGCGAGAATAATATCATGATCATGCTCAAGTTCTTTTGTAACTTCTTTTCCAATAGTGCCACTCGCACCGATGACAAGTATTTTCATGGTAAACAACCTCTTTTCTACATAATCTTATCTTGATTTTTCTCATAAACAGCGTATATTTTAGCAATAGGATAGATCAATTAATTTTTATACCTGTAAATAAATCTATGTAATTAAATGAAATTTATGTTTAAAAGAGGAAGTTCAAAAAGGAGGGGTAACGAGTGATAACTTCAGAACGATTGACATTAAGGGAAATGAATGTGAGCGATGCAGAATACCTCATGGAAATATTTATGGATCCAATAGCGATGACGCATTATCCATCCACAAAAAATAAAAATGAAACATTAGAATGGATTAATTGGACACTCGGTAACTATCGGGACTATGGTGTTGGGTTATGGATTGTGGAGGATAAGCAGACGGCTGAATTTTTAGGTCAATGTGGGATAGTGCCACAGAAGTTTGAAGACGGCGTAACAATGGAAATTGGTTATCTCCTCAAGCGAATTGTATGGGGAAATGGATATGCTACTGAAGCTGCTTTAGCATGTAAAAAATACGGTTTTGAGGAAAAGGGGTATTCGAAATTAATCTCTTTAATTGATTTGAAGAACCAAGCATCTATTAATGTGGCTGAACGAATTGGAATGGAACGTGAAGATACAATTCATAGGTGGGGGAAGAAAATTTATATGTATTCGTGCTTCGGTAATAAGTTTAAAAATAAGGAGAATGTAAATTAATGAAAAAATCAGTAGATATCATGTGGAAAAGCTATTTACAAACTGTACCTGAATCAGAACGTGAAGAGAAAACATATACCTCCTGGGCTTTTGGGAGTGATGCAGATATGGCAAAAGAACTAGCTGAACTAGTGAGGACTGGTGAGAAAACAGCTACATGTTCCTTACATATGTGGTACGAAATAGAGCAGGAAGTCTTACCTTTCAAAGGGGAAATAAACATTATTACGGATTGGGATGGAGAAGCGGAAGCAGTTACGGAAACAATTGATGTGCAGATTCTTCCGTTTAATGAAGTCAGTACTGAATTTGCCGCAAAAGAAGGCGAAGGAGACAAATCCTATGATTATTGGCGACGGGTCCATGTAGAATTTTTTACAAATGAATTGAAGGAACTGAAAAAGGAATTTGATGAAAACATGTTAGTGGTTTGTGAGGAGTTTAGAGTAGTATATAAAAAGTAACGGAGTTCAATTGCACAAATGAAACGAAGAACAGGACTAAAATAGTGAAAAACACTTGAGTGTAGCAAGGCCGCTGAAAAAGTGGTGGATTTTAAAAATTTAACTTTTTCAGCGGCCTCGATCTATGAAGATGAAAGCTTTTTATTATAGTTTTTGGCCATAGTATTTATCCAATGAAAACCCGCGTCCGAGTATCTCTGATGCATTAATGAATACGACAAACGAGGTGGGTTCTTCTTTTTGAAGAAGCTTTTTCAAATGAACTGCTTCAGATTGGTCGGTGACGCACAATAGCATGGTTTTATTTTCCTTTGAATACCCACCAATTGTACGGATCTTCGTTATACTTCGGTCAATTTCATTATTTATAAGTGATTGAATTTGTTCTTCTTTTTCGGTAATGATGAGGATAAGTTTTGTTGATGATGTACGCAACTGAACCCTATCAATTACTTTACTTGTTACATAAATACACATTAGCGCAAATAAAGTTAGCTCTAGATTAAATACGATAATGGATGAGACAACAACTAATCCATCTACAATCAATTGGGAATACCCACTTGATAAACCGGTGAATTTTTTAACGATTTGAGCGATTGCTGCTGTTCCACCTGTTGAACCGTTACCTTTGTACACCGTTCCAAGTCCAATACCAAGCACAATCCCACCATATAATGCGCCTAAAAGAGGGTTCGTAATGGTATAAGGTATATCGGCACTTAACCATATAATAAACGGTACCCAGAAAGTCCCCAGTAACGTTTTACCTCCAAAGTCATTACCGAGAATCAGCCATCCGATAATAAAAACAGGGATATTGATCAAAAATTGTGTGAATGCAGGATTTAGTCCATATAATTCAAAAAGGATGGTACTAACTCCTGATATTCCACCTGCAGCAAGTTTAGCTGGTAATAAAAACATATTATAAGCAAGTGCTACAAGCGTTGCACCTACAATTATTAGTACATACTCTTTCAAAATTCGATTTGCTTTTGATTGATTTTTCATTACTAGGTTGTCCTTTCTTTTCGCGAGCGTTTACACATATTTATTAAGTGTAAGTTTGTTTGAGTAAGCTGTCAATTTAAACAAAAATACAAAAACCCCACCTTTGTTGGTATGCTCAAAAAATTTATTTAATCGTTGGATACGTAAGATATGGATTTTTCAAATGAAAAAGAGGATTTATCGTTTGTGATATCGAAATAAAACTAATAGATAGTAAGTTAAATGGGGTGTTTAAATGAATCCGATAATTAATCAAATAGGAACTGTTTTTATACCAGTGAAGGAAATTGAAAAGGCGAGAGATTGGTATTGTGATATTTTGGGGCTTCCTGTAACAGAGGAAATTTTGTTTGATCATTTATATGTTTTGCCAATGCAAGGAACTGGGGTTGTGTTAGACAGTAAAATTTATCATCCGGAACGAATCTATCAAAGCCCTCCATTCCATTTCAATACTTCCGACATTGAAGAGGCGTATCAATTCATGAAGGATAAGGGAGTAAAGGTGGTGACGAAGACTGAGCATGATCAATGGTTCAATATTAAGGATTTGGATGGTAATGTATTGATGATTTGTGAATGTTAAAAAATGAAGCTCCCAATTAATTGGGGAGCTTTTGATGTTGTGATTCATCTAAAAAGTAAAATCTACTTGCTTCTTTTCATTTTCTTCGTATTCTTTCATATACTTAATCCTGCGCTGTGCTGATGTTTGACTAACTTGTTCATCGGCATGGTAGGAAGATCTGACAAGTGGTCCAGACTCACAATGCTGGAACCCTTTCTCGAGCGCGATTTCTTTGAGCTCCGCAAATTCATCTGGATGATAGTATTTTTCAACATTTAGATGCTTTTTAGTTGGTTGTAAATATTGGCCAATCGTCATTATATCCACATTATGTGCTAAAAGGTCGTCCATCGCTTGAATAATTTCTTCTTTTGTTTCACCTAGCCCTAACATGATACTAGATTTAGTTGGTGTTTTCGGTGCGATTTCTTTCACCCGTTTTAATAGTTGTAGAGATCGGTCATACATCGCACGAGCACGTACTTTTTTAGTCAATCGTCTTACCGTTTCGATATTATGGTTAAAAATATCTGGTTCACTATCCATTAATGTGTGAAGGCTCTCATAATCACCTTTCATATCGGATGGTAATATTTCAATTGTGCAAGCAGGATTTGCGCGGCGAATAGCACGCACCGTCTCCGCAAAAACAGCAGCACCACCGTCCTCTAAGTCATCTCGAGCAACTGCGGTTACGACTGCATGCTTTAATCCCATAATAGCAACTGATTCTGCGACGCGTTCGGGTTCACCCCAGTCAAGCTCATTAGGTAGTCCAGTTTTTACAGCACAGAAACGACAGCCTCTGGTACATGTGTCACCTAAAATCATAAATGTAGCGGTTTTTCGCTCACTCCAGCACTCATGAATATTTGGACACCGTGCCTCTTCACAAACGGTATTTAAATTCTTTTCCCTCATCAATTTTTTCAATTTATTATACGATTTGTTCGTATTAATTTTTGTTTTAAGCCATTCTGGTTTACGTATGTATTCCTCTTGTTTTGCCACCTGTCACACACTCCTCTGATGATATAAGTTCCATTCTTCCACGGCATACTTTGTTTTTGCTAAATCATGAACTTCTTGCCATTGACTATCGGAAAGCTGAAGTGGTATAAAATCCATGTTCAGCTCGGATTGAAACCCTTTGTGAAATGCTTTTTTCAAATCATCGTATGTATGTTGCTTCTTGGTGATCTCATTTATAGTAATTGCTTTTTCAGAAAAAGAATTGCGCTTTTTTCCTCTTAGTTTTTCACTTGGAAACTTGAATAAATCAAACAACATTTCCTTATTTATGCTCATTGGAATAGAGCCATGTTGCAGAAGAACGCCTTGTTTTCGTGTTTGTGCATTTCCTGAAACTTTTTTGCCATCAACAACCATTTCATAAAAGGCAGGTTTTTCAAAACAGACATCTGTTCTTTCCTGTCTTTTCTCTGGAATGGCGTAATCAGCCTGAATGCCTAACTGTTTGTATCCTTCTAATATACCTTTTGATAAAACAAAGTAAGCAGCGCGGATAGAGGAGGGAATATATTCCTTCTTTTCTGAAACAACGATGCTATAGGTTAACTCGTCATCGTGTAAGACTGCACTACCCCCAGTTAGGCGACGTACGAATTCACAGCCATGTTTTTGTACGTTCTCAAAATCAATAGCCCTTTCTGCTTTTTGAAAATGACCAACAGAAAGACTAGGCTTTGACCAGCCATAAAACCGTAATGTAGGAGGGATCTTTCCTTCACTATGCCAATTAAGCAATGCTTCATCAAGCGCCATATTAACCGAAGCACTATTATAGCCAGTATCAATAAAACCCCAAGGTTCATTCACATGTTACACCTCCATGTTGAAGGGCAGTTAATGGAACCCACCCAAAGTTTGTTAAAAATAAGCGTCTATTTTTTTATTCTATCCAACTAAAAGAAACTGCATCCTTGGTGGGGAGCAGTTCGTTTGTGTAGTTACTATTGAAAAAATATACACTTCGACTACACTTTCCCACGCTAGTATTATCTAGTTCGAGTAAGAGGGTCAGAACAAAGTAAGTTCTTCTCAGCTAGTTAACATGCTCCCCTAGTGACATTTCATTATTATGCAGTTCTTCTATTTCTATCTTACCCGAGTTAACGAGTTAATGTAAAGACTTACACTTTAAAAAGAACCTAACCTAGTTCCTCTAAACGTCTTAAAAGACACCACACCTACATACTGTTTTAGAAACTCCTATATCCCTATCCAAATTATCTTATTTTGGTACTTTGTTCCTGTGAAAGTTGATAGCGTGGTTCTTTGTAACCGTTTTCATGAAAGTTGGAAATAACTCTATGAAACTATTATTTTGTCTGTTAGGGTTTAGCTATACGGGCCCGTGTGTATCTAATATAAGTGCGCAAATCAACTAGTATAAGAGGAAAAGGTGATGTAATTTGAAAAAGGGAAATCTAAAGAAAGCGATGACTGGAACAGCCTTGGCGTTAAGTTTGAGTTTAACTGGGTTTGCAGGTGCTGCTGGGGCTGCCGAGACTAGCGAAAAGGCTCTTCAGGAAATGAAGTCGATGACAAAGTCGAATTTTGATGTAGTTTGGAATAAGGACAAAAATGCGCCAACATTTGTTTCAGGAACGTTATCTGGAGAACCTGTAAAAGGTGTCGGGGAAGTAAAGCAATATTTAAACGATAAAAGGGAGCTTTACAAGTTAGACCCAGCTGCTGATCTTTCATTTGTTGAGAAATCGACAGACGATCTTGGCATGACGCATTATGAGTTTGTTCAATCCGTTGATGGCGTTCCGGTCTACGGTGCAAGGTTTACAGTTCATACGAATGAAAGAGACATCGTTACTGCTGTTACGGGTGAGGTTCACCCTGAGGCTGCTAAAGAAATAGACAGTAATATGAAAGCGGACTTGCCTGAAAATGCTGCAATTGAACATGCATGGAAATCGATTGGGTTGACTAAAAAAGAAACTAAAGCAATGAAGAAAGACAAGAAAGTATTAAAAGAAGCTAGTAAACTATCAAATTCAATCGTGAAAAACACGGCAGAAAAAGCAGAACTAGTGGTTTATTCGCAGGAAGGTACTAGTAAACTAGCTTATCATGTTGAACTTCAATTCATTTACCCTGAACCAGGGAATTGGCAGATTTTCATTGATGCAAAAGATGGTTCAGTGGTTGACTCGTACAACGCAGTAACGGATGCAGGCGCAGCAAATGGTTACGGATACGGGGTGCTTGGTGATTATAAAGAACTGGATACCTATTTATCAAACGGAACTTATTTTTTATATAATGTAACCAATCCAATGAAAGGTGTCATTGAAACGTTTACGGCGAACAATGGGACAAGCTTACCTGGCTATCGTTCAGCTGACAGCAATAATGCCTATACCGCAAATTCTCAAGGGGCAGACGTAGATGCTCATGCTTATGCAGATCAAGTGTATGACTACTTTTATGATACTTTCGGGCGCAATAGCTTTGATGGAAACGGGTCTACCATAAGATCAACGGTACACTATGGTTCCAACTACAACAACGCATTCTGGAATGGACAACAAATGGTTTATGGTGATGGTGACGGATCTACATTCGCACCACTTTCAGGAGCACTTGATATCGTGGCCCATGAGTTAACTCATGCGGTCACCGATTATTCAGCAGATCTTGTTTACCAGGATCAACCTGGTGCATTAAACGAGTCTATGTCAGACGTATTTTCCGTGTTTGTTGAAGGAGAGGACTACCTACTTGGAGAAGATGTGTACACACCTGGAAGATCAGGCGATGCACTAAGAAGTCTTTCCAACCCACCAGCTTACGGGCAGCCTGGTCATATGAGGGATTACGTTTATACGAATTCCGACAATGGCGGTGTTCACACGAACAGTGGAATACCGAATAAGGCTGGGTACAACACAATTAACAGTATAGGTGTATCTAAAGCACAAAAAATCTATTATCGTGCACTTACCGTTTACTTAGGACCATACAGCAATTTTAGCGACACACGTGCAGCATTGCTTCAATCTACAGCTGACTACTATGGTTATGGTTCAGAATACAATGCTGTGGAGGATGCTTGGAATAATGTAGGGGTATACTAGGAAAAATGTTTAAGTTAAGTGAAATAATGTCGGCAAAATGTCGGCATTATTTTCACTATATAGATTTGCTCAACCGTTAAAATGAGCCAAAAGGAGATGTGCTAATGCCCTTTATCCGACTGTCGTTATTTTTAATCCTTATAATGGTATTAGCTGCTTGCAACCAACAAGAGCAGAATAACGAAGCCAGTGACAAATCTAACGAGAACCAGGGAAACATAAACGAGAATGGTGATTCCTCTGTCAGTAGTGGAGGCATTGTTGCAGGTGAATTGGAAGCGACACTTCAGGTTGAAAGAGACCACGCGATTTTTAAGATAAAAAATCAAACAGAACAGGTAAAGGAACTAATTTTAACAGGTAAAACATCGTATGAATACGTCATCACCAATGAAGATGGGGAGACAATCTTCCAAAAGGCACAAAGTAAAGCCCAGTACGAACAGAAGCATCCGATCACATTAAAACAAGCGGAAGAGGTCGAATTTAAACTGCAGATACCAAAAAAATTGCAGCAGGGTACGTATTCCTTAACAGCTATATTGCATACTGAACCCGTGTTGAAAGCAAAAACGACATTTACGATTGAAAAAAATTAAAAGCCAGTGTGCTGCATTTTATTTGCAGGCTGGCTTTATTTTTTTTGATACATAAAAAATCTTTTGCGTTATACTAATAGAAACATTAATTTTGGGAGGCCTATTATGATTACGTATCCATTGTTACAAAAGTGTGGAACAGTAGGAGTTACCGCACCGTCGTCAGGTGTGGAACTTGAGTTGCATGATATGTTTAAACAAGCGGTCAGTCGAAGCGAGGAAAGAGGATATCCGGTAATCTGCGGGGAAACCGTGTGGACACAAGATAGGGCAAAATCAGCTCCCGCTGAAACACGAGCAAAAGAATTTAATCGCATGATGCAAGACAATAGTGTAGACGTTATTATCCCTCCATGGGGCGGGGAGCTTCTCATCGAAATAATTGATATGCTAGATTTTGAGTCTTTTAAGAATAAGTGGATTCTTGGCTATTCAGATACAAGTGTTTTACTGCTTGCCACTACATTGAAAACTGGAATGGCGACAGCACATGGAACTAATTTTGTAGATCTACGTGGCGAATATTCAGATACGACAACCGTAATGTGGGAGGAAGTTTTGGCCACGAAAGAAGGAGAGTCGGTCATCCAATATTCATCAGATAAATTTCAAGAAAAGTGGGATCATGAGCATCCATCTCCTGAAGTATTTCATTTAACCGAGAAAACTACGTTGAAAACTTTATCAGACGAAAACGTAACACTAAAAGGTAGATTGCTAGGAGGATGTATTGATGTTATTAGTCATTTGATTGGAACCCCTTATGGTAATATCGATGAGTACCAGAAAGAATTTATCCATAATGAGCCTATTTTATGGTATTTCGAAAACTGTAATTTAGCGACAACTAACTTACGGAGAACGCTTGTCCAAATGAGGTTAGCGGGCTGGTTTGATAATTGTTCTGGTATCATGTTCGGTAGAAGTAGTGCCAATGATACGGTAGAGAACTATGATATAAAAGATGTATATAATGATTTAGAACAAGACTTAAAGGTACCAATTATATATGACATTGATTGTGGTCACGTCCCACCACAAATGACGCTTATTAATGGTGCCTATGCTGAAGTCGAAGTGAAAGATGGAAAAGGCAAAATAGAACAGTGGTTTAACTAAAGAAACTGTCTTCAAAAAGCACGGAATGACAGGATAGCAGATTACTGGAATGCTAAAGTTGGATTAGATGAGCTTGAAAAGGATTGCGGGTCAATCGGGGTAATTGGTGCCTGTATGGAGTTTGATGCTATGCAGGAGAAACTAACCTATTTCATTTGTGCTGAAAAAACAGACATGATATCCCCTCAGATTGGGAAGAAAAGAAGATTCCAGCATCCACATGGGCTGTGTTCGAATCGGTTGGAGCAATGCCTGACGCAATTCCAAAAACATGGGATCGGATATTTTCCGAATGGTTCCCATCAACAGGCTATGAGCATGCTGATGGACCTGAGCTAGAAGTATATTCAACGAAAGGTGATACTAGCTCTGAAGATTATCGCTGTGAAGTTTGGATTCCGATTGTGAAGAAATAATGCTTAATAGAAAAAAGCACACGCTGTGATGATGAATTCACATTACAACGTGTGCTTTTTTAAACAAAGAAGTCAATTGATATAACGGTTCTATTATCCTACTACAAGCTATTCTTTATCAACTCGCTAATTTCATTCGTTTTCCCTTCATGGAATAAATCTACAATCTTACTACCGACAATAACACCATCACAATTTCCACCTAATTCTTTTGCCTGGTCTGAATTTGAAACACCGAATCCAGCCAAAACAGGAATCTCAGATACTTTTTTTAAGCCCTGTAAAAAGCCCTTCACAGTGTCACTGTGCGATGCCTTAGCTCCGGTTGTTCCTGTAACGGATACTGCGTATAAAAATCCTTCTGAGCGCTTTGCTATTTCGGCAAGTCGTTCTTCACCACTAGTTAATGCAGCTAGTCTTACAAAGGCAATAGACTTTTCTGTTAAAAATCCACCAATTAATGCTTCTTCTTCAAGCGGTAAATCCGGTATGATCACGCCATCAACTCCAGCTTCCGCGCAGTCATTTGCAAATCGCTCAACCCCGTAAGTATAAATCGGATTAAAATAGGTCATCAAAATAATAGGAATACCTCTATTTTCTTTGTTATTCGCTAGAGTTTCAAGAACTCCTGCTAAATTCGTTCCGTTAGCAAGCGCTCGTAAGCCAGCATTCTGAATAGTCGGTCCATCTGCTACAGGATCTGAAAATGGAATGCCTAGTTCGACAGCGCTAGCACCACAAGATTGTAGGAAATCAATTCGATCATTTAAGTTTTCGAGTCCACCATCACCAGCCATAATATAGGGGACAAATAGTTTTTGATTGTTAGCAAGTTTTTCTTGAAAAGCCTGATCGATATACGATTTACTCATTGTCATTTCCCTCCAATGCTTCTTTAACCTGATCTACATCTTTGTCCCCACGACCAGATAAACAAATTACTAATGATTGGTCCTCATTCATTGATTTAGCATGTTTCATAGCAAACGCGACCGCATGTGCGCTTTCTAATGCTGGAATAATACCTTCTTTTTTTGATAATACCTGAAAGGCCTCTAACGCTTCTTGATCTGTTATGGACGTGTACGTAACACGAGACGTTTCGTGTAAATGACTATGCTCTGGACCTACACCAGGGTAATCAAGTCCTGCTGAGATCGAATGAGCTTCCTCAATTTGCCCGTGATCATCCTGCAGTAAATGTGACATGGTTCCATGCAAGACACCAATTTTTCCAGCTGTTAAGGTTGCAGCATGTTTGTTGGTTTCGATACCTGAACCACCAGCTTCCACGCCGTATAATGCAACCGATTCATCTTGAATAAATGGATAAAACATACCCATCGCATTACTACCGCCACCAACGCAGGCAATAACAGCGTCTGGTAGTTTGCTAGTTTGATCGAGTATTTGTTTCTTGGTTTCGTCACCAATAACTGATTGAAGATCCCGAACAATTTTTGGGAATGGATGTGGTCCTACAACAGATCCTAAAATATAATGCGTGTCATCAACATGACTGACCCAGTAACGCAATGCTTCATTTACCGCATCTTTTAGTGTTCCGCTTCCCTGTGAGACACTTTCAACTCGGGCACCTAAGAGCTCCATCCGGAAAACGTTTAGCTTCTGTCTGCGGATATCCTCTTCGCCCATGAACACGACACACTCTAATCCTAAAAGCGCGCAAACCGTAGCTGTGGCAACACCGTGCTGGCCAGCTCCTGTTTCGGCAACCACTTTTTTCTTGCCCATGCGAAGCGTCAACAAGGCTTGCCCAACTGTATTATTTATTTTGTGGGCACCAGTATGATTTAAATCTTCTCTTTTCAAAAATATCTTTGGTCCGCCAAGCATTTTGGTTAAGTTTTCAGCGTAGTAAATAGGGGTTTCCCGTCCGACATAGTCTTTTAGATAGTAGTTCACTTCTTCTATAAAACTAGGATCCTGCATTGCGTCCTCATATGCCTTCTCAAGTTCAATTAGTGCAGGCATCAATAGTTCTGGAACAAATCTTCCTCCAAAGCTACCGTAACGTCCAGTTTTATCAGGCATTGAATAGGTCGCCATTTTTAATCATCCTTTCGCTTTTACAATAAAATTTTTGATTTTGCTAAGGTCTTTACTACCGTTTGTTTCTATACCACTTGAAACATCGACACCAATTGGCTCCGTCAGGCTGATAGCTTGTTGAACATTTTCAGGTGTAAGCCCACCAGCTAAAATTAATTTATTCGTATCCAAATTTAATTCCTTTAAAATGGCCCAATCAAACATTGTGCCATTGCCGCCACGATTGCTACCAAAGGGACTGTCAATTAAATAGTAGTCACACGGATAGTCTTTTATTTGGGCAAAACTATCTGGTGTTGCTGGAAATGCTTTGATAATAGAATAGGGCAGTTGCTCAGCAAAATCCGCTGGTTCATCTCCATGAAGTTGGATGTAATCTAATCCTACTTTTTCCGCAATGGATGTGATTGATTCCGCCGTTTCGTTTACAAAAACTCCTACCTTCTTAACAGATTGGGGTATTGTTTTAGCAATTTCCGCGGCCTGGTCGGCTGTCATGTATCGCTTGCTAGGGGCAAAAACAAAGCCGATAAAATCTGCCCCTGTCTGGACTGCCGTATCCGCCGCTTCCTTCGTCATAATTCCGCACGTTTTAACGAGCATTAGAATTCACTCCTTTTGATGGAAGAGGTACTTGTAGATCAAGAAATGTTGCAGCTAAGTCATCTGACCTCATTAGTGTCTCCCCGACAAGAATGCCCTTTGCTCCTGCTTGTGCAGCACGCTCTACATCCGCACGGGATCTAATGCCACTTTCACTAATAAGTGTAGTGGAAGATTCTCTGATCATTGGTGCTAGCTTTTCGGTCACATTTAAATCAACTTCAAACGTTTTTAAATTACGATTATTGACCCCGATCAAGTTAGCCCCTAAATTAATTGCCACTTCCATTTCAGCTTCATTGTGGACCTCGCAAAGCACTTCTAAATCATGCTGTTTTGCATAATGGTATAGCTCACGTAGCTTGCTTTCTGATAAGGCAGCAACAATTAGTAAAATAATAGTCGCCCCGGCATTTTTCGCCTGATCAATCTGAATCGTGTCGATCATAAAGTCCTTACAAAGAAGGGGAAGGTCAACTGCCTCCCGAACTGCTCGTAAATCTTCCATAGAGCCATTGAAAAAGGTTTTATCTGTTAGTACTGAAATCGCACTAGCTCCGAACTTTTCATATTGTTTGGCCCGCGATACTGGATCCACAGCCATATCAATTGCTCCTTTTGATGGAGAGGAGCGCTTTATTTCCGAGATAATATGCATCGAGTCACTACCTGGAAAAATTGACTCAACTTTTTTAAGAGAATCACTAAAACGTTCAAACCCATTAGCCTTAAGCTGCTCCACTTCCATTTTCTTTTGCGCAATAATCTTATCTAAAATGGTCATCTTATATCACCTCACTTGGAATTTGCTTGCTGTATTCCATTAATCGCTGAAGTTTTTCATAAGCAGCACCTGAGGAAATGCTTTCTCTTGCCAATTCAATACCTTTTTCTATGGTAGTTGCTTTACCGTTTGCAAAAAGGCCAAGTCCTGCATTTAATACCGCCGTATCAAGGTAAGCTCCAGGCTTTCCTTGTAAAACATTCTGTAAAATAACGGCATTTTCTTTCGCATCTCCGCCACGTATTTGTTCATTAGTATAAACGGGTAAATCAAGCTCTTCCGGGTGAAGGGTAAAAGCTGATGTTTGCCCATTATCGAGCAATACCAAATGGTTATCTCCGGCAAGTGAGGCTTCATCCATGTAACCTGCGCCATTTACCACTAATGCACGTCTTCGTCCAAGCTTTTTCAAGGATTCAGCCATCATCGCTAGCATGTCACGACGATAAATGCCGAGTAGCTGTGAATCTAGTTCAACTGGATTTGTTAGGGGCCCAATTAGATTAAGTATAGTTGGTAGACCTAATTCCTTTCGAACCTTCATAAAACGTTTCAGATTAGGATGGATATGTGGTGCATATAAAAAGGCTATTCCATTTTTTTGTAAAATTTCTTCCGTTTGTTCAGGTTGAAACGATAGGGATATACCTAAATGTTCCAATACATCTGCACTCCCAGTTTTGCTGGAGATGCTCCTGTTCCCATGCTTTGCAATCGTAACACCTGCACCAGCAATTATAAAAGCCGCTGTTGTGCTAATGTTAAAGCTGTGTGATTGATCGCCACCAGTGCCGCAATTATCCATCACATGAGATAGGGAGGTAGGAACGGATTGTGATTCGGATCGGATAACATCAACAATTCCAGCAACCTCATCCGCTGTTTCCCCCTTTGCTCGTAATGCCGTCAGTAGGGAAGCGATTTCTGTATCCGTAATGTTTGGTGTGAAGCAATGCTCTGTTGCCTGCTTCATTTCTTCTATAGTTAAGTTTTCTTGATTCATTAATTTTTCAAGATGTTGTTTCATAGTGAAGCTCCTTTCCGATCTCCTTTAAAAAGTTTTGAATAACATTTTTACCAGATAACGTCCCAATTGATTCCGGGTGAAATTGTAATCCATATACTGGATAATGAAAATGTTTGATCCCCATAATTTCATTGTCATCCATGGATGTAGCAACAACTTCTAATTCATCTGATAATGTTTTTTGGTCCACGACTAGCGAGTGATAACGCATCACTTCTAGTGGTTGTGTTAAATAACTAAATAATCCTGAACCATTATGTGTAATCAGAGATGTTTTACCATGTTTGATTACATTTGCTTGTTTTATTTTACTGCCTAATGCAGCAGCAATTATTTGATGGCCTAAACATATCCCGAGAATAGGCACCTTTTGGTAAAAATCCTGAACAATCGCCATGCAATTTCCTGCTGTTTCTGGTGTCCCAGGTCCTGGGGATATGATAATTGCTTCAGGATTTAATTCTTCAACAGCTTTACTCGTTATTTGGTCGTTCCGATATATCTGTACATCTACATTTTCACTTGAAAAATAATGATAAACGTTATAGGTAAATGAATCATAATTATCGATTAGAAGAATCATGGTTGTTCACCTCCATTAGTGATTTCGCCTTGTGTAGTGTTTCTTTATATTCATTTTCTGGTATAGAATCATAAACAATACCGGCACCAGCTTGTAGGTATGCTTTGTTTTCTTTAATAACGAGCGAGCGGATAGCCAGTGCCATATTTACATCGTGGTTAAAGTTTATATAGCCAATCCCACCACCATAGACACCTCGTTTACTTTCTTCTAAGTCATTAATAATCTGCATGGCACGTATTTTTGGTGCGCCTGAAACCGTTCCTGCAGGTAAACATGCAATTAATGCATCAATGCTTGAATAGTTAGCATTTAACCTTCCATGCACCTCAGATACGATGTGCATCACATGTTGGTACTTTTCCACATTCATATAAGTCGGAATAGTGATACTGTCAATTTCAGAAACACGGCCAATGTCATTTCGGCTTAAATCGACTAGCATACGGTGCTCAGCTATTTCTTTCGCGTCCCCAAGGAGATCTTTTGTTAATTCTTCATCTTCCACATCTGTCTTGCCCCTTGGACGTGTTCCAGCAATTGGATTTGTGACAATATGCCGCCCGGTTGTTTGGACTAAGCTTTCCGGTGAAGCACCTAAAACCTGATACGTTTCAAAGTTGATATAAAACATATATGGTGATGGGTTAGCTTTTCTAAGTTTTCGGTAAAAAGAAAAGGGATCACCATGGATGGAAGCTTTCATCCGTTGTGACAACACAATCTGAAATGCGTCACCTTGCTGGATGTGTTTTTTAGCAATCGTTACGTTCTCCATAAATTGCCGCTTATTCATCTCAGGTTTAAATACCATATTTTCATCATTAGTTGTATTCGTATTTGTAGTCGAAGTTAATGCTTTTTTCAAATCTTCTATTCGTTCATCCAATATATTTTCAGGTTGTTGATCAGGATTCATAGCAATTAAATAAGCAGATTCATTCCGATGGTCAAAAGCAATAACACTTTTATATAACATAAGGTGTACATCTGGCATGTCGAGATTATCCTGTAAATACTCGCCGATCTGTTCGTAAGAGCGAATGGAGTCATATCCAATATACCCAATCGCACCACCAACAAATGGAATCGGTATGTCAATTTCTAGTTTCGGTAGTATCTCCTTTAAAACCGATAAGGGAGGGGACTCTGTTATATTGTTGCTTCCTTTTTCATGATCCAAAATAGTTGTACGATTACTTTTACCTATAATTTCTTGGTAAGGATCAGCACCAATAAATGAAAACTTTCCTTTTTTCTCATGTGGAAAAGAGCTTTCTAACAGAAATTTCTTCCTTCCTTTAAGGTTTGAATAGATTCCGATAGGTGTTAGCGTATCGGCATTTTGTTTGATAAATTTATAGGGCAGTGTTTTGGTTTGCATTTATGATCTCCTCCTGGAAATAAAAAAGTCCCCTATAAACACAGATAAATTGTGTTTATAGAGGACGATTGCGATCGCGGTGCCACCTCAGTTGAAGGGAGTTTACTAACCCCTCTTCATCTCTGGTTCAGGTACAAAGTATGCAGCTTGCATAGCTTAAACCCTATCCGTGTAACGGCGGAACTCCGTGTTTCCCTACTTTTCTTCAAGAAACATCTCATAAGGCCATTCAACATACATTCACGTACCGGAATCACACCACAACCGGCTCTCTGTAACGCTTCAGCGTATGCCTACTCTTCTTATTCATCGATTTAATTTATTCAGTTTTAATTTTGGGTATACAAAAAGGTCCCCCATCCAGAAAAGGACGAGGAACCCGTGGTACCACCTTTATTAGCTGCCTAAACAGCTCACTTTACTATCAAGTTAAAACTTAATAGCTGTCTTTTTTATCGATAAGACGTTCGCCAAAGCCTACTGCATAACTAGTATGGTTCGGTCTGGAAGTTCAGAAGGCCATTCATCAAACGTTCCACACTGGTTTACACCCACCACCAGCTCTCTTTAGAGGAAACTTTTCAATTACTATTCTTCATCATCACTGTGCACGATTTAATTGTTAAAGACAATATTAGTGAACTATTGCTAAAATGTCAAGGATTATTTTTCAAATTTACGACATTTCTTCTGTTATCGAGAGCTTGTTTTGTGGTATTTTAGTAGTAGAGTTATTTATGAAAGGACGTTTATGATGAAAAAAATTAAAGTGGGTATTATTTTTGGCGGGAAATCAGCAGAGCATGAAGTGTCCTTACAATCAGCTAAAAATATTGTGGATGCAGTTGACAAAACAAAGTACGAGGTTGTTTTAGTTGGAATTGATAAACAAGGTAAATGGCATATCAATGATCAAACATCATACTTACTAAACGAAGAAAATCCAAAGTTAATTCAATTAAATAAATCAAATGAAAACGTGGCAATTGTACCAGGAGAAACGAAACATCAACTTATTCATGCTTCAAAGGAAATAAGTATTGACCAGCTTGATGTAGTTTTCCCAATTGTTCATGGTACGTTAGGCGAAGATGGTAGTATGCAGGGCATGCTTCGGATAGCAAATCTACCATTCGTCGGTACGAGTGTACTAGGATCAGCTATTTGTATGGATAAAGACATAGCAAAGCGCTTATTAAAAGAAGCGGGAATCAATGTTGCGAAAGGGTTAGCATTTACACGAGCGAAGAAAAATAACATTGATTTTGATGAAGTAACAGCACAATTAAATGTTCCACTGTTTATTAAACCAGCGAACCAAGGCTCGTCAGTTGGTGTAAGTAAGGTCTCGACAAAGGAAGAGTTTGACGAAGCGATACATGCTGCATTCCAATATGATCACAAAGTCATCGTTGAAGAAAATATTACTGGTCGTGAAATTGAATGTGCAGTCCTTGGCAATGCGGATCCAAAAGCATCGATACCTGGTGAAATTTTACCTCAAACTGAATTTTATTCTTATGAATCGAAATATATCGATGAAAGTGGTGCGGAATTAGCTATACCAGCAGACTTACCAGAAGAAACGGTCGAAAAAATTCAAGCTGCTGCAATAGATGTATTTCAAGCATTAGAATGTGAAGGGTTAGCGCGTGTCGATTTCTTTTTGAAGGAAAATGGGGAAATCTACGTTAATGAAGTAAATACACTTCCTGGATTTACGCGTATAAGTATGTATCCTAAGTTATGGGAAATAAGTGGAGTTTCTTACCCAGAGTTAATTAATAGGCTGATTGAATTAGCAATGGAGCGACATGAACTTGATGCAATGTTAAAAAGTGCTGTTTGGGACGAAGCGTAGTTTGGAGGAATAAAAGTGGAGTAGCGCTAGTTCGCTGCTTCACTTTTTTTGTTTGTAATTGTTGTTCAGTAGGCGATATTTAGAGATAAGCGTTGATATATAGTAATGAGTGTTGCAATCCTGGGATAAGAGTTTATAACGCCGATAAACGATTTGTCTCATAAGAAAAGACACCAGCCTCTAGTTGGCTAGTGTCTTAATAGTTAACCTTCAAATGTAGTGAATTTATCTTCTACTGATTTTCGCGGTTTTTCCATAGGAGCCTCATCAAAATACCCCATATGGATAAATCCAACAATTTTTTCATCATCTTGGACGTCTAGAATGGATTTTACAACAGGGTCATAGATATGTGGATTGGTTTTCCATACGACACCAAGCTGTTGTTCCCATGCGAGTAATTGGAAGTTATGAATCATCGAAGCGGTAGCACCAAAATTCTCATCGTATTGCTTTTGATTGTCTGGTACATCCATGATTACTATAAGGAGTGCACTAGGCTCATTAAGATATGCTTCTCGATTTTCTTGTTTCTCCTCGGGGTAAGTAGCAGCCACTTTTTTAGCAAATGATTCTTTTTGATCTGCTCCAACAAATAGGAAGCGCCATGGTTGTCGCATTCCGTGTGTAGGTGCCCATACTGCACTATCTAACAGTTCTAATACAGTTTCTTTTTCTACGGTTTTATCATTATATCCCTTTTTCACAGAACGCCGTGCGCGTATTAGTTTCGCAAGGTCGGTAAGTTGTTTTATCTTTTCCATTTGTTTATCCCCCTAGGACCTTTATTATATACATAGTATGCCAAGCGACTGATAATTATTATCAATTAAATTGTAACGAATTGGAGCACATAAAGCAATGGAAATATTTTTTGTACTGAAAAAAGATATACTATATTCAAGGAACTTTGTACAGAACAAGATAAATGGTGAATTTTTTTCAGAAAATACTTGCTATGAAAAAAGAATCACGTAATAATAGAAAGACAAGTGAATTAGTAACTATAAGTCAAACATGTGAATTGTTTCACAAATAAAGGAGGTGTAAGCGTGAAAGCATTTTTACAACGTAAAGGGATTACCTTATCTTGGAAAGAATATGTGATAACCGCGTTAAGTTATATGGCATTAGGACTTTTTTCATCATTAATAATTGGCTTAATTATAAAAACGATGGGTGAACAGTTAGGGCAGTTCTCATGGTTTCCACAAGATATCGAAACTGCACTTATCAGTATGGGTGCGTATGCCATGGAAACAAAAATAATGGGTGGTGCCATCGGGGTAGCCATTGCTTATGGATTAAAAGCACCACCACTCGTTTTACTTTCTGCATTATTTGGTGGGGCATTCGGGGCAGAACTAGGTGGCCCAGTAGGTAGCTATGTTGCGGCTTTATTTGCTACTGAGTTTGGTAAACTAGTATATAAAGAAACACGGGTCGATATTATTGTGACCCCATTTGTTACCATATTGGCAGGTTTTTTGACTGGAACTTTCATTGGCCCACCAATCAATACATTTATGATTTGGTTCGGCGAGGTGATCAATTGGTCGACTGCTCAACAGCCGTTTATTATGGGAATTCTTGTAGCTGTGTTGATGGGCTGGGCACTGACAGCACCGATTTCTAGTTTAGCGATTTCCATCATGCTATCCCTAGACGGGCTTGCAGCAGGTGCAGCAACGATTGGATGTGCAGCACAAATGATTGGCTTTGCGGTTATTAGTTATCGAGATAATGGACTTGGTGGATTTTTTGCTCAGGGGATTGGCACTTCCATGCTGCAAGTAGCAAACATTTTAAAAAAGCCAATTCTTATCATTCCGCCAACAATTGCGGGGATTGTTTTAGCACCGTTCGCAACAGTGTGGCTTGAAATGGAAAACAATGCACTTGGAGCAGGAATGGGAACGAGTGGGTTAGTGGGCCAAATTATGACCTTCGAAACCATGGGCTTCACCTTAGATGTGTTCTGGGCAGTGTTAATCCTGCATATTATTGCACCTGCATTTATCAGTTTATTAATAGCAGCATATTTCCGAAAAAAGGGCTGGATCAAGCCTGGAGATATGAAAATTACGTATGAATAAATCTAAGGAACAGTTATCCAATGGGTAGCTGTTTTGTTTATTGAAAAAGCTAGCTTCTGCAATCAAAAGAATTAAAAAAGAAGGCTCTTGGTTTAACCAAGAGCCTTCTTTCTTTTCAAGCAATTTAGTAGCTTGTTTGATAGCATCTATCGACTCGTAGTAGATTACTCCGAACCAACATTTGCCCATTTATATTCATATGTTGCTCCAAATGGGTTCACATGGACACCTTTAATTTTAGGAGAAACCAGTTGTGCTCGTGAACTTTGGAAAATAGGTGCTATTGCTGCATCTTCAAATAGAATTTCCTCAGCTTCTAAGAAATTTTGATAGCGTGCTACATTATCCATAGCTAATTTTGTTGCTGTTTCTTTAACTAATTTATCATATTCTGGATTTGAATAGCCCATAAAGTTGTTTCCGCTTTTTGTTGTCCAAAGATTCATAAATGTGAACGGATCAAGGAAATCTGGACCCCATCTGGAAATTTGTAATTCATAATCCATGCTTGTATCTAAATCAAGACGTTGTTCTTTCGGTACTTGTTTTATTGAAACCGTTAATCCTGGTAGATTAGTTGAAAGCTGGTTTGCGATATATTCAACCATTGTTTTAGTTGTTGCATCATCATCTGTTAATAACTCAAGTTCCACTGTATCTGTCCCAAGTTCTTCTAAACCTTTTTTCCAGAATTCTTGAGCTGCTGCTAAATCGTAAGTTACAAGATCTCCACTAACTTCTCGGAAATCTTCTCCAGTTTCAGGCATTGGAGTGAAGTTAGCTGGAACAAGCCCGTTTGCAACAAGTGATCCATTATTAAGTATTTCGTTAACTAACGCTTCTTTATCAAAAGCCCTACTAATTGCGGCACGTATATTTGTGTTTGCAAGAGCTTCGTTAGCTTCCTGATTGAATTTCATGAAATAAACAAATGTATCAGGTGTAACGACATAGTCTTGATTCGACTTATATTTATCAACAAGGTCTGAAGTTAAATCTACTCGAGCAACTTTACCTGATTCATATAAACTGACTGCAGTTTGTGCATCTTTTACAACTTCAAAAGTTAATTTGTCCATTTGGACCGTTTCCGCATCCCAATAATCCTTATTTTTAACAAGATCCCATGAGCTACTAGTGCTTTCCCAATTTTCTATCGTATATGGTCCATTTGAGAGTAATGTATCAGAACTCGTAGCAAAGCTATCTCCTTGTTCTTCAACAAATGCTTGATTTAATGGTAAGAATGTACCAAAAGTAGTTAATGATTCAAAATATGGCGTTGGATTCTCAAGCTCTACAACTAATGTATAATCGTCTTTTGCAGTAACCCCAAGTTCTTCAACTGGAACTTCTCCTGAACTTACAGCAGTTGCATTTTTAATAACGTTATTCATCATATATGGACCGTATTCGGAACCTGTATCAGGATCAACTGCACGTTGCCATGCATAAACAAAGTCATGGGCAGTTACAGGTTCACCATTTTCCCAGACTGCATCTTCTCGTAACGTAAACGTCCATGTAAGTCCATCTTCACTTACCGTATGGTCTGTCGCAATTCCGTCAACAGGTTGTGCATTTTCATCCAAACGGTACAGACCTTCCGTTGTAGCTGCTAAATATATAAATGATGATTCATCTGTTGCAAGCGAAGGATCCATCGATGGAATTGTTTCCGGATTCGTAAAACTTAATACTTTTTCCTCTTTTGCAGCTGATTCTTCCTTTGTTCCTTCTGCTTCTTCAGTTTCCCCACTACAAGCTACCAAAACACTAAGTAATAGGCCAAATACTAACAATAATGCCCAATTTTTTAGCTTCACTTACTAGACCCCCCGTAAACTATTTTTCTGAAAAATCACACCAAAACTTATAAAATAGTATAACCCGACTTTGGTAATATTGCAAAGAATTTTTAATTTCTAATAACTATACAAAACCTTTAATAGGGTAAGTCTTTTTGTACAACCCTAATAAAAAATGTAACTGGCTGCTAGAGTTAAAAGGGAAGCAATAATCTGAAAAGTCATTTGACTTATTAAATGAATCTGCGTATGATAAAAGAAATAAAGAAGTGGAGGGCTTATCTGACAATGAAGTAAAAACACGTTTATCCAATTATGTTTGAAAAAAATCAAACGAGGTTTCTGTCTACATGAAACGAATGGGATACGTGTGTACTTTTTTATGGATAGCCTTTTTACGTGAGTTAATTTTCTGAACGTACGTCTATCCATATTTGCAATCATACCCATTTCATAGGCAGCTACCTATGATTTTTTAATGGACTTTTTTCTTATGGAGGTATGTATATGTTTCTATTTAAAGCAAAAGGATTACAAAAAGATTGGAATGGAGAAACATTATTTGAAAATATAGATTTGGAATTAAAGAAAGGTGAACATTTAGCATTATTTGGACGAAATGGAGTAGGGAAAACAACCCTTTTAAATGGATTATTAGGAAGGATTTCATTTGATACAGGTACTGTACAGCGTTTCATCTCGTTAGATAGATGGGGAATGTTGGAACAGGACCCATTAATTGATTCAGAAATAACTACCTTTGAATTTGTTCAATCGGGTGATAAGGAACGAATTCGATTAAAAAAGGAATTAGAAATTTTGCAGCAACAAATAAATGATGAGGATGCAGAACGACTAGAGCGATATAATACTGTTTACGGTAAGTTTTTAGCTGCAGATGGCTATAATCTAGAATCAGATGTAGAAAAGTGTTTAAAGGAAGTAAACCTGCTTGAACGAACGTGGCAAACGAATTTTAGTCAGTTAAGTGGTGGTGAAAAAACACGAGCCCAGTTAGCGCGAATTCTAATGCAAAAACCAGAATGTATCATCATGGATGAACCAACGAATCACTTGGATCAAGCGACGATCGAATGGCTAGAATCATGGATGCAGTCATACACTGGCGCTGTTTTGTATGTATCCCATGACAGATACTTCCTGGATAAAACAGCTCATGCGCTGTATGAATTAACGAGCGGTTCATCGGAACGTTTTGTTGGTGGCTACAGTGAGTACCGAAAACAAAAAGAGTTAGAACAACGAACGCAAGAGGCCCTTTATCAAAAGCAGAAACAGAAGCGGGCTGCTTTAGAACAAACGATTCGTAATTACCAGAAATGGTTCCAACAAGCCCATAATGCTGCAGGACAAGATGATTTTGCTCGCTCAAAAGCAAAGAAAAATGTGTCACGCTTCAAAGCAAAGGAAAAAGAATTGGAGCGGTTGGAAAAGCAGCGAGTTGATCGGCCTAGAGAAACTAATCAATTAAATGTAAAGCTTGAGGGTAGTACGTTTTCAGCAAAGCGTCTGGTTCATCTTGAAAAGATCTCATTTGGCTTTAAGGATGAAAAGCCGTTATTTATTAATCGAACAATGTCCGTTTGTCGTGGTGATAAGCTTGCTGTTATTGGAGCAAATGGTACGGGTAAGTCAACTTTACTAAAGTTGATAACAGGTAACCTGGTCCCCGATAAAGGAGAGGTTAGATTAAATCCGCAAACAAAGATTGGTTATTTTGCTCAAGAGCTTGATAATTTGGATGAAAATAAAACATTGCTTGATAGCATGCTAGAACTCCCTGACATGACACAAACAGAAGCACGAACTATTTTGGGTTGCTTTCTATTTTCCCGTGATGACGTTTTCAAAAAGATTAAAAACCTGAGTATGGGAGAAAAATGTCGTGTTGCTTTTTTAAATTTATATTACAGTAACGCAAATTTATTAGTACTTGATGAACCGGCTAATTTCCTGGACGTGGCCACAAAAGAGGTGATAGAAGAGGTCTTATGGGGATATCCTGGAGCGCTAATTGTTGTTTCCCATGACCGGTTTTTTGTAGGGGAAATTGCGAAACGAGTAATCCAGCTAGGAGATAATCAGTGGGTTGATTATCAAGGATCATATGAGGAATTTATAGAAGACTTTTCTAAGGGGAAGTCAAATAATGAAACGGATGTTAAAGAATTAGAGTTAAGGTTGACACAATTAATGGTAAAGGAAGAGGTGAAAAGTGAAGACGAGCAAAGTAAGATACTTGAGGAGATTCGTGAAATAAAACAGAAATTAGCTGACCTTAGATAAGATGCTCAAGCAATGCATGGAATGTTGCTGCCCTTCATTTATCTAATTAGTGTATGATTAAACTATACAACTAGGTTATATGGAGGGTAATCCATGACGCTTTATTCGTTTCTTGTACTTATTCATACTTTTTCTGCAGTAATTGGGATAGGCCCTGGTTTTGTAATGATTTATATTGTTTCTAACGCCAGGAATATGAGTGAGTTGCGCTATGCTTATTTGATCCGTATGCGACTACATATTTTCGTGATGGTAGGTGGATCACTCTTGCTTATTACAGGGCTGTTGATGGGGGCCTTGAATCCAATACTATTTCAAGCAGGGTGGTACGTTACTAGCTTGATTCTGTTTTTAATTGCCTTAGCTCTCGGACCAACCGTTTTATCACCAAGATTCAAACCAATTAAAGCTTTATTGGAAAGTCATACTGGAGATGAAATTCCTGAAACATATTATGAATTGGGGAAAAAGTTGTTTTTCTTTGAACGAATTGAAAATGCAATCCTTTTAATTGTGATAGCATTGATGATAACAAAGCCGTTTTAGTGAACACGTTAAAATGGGTAAGTAGTTCACTTATGGAGGAGAAGAATTGAAAACAAGTGAGATAACATATCAAATTCATTGGTGTGTTATTTTCGTTGGCATAACAATGTATAAAAAGCCAATGAAGGTTGAAAGAGCCCGGGATCGCAGAAGAAAAGTCCTTCATCAAGCCGATGAAGGACATTAAACTGGTGAATTTGATGTTGTTATTAAAACTATCTGCTATTTGTTAGTTGATTTGATATTTTCTCAACGGTAAGTGAACTACTTAGTTAAATCGGAAATCTCTTTTTAAACTACAGTACTTAAGCATTCTGTTTGGTCAGGTCCCTTTTTAATAGACCTGCCGCTAATGCAGCAACAATAGTTCCAATAATAATGGCAAGAATGTACAGTAAAATTTTCCCAATCCCGCCATCTACCAGACCGATGACGAATATTCCACCATGTGGTGCTCGTAATGCAATATCGAAGAACATCGTTAGTCCTCCTGTCACTGCGGCTCCTGCCATTACTGACGGAATAACGCGAGCTGGGTCGGCTGCTGCTAAGGGAATAACCCCCTCTGTAATAAAACATGCACCGAGCGCGTAAGCTGTTTTTCCAGCTTCGCGTTCTTGCTTGGTAAAACGATTTTTAAACAGCGATGTTGCAAGTGCCATACCTAATGGCGGCACCATTCCAGCAGCCATTACAGTCGCAATAATTGAATAGTTTCCTGCATCAAGCGTAGCAATACCAAATGTATACGCCGCCTTATTGACTGGCCCACCTAGATCAAATGCCATCATTGCACCTAAAATCAGCCCTAACAATACTTGGTTCGTTCCACCCATACTTTCTAAAAATGTGGAAAGCCCTGTGTATATGGTAGTTAATGGTGGATTAATCAGCATCATGATCAATCCAGTAATGGCGATACTAAATAACGGGTAAAATAAAACTGGTCTTAACCCTTCAAGTGAATCTGGTAATCCTGCAAATGCTTTTTTTACGAGCAAGGTTACATAACCAGCTAAGAAACCAGCAATTAAACCACCAAGGAAACCTGAACCACCGCCAGCTCCTTCAGCTCCCGTAACCGTGACAGCGATTAGACCACCAACCATACCAGGAGCAAACCCAGGTCGATCGGCTATACTAGATGCAATGAATCCCGCTAAGACCGGAACCATTAGGAAGAATGCTTTTCCACCGCCAATTGTGTTCAGCATGGCAGCAAATGCATTGTATTGATCGCTTTCGGGGTTACTTGATTCAATCCCCCAGAAAAACGATAGCGCAATTAAAATTCCACCACCAACAACAAATGGAAGCATGTTTGAAACCCCGCTCATTAGGTGTTTATAGAATCCATTCCGCGACTCCTTTTCTCCAGAACTTGACTCTGATTCGCTAGATTTATAAATAGGTGCATCTTGATTTACTGCCTTATTCAACAACTCTGTAGTTTCATGAATCGCTTTTCCTACACCTGTTTGAATGACATGTTTCCCTGCAAAGCGTGCCATTTCAACCTTCGTGTCAGCTGCAACAATAATGGAATCAGCCTCGGAAATTTCTTCAGCAGTTAAACGGTTTTTCACACCACTAGAGCCGTTCGTTTCTACTTTAATCGCGATACCCATCTCTTTTGCAGTTTCATTTAGCTTTTCAGCGGCCATATACGTATGAGCAATTCCTGTTGGACAAGCTGTTACAGCAAGAACTTTAGATGACTTAGGTTCTTCCGTTTCTTCGGGTTTATCAACTTCGATTTCTTTTTGATTTACTGCCTCTAACACTTCTTCAATCGACACCGCTTGATATATTTTCTCCCGGAACTTTTCATCCATTAAAAAGGTAGATAAACGAGATAATGCTTCCAAATGAGCATTATTCGCTCCGTCACTAGCGGCAATCATGAAAAATAAATGTGCTGGTTGCCCATCCAATGAGTCAAAATCGATTCCTGATTCTGAACGACCAAATGCGATTGCTGGAACTTTTACTGCGGCGGACTTTGCATGCGGAATAGCAATGCTTTCACCGATGCCAGTTGTGCTTTGTTCCTCGCGACTAAAAATATCAGTAATAAATGATTGCTTGTCATTAAGTTTTCCTGCTTCATCCAATTTGTTTGCTAGTTCGTTCAAGGCATCTTTTTTGGATTGGGCTTGTAAATCAAGAATAATTGTATCCTGACCTAATAATTCGGTGATTTTCATTTAGATCACATCCTCTTCTTCGTAAGGGTACAGTGTAACTTTCGAAACTAGTGCCTCAACATCCTTTTGTTCACATAAATCGGTACGGAATGCGGTGGCACTACCACTGGCAATACCGTAACGGAATGCTTCCTTAACATCGGTTTTTTTAACGTACGCAGCAATGAATCCTGACACAAGGGAATCGCCAGCACCGACTGTATTTATGACCTGGCCTTTTGGGGCTTCCGCTAGTAAAACTTCATCTTCCGTTACTAAAATAGCTCCATTACCACCCATTGATACAATGACATGCTTAATACCTCGTCTAACCAGTTTTTTTGCATAATAAATAGCTTCTTTTTTCGTTGCAATGGTTGTATCAAATAAGTCGCCCAGTTCATGTTGGTTAGGTTTGACTAAAAAGGCTTTCGTATCTATTAATTGTTTTAAAGCACTTCCCGATGTATCGAGCACAAATCGGACATCTTTCTTATAACAAAGTCTTGCTATAGCCTGATAGAATGCGTCTGGAATGGTATCTGGTAAGCTTCCTGCTAAAACAAACCAATCATTCGATTCAAGCTTCTCTACTTTTACTAGCAATTCTTTGCGTTGTTCATGTGTCGTAGTTGGACCTGGCCCATTTAACTCAGATTCGTCATTAGCTTTAATTTTCACATTGATGCGTGTTGGTTCTTTCGTTTCAATAAAATTCGTTTGGACACCTTCATCCTGTAAAAACTCTTGAATGAATTGGCCGGTAAATCCACCTGCAAAGCCAAGTGCTATACTCCCTACGTTTAAACGATTTAACACCCGTGAAACATTGATTCCTTTACCACCTGGGAAATAATAAACTTCCTCTGTACGATTTAATTTCCCAAGATGAAACGATGGTAAATAGACCGTATAATCAATCGATGGTGTGATGGTGCAGGTATATATCATGGTTTTACCACCTCAATAGTTGTTTTATTTGAAAAGGCTTCAAAGTCCTTTTTTGGTAAAGTTCCCGTAAGTAATGTCGCTTTAGATAGATCACATATTTTTGCAAAACTTACCTTGTTTAATTTGGTCTGATCAGCTAAAACAAAGGTTTCCTTAGCGAGTGAACTAGCTGTTTGTTTAAGGTTGGCCTCTTCTGGGTCAGGTGTAGTATACCCGAAATCTATGTGGAACCCATTTACACCAAGAAAGCATTTGTCAAAGCGATAATTCTCTAGGGAGTGAATAGCTTGTTGTCCAATTAATGCGCTTGTTTTTTGTTTGACATAGCCACCAGTCAAATAGGTTGTAATGCCTTGTTCCATTAACAAATCGACATGTGTTAGACCATTGGTGACAACCACAACTTGTTTATTTTTTAAATAAGGAATTAGTTGCAATGTTGTCGTACCTGCATCAAGAAAAATACAATCTTCTTCTTGGATGGACTCGGCAGCTAGCTTTGCGATTAATTGTTTTTCTTGGAGGTTTCTGGTTGATTTCTCTGCAATACTGTATTCTTGCAGTTTTTTCTCGGTTAGCGTTGCGCCACCATGGATACGTTGTAGTTTATGCTGTTTTTCTAGGTCCGTAAGATCACGGCGTATCGTTGATTCTGATGCGGTAGTAACTTCGTGAATATCCTGTGTTGTTATCGTTTGTTTTTCATCCAAAAGCTTTAAAATAATAGAATGCCGTTCATTTGTAAGCATCGTTGGATCACCCTCATTCCTTACTTTAGAATAGTATAAAGGAAACGGTTGCATAAATCAATCATAATCATTCATTTTCGTTCAAAAGTAATCATAAATCCTATTACCATGTTTGAAAAAAGAATAATGAGGTAATTATGTATTGCAAAACAGGTATCATCGTGCTATTGTATTTAACAATATATTTTTTTCGGAATAGGATAGAGACTACATAAGAGAGGAGGAGACTTACATGAAGAAAGTAACCCTTGAGGAAATATTTATCCATCCAATCACACAAAAATATTTGAAGCGGTCAGGAATGGCGCATGCGATTAAAGTTGCAGAGTATGCTTTTGAATTTGCCAAAAAGAACGATGTGGACCCTGACCTTGCAGTAAAGGCTGCATTGCTTCATGATGTTGGTCATTATACCTGGTACCGTGATGGGGAATGGGATTATGAGCTATATCGTGAAAATGATATTCATGCGATCAAAGGAGCAAGTCGAGCACACAAACTTTTGATTCGAATTGGTGAAGATCGGCATGCTGCGAAAGAAATAGCAGTGGCAATCTTACTACACACAGATTCTTATTTGCCTGAAGGCCACTTGAATTTAAAACCGTTGCAATACGTTGTGTCACTCGCGGACGAATCAGATGAAGAATCGGGAGGCAAACACCACTATCGCACCATTGAAGATAGTGAAGCAATAAAACGAATTCGCAGTTTGGATAGAAAGATTATGAAGGAAAATGAACAATTTAATAAAATTATATAATAGGGATTCCTACTATAAATGGAAGGAGTAAGCTCATTTACTAATAAATGAAGCTTATTTTTGTTGTTCTTAGTAAGCGCAAAAAAAGACCCGAAGCTACCGGATCTTTACATTCTTCTTATAGTGCGTGTTCAAAAAGGCGGCAAATTAGAAACAAGAAGTTCAAGGCGCGAATATTTTGAGGACCGGACTTGCACAGGATGTGCTGACTTCTACGTTGTCCACAGGACGTGGACGGTTTTAGTAGAAGTTCCTCTATGCTTTTAATACGTGAGGACCGGAAAAATTGAGCAACGAAGAAATTCGCCGTTTATCATTTGGTGACTTTTTGAACAACCTCTTATAGTGCACCAAGATATTTTTCTAGTGTAATATCTTTTTCATGAATAACAGTTGCTACTTCTTTTCCAACATAGCGCAGGTGCCATGGCTCATATTGGTATTTTGTAATAGATTCTTTGCCTTTCGGATAACGAATGATAAATCCGTATTCATGCGCATGGGCTTTCACCCATTTTCCTTCTTCGGTTTTGGCGAAATTTGTATTTAGATTAAAATTAATTTCAGGGCTAGTTACATCCATCGTTAATCCAGTTTGATGCTCGCTTTCGCCAGGTCTAGCACTATATTTGTTTGCTGCATCTTCACCATCTTTTGCTACATATGATGCAAAAATGGATTCCTGTGTGTTGTAGGAACGATAGCCAGATTGGGCAAATAGGTCTAATCCTGCTTTGTCTGATGCCTTGAACAAATCCTCTAACGCATGGGCCGCTTCTTCCCGCATATATCGCTTCGGTAAATCTTGTGTAAACGGAAAACGAACGTTTGGCGCAATCAAATCATCCGGAATATAGTCGTTTGGCAATGCATGACTTTTGTTAACAAGTACTAATGTGTCTGAAGGATCATCTACAATAACTGTTTCTTCTGGATTAGAAATAGGAACACTTCCTTTCCCTGGTTCAACTGCAAATTCCCCATCTAATGCTTTTTTCAACCATTTCATTGTCGCTTGATTATATTCGCCTGAAGCTGGAAGTTTTACTTGTTGAGCTTGAAAATCTTTCAATGCTTCTGTCGTTTCGTTATCAAAATTTCCAGTTACAGAAATCTCATATCCAATTTTTACTAAGGCTGCCTGAAGTTCTTTTACGTCTTCACCACTATCACCACTTTTTAAGGTAGATGCAGGCAACTCACTGTCGTTTTTTGGTTCGATAGTAGTATCCTTTGAACCAGAGTGATTAGCGGTAGTTGGTTCTGTGCATGCTGTAAATAGGCATAAAACCGATAGTAGTAAAATGATTGATAGTAATTTTCTCTTCATCTAGCGTAACGCTCCCTTGAATTTATAACAACATCTACAAGTATACCATGTGTAGACGTGTCACATCACGAGATTTTTCGAATCAGTTTCCAAGTGTGATTGTTTGCTAGATAGCAGATTTTCTTATAAAGTGAAATTTCATTCAGTGGGAGTTTTCGTTCTTTCCGCACTGAATGGTAGGTGAACAATGAAAGGGTGGTTAGATGAAACATTTGTTTAAAGAAGGATCAGATAAAAGTAAACCAACATTATTGTTGCTTCATGGAACAGGAGGAACAGAAGAGGATTTATTACCATTAGCAGACATGATAGATCCAACAGCATCTGTTCTTGGTGTACAAGGAAATGTTAGTGAGGGCGGGATGCCTCGCTTCTTCCGTCGTTTAGAAGAAGGGGTTTTCGATGAGGAAGACCTTATTTTTCGAACCAACGAATTAAATGAATTTGTTGATCAAGCAGCAAAAGATCATGGTTTTGATCGGAATAATGTAGTGGCAATCGGTTATTCAAATGGTGCAAATATTGCTGCTAGCATGCTGTTCCACATCGCAAATTCACTAAAAGGTGCAATTCTCCATCATCCAATGGTTCCGAGACGGGGACTTGAACTTCCAGATCTGACTGATCATCCTGTATTTATTGCTGCAGGAAAAAATGATCCACTTTGTAAGCCTGAAGAATCGGAAGAACTAAAAGAACTTCTCGAACAGGGGAACGCTAAGGTCGATCTACACTGGGAAATGAATGGTCATCAGTTGTCGCGAGCAGAAGTTGAAAAAGCTGCTGAATGGTATCAAAAGAATTTTGGATGGGGCATGAAATAAGCGCTTTTCTTTCGAGAGGGTGATACGTTGAAACTACTTATATTAGGGGCATCCGGTAGGGTTGGTCGGAAAATTGTTGAACATGCATTAACTAATCGACATCACGTTGTTGCTTTTGTTCGTACACCAGAAAAATTAAAACTTACGTCTGATTATTTAACGGTTTTCAAAGGTGATGTATTAGATAGAACTGACTTAACTCGTGCAATGAATGGTGTAGATCTTATCATCAGTGCCCTAAATACAGATCAAACTAATACGCTGTCTCGAAGTATGCCTCTTGTAGTTGAAGCAATGGGGGCAAATCAACTAACACAAATTATTACAATTGGAACGGCTGGAATTTTAAACAGTAGGTTAGAGCCTGATTTGTACCGATTTCAATCAAGTGAATCAAAACGAAGAAAGACGACTGCTGCTGAGGATCATTTAGCCGCATTTCACTATCTTGAAAAATCAAATTTGGATTGGACGGTAGTTTGTCCAACTTACCTACCTGATGGAGAAGCGGAAGGGAATTATCGTGTTGAAAAAGATGTACTCCCTAAAGATGGAAAGCGAATTTCAGTTGGTGATACCGCGGCTTTTGCTTATTCGTTGGTGGATAATAAAGAATTTTTAAATACACGTGTAGGGATTGCGTATTAATATAGAAACCAAAAAGGAGAGCTGCATATTATACTATGCGTTCTCCTTTTTAAATTTATTTATTCATTGACTTTCTTCAAACAACCTGCAAATTTCCACGATCACATTCGTTGCTTTTTCCATGTTATCAATAGAAATGTATTCAAATTTGCCGTGATAATTTTCGCCACCAGTGAAAATATTTGGTGTAGGTAATCCCATAAAGGATAATTGGGATCCATCAGTCCCACCACGAACGGGTTTTATAAGCGGTTTAATAGCGAGATTTTCCATTGCTTGTTGGGCGATATCTACAATTTCTTTAACAGGTTCAATTTTTTCACCCATATTATAATATTGATCTTCCATCTTTAATTGTACATGATGCTCACCAAATTTTTCTTTGATGTCCTTAACAGCTTTTTCCATATGTGCTTTACGCGCTTCGAAATTCTTTTTATCAAAATCTCGAATGATATAAGAAGCATGCGTTTTTTCCACATCGCCAAGGATGGAACTTAGGTGATAAAAGCCCTCATATTTTTCAGTATGTTCCGGGGTTTCGAGTTCTGGAAATTTGCCGATGAATTCAGCTGCCATGGTTCCTGCATTAACCATTTTGTTTTTCGCTGTACCAGGGTGAACACTGTTCCCGATAAATGTAATTTCTGCTGCAGCGGCGTTAAAACTTTCAAACTGCAGTTCCCCTAGTGGTCCGCCGTCAATTGTATAGGCAAACTTGGCATCGAATGCGTCAACATCGAATTTGTGTGGTCCAAGTCCAATTTCCTCATCAGGTGTAAAAGCTACGCGTATTTTTCCATGTTTTACTTCCTGGTGGTTAATTAAGTAGGCCATTGCAGTCATAATTTCGGCAATTCCAGCTTTGTTATCAGCGCCTAAAAGTGTTGTTCCATCTGTTGTTAGTAACGTATGACCTTTATAACCAGGGAGCTCGGGGAATTCTTTTCCTGTTAAAACTACATTTAACGCTTCATTTAGTACTAAATCATTTCCATCAAAATTTTCTACAAGCTGTGGATTAACATTTTTTCCAGTGAAATCTGTAGCTGTATCAACGTGTGCTAGAAAGCCAATAGTCGGGATATCCTTTTCACTATTAGCAGGAAGTGTGGCCATTACGTAACCGTTTTCGTCGATTGTTACATCACTCATACCGATTTCCTTTAATTCATCTACTAATAAATTGGCGAGTGTTAACTGACCTGGAGTTGAAGGTGTGTTTTCGCTCTTTCCATCTGACTGGGTATCTATTTTTACATATGTAGTGAGGCGGTTAATTAAATCTTTTTTCATTTAATCGTCATCTCCTAATGTGGTTTATGATTATTTTATCATACCCCATAGAAGGGAATTAGAGAAAAATATCGAATTCTTATAAAAGGGTAGATACTGTATTGGAAAATTGCTTGAAGAGCTGTATTGTGAAATAATTTTTATAGGAGGAGATTCGGAATGTCTTATTTAGTTTCAGTTGATTGGTTGAAAAAGAAATTAGAAAATAAAACCGAGGAGATAGTTGTTGTTGATGTTCGTTTTTCACTCGCTGATCCTGATGAGGGAAGAAAAGCTTATGAACAGGGGCATATTCCAAGTGCCATGTATTTGGATTTAAATAAAGATTTATCAAGTCCTGCTTCAGAACATGGAGGAAATCATCCACTTCCTGATATGGAAATATTCGCTGAAAAGCTTGGTGAAATTGGCATTGATCAACAAACAACGGTAGTCATTTATGATGAAAAAAATGATATGTTTGCGGCGCGTCTGTGGTGGTTGCTTGATTATATGGGACATAAAAATGTTTATTTGTTAGATGGGGGAATCGCGCGTTGGATAGAGGAAGGAAATGTTGTGACAACGGAAATACCTCTTCCAGCAGTGAAAAAGTTCCAGCCTGAAATCCAGGAAAATCAAGTAGTAGATATGAAACAAGTGAAGGAAAAAATGAAAGATAAGTCTTCGGTGTTAATAGATTCGCGATCAAAAGATAGATATTTAGGACAATCAGAACCAATGTATGCGAAAGCGGGACATATTCCAGGCGCGAAAAATTTCTTCTGGAAGGATGTCTTGCAGGAGGATGGGCGCTGGAAAAATGATGAGGATTTGCAATCGAATTTTGATAGTTTAGCTAAGGACGATGAAATTATTGTGTCCTGTGGTTCAGGTGTATCAGCCTGTCCAAACATCATTGCATTGAAAATGGCTGGTTATGAAAATGTGAAATTGTATCCAGGAAGTTATAGCGATTGGATATCATACGAAGATAATCAAGTTGAAACAAAAGAAGAGTAGGGGAATGCAAAATGAAAAATAGGTGTGATTGGGCAACCTCTGATCAGATATACATCGATTATCATGATAACGAGTGGGGCAAACCAAAACATGATGATGAGGAATTATTTGAAATGCTTTGTCTAGAAGGCGCACAAGCAGGTTTGAGCTGGATAACTATATTGAAGCGTCGAGAAAATTATCGCAAAGCATTTGATAATTTTGATCCAGCCGTCATTCAGGAGTACGATGAGGAAAAAATCCAAGAGATTTTGCAGGACGAAGGGATCATTCGCAATAAACTAAAGGTACGTTCTGTCGTGACGAATGCAAAAGCATTTTTAAACGTGCAAGAAGAATTTGGAACTTTTGACACTTATATCTGGAGTTTTGTTGGTGGTGAACCGATTTTAAATGACTGGAAGAATCATGAGGAAGTCCCCGCCACAACAGATGAATCTGTCAAAATGAGCAAAGATTTAAAAAAGCGAGGATTTAAATTTGTAGGTCCAACGATTTGCTATGCTTACATGCAATCAACTGGAATGGTAAATGACCATACGCAGGAATGTTTCTTGCATCATAAAAAGGATTAATAATGTAAAGAGGCTGACTGGGAAATTTAGGTCAGCCTCTTTTGGAAAGGCCTAGTATTCTGCCGTCATGTAAAAGTATATCCACTTTCCCACATATGCTTTTCAGTCCCCATCTTCAAGCTGAACCTCTAAACAGGCATTTTACTACCTTCATAATCAACCTCAAATCCAAGATCTCTTAACATTTGATGGTCTTTCGTTCCTTCTTGCCCAGCTGTTGTTAAATAGTCTCCAATAAAAATTGAGTTTGCTGCATACAAACCAAGGGGTTGTAGGCTTCTCAAGTTTACTTCACGCCCACCAGATATTCGAATTTCTTTAGTCGGATTGATGAAACGAAACAGACTCAATACTTTCAAACAATATAATGGGTTTAATTCATCCGTTCCTTCTAATAATGTCCCGTCCATTGCATGGAGAAAGTTAACTGGAATGGAGTCGGCATCTAATTCTTTCAATGCTATTGCCATATGTATGACATCTTGTTTTGATTCTTTCATTCCAACAATTACACCAGAACAAGGTGAAATTCCAGCATTTTTCGCTTTATTAACCGTCGCAACTCGGTCTTGATAGCTGTGACTTGTTGTTATAGTATCATGGTGGTTTTCTGATGTGTTGATATTGTGATTGTAACGGTCAACACCAGATTCTTTTAACTGTTCTGCCTGTCCAGGTTTAAGGATTCCAAGACACGCACATATTTTCAAATCATATTTTTCTTTTATTTCCTTTACTGCCCCTGTAACTTGATTTAATTCGCGAGTTGTAGGACCGCGTCCGCTTGCGACGATACAATAGGTGCCTGAATTTAACTGATGAGCTTTTTCCGCTCCAGCTACAATTGTATCTTTGTGCATCATTCGATATTTTTGGATCGGATTACTAGAATCCCTAGATTGTGCACAATAACCACAGTTCTCTGGACACGCACCAGATTTAGTGTTAATAATCATATTTAATTTTACTTTATTTCCGTAATAGTGTTTTCGAATTTGGTAAGCGCTATTTAGTAGTTCTAGAATTTTTTCATCAGGACATTCCAAAATTTCCATCGCTTCACCTTCTGAAATCTCATATCCATCAACGACATCGCTTGCTAGTGATTTAAAATTCAACATTATACTCCTCCTTGTTTAAGCAGCATTTTTTTGGTTTTTATTTTGCACCTTCCTAATACCACTTCGTTCTAAACGGAAAGCAAAAAAGCCCGCTAAAACAGATAGAACAATGTCTTTTGGTAGTGGAACCATCATCCATAACCATGCTAATTGATAGGTGAATCCTTCTGGAGCATCAAACCAAAAGAGATAAGCGGCATACATCCAATTTGTTCCAAAGACATAGTTGATCGACATACCTACCAATGCTGCAGTTACATAAATAGGTAAGCTCCGTTTTACTTCCACAATTTTTCCTGCTACATAGGCAACTAATATAAAGGATAAGATGAAGCCAAACGTCGGGGAAATAATGGCTGCAATTCCACCCTTAAATTGAGCAAAGATTGGTGCCCCAGCTAATCCTAGAATCATATAAACAAACATAGAAAAAGCTCCAAGACGGCTACCAAGAACAATTCCTGCTAATACAGCAAAAAACGTTTGTAATGTAATAGGAACTCCACCAACTACTAAAAATGGAGCAATCGATGTGATATTGGCTCCAATCGCAGTTAATGCTACAAATAAGCTTCCTACTGTTAAATTCAATGGTGTCCATTTCGTATTTTTCACATAGTAATCTCCTTTCTATTTTATATGTAAACTCTATAATTAAATAGGTTAACATATAAAATAGATTACCATACTAAGAGAATAAATTCACAGGTTTTTTTAACAAACAAAAAACAGCTATCCACTTGAGATAACTGTTTCCTATTTTTATTTTAACTTAAAAGCCTTTATCTCTTTATTCAACTGTTCAGCAAGTTTTCTTACTTCGTCTGCTACTACCGCAAATCCTTTCCCATGTTATCGGCATTTTTCATCTGAGTATTAAGTACTATTTTAAAAAATCTAACACTTGAAATGCACGCTGCATATATTGTAAAATAACAAATTGTGTGTGGAATTAGACACAATTCAATAATAAATAGGTGATTTAAATGGTAGGAACAGCTTTTTTAGAAGAAAATAAAAATAATATAAAAGAGGAGTTGGACACACTAGAAATCCAGCTTTTCCGTATGCAACATAATATAAAAGAAATTGCAAAAAAGTGGGAGATCATAAGTATTGATCAGACATATGACAATAACTGGGTGGTTATTTATGCTGACAAAGGTGCGGAGGCATGTCAAATTATGCTTCATGACTGTGATGCATCATTCCGCGGAAATTGGGACGCCGCCATTCAAACCAACTATAAAAATGACAATACTATTCATATTGCCGATATAAAAGGGCGACAGAACAAGGGCTATGGTTCCATTTTAATGAATCATTTAAAAGAATTGGCTCATGATGAAAACGTGCAATATATTACGGGTGATATTGTGGAGCGTGACTTTGACCATGTAAATCGATTGAAACACTTTTATAGAAAGCACAATTTTGATGTGAACATTAACCATGAAGAGCAATGCGGTGAAATTGTTTGGAATGAAGGTTGAAAAAATGAGCGATCCCCAAAAATAGGATCGCTCATCGCTTTATTCTAACACAGGTGCTTTCCGGTGGTTCGTAGCTTGTTCATAAGCATAAGCTAACTCGATTAATTGTGCTTCTGAAAAAGCTAATCCCGTGAAGGTAATTCCAACTGGTTTTCCAGTTTCCGTGTATCCCGCCGGAACCGTGATGGATGGATACCCCGCTTTTGCGGCAATACTGGATCCATAAAAGTTCGGAAAAAATAAAGCGTCTAGCTTTTGTTCCCTCATAACTTCTTGCATCTTATCCTGTGAAAATTCTAAGTCCATTAATCGATCTGTGATATATTCTTCTTCCACAAGTGCTCCGCTTTTCGTTTCCGATTTGATTAGTGTAGTTTGTCCATATTCTAGAGCTTCGTTTGCGTTTGATTGATTAAAATTGATGACATCACGCAATGAACGAACAGTGGAGTTTACCGGAAGTTTACCTAAATAAGCATTCACTCCATTTTTGAATTCATGATATAATACACTTGAATCTGGAAGATCATTTGGTAAATAAATTGGATCCACGATGGTAGTACCTAGCTTTTCCATATCCTCAAGAGCTTGATTAACAAGTGTTAATTCCGTCTCATCAAGTTCTGATAAATAGTTTCGTGGTACACCTATTCTTTTATTTTCTAATCCATGTTTATTTAGAAAAGGTATATAGTCCGTTATTCTGTCGGCGTTTACTGCAGTTGCTGGATCTTTAGCATCTTTACCAGACAAAGCGCCTAATAGGATAGCGGCATCTTCAACCGTCCGTGTCATTGGCCCAGCAGTGTCTTGACTGTGTGCAATCGGAATAATACCAGTTCGGCTAGTCAGCCCTACAGTCGGCTTAATACCAACGAGTGAATTGCTACTTGCAGGACTTAAAATGGACCCATCCGTTTCGGTACCAATAGCACCAGCTGCAAAGTTAGCAGCAACTCCAGCACCAGATCCTGAACTAGAACCCCCGACATCAAAATCACCCGGGCCATACGGATTCAACACCTGCCCACCCCTTGAACTATAGCCATTTGGCATTCCTTGTGACATAAAATTAGCCCATTCAGTTAAATTTGTTTTTCCTAGAATGATTGCACCAGCCACGCGTAACCTTTCTGTCACAAAGGCATCTTCACTTGCATAATGATCAGCAAGAGAAACTGATCCTGCAGTAGTATGCATTTTATCTCCTGAATCAATGTTGTCTTTAATAAGAATTGGAACGCCGTGAAGTGGACCTCTTTTACCGGATTGTAGACGTTCTACATCAAGTGCTTCGGCAATATGTAAAGCATCAGGATTAATTTCGATTACAGCATTTATCTTTGGACCAGTTGAGTTATACTTTGCAATTTGTTCGAGATACATTTTGGTTAGCCCTAGGGCAGTTAATTCACCAGATTCCATTGATTGTTGTATGTTCGTTATCGTTGCTTCATTGAATTGGAATAGTTGTTTAGACATGTAGTGACCTCCTGGAAAAATGTGTGTTAGGTATATATTCGATTTATGATAATGGAATTCCTCTGAAAAATATAAAAATGTTGTGCCAAACTATATGGTAGTTAGTAATAAAGAAGAAAGTGGTAAGTACAAATGTGTTTACTTATCACTATTTGACTGAGATAGAATTGCGCTACACGCTCAAGCACGCTTTTCCAGGTTTCTTGCTGTTTCACTTTTATTTACTTGTTTTTGATCTCGATACGTACCAAATGTTTTATCGACAGAAGTGTGTGTTACGCCAAACCAATAGTTCTCATTTTTGAAATGGTGCCACAGATGAGCCCTTTTGGTATTTCGTCCTAATTTTGTACGCGGTTGAATCGGTTTATGGGCAATATAATGTTTCCATTCATAATAAAGAAAATAAGCAATTAATCCAGCAAGAAAAGCTATCGTCAGTTGCAGGTTACCCGTGATTAAGTAGAAGACTGCTGCACCGATAAAGAAGTTTGGAAGGCTAAACCAAAGTGGTAGAAATAATAAGTTTAAATCTTTAGGATCTACATGATGATCAAAGTGTAAACGCTTAATCGTTTTTAACAAAAAAGCATTCTTAGGTGTCTTCATATGAAACAAAAAACGATGAACTATATACTCACTAGTCGCATAAGTCTCCATTCCAATTACAAGGGCAATCCAGGTATTAAATTGTAGCATGTGCAAAACTGTATATATCATGAATGGAACAAAAAGAACAAGCATAACAAAGACATCTGGAAATGTGACAAACTCCTTGTAGTACTTACCCATAACTGTCATCCCTTCCCTTATTTTTATTGGATGATGTTTGATCTCATATATATGCTTTATTATATCACAATATTTTTTGAAACTTTCCATAAATGAACATAACGCAGGTCCTATCGTTTCTCAGAAATGACCAATTTTTCGTATTGACATTCAACACCTTTTAGAATAAACTAAAAATACTACAAAAGGAGGTGGGTTACATGTTTCAAACTGGTAAAGGCATTACAAAATTCAGAGAATACCTCTGGATGTGTTATGCGCTTTTTGCTGATTTTGTTAACAACGGGATACGTCTGTCCTTTTTTAAACAAATGAATGTAAAATACCAGTAAGAGACATCTACCCGCTATACGGTTTTAATTGCTTAAGGCGACGGGGAGTTTATATCTCTGTCGTCTTTTTAGTATGCAATTTTTTGGATGATCTCTGCTATGCGGAGGAAGAGAAAATGATTATTTGTAGTTTAAAAAATGTAACACAAACATTTGGTGCTAACATGATTTTTAGTGATATGACATGCGAAATAAAGGAAAATGAACGGATTGGACTTATCGGACGGAACGGTGAAGGTAAAACTACTTTATTAGACTTAATGGCAAGGAAGTCAGATCCAGCTGAAGGTACAATTAGTTGGAAGAAAAATTTAACTGTTGGTCTTTTGCAACAGTCTCCAGATATAGATGATAATAAGAAGGTTGAAGCATTATTATATGAAGTTTTTGCTTCGTTAGAAGAATTGAAGCGGAAAATGACAGATTTGGAAAATGCTATGGCTACTGAGCAAAATCCTGATAAGCTAAACCGGCTTATAGAAAAGTACGGCGCATTACAGGAGAAGTTTCAAGAAGATAGCGGCTATGAAATTGATTCACAAATTAGAAGAATTATGAGTGGGCTGCAAATAACCGATTTAGCTGAAAAAGAATGGAAGCAGCTAAGTGGTGGAGAGCGGACAAAGGTTGGTTTAGCTCAGCTTCTGTTAAAAGCTCCAGACTTGTTACTACTTGATGAACCAACAAACCATTTAGATTTGTTTGCGATAGAATGGCTAACTGATTTTATCAAAAGCTATCTTGGTACCGTTGTTATCGTTTCACATGACCGTTACTTTTTAGATGAAACAGTTACATCCATTTTAGAAATGGATCAAGGGGAACTGATACGATATTTTACGAATTACTCTAATTATGTAAAAGAGCGTGAAGCGCGTCTTTTAATAGAGTTTCAACAATACCAGGATCAACAGAAGAAAATGAAAAAGATGAGAGAAACGATCAAGCGATTAAAAGAATGGGCAAATCAAGCAAACCCACCAAATGACGGATTACATCGTCGTGCGAAAAGCATGGAAAAAGCTTTAGCTCGTATGGAAACATTGAAAAAGCCAATTTTAGAACAAAAAAAGATCAATTTAGATTTTCAAATGAACAAACGAAGCGGGAAGGACGTTGTTATAGTTGAAGACGTTTCGAAAAAATTTAATGAAAAATCCCTGCTAACGAGTGTGAATATGCACGTAAGGTTTCGAGAACGAATCGCGATCATCGGTGAAAATGGGTGTGGAAAATCCACTTTGCTAAAGATGATTCTACAAAAAGAAAATGTGGATGATGGCGCTATCCACCTTGGAAGCAATTTATCAGTTGGATTCTTATCCCAGCATATGCTTGAAATAAATGGTAAACGATCAATTATTGATGAATTTCGTGATCAAGTTCATGTAACGGAAGGAGACGCTAGAGGGATACTAGCAAAGTTCCTCTTCTACGGCAATACAGTTTTTCAAAAAGTGAACAGTTTGAGCGGTGGCGAACAAATGCGATTGCGTTTAGCACAACTTGTTCACCAGGATCATAATTTATTAATTTTGGATGAACCGACAAACCACTTGGATATTGAATCAAAAGAGGTCTTAGAGGATGCATTGGACCAATTTGACGGGACGATTATTGCTGTATCACATGATCGTTATTTCCTCGATCGACTTTTCCCGCTCACCTATTTGGTAGCGGGTGGTAAGCTAACAAGGTACGAAGGAAGCTTTACATTTGCAAGGCAAAAATGGACGGAATTAGACGCACTAGAACTATAATCTTTTCCACGAAATAGTTGTTATGATAAACTACTACAATAAAGTAGGAAAGGATGCGAATAATATGAAGTTTATTACATTAAATAACGGTCTTCGCATGCCACAACTTGGTTATGGTGTGTGGCAGGTTCCTGAAGATGAAGTAACACCAGCAGTATCTACAGCAATTGAAGTTGGATTTCGATCTATTGATACAGCAAAAGTATATAAAAATGAACGAGGGGTAGGCGAGGCAATCGCAACTAGTAATGTTCCCCGCGAGGATTTATTTATTACAACAAAGGTTTGGAATACGGATCAAGGCTATGATAATACGTTAAAAGCTTTTGACGAAAGCTTGGAAAAGTTAGGTTTGGATTATGTTGATTTATATTTAATCCACTGGCCAACGCCAGAATATGATGATTATGTAGAAACGTATAAAGCAATGGAAAAATTATATAAAGATGGCCGTGCGAAAGCAATTGGAGTTTGTAACTTTAATATTGAGCATTTACAACGTTTATTAGATGAATGTGACGTAACACCTGTCGTTAATCAGGTCGAATGCCATCCATATTTACAACAAACTAAATTGCAGGATTTTTGCCAGAAGAACGATATTTATTTAGAGGCATGGAGCCCATTAATGCAGGGTGGCGAAGTATTGGATAATGATGTGATCAAGGAAATTGCGCGGCAATATGGCAAAACCTCTGCACAAGTTATCATTCGTTGGCATTTACAGAGTGGAAGAATTGTCATTCCAAAATCTGTGACACCATCACGTATTGAAGAAAACTTTGATGTGTTTGGCTTTGAACTAACCAAAGAAGACTTGGAGAAGATTGCTAAGCTTGATCGTAATGAGCGTAAAGGTCCTGAACCAAGTGAAATGAATAATCGATAGAATAAAGGAAAAAAACAGGCGCGGAGTTGTTCCGTGTCTGTTTTTTTATGTTATATTTCCTGGGAAATAATAGCGAACCTTGTCATTTCTTAGGGTTTCTTAAATAAATTTGGAATTAAGCAAAAATAAGTAAAGCACTGATAACGATTTTGTAGTATACTAATAGAAATCTTGTTCATCCATTTTGAAAGGAGTGGTGTTAAATGGCTATTTATAAAAATGTTTCACTCAACCAACAAACACATATCAAAATGGAGGAACGATTAGCGTAAGCACGGTCATTCCTCCGACATTTTAGGAGGAAATAATAATTGAACAAACTTGAAACTATTGGATGGGATCAGTCTGTCCAAGATATTGATGAAGACAAAATTGCCCGCGTTATTGCAGTTCAAAAGAATAGTTATCGGATTTTAGATGGTGAAATGGAATACTTTTCACACTTGAGTGGGAAGTTTTTAAATCAAGTAGTTTCCTCACTGGATTATCCAGCTGTAGGTGACTGGGTAGAAGTACAAAAATTGGTAGATGAGCAGAAAGCTGTAGTTAATCGCATTCTTCCAAGGAAGAGTCAATTTGTTCGCCAGGCTGCTGGAACGCGGACGGAAGCGCAAATTGTTGCTGCTAATATGGATACAGTCTTTATCGTGAACTCACTTAACCATGATTTGAATTTACGCCGTATGGAACGATATATTTTATCAACGTATGAAAGTGGAGCAACGCCTGTTATTATTTTAACAAAAAGAGACGAATGCGCACAAGACGAAATTGATACAATTATTGCCCAAGTGGAAGAAGTTGCTATCGGTGTACCCATCATTCCTTTAAGTAACATAACGAAGGAAGGAATAGAGGAATTACTGACATACCTGCCAGCAGGAAAAACGGGTGCATTACTTGGTTCGTCTGGTGTAGGGAAGTCAACGTTAGTTAACACGTTAATTGGGGATAAGGTACAGGAAACGAAGGATGTACGAACGGTAGATAGTAGAGGACGTCATACGACAACACACCGGGAAATGTTTCGATTACCAAATGGATCATTGTTGATTGATACCCCTGGCATGCGGGAATTGCAGCTGTGGGAAGGAGAAACAGCAATCGATGCAACCTTCCAGGACGTTGAGGTTCTTGAGAACGAATGCAAGTTTACGGACTGCCAGCATGATACAGAACCGGGATGTCGTGTGCAAGAAGCTATAGCAAATGGTGAATTATCGGATGAACGCTTCAAAAGCTATTTAAAATTACAGCGCGAACTGGCATATGAAAGAAGAAAGCAAGATCAAAAAGCACAATTAGAAGAAAAAAATAGATGGAAAAAGATTTCAAAGATGCAACATACACAGTCTAAATTTAGGAAAAAACGATGAAAACGAAAACACCTTCCTCAGGAATAGGAAGGTGTTTTCATTTACTTTTTTACACAGGGGTAAGAAGTTAATCCCTAAACCCTAAAAGTTAATCGAAAGTGGAGTGGAGCTGATCGATAGTACCAGTAAGTCGATCGACAAACCCGAAAAGTTGATCCACAGCTCGAGAAAGTCAATCCACATCCTTTCAAAGTTGATCCATGGTTCCTAAAAGTCGATCCACAGACTCAAAATACAATCTGGCACTTGCAAACTATCCAAACACGCGTTTTACAGCATCCTTATATTCAGCAAAATAGCTCGGTGCATCCTCGGGGTTAATCCCAACAAGCATATTTTCGACAATTGAGCTATTGTACCACTTTTGTTGTTCAACGCCTGCATTAAAGTTGCGCCAAACAGCTTCTCCTTGTGAATCCAGATCCTGTTCTAGTCCTAGCAAATTATCTAGTTTATCCGCTACGATTAGGTTTTTAACGTCAATTTCAGCATGCTTCACAATGTCAATAGTATGTTGTTTTCGCTCCTGCCATGATTTTGATTTATCCTCGGTATGGGCTGCAACAAGTTCAGCTACCCTGGAGCCGAATTCCGCTTCAATATCTTCTATTTCATAAGTAGTATCTTCAACAACATCGTGTAAATACCCAGCACAAACTACTGCATCTGAAAATCCAGCGCCTTCTAGCTTTTCCGCAACACGTATCGGATGCGTGATATATGGAACATTTGAACTTTTACGCGTTTGTCCTTGATGGGCTTTCTCTGCAAATTCCTTGGCTTTTTGTTTCACAGTAATTGCCTCCTTAGTTACAGTATATTCTAAAACTAGGATAGTATTAGAAATTAACATGTATAAAGCTATAACAGTACTCCGAAAGAATTTTCCGAACCTCAAGGACTATAAAGGGCGATAATCCCAATGAATAGGTGGGGATGAATTTCGGTGGTAGCCAAAAGTTCTTTACTCATACACCCTCGCACAATGATTCCAAATGATACTTCAAAGTAGCTTGCATTTTTTCAGCAGAAAATCGATCAGGATGAAGAATTCCATGTAACGCCATCCCATCAATCAATGCATATAACCGTTCAATTTCCATGTTTTTATCCAAATTTGGACTTGATAAACCTAAATCAGTGAGTCTTTCTACTACCATGGAACACGCCTGATGCATGTCATCATAAACGACTTGACTCAATTCTTTTAAAGCAGGGTCGACAAGTGTTTTCGTTGAGAAAACCAACCACACCTCCATTTCAATTCGGCGATCCATATCAATTGGTAAAAATTCACTTAAGAAATCCTGCATTGCTTCAAGTGGTGTACCTTCATAGCTTTTATTTTTTGCTCGATTTTCCACTCGATCCGATACGAGCTGCATGGAAAATACAAATAACTCGGACTGTGTTGAAAAATAATGGCGCAAAGACCCTACAGAAATATTAGCTACTTTTGCAATTTTACGGACAGATGCCTCTTCAAGACCTTCGTTGACAATAACCTTCCATGTTGCTTCTGCTATTTTAATTTTTCTTTTTTTATGATCAACTAATTTTGGCATGATTATATTATAACACAAGTGTACTAATTCATAAGCATATGGTATATTATTAATAATACAACTGTATTAAAAAAGTGATTGATTGTATTGTTGGTTTGGGGAAAGGAATGACAATTAAAATGACTTTTCAAGAGAATAAAAAGTATGGCGCTGAACATGCACGGCTGGAAAGAAAGTATTTTTATATTCATTTGATTATTTTTATCCTGGTACATGGTATATTCACTTTAATTTTTGGATTAGTATCAGCGTCAGATTTACCAAGTGGATCGTATGTTACGCATATAAAGGATTGGATTATTCATAAAGATATTGGGTTTTATAAGAATGATTCAGCGAATTCAATTAGCTCTTTATGGATAACAGTTCTTTTTGTTCATGCAATTTGGGGCTTTTCTTATACAATTTTTCCTAAGAAAAAGAAGGAAAGTAAAAATAAAGATTCAAAAGTTACTAGCCAGGAGAGAGGTTCGAGTAGTAAAAGTCTTCCGATAGTGAAAAAGAATGAGAGAAAAGAAATAACTGAAGGAGTAGCATGGTTGTTCTTGGTTCTCTCTGGTCTAGTGGAAATTTATTGGGCGGCAGGTCTTAAATCTGATTCTATGGGGCTGTTAACACTAATTGCCATGCTTCTTAGTTTTGAACTATTAATACGTGCTACGAAGAAAATACCAATTGGAACTGCTTATGCAGTTTTTACTGGAATTGGTACGATTGGAACAATACTGGTTGATATCTTATATTTCCACGAGCCATTTAAAATGGTGAAGATTTTATTAATTCTTTTATTAGCGTTGTTCATCATTGGACTAAAATTTTCCGATGATAGCGACAAGAAAGGGGAAGCGTAAATGTCTTGGGGTTATCTTATTATTGCGGGATTATTTGAAATTATAGGGGTTATTGGTGTTAAAAAGGTTTCTGAAAGTAATAATTTAATGAATAATGTTGTATTAATAGGTGGTTTTATTGTTAGTTTTACATTTTTATCTTACGCACTTGAAGATATCCCACTATCAACTGCTTATGCTGTTTGGACTGGGATAGGAACTCTAGGGTCTGTCATAATAGGCATGATCTTCTTCAAAGAACCTAAGAATGCATTTAGAGTTTTTTGTGTTCTTGGTATTATTTTTACCATAATTGGATTGAAAGCAGTTAGTTAAGAGTTCTACGGAAAATTTACTTTTTGGTTTAGTCTAAATTGTAAACGCGAAAGTGATGATCCTCAGGTGGTGTTTCTCTTTCCATATAATAGGGAAACAAGTACACTATATATAACTTATCCGATTTAAGAGGAGATTCCTTCATGACATTTCATACCGAGAAAGTAAAACATATAACTCATATTCATTTAAAGGTTGCTAACCTAGAGCGATCACTTAATTTTTATCAAAATATATTAGGTTTTCATGTGATTGAACAACAGCCCAAGCTTGCAGTTCTAACAGCAGGTGGGATCAAATCTTTGCTAACAATTGAACAATTAGAAAATGCTAAACCATTAGATCCACGAAAAACGGGTCTATTTCATATTGCCTTTTTATTACCAAAGCGGGCAGATCTTGCGAAAGTACTTCGCCACTTTATTCATACTGGTTACCCCGTTCAAGGTGCGTCAGACCATCTGGTTAGTGAGGCACTATATATTGCGGACCCTGATGGGAACGGGGTTGAAATTTATGTCGATCGTGACCCAGATGAATGGGGCTGGGTTGGTGAGGAGGTCGAAATGAGTACATTGCCTTTGGATGCGAATGCCTTAATGAAAGAAGTTGCAGTGGATGGCTGGCAGGGGATGCCTGACGGAACTATTATAGGACATATTCATTTACAGGTATCTGACCTTGCAAGCATCGAAAAGTTTTATACACAAGGATTTGGGTTTGAAGTTGTAAATCATTTCGGGCAACAGGCTGTGTTTCTATCATCGGCAGGATACCATCATCATATTGGTACGAATACCTGGAATAGCATTGGAGGAAGTGAACCGAGCGATGAAGAAACTGGGTTAAAAAGCTATACAATAACCGTTCCTACAAATGAACGGTTAGAAATAGTAGGGCGCTTACAGAATCTAGGTGAACGCGTTAACCTTGATGGCGAACAATATCTTGTAAAAGACCCATCGGGGAATCGTATTTATTTCTAAAACTTGGTAGGAGTCTGCAAACACGTTGAAATCAGCTGACCTTCACAATTGGCTTTCTCCATAAGCATTTGGTATAGTGCTTGCATAAAAGAAATTGGAAGAAGGTTCAGCTTGAAGCATCCGTTGTTGCTGCTTCTACTATCACATGGGCGCAATTTGTTTAAATGTTTATGGTTATAATGGGTGTATATGTTGTAACCTTACATCCTAATACGAAAAATGAACGAATGAGGATAGCAAAAAATGGAGGGTAAATCGATGAATTTAGGAATCAATCAACGTAAAACGGAACATATTCGTTTGTGTCTAAACGACAATGTGGAAGGCATTAATAAAACAACTGGCCTAGAGGGAATTTCATTTATACATAACGCATTACCTGAAATTGACTTTAAGGATATACAATTAGATTCATCTTTTCTTGGCAAAAAAATTAATGCGCCATTTCTCGTCAGTTCGATGACTGGAGGATCGGAATTAGCAGAAGAAATTAATGGTAATTTAGCGAAGGCTGCTGAACAAAAAGGGTGGGCAATTGGGCTTGGGTCTACCCGTGCATTACTTGAAAGTGATGCACATAAAGACTCTTTTCTTGTGCGAAAGCACGCGCCAACAGCGCCACTGATTGCTAATATTGGTGCTGTTCAATTTAATTATGGTTATGGACCAGAAGAATGCCAACGAATTGTTGATTTGACAGAAGCGGATTCTATCGTGCTCCATCTAAATAGCTTACAGGAAATCACCCAGGATGAAGGGGATACTAACTTTCATGAATTACTCCCTAAAATAGAAGAAGTGTGTAAAAAGCTAACCGTACCAGTGGGTGTGAAAGAAGTTGGATTTGGAATCGATGGTACCGTTGCCAAACGATTATACGATGTGGGGATATCCTATATCGATGTTGCAGGTGCTGGCGGAACATCATGGAGTCAGGTGGAAAAGCTTCGTTCAAAGGATCCACTACGGAAAGCTGCAGCCGAGGCGTTCAACAACTGGGGTATTCCGACGAAGGATTGCATCGTATCAGTTAGGAGTGAATTAGGTTCTAGCGTGCCAGTTGTTGCGAGCGGAGGAATGAAAACGGGTGTAGATGCGGCGAAAGCATTGACGATTGGAGCAGATGTTGCCGGCTTTGCCCGTAAATTACTGCAGGCGGCTACTGAATCTGAGGAAGCAGTTCTCGAAACAATGGAGCAAATTGAATTTGAGTTAAAAATGACGATGTTTGGAATTGGTGTCAAAACAATTGATGAATTAAAAAATACGAATCGTGTAACTATCATGGGTCGTTCATTATTAGATGAAAAAAGCTAAAACTCTACTCGGGTTTTAGCTTTTTTAACTATAGTCGATAAAAAAACATCCGATTAAACGTAATTTTTTAATCTCGATTACATGAATTTATTCCCTCCAACCAATACTATCAGCAGGAGGGATCGTGTTATGCATGCATTTATTTTATCGTTTTTTCTGTTAACGGCGCAAGCAGCAAATGCACCACAGCAGTTAACTGTGACCGATCAAGGAGAGGCAGTGGAAAAAATTGAACTGGAACAATATGGTTTATCCTATTTGGATAACTTATTTATTAATCAAGATAAACTAAAAATTTTGTTAGATGAGCTAGACAAAAAGATATCCGTAGAACCAAAAAATGCAACGCTAAATAAGACAGGAGAAATTGTTGAAGGAAAACCTGGTATTAGGTTGGACAAACCTAAATTTCAGACCTTATTTAGCTCATCCTTTTATAAGGACAAACCCAAAAAAATTGAAGTCCCCACGAAAAGTAACTACCCTCGTGTAGATACGGAACTTTTGGCTGAGATCAAGGAAAAAGAAATTGGGCATTATGTTACGTATTTTAAAAAAGGTAATAAGGAACGATCACATAATATTAAACTTGCGACAGATGCCATTAACAATTATGTTGTTTTTCCTGGAGAAAAGTTTTCGTTTAATAAAATTGTGGGAGAGCGTACAACGGAAAAGGGCTACAAGAAAGCTCCAGTTATTGTTAAGGGGGAGTTGGCTGAGGATATAGGTGGCGGTATATGCCAGGTATCATCGACATTATATAATGCCGTTAGCTTAAAAGGGATAAAAATTGTCGAACGGTATTCACATAGCCGCAGTGTACCATATGTTCCACCAGGTCGTGATGCTACAGTAAGTTGGTGGGGACCAGATTTCGTTTTTAAGAACATGTATAACCAACCAATTTTAATTCGTGCAACTTCTGTTGACGGGAAAATGGATATCGGAATCTTTTCTTCAGACGCAGCGGAGCTCCATTCGAGTAAATAAGTTGCTCTACTGTTTAATTCAATACGTACCGGGTATTGTACTTAAAACGGATAGAAGGAGGATTACAAATGCCTTGGACATTAGATGATTATCCATCTTCACTCAAAAATTTAGATAAAGTCGTTCGAAAAAAGGCAATTGATATTGCAAATTCAATGCTTGATGAAGGGTATGAAGAAGACAGGGCTATCCCTATCGCAACAAGTCAAGCTAAAGAATGGTATGACAACGCTAGTCAAAGTGAAATTAATGAATACGAAAACAGCGGTAAACCAAGCAAGCGTTCTAAAGAAGGAAAAAAATATGAGAATAATCCAGAACGACTTGAGGAAGGCGAGCAAGTCGTTACCCATGATGATGGTTGGGCTGTGAAATCAAGCAATGCCAAGCGGCCAAGTGATGTTTACGATAATAAAGATGATGCGATTAAACGAGCGCGTGAAATTGCCAAAAATAAAGGAACAAAACTAACAATTTATAAACAAGACGGATCTGTGCAAAAGAATGAATCCTATTAAAGTAAGCCTCTCGATTATGTCGAGAGGCTTCTTTTTGTGTGGCGGGGATGTGTTACTGTCGCATGGGTGGAATACAGTCCGACAACGCAAAATACAGTCCGTCTGGGCCGAAATACAGTCCGACATCACAAAGTACAGTCCATCATGCAAAATACAGTCCGACAACGCAAAATACTTTCCGTACATCATTTTAACTGTCCGCTTAATTTTTTCGCGGTTAATTTTCTCTTCTTCCACAAATACTATAGGAAAATGGGAGGGTTAACAAATGGATAAACAATTAAATGACGACAATATAGAAAATAGTATGCTGCGCTTTATGCCTATGACATCGATTACGAGTGGAACTGGTACGCAGGTGCGAAATGATGTTTATTACTATACAGATCAAATCGTAAATATTTGCTTTATTGGTACGCCGGGGGTTGGTGAATGGGTACTGGTAGATGCTGGAATGCCAAAAGCCGCACCTGAGATTAAATCAGTTGTTCTAGATCGCTTTGGGCGGGAAAGTAAGCCGGCTGCAATAATTCTTACACATGGACACTTTGATCATGTAGGTGGGCTTGTTGATTTAGTGGAAGAGTGGGAGGTTCCAGTCTATGCCCATGAAAGCGAAATTCCTTTTTTAACTGGAGAAAAATCATATCCTGAACCAGATCCAACTGTTGAGGGTGGGTTGGTTGCAAAGGCATCCAAGCTCTTTCCGAATGAACCAATTAACCTTGGGAACTCTGTGAAACCCTTGCCTGCGGATGGTAGTATACCGGCGCCGGGACTAGAAGATTGGAAATGGATTCATACGCCGGGGCATGCACCAGGTCATGTATCTTTTTTTAGAGAAGAAGATCGAACATTAATTTCTGGAGATGCATGTATTACCGTAAAACAGGATTCATTTTATAACGTGTTGATGCAAAGTCCTGAGTTAAATGGGCCTCCGCGCTATTTAACAACTGATTGGCAGGCAGCAAAGGAATCAGTTGAAAAAATTGCATCCCTGAACCCAAGTGTGATTGTACCTGGGCATGGGTCAGCAATAGAGGGTGAAAAGCTGAAAAGTGGATTAAAACAATTAGTGGAGAACTTTGAACAGGTTGCGGTTCCAGATTATGGGAAGTATGTAGATAAGAAGAATCTACATTAAGTGCCAAGCACAATATTACCGATAAACGCTTATCCTATGCTACAATAGCTAACAGAAATGAGGTGTTAGTTAGTATGAAAATTGACGTCTATTCGGACTTTGGTTGTCCTTTTTGCTATATCGGAAAACGCAGATTGGAATTAGCTTTAGAACAATTTTCAAATAAAGATAAGGTAACAATCACATATAAAAGTTATGAGCTAGACCCGAATGCAGAAACAAACCCTGATAAAACGATTCATGAGTTACTAGCAGGCAAATATGGAATGAGTGTTGAAAAAGCAAAACAATCAAATGAAAATTTGGCCAATCAAGCAGCTGAGCTTGGCTTGACCTATCGATTTGATACTATGCAACCTACAAACACATTTGATGCACACCGGTTAGCGAAGTACGCTGAAAAACAGGGTAAGGGAAAAGAAATGACCGAACGACTGTTACAGGCATATTTTACGGATTCACTACACATTGGTGATTATGAAACCTTAACAAAATTAGCCGTTGAAGTGGAATTAGATAGTGCCGCAGTGTTGGATGTACTTGAGTCTACTGATTATGCGAAAGCGGTAAGAGGGGATGAACAAGAAGCGCAACAAGTTGGTGTACAGGGTGTACCCTTCTTTGTTTTTAATGAGAAATATGCGGTTTCTGGCGCACAGCCACCAGATGTATTTTCTGAAGTAATCGAAAAAGTTTGGGAAGAAGAAAACGAACAACCAATCTTACAAACGTTAAATCCGGGAAAGTCTGAGACGACTTATTGTACTGGAGATGGTTGCGAAGTTGATTCTGGTGAAGCAAAAGGCTAACATGCGGTAATCATGTTAGCCTTTTGCATAAGAAATAACTATGTGGCAAAAGTAAGGAACGTATTATGGAAAATGACTTGAAAGTGTAAAGTTGCCTGCAAAACATTGTCATACATGGGTTCGTACTGATTTTTTGCAAATAAGGCACTTGAATGTCTATACGGAATGTGTTTGAATGTAAGGACAAAGTTAAGAAATGAGGGATTCGTCTTATGAAAAAGATGATCATGTTAGTATTAGCATTGAGTTTAACCATAATATTAGCTGCATGTGGTGATGATTCTGAGTCTGCTAGTGATAAAAGCAAAGAAGGAAGCAAAGATAAGAAGACAGAGGAAACAGCGCAACCAGCAGCTGAAGATGTTAAAATTACGGATAAAGAAAAAGTGGACAAGGATAAAGTTGTCACAAAAATAAATGGTGAAGAAATCAAAGGTAAACAATACAATACTTCTTACGCGCAAACAAAAACGTTGATGAGCCAATATGGGCAAGATGTAAGTGATGTGAAAAATGTAAAAGAGCAAACACTAAACGTTATTGTTGAACAAGAACTTATTAAACAAGAAGCTACTAACAAAGGTATTGAGGTTACAGATGAAGAAGTTCAAAAACAATTTGAAACCATCAAAGAGCAAAATGCTGATCAATTCTCTGCTGTATTAGAGCAATACAATCTAACAGAAGAGACATATAAGGATCAGTTAGCATTTGAATTAACACTGCAAAAATATATGAAACAAGAAATTAAAGGAAAAGAAGTTACAGATGAAGAGGTACAAAAATATTACGACAAGCTAAAAGAACAAAGTAAAGGCCAAGAAGGCCAAGAAGTTCCTAAGTTGGAGGATGTTAAAGACCAAATTAAAGGTCAATTAAAACAACAACAGCAACAACAACAGCTACAAGCGAAAGTAGAACAATTAAAAAAGAATGCAGAAGTTAAACACATGATTTAAATAACTAATAAGGCTCCCATCAATTAATTGGTGGGAGCCTTATTTCTGTTCAGTTTGGCCGATCCAGTTCACTTGAAATGCCGATGAATCCGGGAAGTTGCTGATGCCGCTCCGGGAATGCTGAACCTCTCAGAATTTTGAGCTCCACGCAGGGCTCATCACTTTTTTACCGAAATAATCGATTTAAGTTTACTGATCAGTACGGTCATATCATCATTTGTACCAATCGTTATTCGTAAATAATTATCGATCAGTGGTTTGTTAAAGTGTCTTGTTAATATGTTCTGTTCTTTCAACAATGCATATATTTCATATGCCTCGATTTTATAATGCCTAATAAATAAGAAGTTTGTATCAGATGGTAACAACGTAAAACCAATCTTTTTCAAATCTCGCGCAACCCATTCTCGCGTACGTATCACGTTTTGGGTTATTTCGTTAAAATAATCCACATCCATTATTGCAGCTTCTGCTCCAGCGATGGCGAGCCGATCAATTGTGTAGGAATTAAATGAATTTTTAACACGATTTAGTGCTTCAATTAACATTGGATGCCCCATCGCATATCCGACACGTAATCCTGCTAGCGATCGTGATTTTGACATAGTTTGAACAACGAGTAGGTTTTCGTATTTATTGACTAAACTTACAGCTGATTCTTTTGCGAAATCAATATATGCCTCATCTATAATCACGACACTATTTGGATTGTTTTCTATGATATCGATTATGTGTGTTAAATTTAAATAAAGACTTGTCGGTGCATTTGGATTTGGAAAAATCACACCACCATCCGAATGAAAAAACTTATCAACAGCTATTGAAAAATCCCGATTAAGCCGAACTTCCTCATAGGATATATCAAACAGTTTTGCATATACCGGATAAAAACTATAGGTGATGTTTGGAAATCGGATGGTCTTTCCAGGTTCAAAAAATGCCATAAAACTGAATGCAAGAACTTCATCTGAGCCGTTTCCGACAAAAACTTGGTCAGCGTTAAGTTGATAATAAGTAGCAATCTTTTCCCGTAATGTATCAACGGTGGGTGAAGGATAACGACGCAGTTTCCGGTTTAGTTCTGCTTGGATTGCTTCCATTACCTTAGGCGAAGGTGGATATGGATTTTCGTTGGTATTTAATTTTAATAGATCTTTTGTTTCCATTTGTTCACCAGGGATATAAGGTTCTGTTCGCGTCACAGCGGAGCTCCAAAATTTATTCACGCTGATTAGCTTCCTTTTGGACATGACGTCCATACAATTCCTGTTTAATATCATTAATGGATACCCCGAGTATTTCCATTAATACGAGTGTGTGATAGGTTAGGTCGGAAATCTCCCACACTACCTCTTGTTTATCATTATTTTTTGCACCAATAATAACTTCACTGGCTTCCTCGCCAACTTTTTTCAAAACTTTATCGATACCCTCATTAAATAAATAGGTTGTATAGGATCCGTCAACTGGATTTTCCCGACGTTCTTTAATTTTATTGGTTATTTCGTGTACGACATTTCGTTCGATAGGGTCATTTGCATAAAGATTCTGGTAAAAACATGATTGCTCGCCGGTATGACATGCTGGCCCTTTTGGATCGACTTGAATCAACAAACTATCTGCATCACAATCAAATGAAATGTTTCGGACAGCTTGTTTGTTACCTGACGTCGCTCCCTTATTCCACAAGGTTTGCCTTGATCGACTGAAGAACCATGTTTCATTTGTTTCCACTGTTTTTGTTAACGATTCTTGATTCATATACCCAAGCATCAGTACATCACCAGTAGTGGAATCTTGTATAATTGCAGGGATAAGACCGTTCTCGTCGAATGTAAGTTTATCTATTTCTACTTGCATGCTTTCACACTCCTTATCGCAATATCGTTTTGAACTAGATAGTCTTTTAATTCTGGTATCCGAATTTCGTTATAATGAAATACAGACGCTGCAAGGGCTGCGTCTGCCTTACCTTCATTTAAAATAGTAGAAAAATGCTTCATTGATCCCGCACCGCCACTTGCAACGATGGGAATGTTAACATTTTCAGCAATTTGTTTTGTCAATGATACATGGTAGCCATCTTTTACCCCATCAGCATCCATCGCATTGATAACGAGTTCTCCCGCGCCAAGCTTCTCGCCACGAATTGCCCATTCAATTGCGTTCATAGCGGTATTTACACGACCACCGTTTAGAAATACGGTGATGTCGTTTTCACTAGTTGTTTTGGCGTCGATTGAAAGTACGACACATTGACTTCCGAACTTTAATGCTGCTTCTGTTAGAAGGGTAGGATTTTTAACAGCTGCACTGTTGATGGAAACTTTGTCAGCGCCAGCACGTAGCACACGGTGAACATCATCAACGGTGCGAATTCCACCTCCAACAGTGAATGGAATCGTGATTTCAGCAGCAACCTTTTCGACAATATCCAGAAAAATATCTCGATTATCACTTGAGGCTGTAATGTCATAAAAGACAAGTTCATCTGCACCTTCATCACTATATCGTTTAGCCAATTTCACAGGGTCTGCCACGTCTTGTATGTTTTGAAACTTTTTCCCTTTCACAACACGTCCTTGATTGACATCTAAGCATGGAATAATTCGTTTAGCGAGCATTGTTATCATCCTTTAAAATGGCGTCCAAGGAAAGCGTACCATCATATAATGCTTTTCCAAGAATTCCGCCGTACAAATTCATTTTACGTAGTTGATTAATATCCTGAAGGCTGGAAATTCCTCCCGAGGCAATGATGTTTTGTTTGGTTGTGTCATTAATCACTGCCAGTTCGTCAAAATTAGGCCCCGCCAACATACCGTCTTTTAAAATGTCAGTATAAATAATAGTTTCCACACCAAGCTCATCAAGCTCCTGTACCAAATCAACCGCAGCTACATCACTGGTATAGGTCCACCCATTTGTCGCGACCATGCCTTTACGTGCATCAATAGAAACAGCAATCATAGAGCCAAATGTAGCTATTGCTGCTCGCAAGAAAGCTTTATCCTCAATAGCAGCTGTACCAATAATTACCCGGCTGACACCGATTTTCTGGTAAGCTTCAATACTTTTAATTGAACGTATTCCGCCACCAACCTGGACTGGGATTTGAACAGCTTGGACAATCGCTTCGATGGTAGACAAATTAGTCATTTTACCTGTTTTTGCGCCATCTAAATCAACGACGTGGATGTACGCGGCTCCTTCGCTTTCCCATTGTTTGGCTACTTCTACCGGGGAATCACAGTAAATACGTTCCTGATTGTAGTCACCTTGTGTAAGGCGTACACATTTGCCATTTCGAATATCAATTGCTGGAAAAAGTATCACGAAATCATCTCCCCGAAATTCTTCAATAATTGTATACCTGTTTCACCGCTTTTTTCCGGATGAAACTGCATACCAATTACATTTTCTTGTTGCACAATTGCTGGTACCTGGTCACCGTATACACAATTGCTTACAAGTGACTCCTTCTTCATTTTTGTAACGTAATACGAATGCACAAAATAAACATATGCTTCGTCATCAATGCTTTTAATAATCTGACTTTCTTGGTGATGCGTGAGTGTATTCCAACCCATATGTGGAACTTTTACTGTCGGCGCTATTCGCTCGATAGTACCGCTTAATAAGTCTAAACCATTCCATGTACCATCCTCGAAGCTTTGTTCATAAAGCAATTGCATGCCTAGACATATGCCGAGAAGGGGTTTTCCAGATGCAGCTTCTTGTTTTAGCACCTCAATTAAATCATGTGCCTCCAAAGCTTTCATCGCATCGTTAAATGCTCCTACACCTGGTAAAACGATCGCATCACAAGCTTTAATGGTTTCTTTATCTGAGGTGATACACGTTTTTAAATCTAATTTATCAAAAGCAAATTGTAAGCTTTTGATATTTCCAGCACCATAATCTATTATTCCAATCATGTGGATGTCTCCTTTTTATCGCAGTTTAACGGGCAGCCACACTTAATGAGGTTTCTTTATAGGCTACCCTTGGTTGATGGAACACCTTTGATTCGTGAATTCTCTCTTGTTGCTTCATCAAGTGCTCGACCAAAGCCTTTGAAAATCGCTTCAATAATATGATGGCTATTTTTGCCATAATCCAGTTCAATATGAAGTGTAAGGTTGGCGTGGCGGACGAACGCCAAGAAAAACTCCTCGACAAGCTCCGTATCAAATTCGCCAACTTTATCCTTTAATCCATCAACTCGATAAACAAGATAGGAACGCCCACTTATGTCAATGGAAACAGTGCTCCGTGCTTCATCCATCGGGGTTGTAATCGTCGCGTATCGATTTATACCTACTTTCGAACCTAATGCTTGATTAATAGCTTGCCCTAATACAATCCCAATATCTTCAACGGAATGGTGCTGATCAACTTCCAAGTCACCATCACAAGTAAGGCTTAGATCAAACAATCCATGCTTAGTCATAAGTGTTAGCATATGGTCAAAAAAACCAATTCCTGTTTGAACAGTTGAAGTTCCATTACCATCTATTGTAAATTCAGCTTTTATTGATGTTTCATTTGTCTTTCGCTCACTTGTACTTGTTCGCATTTGATTCATCCTTTCTTATCTAACTATAAACGAGCGAATGCAGCTTTGAACAGGTCAGTCCGTTTTTCTCACACGAATCGCGTTTGCGTGTGCTGTTAATCCTTCAGCTTCAGCTAATTTAACAATGGAATCAGCTGCTGATGAAAGAGCATCTTGCGTATAGTGAATGACACTTGATTTTTTGACGAAATCATAGACCCCAAGTGGAGATGCAAATGCAGCAGTTCCGTTCGTTGGTAACGTATGGTTGGGACCAGCAAAATAATCACCTAACGCTTCTGGGGAATAATTCCCGAGAAAAATTGCACCAGCATTTCTGATTACTGGTAAGTGATTGTATGGATTTTCAACCATGAGTTGCAAATGTTCAGGCGCAATCTCATTGACGAGTTCAAACGCAACCTCTAGTGATGGGCAAACAATTAAACGTCCATTACGTTCAATTGAAATGTTAATAATTTCTTTTCGTTCAAGTGTTGCCATTTGTTTCTTCACTTCATCCTGAATCGCGTTTGCCATTTCTTCAGAGGTAGTAATACAAATAGCACTTGCTTCCTCGTCGTGTTCTGCTTGAGATAGTAGATCAGCTGCAACATATCGAGGGTTAGCGGTTTTGTCAGCCACAACACATATTTCACTTGGGCCCGCAATCATATCAATCGATACATCGCCATATACCATTTTTTTGGCTTGTGCTACGTACGAATTGCCAGGTCCAACGATCTTGTTTACTTTATCAATTGTTTCCGTTCCATATGCGAGTGCGGCAATGGCCTGGGCACCTCCGACCTTGTAGATGTGATCTACACCAGTTTCATAAGCTGCTGTGAGCACATATGGATTAACCTTTCCATCCGCTTGCGGTGGTGTGACGATACTAATAGACGTAACACCTGCAAGTTTGGCAGGAATCACATTCATGAGAACAGTAGATGGATAAGCAGCTTTTCCGCCTGGAACATAAATGCCAACCCGATCAAGCGGGGTGACCTTTTGACCTAAAAATACGCCGTTTTGTTCGCCCATGAACCAAGATGTTTGTTTTTGGGCCACGTGAAATCTCGTTATATTTTCCTGTGCTTCTTTTAACGCAGTGATAAACGACTCTCCGACGATATTACGCGCTTCCGTTATTTCTTGCTCATCCACCCGTAATTTGTTGACCTGAACGCAGTCAAATTGCTTCGTAAAGCTGAATAGGGCATCATCACCCTGTTCCTTGACGATTGATATAATATCGGTAACCTTGGCAAGTAGCGATTGATCATGTTGTGTGCTAGCAAGGCTGCTCTGTTCAGATAAAAATGCTGATTTCGAAATGATTTTCATAAATTCTCACCCCAATACATTCTGAATTTGACTTAGCAGGTTATGAACACGTGTAGACTTTGTGGCAAAACTTGCTTTATTAACAATCAGTCGTGTACTAATATGGTCTAATGTTTCAAAAACCTCTAACCCGTTTTCTTTTAATGTTGTACCAGTTTCCATAATGTCCACGATTACATCGGCCATTCCGATTAATGGTGCTAGTTCAACCGAACCATTTAGTTTAATTGTTTCAATTTGTTTGCCTTGTTTACGAAAGTGCTCCATAGCAATTTGTGGATATTTTGTTGCAACAGTTAGCTTTTTTGTATCGGTGTATACCGTTTTATTTACTCCAGCAACGACAAATTTACATGAGCCAAATTTTAAATCCATCAAGTCATAAATGTTTGACCCTGATTCTTGAATATTATCTTTCCCAACTATTCCAAGATCAGCTGCACCAGTTTCTACATATGTTGGCACATCCACCGCTTTCACATAAACCATTTTTATTTCTAACGAATCATCATAAAAGATTAACTTTCTGCTTTTTGGAGTAAAGGATGGAAAGTAAATGTCTGCTTTTGCTAGTAGTTTAATAGCTTGTTCAGCAGTGCGCCCTTTTGCCAAAGCTAATGTTAAAGAATTCAATTAAACATCCTCCTCTCGCTGCCTGATTAACCGTAATAAATCATTTTGATCTGTAAACGAAGTAGAACGATTTACATGCTCAAGTAGTTGTTGATCATTTTCATATCTTACTAGGCTAGTAGAAGCAGGTGGATTACACTCCTTAGCAGTAAGTTGCTCTGTGTATACGCGATACCCTTGGTAACGTAGCATAGAAGCAGACTTTATGGCATCACGTTGTCTTGTTTTTTCATATAACAATACAATGTCAATGTCAGTTTTTACTTCAGGGAAGAGATTATGTTGATCCATCGCCTCAACTAAAAAGTCAACGTCAAATGCAAAGCCGATTGCTGGTATTGTAGCGTTTAATTGATCTGCTAATTGATCATATCTCCCACCCATTAGAACGGGCTTACCAACGTTTTCTACAAATCCTTGAAAAATAATGTCGGAGTAATAATCCATATGGTTAATCAATCCAAGATCCAAGGAGACGTCATTTTCCACTTCATAAAATTGAAGAATTTCATACAACTTTTTCAATTTTTTTAGTTTATCTTTCATCTGCTCGTTTAACGCAATTTCCTCCGCGCGATTAATAACTTCCATGAAATTGCCGTATAAAAATGGGACCTGTTGGATGAAGGTGCTTAGTTCATCTTGAATAGTTAAGTCTCCTAATAAGCGGTTAATTTCCGAAATGTTTTTGGCTTGAATAAGCAATTGGAGTTCACTTTTTTCAGCCTTTGTGAGATTAAGTAGCTCTAATAACTCACGAAAAAAACTTGCCTGACCAATTTCTAATTTGAATGAATCAAATCCTAAATCACGTAATGTGTGAATAGCTAAGGCAATTACTTCAGCATCCAGCTCCACTGTACTTGGTCCAAAGTTTTCAATACCAGCCTGTGTTTGTTCGTTTTTGGCCTGTTGGTCGCTTGAATGACGAAATACTTCCGATATATAAAATAATGGTTGCTCTGGTGATTGTACTTGATTTAATGAGGCAAGCATTCGCGTTATAGGAATCGTCACATCAGGTCTTAACACTAATATTTTTCCAGACGGATCAATTACTTTAATCATCTTGTCAGGATGAACCGTTCCAGTTATTGATTGGTATAAATCATATTGTTCTAATGTAGATGTTTGTATTTGTCGATATCCATAGGTAAGGAATCGTCTTTTTATCGTTTTTAAAAGATATGATTTTTTTGAAAAGTCAACTACACTTGTATCATTGGTATTATCAAAAATATCTTGATACATCATGTATCACCTACCATTCGCTTTATTACTTTATCGCTTTATCTAGTTAAAGTTATCTGTTATTGTAGTAGGTAATAGAGAAAAAGTCAAGACGAGGAGTGTTAGTATGTTTGATTATCATGTTCACAGTAATTTTTCTGCTGATTGTAGTACACCAATGGAAAGAAGTATTGAGCGTGCGATTGAGTTAGGGTTACACGAAATCTGTTTCACTGAACATATTGATTATGAGTATCCAGATCCAACGATTGATTTTGATTTGGATTTACCAAGCTACGCTAAAAAAATAAAACAACTACAACAGAAATATCAAAATTTAATTACGATAAAAAAGGGTGTTGAGCTTGGAGTTCAGCCATATTTATTAGATCGCTATGACCAATTAATGAAACAAGAATCATTTGATTTTGTCATCTGCTCGATGCACACGGCAGATAAAAAAGATCTTCATTCTGGTGATTTTTTTAAAGGGAAGTCGCAGGTAGAAGCCTATGAAACGTATTATCAGGAATTACTTTATTGCGTAAAAAACTATCATGCATATTCTATATTAGGGCATATCGATTTAGTGAAGCGATACCAGGCAGAACCGGCAAACCATGATTTTACCGACATCATTTCGGCAATATTTAAAGAGATTATCTCTACTGGGAAAGGAATAGAATTAAATACATCTGGGGTTAGGTATGGTTTAACTAATGGGATGCCAAGTACAGATATTTTAAAATTATATTTTGATATGGGTGGGGAAATAATAACATTAGGTTCAGATTCGCATTCTGAACAAACGATTTCGTTTCAGTTCAAGGAATCGCTTGAATTACTAAAGCAAATAGGATTTCGCTATATTGCAACCTTTGACAACCAATCCCCAACATTTCACGCCATAAAGTGAAGCAAAAAGCTGGGTTAAATGGTATAATGAAGCATAAGAATAAATTTGTTTTATAGCTGGCGTGGTGTGAGAAATGAAAAAAGTATTATTAACAATTGCAGGATCTATCTCATTGGGACTAGGGCTACTCGGCATTATTTTACCACTTCTCCCGACTACTCCATTTTTGCTACTTGCAGCTGCATGCTATGTACGGAGTTCAGATAAGCTGTACCAATGGTTAATCACAAATAAGTGGTTCGGATCATATATTAAAAACTACCGTTCAGGAAAAGGAATACCGTTAAAAGCGAAAATAGTAAGTATTTCTTTATTGTGGATTTCAATGGGATATACTATTTTTTTCGTAATTCCACTATTTCTTGTCAAATTACTTTTATTCCTAATAGCTGGAGTTTTCACCATAGTTATTTTAAAACAAAAAACATTATATAAAACATAGTAGGTAGGGGAGTACGATTGTTGAAAAAGAAATACATCATCCAAATTACGGCTTTCCTCATCATCATTGTAGGTATCGCTGTGATTACGTATCTGCCTGAGAAAGCTGAGTCACGGGGACATGACTCACCGCCGACGGTTTTTGTTCATGGGTATAAAGGAACAATTAACTCATTTGGCAATATGTTATATCGCTTTGAAGAGCAGTATGAATGGGGAAATAAATCACTTATTTACAAGATATCAAATAACGGAAATATTAGGGTTTATAACTTGAATAAAGGGAGAGCAGAACCTGTCTTCATTCAAGTGATATTAGAGAACAATCGGGCAAGTTTTAGGGATGGAGCTCAATGGTTATCGACTGTTTTAAGTCATATGAAGCAGCATTATCAAATTGATAACGTAAATATTGTTGGTCATTCCATGGGCGGTTTAATTTCAATGAAATATATTGAAGAATACCAAAATAATATGGAACATCCAGTTACAGAGAAGCTTGTAACTATTGGCAGTCCATTCGATGGCGTATATAGTCAAACGTATTTCCAGATTAATCATGATGCGGCTGCGACTGACTTGAAGCCAAATTCTGCAGCACTACAATTACTTCGAAAGACTAAAGAAACAATTCCGGGTGATCTCGAAGTATTAAGTATAGGCAGTACTGGAGACCTGATAGCAAAGCCAAAAAGCGTTAATGCAATACGAATGATTATACCAGCGGATCAACTGAAAACCGTTATGATTGAAAACAATCAATTAGGACATAGTGAATTACATGAAAATCAGCAAGTCGATCAGTTGATTTATTCTTTTTTATGGAAGTAAAAAAGTAAAATAGAACGAAAATATGGTAAAGGAATGATCTGAGTGGAAAATTATCATCATGCGTATGAAAAACTAATTGAACTTACATCTGAGAAAAATGTGATGGTGAATGAACACTTGAACAAGCATACATATACAAAATTAGGTGGGAAAGCAGACTTCTTCGTAACTCCTGAAACATACGAACAAGTACAGAAAATAGTTAAGCTTGCAAACAAGGAAAACTTACCTTTCACATTACTCGGAAATGGATCTAATTTAATTGTGAAAGATGGTGGAATCCGAGGAATCGTGCTGAATCTCAAGCAGTTATCCTCTATTCAAACTGACGAGACAGCAATCGTTGCACAAAGTGGTGCAAGAATTATTGATACATCCCGGATGGCATTATCTAAAAGCTTAGCAGGTCTTGAATTTGCATGTGGAATTCCAGGTTCAGTCGGAGGAGCATTATTTATGAATGCTGGTGCTTATGGCGGGGAAATTAAGGATGTTTTGGAAAGTACCATCGTAGTAGACCGAGAAGGTAATTTACTTGAGCTTTCAGCAGATCAACTAGATTTGGATTACCGTACAAGTAACATTCCTGATAATGGATATATTGTGTTAGAGGCAACGTTTTCTATGAAAAAAGGAAGTTATGATGAAATTAAAGCAATTATGGATGACCTGACATTCAAAAGAGAATCGAAACAGCCTCTGGAATATCCATCATGTGGTAGTGTATTTAAGCGCCCACCAGGTTATTTCGCGGGGAAATTGATCCAGGATAGCAATCTACAAGGGAAGCAAATTGGTGGAGCACAAGTCTCGTTGAAGCATGCTGGATTTATCGTTAATGTAGACAAATCTTCCGCCAAAGAATATATTGATCTGATTCATTTTGTTCAAGATACGGTGAAAGAAAAGTTTGGCGTAGGATTAGAACGAGAAGTGAAGATAATTGGGGAAGACCTAACTTGATAGTGAATGGCTATAAGTAAGGCAGGTTATATCTTTACCCAGGTAGTTTTATGCTAGTAGACAGAACTGGTAACTTTTACAGTAATGCTGTTTACTAAAAGATTGTTGTTTTTGACACGAAAAATATAAAATGCGACGTAAGGCTGGTTGATTTCCGCTGCGGGCAGTCGCTTTCCGCGGGCGGCTGGTGAGCCTCCTCGTGCTGTCGCACTGCGGGGTCTCACCTATGCCTATCCTCCCGCAGGAGTCGACTGCCCTCCGCTCCAATCAACTGCCATAAATTGAATGCTATTTTTATAATAAAAGCAAGCAGTGATCAAGTAAATTGAAGTTGTTAAGCAAAAACCCAGTGAAGGAGATCCACGAAGACTAGTCGAAAAGAAAAGCATTTTTTCTTCGTGCGATGCCTTTTCAAGGAAGCCTTCCTTATGCTGTGAGAAAGCTAAGAGGGCACTGAAAAAGTGTGGATTTTAAAAATTTAACATTTCACTTTAACTTAGCATCCTCGAATATACGGAGACTCCTGCGGGAAGTAAGAGATCGGCGAGACCCCGCAGGACGGCAGTCCGAGGAGGCTCGCCACTCGCCCGCGGAAAGCGAAGTATATTCGAGGATGCGACGGTAGATCCACATATTTTGTACTACACTTACCTTTTTCAATGGCCTCGAAAGCGAAGTGGGTTTTCCTGAACAGTTGTCCAATCAGCAAAACCAGCACCAATGTCGCATTTTATATCAACTATGGTGATATTAGCAACAAACTATGCGAAAACAGCCTATGGTAAAGATCAGATAAAAAAGCTGACTCCAGGATCCCTCATCCCGGAGTCAGCTTTTCCATATCTAAGTCCTAAACCGGTGTAAAAAGCTTTGCAGTCTTTCATTATCAGAATCCTCAAGAACCTCCATCGGTGGGCCTTCTTTTGCAATTACGCCACCGTCGAGAAATAGGATCCTGTCAGCAATATCACGAGCAAATTCCATCTCGTGGGTAACGAGTACCATTGCCATTTCCCCTTCTTTAGCGATTTCGCGAATTACTTCAAGCACCTCGCCGACTAATTCTGGATCTAAAGCAGACGTAACCTCATCAAATAACATAATCTTAGGCCGCATTACCAATGCTCGGGCCATTGCTACACGTTGCTTTTGTCCACCTGAAAGCTGGTTTGGATAATTATCTAACTTATCGCCTAGTCCAACCTTTTCTAGCATTTCAATTGAATGGTTTTTAGCTGATTCTTTGTTTTCTTTTTGCACATGAATTGGTGCTGTCATACAGTTTTCCAAGATGGTCATATGTGGGAAAAGGTTAAAGTGTTGGAACACCATTCCGATATCACCGCGTACTTGGCGTAAATGTTTTTCATTTGCGGGGACAAGTTGTTCTCCCTTCTTCATGTGCCACAGGTTTTTCCCATCAACAATGATGCTTCCCTGTGTAGGTTGTTCAAGTGTCATCAGCATTCGAATAATAGTTGTTTTACCAGAACCACTTGGACCGATAATTGCAACCTTTTCAGCAGGTTTAATATCTAAGTCAATTCCCTTAAGTACTTCCACATCACCAAAAGATTTATGAACATCCTGGTAACTAACAATAGGTTCAGTCATTACTAACAGCTCCTTTTTTATCAAATCGTCTGTTAAATTTACGTTCAAGTTTATTAACTAAGATTGCAGACGGATAGCTTAACACAAGAAATAAGATTGCCACAATTGTTAGTGGTTCTAAATATCTCCAGTGATCAGCACCATAATTATTTGCCATTGCTAGAATACCAACAACTCCGATCGTTGATGCTAGTGGAACTTCTTTAAACATAATGATTAAATAATTTCCCAGCATTGGAATGGTTGGGGGTATAGCCTGTGGCAGAATAATTTTTGTCCATTTTCTTCTCGTTGAAAAGTTTAGTGCTCTGGATGCTTCCCATTGTCCTTTATCAACACTATTAATTCCAGTTCGATACACCTCACCAATATACGTGCTGTAGTGAATACCTAGTCCGAGCACTGCACTTGTGAAGGGGTCTAATGTCATTCCAACTACAGGTACCATTGGCCATGCATAGTAAATGAAAAATAACTGCACAAGTGGTGGTGTGGAACGAATGAACTCCATAATCCACAATAAAATCCATCTAACTGGCTTTATAGGGATTTGTCTCAATAGGGTCCAGACAAATCCAAATAGTAATGCAAATAAATAACATGCAATTGTAAGTGCAATTGTTATTCCGAGACCTTCTATAATTATAGGAAAGGACTCGAAGAATATATCCCAGCTCCAATTCATTAGCTTGCCACCCCTTTCTTAGAAGCACTTTCCATTTTCTTGGTAAGCCAAATTAGCGGTAAGGCAAGAATAAAATAGAATACTAGTACTAACAGATAAACAGTTGGTGCTTGAGAAAGATTGGAGCTTCGTAAAATATCACCGTAATATAAAATGTCCATCATACCTATTAAGGAGACGAGGGATGTAGACTTTAACATTAGAATGAGATAGTTACCGAATTCTGGAAGCATCATCCGAACTGCTTGAGGGAAGATTACGAGTCTCATGCGTTGAAAGCGTGACATGTTTAGTGCTGTAGAGGCCTCTGTTTGCCCTTTTGCTACAGATAGAATCGAGCTACGAACGACTTCAGACATATATGCTCCATAGTTTAATGAGATTGCTAGTACACCAGCCCAAAAGTTACTACCTATTTCGATGCCAAACAAAATTGGTAGCGCATAGTAAAGCCAGAATAATTGCACGATTAATGATGTCCCACGAAAAACTTCAACATAAAATCCTGTGAATTTTCGGAGGATAACATTAGATGAAAGGCGGCAGAAACCTGCAATAAATGCCATTAGATACCCCAAAACTACTGAGGCGAGAAGAACCGTAACTGTTATTTCTACACCCTTCATTAAAACGGGAAAAATCTCAATTATTGCATCGATGGTAATCACTCCTTCTTTGTTGATTTCATTAAAAAAAGCATAGGGTCTGACCCCCTGGGTGAGGGAGCCAGACCCTATGGAGTCTATGTTTCTATTCTAAAATAGTTAATACTGTTCACCACTACAGATACCCTCAGTTGTAATATCTGCTGGTACTGAATTGTTCTCAGCACTAAAGCCATTTGCTTCTAAAAGCTCTTTTACTGTTCCATCTTCTTTAAGTTCAGCTAATTTTTCATTATATGCTTCACGTAGTGTGTCACTATCCTTATGGAATGCAGCAGCACCATAGCTTGGAATACCTTCAATATCAGGTTGTTCGAAATCAGAAACGAACTCTAGGTTATCTGAGTTAGAAGTTTCCAAAGCCATTTTAAGTGACATTTCTGTACCAGTTGTCGCAGATGCACGACCTGATGATACTGCAGAGAATGTTGCTGGAATATCGGATGCACTTTGAATTTGATCTTCACTTACACCTTCAGATTTAACATACTCATTTTCTGTAGCTCCTTGCATGATCACGACCGTTGCATCTGGATTATCCGCAATATCTTTATAACTGTGAAGATCTAACGGGTTTCCAGCCTGAACAACCAATCCTTCACCATACATCATTTCTGGTTCGCCAAAGTCGGCATTTTCGCAACGGTCAGGGTTTATTGCCATTCCTGCTGTAATTACGTCAAATTTACCTGCATTTAGCCCAGGAATGAGCTGGCTAAAGTCCGCTAATTTTCCTTCAACGGTATGAATGCCAAGTTCCTTGAAAACTGCTGTTGCGATATCTACCGCAGCTCCTTTTAATTCACCATCTTCTTGATATGCGTACGGTTTTTCATTGGCAAATCCAACGGTTACTGTACCTTTCTCCTTCAACTGTGTTAATAAATCTTCACTACCCTCACTAGAACCACTTGATTCCTCAGAACCACAGGCTGCTAATAAAATAAGTGAAAAACAAAACATGGAAACGACTACTAATTTCTTCATGTTCTAAATGACCTCCCCTTAATTTTAAAGAGCATTGAGTGAATTTAAAATTTAATCAATACCCCACCTTTTATCTTGTGTCATGTCTACTGAACTAGGTATTAATGACCAAATTTTATTGAAAAAAATAGTTGGTTATGTATAGTGATATTTCTTTCAAGCAGACACTCTATAATAATATCGATATATTTATTTTTTCTCAAACACGGTATATTTAGATAATTTTAAATAAATGAGCAAATATCCTCTATAAGACAACTAAGCTGTTCCATCCCATTAATTTCTTATGTATTATATCTTATCCTTGGATATGCTCCATATTTGCTTTGGGAAGTATACTGTATACATAAATTAAAGTAGATAATAGACAAAGTGAGTAGAAAAAAGGTACGATAACAACAAATCGTATCAATGGAGGGGTATAAATGGATATTGTAATAATTGGCGCTGGAGCACTTGGAGCATACTTCGGAAGCCGCTTTCATGAAGGTGGGGCAAATGTAACCTTTTTGGTTCGCGAAAAGCGTGCTAAGCAATTGCAGGATAAAGGTATCAAAGTTTATAGTCCAAAAGGGGATTACGAATTATTAGATCCGAAGATTGCGACAAGCCCAACAGAAATTGAACATGCGGATCTTGTCCTTGTCAGTGTAAAAGGCTATCACATTCAGGGGACGCTTGATAGCTTAAAAACGTTGACTGAAAAAGGCGCACATGTGTTACCTGTACTAAATGGGATTGAACATATTAGCATGCTACAGGATCAACTAGGAAAAGACTTTATTCTTGGTGGACTTTCCTTTATTATTTCAACTCTAAATGGTGATGGGCATGTTATTCATTCAAGTGATTTTGATGACCTGATTTTTGGACCATTACAACCTACACAAACGACGATTTGCCAAGAGCTAGAAGATGTTTTAGAGAAAACAACTATTACTGGAACGAACAATAAAACTATTTTAAAAGAATTATGGAAAAAGTATATGTTTATCACTGCATTTTCTGGGATTACTACAGCAACTAATCTATCGATTGGACCAATCCGTGAAGAGGCGGATACATTTCGAATTGCAGAAATGATTTTACAGGAAATGAAAGTTTTAGCAAAAGCATATAACGTGGAAATTTTAGAAGAAGAGGTAGAAGCTGCTAAAGACAAGTTGCTAAATTTACCAGCTGAAGCGACCTCATCTATGCACCAAGACCGTAGAAAAGGACTGACACTTGAAGTTGATCATTTGCAGGGCGGTGCAATCCGATTAGCTAAAGCAGTTGGTGTTGATATACCATACACCGAGACAATCTATGGTTCAATTAAACCATTTGAAAAGCAGTAAGGAGTTAAAATCGATGTTCAAAATTAGAATACCGCAAGCAAGTGACTATAACGAAATTAACCATTTATTTCATTCGAAAGAGAACATGCATTTAGCCGACAATGATAGTATAATAGAAGAAGATTTTTATAAGGAATCACTCTCAGAAACAACCTCTAAGTGGTTTATTATCGAAAAGTCAGGAGAAGTACTTGCTTTTATATTTTTCACTATAGATACAGATAGCAAAGGGATTAAAGTGAAAAAGTTTACCATCAATAATACCTACAGGAAAAAAGGGTTAAATGAACATCTATATAAAAAATTGGAGCAGGTTGCAAGTCAGAATGATTTAGTGTACATGCAAGTTGAAATCTCTCCAGATTATCTAGATGTTATTGATTTCTTCACACGAAAAGGCTGGATAAAAGAAAATAATTGCTATGTGAAATATATAAAGTAAGGTGAAGGGGTACTAAGTATGACGGGTTATATCGTTTTGGGAATCGCAATTATACTGGTGGTGTTGATTTTAACGTTAATTACAATTAACAAAGGCTATGCTTTTAAGCATTCGATTGATGAATTGCCAGAAGATAAAAATGAAAAAGACGCAGATCATTCGAACGAAAATCATGGATAAACAAAAGGCCGCGTTTTATTCAACGCGGTCTTTTGGTATCTAGTGGCTCCAGCTTTGCTTCAATTTCTTTCCGGCGATCTTCAAAAAGTGGTGGAAGTGCTAATGATTCACCTAACTGTTCACTATCTTCGTCTGTAGCGAATCCAGGCCCATCTGTTGCTAATTCAAATAGTATGCCATTTGGCTCTCTAAAATAAAGCGATTTGAAGTAAAAGCGGTCTACGAGTCCGGAGTTTGGAATACGTGCTCCCACCAAGCGGTCTTTCCATTTGGCTAATTCTTCCTCGTTATCCACACGAAATGCAACATGGTGAACACTTCCACGTCCAGGGCGCTCTTTTGATAGATCCTTTCGAGGCTCTATATGCACTTCTGCACCAGTCCCGCCCTCACCTGTAGAAAATACAAGGATGTCGTCTTGTCCATCTATCAATGATGGATAGCTTCCAGTCTGCTTAAATGTTAATATTTCAGTCAAAATTGCCATGGTTGGTGCAGGGTTATCGACTGTTAACGTGGTTGGTCCAAGCCCAATAATTCCTTTGTCGGCTGGAACACTACTTCGAATCCACGGTTTTCCACCCTTGACTCCGATATTGGTTTCGTCAGATACAAGCGCTAAACGCTGTTGTTCAGGATCACGAAAATGAATGACTTTTCGACCTCCTTGTTCAATAATTCCATCATGATCGACATCAAATTCTGTAAAGTGGGTTTGCCAAAACGCTAATGCCTCATCATTTGGTACGCGTAATGACGTACCAGAAATACTGCCAAATCCTTGATAGGTTGTCCCGGCATGTGGTATTTCAAAAAATGTTAAATCAGTTCCAGGGTTCCCAATCTCATCTGCGTAAAATAAGTGATACACCGATGGATCATCTTGGTTTATAGTCTTTTTCACAAGACGCATTCCTAATATAGTTGTGTAAAAGTCATAGTTTTGTTTTGCATTTGCTGTTATCGCAGATACGTGGTGAATTCCTTTTAATTCCATGGGTTTTCCTCCTTGCTGAAACTATCTCTAATTCGAGATAATCTCAGTATAATTTCTTGTATGGTTTCTGTCCATTTGTTTGTCTTATTCTTCTTTTTTATCTTCATTAGTTGGTCGTAAACCACTTTGTAGCTGACTAATACTTAAACCGAAATCCATCTGTAAATGTGGATAGTCTTTAAAGTTACGCCAGTCACCGCCCCACTCAAACCCAAGATCTTTAGCAATTTCCGCTACTTCAAACCAATCCTTTTCACCATTATTATTTCCGTCATAGGATATGTTCCAAATGATTGTATCATTCTCATTTCGTATAGCATAATCAATTGCTAATCCGTAATTATGATAAGATTCCCCGCCCTCTGCATGGGTAACAATGTTCCCGTTTTCTGTTCTACCTTGCGCATATAGTTTATTTTGCCGCTCATTGGAACGCCACTTTTCTGTAATCACGACGTCAATCCCAATGGAAGCAGTTTTTTCTAGTAGTTTATCCTTCTTTTTTTCTACTATAGGATGAAGTTTCATTGGTGGAGACGCATCTTCACCCAAATCGACATAATGATTATTTACTTTGTTGTATAGAAAAACAACTGCTCCAAAAAATGCTATGATGATCATCCATGTTAGGATGTCTTTGTTTATTTTTTTCAAATCTCATAGTTCCCCTTAATAATTCGTATACCACTATCATACCAAATTTACGAAAAGCAAATCAATTGAGTTTGGTAGTAGTTAAAGAATGAAACTTTTACCATCATTTTTCGTAATAAAGGATGTTTCAAAAACCAGTTGATGCTACTCTATTATAGAGGGGAGGGAGAAGATGTTTTACTTTCTAAGTATAGTCATTGGTTATTTATTTGGATGTATTCACGGGTCACAACTAGTGGGTAAGTTCAAAAGGGTTGATATCAAGAAATCTGGGGTGAAGAATTCAGGTGCATCAAATACGACCATAATATTGGGATGGAAATATGGCATAATAGTAGCGTTAATTGATGTTTTTAAAGCCACAATTTCGATATTATTTTTATTATATATTTTAACTAATAGTGGCATAACGGGTGAAACCACGATTATTTTCGTGTATATTAATACATTGTTTATCGTAATTGGTCATAACTATCCAATCACCATGAATTTTAGAGGCGGAAAGGGGACTGCTTCATTAGTAGGTGCCTTCCTAGCAATTGATTGGAAAGTCGCAGTAATTTGTATAGGGGTATTATTTCTTTTTACACTGGTCACAGATTATTTGGTAATTGGCGTGCTTCTTATGTACATTGCATTCGTTGTGACATCCTTTGTTTTTTTAGGAATGACACCAGGAATCATTGCGTTTGTATTATTTGTCTTAAGTTTGATAATGCATAAGGAGAATTATAAAAGAATTTTTGTAAAAGAAGAAACGAAACTATCAAGTCTTTTTCGCACTGATAAGAAAGTTAAATTTTAAGTGGATATCAGTACAAGTGCAACTAAGGCTTTCGCCATTAAAGCTTGGCGATAAGCCAAGTTTTCTAGCAAAAAAAACAGTTTAGACGCTGTTAATGGAGGTAATTATGGTAGATATACTTATTTGGATCGTGATAATTGCGTTGTTTATTTTGAGTTTTGTTGGGATTATTTATCCAATTATCCCATCACCACTCGTTATTTGGATTGGCTTTCTTTTGTATCATTTTGGAATCAGCCGCGATGAATTAAACCTCATTTTTTGGGTTAGTATGGTTATTTTAACTGCTGTGCTCATTGTTTCCGATATTATTGCAAACAGCTATTTTGTAAAAAAATTTGGTGGAAGTAAATGGGGAGAACGCGCTGCTGGTATAGCGGTAATTATCGGTTCATTTATTATTCCACCCTTTGGTATATTAATTATACCGTTTGTGACAGTACTTATTGTTGAAATGATTCAAAAGAGAACAATTAAGGAGGCTTTCCGTGCATCTATTGGTTCCCTTATCGGGTTCTTAAGCGGGGCAGTTGCGAAAGTTGTCATACAAGTTATTATGATTGTATGGTTTGTATTTGTTGTTATTTTTTAGATAGAAGGAAGGATTTTGTATGATGATCAAACCACCAAGAGTATTAACCATTGCTGGTTCCGCAGCTGGAGGAAGTGCTGGAATCCAAGCAGACTTAAAAACATTTCAAGAATTGGATGTATACGGGATGAGCGTAGTAACGGCAATCGTTGCAAAACATCCAGAAACAATGAAAAACGTTCATCCACAAACAATAGAAGCTATCGAGGCACAATATGCAACAGCAACCAAACAAGTTGGGATTGATGGATTTAAAACAGGAATGCTTTTTTCAAAAGAAGTGATTGAAAAGGCGGCAGAAATTATTAGCGGCTCAGATGTTGAACATATTGTAATCGATCCAGTAATGGTTGGAAAGCTTGATTCAAAGCTATTAGAGGATGATGCAATTGATGCAATGAAGGAGAAGTTATTGCCACTCGCCACAATTATTACACCGAATATGCCTGAGGCTTCTTTTTTGTTAGACGGACGAGCATTAGCAAGCGTAAGTGATTTGAAGCAAGCAGCCATGGATCTACATGAATTAGGTCCGAAATATGTATTAGTTAAAGGTGGTCGATTAAAAGGTCCAGCGATAGATGTGCTTTATGATGGTTCTAGATTCACTACATTTGAGGCGCCACGGATTGATACTGTTCATACAAGTGGGGCTGGATGTACGTATTCTGCTGCGATTGCTGCGGAACTAGCGAAAGGAAAATCGGTACACGAAGCGGTTGAAATTGCCAAAAGTTTTGTAACTACTGCAATTGCTTACGGCTTTTCTTATACGGAATTGGTCGGGCCTACCTATCATGCTGCCGAGCGTACACAAGGCGAAGCTCATTCGATAAAAGTATATTAACTAACCAGGTGAATGTATTGGACTCTATCAAATAAGTTTTAAGGAAACGCTGGTATAAGAAAACTTCGCCATTCGCTAGTAAGGATGAGGCGAATGACGAATTTTTTCTAAGAGCTAATTGGTAATCTCGGTACTTTTTTTAGTGAAATCTAACCCGAATGATTCTGAGGACATTTCTTCAGCTCTTGGTAAGTTTCTTAACCTGGGATGTAGGTACCATACAATGGATATAAAGATAATTCCTCCCCCAGTCAAGGAAAAGATTAATGTTGGACTCGTTACAGTTGCAAAATATCCTCCTGCCAATGATCCAATCGGCATGGCAGCAGCGCTCATGCTCATCGAAACAGAGTTAATCCTACCTAATATCCGATTTGGTACAACAGATTGAATAGTAGCAGCAAAAATAACGTTTGTACCTCCAATTGGAATCCAAGCAATCCCGTACAATACTACAGCTACGTATGTCCATGGGAGTAAGGCCGATAGAACCCAGCAAACGGATCCAATTAAAAAGGCGATTATAGCGAAACGACCAACACGAAATTTCCCCATCCAACCAGCAAGCAATGCCCCGATTAATCCTCCAGTTGACATGGAGGCTAAGTAAAATCCATAGATTTCTGCACCGCCATTTTCGTCCGCAAAAGCAGGAAGAACAGCAAGCGCACCACCAATTGCAAAGTTTGCTACAATGGAGCCAATCAAGAAAGTAGCCATCAATGAACCGAATACAATTGAAAATCCTTCTTTTAATTCATGAGAATATGTTCGAAACCCATGCTTGATTCCTCTTTTGTTTGTGACGGCCTCTTCTTTTTCATGCGGTAATTTCAACAATGTGAACAAGGTAGCCGCTACTGCAAAAGTTATGGAATCAGCAATATAGAGTGAAATCGCTCCGACAAAGGCAATTAATAATCCTGAAATAGCGTTAAAAACCATATCGATTCCTTGATAAGCAAATGAGAAATAGGAATTTCCTTTCACCAGTTCTTTTTTTGTCAAAACAATTGGTAATGCCTTAGACTGAGATGGATATGCGAACTGCTCGATGAATGCAACAATAGGCATAACGATTAGCACAATCTGAACGGTAAGCACATCATAATAATAGCTGATCGGTATAATCAGAATTAAGACTGACTGTAAAACCTGAGTAATGATGAGGGTTCGTTTAACTGGCCAGCGATCAACAAAAGGCCCAGTGATAAATTGGAGGGCAACGGGTAACAGTGTTAAAAATCCTGCTAACCCGGAATAAAAGGCGTTTCCTCCGAGATCATAAACTAGCCACATTGCTGCTACGTAATAAATACTATCTCCAATGTTGGTAACGATTCTCCCTAATAATAAAAATAGAAAATTTTTGTTTTTTAGTATGTTCATGTTTAGCGCCCCTTACGATATGCGTTTAATTTATACTTTTAGCTTATCGGTAAGAGTAATCTTTCATAAGGACCTTGAGTACGTTTGTGTCTCAGTCTTAAGACTGAGATAAATTTAATTTGGTTTGTTTTGGTAAATGGCCAACACTACACTATACCACTAATCCTTTTTCTTGTAGACTGAAAATAAAGATTTTATAAAAGGGTGATAGCAATGTTTAAAACAGAAGAATTCTCTAGTAATATTATTCGTCAAGCGACTAATGAAGACAGTGAACAAATAATTAAAATGCTCATGGATGCAGCAAGCTGGCTAAAAGAAAACGGGATAGACCAATGGAGTTATCTACATAGCGGAAAAGAAAATCATGAAATTGAATCAGCAATTTTGAAGGGAACGACTTTTGTTGTAGAAGACGTTACGGGTAAATTAATTGCTTCTTTTAATCTATCATCTGAGCAAAATGACTGGGATTTCGAATTATGGGGTAATAATGATGATCAGTCTGCATACTTACACCGAGTAGTTGTTGCACGAGATCAACATAATAAGCAGTTAGGAAAGGACTTGGTAGCCTGGATGATAGACAACATCAATTTAACAAATGGCTCAATACGGTTAGATTGTGTCGGCCATAACCAAATTTTAAATCGCTTTTATAAGGATATTGGATTCAGATTTATAGGATTACATGATATGGGTGGAACGTTATTTGCAAAATACGAACGAACTATAGGGTAGTTGAACTTGACTTTACTTTCACATGGTTATATATTAAAAATTATAATATACGAAACGTAGATAAGGATTAGTATAATTTGATTCGTTTTTTAAAGAGAGGGAATGGTTGGTGTGAATTCCTAAAAACGCAAATTGGAACCTGCCTTTAAGTTCGCCATCAGAAAAGCGTTAATGCTGTAAGATGTGCGCGGTTCATAACCGTTATCAAGCTAAGTGTACAGGTGTGTTTTCCTGTAAACAAGGGTGGTACCACCAAACCTCGGTCCCTTTTTCGGATGGAGGATTTTTTGCGTTTAATTTTTCACGTAAGGGAAGTATATTTTAAGGAAACGCCGGTATAAGAAAAACTTCGCCATTGAGGACGAGGCGAATACCGAGTTTTTCTAAAAAGGAGGATATATAAAATGGGTAAAAAGAATAAACAATTTGTTGAAAAGGTAACGGCAATGGAGGATGATTTTGCACAGTGGTATACAGATGTCGTAAAGCAAGCGGATTTGGTGGACTATGGGCTAGTGCGAGGAACGATGATTATTAAGCCATATGGTTACGCAATATGGGAAAATATTCGTAATGAGCTGGACAAGATGATTAAGGAAACTGGTCACTCTAATGTTGCCTTTCCGATATTCATTCCTGAAAGCCTTCTGCAAAAGGAGAAAGACCATGTCGAGGGATTTGCACCGGAAGTGGCTTGGGTAACACATGGAGGCGATGAGGAATTAGCTGAACGAATAGCTGTCCGTCCAACCTCAGAAGCTCTTTTCTGCGATTATTATTCCAAAAATATTCATTCTTATCGTGATCTGCCAATGCTATATAATCAATGGGCAAATGTTGTACGCTGGGAAAAAACAACACGTCCGTTCTTGCGTTCATCTGAATTCCATTGGCAAGAGGGACATACGGCACATGCGACAGATGAAGATGCATCAATAGAAACAGAAAGAATGCTCGGGGTCTATGCGGATTTAGTAGAAAATTATTTAGCAATACCTGTACTTAAAGGACGTAAAACAGATAAAGAAAAATTTGCAGGTGCGAATTATACATTGACAATTGAAAGTTTAATGCATGATGGAAGAGCGCTACAGTCTGGAACATCACATCATTTCGGTTCAGGGTTTGCGGAGGCTTTTGATATTACGTATTTGGATGAAAATGGTGAAAGCCAGTATGTACATCAAACATCCTGGGGACTTTCCACACGTATCATGGGTGGATTAATTATGGTGCACGGAGATAATCGAGGTTTAGTAGTTCCGCCACGCATTGCACCAACACAAGTGATGATCGTGCCAATTGCACAACATAAAGAAGGCGTGTTAGATAAAGCATATGATTTACGCGATCAATTGAAAGAGGTTGCACGTGTTGATATTGACGCTAGTGACAAATCTCCTGGTTGGAAATTTAATGAGCATGAAATGAAGGGTGTTCCAATTCGAGTTGAAATTGGACCAAAAGATATAGAAAATGAACAAGTAGTAATCGTACGCCGTGACACAGGTGAGAAAGAATTCGTTGCATTGAAGGATTTGCAAGCTCGTATAGGTGCTTTATTAGCTGATATTCAGCAAAATTTATTTGATAAAGCACTTGCTCATCGTAATGAAAAAATAAACATTGCAACCACTTTAGAGGAATTCAAACAAACGCTTGATGAAAAGACAGGATTCATTAAAGCAATGTGGTGTGGTGACCAAGCATGTGAAGAAAAAATAAAAGAAGATACACAAGCAACATCACGCTGTATTCCTTTTGAACAAGAAAAGATTTCAGATACATGTGTATGCTGTGGAAAAGAAGCTAAAGAATTAGTTTACTGGGGGAAAGCGTACTAAGGGATGAGCAAGACCGCTGGTACAAAAATAAAGGAGATTCCTTTTGTATACCAATTTAAAAATGAGGATTCAATTCACCTATGAATTGGATCCTCATTTTAGTGTTAAGCGTTTAGTACTTTTTCAATATCACTCTTAATACTTCCTGGCTTTGTTTGTGGTGCAAAACGATTGATAACTTTCCCATTTTTATCAATTAGAAACTTAGTGAAGTTCCATTTGATTTGTTTCGTCAGCATTCCAGGCGCTTCTTTTGTGAGAAATTGGAATAATGGATGTGCATCATCACCTTTAACATCGACTTTGCTAAACATTTGAAAAGTAACACCATAATTTCGTTGGCAGAAATCAGATATTTCATTATCAGTACCAGGATCCTGATTATTAAACTGATTACATGGAAATCCAAGAATCTCGAGACCTTCTTTATTGTATTCATCGTATAGTTCTTGTAATCCTTCAAATTGAGGTGTGAAACCACATTCGCTAGCTGTATTGACGATTAGAACTACTTTGCCTTGATAATCGTTTAAGGGTTTTTCCTCACCCATTAGGGTTTTTGCCGAATATTCATAAATGGTCATTTGAATCGACCTCCTTGGTGAAAATAATAGCAACAGCACATGTACAAGTCAAAAGGGAGGACCTTCCTTATAACAATTGTGCAATCTAGAAGAATCATTAAATAAGCAAATTTTTTTAAAACTTGTAGTATTATTAAAATCAAGGTAGAATACATATTAAAACGTTATCATTTTAATGAGAACGTGATTAATTTAATCTAAAACGTAGGATAAAAGTTCTACGTAATAGATAAGAAAATTATAAAGGGGGCAATATTTTGAAGAAAAGAAGTTTATTTTCATTCGTGCTAATTCTTGCTATCGGCATGATTTTAAGTGCATGTGGCGATAGTGGAAATGGCGGTGGTAGCAGCAGTGACGGTGGCGGAGAAGGTGCAGAACCAGTAACAAATCTCACCTTGGGAACTGGTAGTGTTGGTGGTGTTTACTATCCATTAGGCGGAGAAATGGCTAATCTATGGACAGATAACATTGATGTTGAAGGCTTTGATGTTAGTTCAGTAGAATCTGGTGCATCTGTAGAAAACATTGCAAAAATAGAAGCAGGTGATTTTCAATTAGGAATCGCTCAAAATACAACAATGCTAGATGCTGTGGCTGGAGCCGGTGAATTTGAAGGCAAAAAAATAGAAAATGTAGCAGTTATTGGTTCACTTTATCCTGAAGCAGTTCAAGTGGCAACCCTTGAGTCAACAGGAATCGAATCAATAGCAGATTTAAAGGGCAAAAAGGTTGCGATTGGGCCTCCTGGTGGAGCGACTCGTGCAGCTGCAGAACTAATATTAAAAGCATATGGAATTGAAGAAGGCGACTATGAGGCATATGAAGAAGGCTTTGGTGATGCCAAAAGTAAGCTTCAAAACGGAACAATTGATGCATCAATTGAAGTAGTCGGTGTTCCATCTTCTTCAACGGATGAATTGCAGGCTGCTACAAAAGAAGTAAAATTACTTAACATTGAAGGCGATGCATTAAAAGAAGTTACAGAAAATAGCCAATATGAAACATACACAGTTGAACCAGGCACCTACGATTGGCTAGATGAGCCTGTACAAACTGTAACGGCAATGGCACTTCTTATTGGTTCAAAAGATCAAATCAGTGAAGACCTTGCATATCAACTGACTAAAACATTGTATGAAAAAGCAGGGGATATGACGATTGCTCAAGCAAAACTTATTACAAAAGAAAATGCACTTAAAGGTGTAGGTGATTTACCACTTCACCCAGGCACCGAAAAGTATTTTAAAGAAGCAGGTATTTTAGAATAATAGATTTTGAAAGAACCGGACATATATGTCCGGTTCTTTCTCCTCACTTCATAGGTAGAGGGAACGGAGGTTTGATCATTGACTGTACAGGATACTGGACAAATTGATAAAGATGAATTAATGGCAAAATATGATAAAGAGAGTGCTTTTCGTACAAACTTAGGCCCATGGGGTTGGATAACTCTTATCGTGGGTGGGGCTTTAACCATCTTCCAGCTTTACACTGCTTTTTACGGTTCTTATGTTTCACTTATTCAAGGTGCTATCCATCTCGGAGCAGGACTAAGTTTGGTTTATCTCCTTTATCCAATTAAATCGTCCATGACAAAACGTCGGGGTGTTCCGTGGTATGACGCACTACTGGCTCTTGCAGCACTATTTACCAACTATTACATTATATTTAACTATGAGCGACTTATAAACGATGCTATCATTTTTGGTTTTACAGTGACAGATCAATTTGTTGCAACTGCAGGTATCATTTTACTGCTAGAGGCAACAAGACGAGTTGTTGGACTTCCAATCGTCATCATCGCGATTGCAGCTCTTCTATATGGTTTACTTGGACAATACATTCCTGTTATTGGGCATGCTGGTTACGACTGGCCATCACTCGCTACAGAAATGTTCTTTAGCTCAAGCTCCATATTTGGTACACCTATTCAGATTTCATCCACATACATTTATTTGTTCTTATTCTTCGGAGTAATGTTAGTTAAAACAAATATTGGACAATTTTTCAATGATATTGCACTCAGGGTAACAGGAAAGTATACAGGCGGCACAGCAAAAGCAGCTGTTGCGGCAAGTGGTTTGCAAGGTATGGTGAGTGGTAGCTCTGTTGCAAATACAGTTGGATCTGGTTCCTTTACGATTCCAATGATGAAAAATGCAGGATTTAAACCACACTTTGCAGCAGCTACTGAAGCTTCAGCGTCTACAGGTGGTCAAATCATGCCACCAATCATGGGTGCTGCTGCATTTATTATGGCATCTTACACTGGTATTCCGTATAACGATATAATTGTTATTGCGATTATCCCAGCCATTCTTTATTTTTCAGGTGTATTTATGGGGACACACTTTGAGGCTCGTAAACAAGGGATTTTAGGTCTTAAAAAAGAGCAGCTCCCTAAAACGAAGAATCTTGTAAAAAGATTGGACCTGTTTATACCACTTATTATTATCATAGGTTTTCTTCTTGTAGGATACACACCAACATTTGCTGCGCTTTTCGCAATTGGAGCAGCACTTGTCATTAGCTTTTTTAGAAAAGATACACGTTTATCTTTTAAAGGAATTATTAAACTATTGGAAGAAGGAGCAAGAACCGCTTTACCCGTTATCGCAGCCTGTGCAACTGCAGGTATTATTGCGGGTACAGTAACTACGACAGGACTTGGGCCAAAAATTGCAGGTGGAATTATTGATCTTGCTCAAGGGCAATTTTTCCTAGTTATGTTTTTCACCATGATTGCGTGTATTATATTAGGTATGGGATTGCCTACAACAGCGAACTATGTTGTAACAGCGACAATGGCAGCACCTGCCTTATTAGCATTTGATGTACCAGTAATTGCAGTTCATATGTTTGTATTTTACTTCGGAATTGTGGCTGATATTACGCCACCTGTATGTCTAGCTGCATTTGCAGGAGCTGGAATAGCAGGAGCGAACCCAATGAAAACTGGGGTTACGGCGGTTAAACTGGCTATTGCAGCATTCATTATTCCGTACATGTTTATGTCACAACCGATTCTTCTATTGCAGGGTGACGCGAATGTAATGAATGTTTCTATTGCCCTAATTACCGCCATGCTTGGAATGATGAGTATAAGCTCTGGTATGATTGGCTATTTTGTTAGCTCCGTTAACTGGTTAGAACGTTTACTTTTATTTGCAGGAGGATTGCTGTTAGTTTATCCAGATCTAAAATTCTCACTTGTTGGACTTGTCATATTTGGGATTATTGCTATAATCCAATTTACAAGAAACAAATCAGATAAGTCAGGACGTTTAACATCCGCGTCCTAAGAAAAAAAAGATGAGGCTGGGACAAAACCCAGTAATTAAAAAAGAGTGGTACCCACCAATAAGTGAGGAAACCACTCTTTTTTTAATAAAATTCTAAAATTAAGTACGCAAAAAGGATACCTTCTGATAAAGTTAAAGTAACCACACCAAAACAGAATCGGAGGTATCCTTATGTTTAAACATTATACCATGAATCAAGTCATTTTACCGTTAGATTTAGAAATCAAACTTCAAGAAAATGATATAGCCTATGCCGTTAACGATGTAGTGGAAAATATTCCAGATGAAGCATTCACTGGGTTTTTACATGAAACAGGCTGCCCGGCTTATCATCCACGGATGATGATGAAAGTGATTTTATGTGCTTATACGCAATCGGTCTTCTCCGGCAGGAAGATTGAAGGATTATTGAAAGATAGTGTACGTATGATGTGGTTAGCGCAAGGGTATGAACCAAGCTACCGTACCATCAATCGTTTCCGTGTTCATCCCGAAGTAAAGGAGTTATTGCGCCAGTGCTTTGTACAATTTCGTTGTCAGCTTGTTCAAGAGAAGTTAATTGAAGAGGAAGCCATTTTTGTTGATGGAACGAAGATCGAAGCCAATGCCAATAAGTTTACGTTTGTTTGGCGAAAAGCAATTGAAAAATACAGTGCCAATTTGGTAGAGAAGTCCAACCAAATATATGAAGAATTATTGGAAAAAGATATTATTCCTGAAATAGAAAGAGAAAGAGAAAGCCCAGATGAACTTTCTACGAAAGAACTCGCAAGAGTCGAGGAAAAGCTTCATGATAAGGTTAAAGATTATGATGAACAAATCGAAGTGAGTGAGGACGTAAGCGAACGTAAACAACTTCGTTCGGAACGTAAAGCTCCAAAACAATATCGCAAACAGTTCAAGGATTATGTAGCGCGCAAACAAAAATACCAAAACGATATGGTTATATTCGGAGAACGCAACAGTTACTCGAAGACAGACCATGATGCCACCTTTATGCGGATGAAAGATGATTATATGAAGAATGGTCAACTGAAAGCTGGTTATAATGTACAAATTGCAACAGAAGGACAATATGCGCTTGCATTTGATGTATTTCCAAATCCAACCGATACACGTACGTTCATTCCTTTTCTAAATAAAATGGAGAAAGAGTTCTTTCAGCTACCCAAGTACATTGTCGCTGATGCAGGTTATGGTAGTGAACAAAACTATGAAGATATTCTAACCAATCGAAAACGAACGCCACTAATCACGTATAATTTGTATCGTAAAGAGAAGAAAAAGAAATATAAGGATAATCCTTTTACCATTGCCAACTGGGAATATCACCAAGAAGACGATTCATTCACCTGTCCAAACGGGAAAAAAGTGACCTTCGGTTACTTTTCTAATCGAACAGATAAAGCTGGATTTAAACGGACATTTAAAGTCTATGAATGTGAAGACTGTTCGGATTGTCCATTACGATCCCAATGTACGAAAACCAAGGAAGGAAAGAATCGTAAGATTTATTACAACGAAAAATGGGAAAAACAAAAAGCATATATAAGAGAAAAGCTTTCGGAAACGGAAACAGGTGAAATCTATGGCAAGCGTAAGATAGATGTAGAGCCTGTCTTCGGATTTTTGAAGGCTAATTTGCGTTTCACTCGTATGTCGGTGAGAGGCAAAGAAAAAGTAGAAAATGAATTAGGATTTGCGTTTATGGCGGTGAACTTGAGAAAGTACTCCGCCACCACAGCTAATGGAAATCTAGACAATAAAATTAACAAGAAAAAAGGTTCCGATTATCGAAAAACGATAATCGGAACCTTTTTTAACTATTTTAGGCTAGTTATGTCCCAGCCTCATCTTTTTTTGAATAAGAAGTATGGAAACTATCTGGTTTATCGACCGTTATTCCAGGATATCAACGTTCAATAACAAACCTAAAAAGACTAGGCATAACTATCATAAGTAGTTCACTGTTGGAAGAGAAAAGTAAGATAACATGCCAAATTCACGTATAAAAAGCCAATGAAGGACAAAGGAACCTGGAAATGCACAGGAAAAGACCTTCATTATGCCAATGAAGATCAAAAGAACACGGAAGCACAGAAGGAAAAGACCTTCATCATGTCGATGAAGGACAAAAGAACACGGAAGCGCAGAAGAAGAGACCTTCATGATGCCGATGAAGGTCAAAAAAACAAGGAAACGCAGAAGAAAAGTCCTTCATCATACCAATGAAGGACATTAAACTGGAAAATTTGTTAGTTGATTTGATATTTTCTCCGCGGTAAGTGAACTACTTATAAATACCAGCCTAGTCTCAATTTATTATACAGTTTGGGAATTTTTCTCTTCTTCAATTTTATTTAATCGTATCTGTACTTCTTCATCTGTTAGTCCATGCTCCTGAACGTACATATTACGAGGGCTAGTACGGCACTCGTGTGAACATCCGCGTAAATACTTATGTTCATTTTCCTCAGAACAGATAATTTGTCTATTGCATGGTGGGTGTGCACAATTAACATACCGTTCACAAGGCTTGCCATCAAAATAATCGACACCTACAACAACATGTTCTTTGCGATTAATTGGTACAGCAATTCGTTCGTCGAATACATAGCATTGACCATCCCATAGCTCACCCTGTACTTCAGGATCTTTTCCGTATGTGACAATCCCGCCATGTAACTGCGCTACGTCCTCATAACCTTCCTTAACTAACCAGCCAGAAAACTTCTCACACCGTATACCACCTGTACAATAGGTTAAAATACGTTTTCCTTCGATGAGGTGTTTATTCTGTTGAACCCATTCAGGTAGGTCACGGAACGTTTCGATGTCAGGACGGATGGCTCCACGAAAATGTCCTAAGTCAAATTCATAATCATTACGGGCATCAATTACCACAGTATCTTCATCTTGCATTGCTTCAAAAAATTCTTTTGGATTTAAATGTTTTCCAGTCGTTTGTTTTGGGTTAATATCATCTTCCAAGCGAAGGGTTACTAATTCATTACGTGGACGTACATGCATCTTTTTGAAAGAATGCCCATCATGCTCATCAACTTTAAATGTCATATCAGCAAAGTGTGGGTCATTGTGCATCGCATCCATGTATTTTTGTGTTTGTTCAATGGTTCCCGAAACGGTACCATTGATACCTTCTTGTGCTACTAAAATTCTACCCTTTAACTCCAGACCCTTACAAAACTGCAAATGATCCATTGCAAATTGTTCAGGATCTTCTATGTGTACATAGTTATAGTATAATAATACTTGATATTCCATCGTACTTGACATTTTGTTACCACCTATCATTTATATTTGCAAGATACAAATGTTTGGCGCTGATCTTATTCATTGTTACTCTTGCAAGTACTTATTTTACCATGTTTTTGATTGATATGCCAATCCGCAAATTAGTTTAAAGTTTAGGACGAAGATAAAGAAAACAGAGGTGTAAATTACCATTTCTTCTAAATATGTAAACTTTATAATATGTAAGGTTGACATACAACCTCTTTTATTTATATCATTCTATTAGCGTATACACTAAATTAGTAGAATGGAGGTTGCAACAATGAAATTACTAGACATGATGTACATATCTTTATTTGCGGCAATAATTGGTATCTTGGGATTTTTCCCGCCTATTTTACTCCCTGTAATCCCTGTGCCAATCACGTTACAAACACTAGGAGTAATGTTAGCTGGTGGTGTACTCGGTGCACGTCGTGCTGGCCTTAGTTTGCTATTGTTTACATTACTTGTGGCCGTCGGGGTGCCATTATTATCAGGTGGCAGAGCTGGATTGGGTGTATTATTTGGCCCAGGAGGAGGCTATATTTTAAGCTGGCCACTTGCCGCATGGACAATCGGATACTGTGTTGAAAAGAGCTGGAGTACATTAAAATTATGGAAAATCATCACATTCAATGTAGTTGGAGGAATCATTGTTATTTATGTTTGCGGGATTACATTTTTATCGGTTGTAGGAAATCTTCCGTGGTTGGCTACTGCATTTACTTCACTAGTATTCTTGCCAGGGGATTTAATAAAGGCCTTTATCGCTGGTATAATCACTCTGAAGATTTGTCGAACATATCCGTTAATAAAAAAATTCCAACAAGCAGCATAAATTTACTGGAAAAAAGGTAGTGAAAAAATGGGTATTGGAAAAAATATGAAACAAATTGCACAAAAACATCCACGCAAAACGGCAATTTATTTTGATGATAAAAAAATATCTTATGGAGATTTTTATCGTAGCATTTGTCAGCTAAGACAAAACTTAGAAGAACTTTCACAAGAGAAACAATCGCAAAAAGTAGCCATCCTTATCGGTAATGAACCAGCATTTCTTGAGTTGTTTTTTGCAGTCGTGGCAATGGGGTGGGTGGCTATCCCGTTTGATCCGAAGTGGAGTAGACGGGAAGCTGTTCAAATTATGGATGAAGCAGAACCCGATTTATTAATTACAAGTAAGTCGTTTTTTCAAGCAACAGCTTATTCTTTCGATTGTATTCATTATGTAGAGGATTTAAAAAGAACTACAGAAAATACTAATACGAACGTATGGAATGTCTTTTCGAACGAACATTTCTATTTAGGCTTCACATCTGGGTCAACTGGAACGCCGAAAGGTTTTATTCGAAATCATGAATCATGGTTAGCTAGTTTTATTGCAGCCGAGAAAGCGTTTCATTATAATCACGATGATATTATCATAGCACCTGGTCCTTTATGTCATTCTCTATCATTATTCGGTGCAGTGCATGCACTTCATATCGGTGCATCATTTTATCTAACACCATCATTTTCTGCAGAATCAACGTTCGATATTTTAAGTGATGGAAGAGCTACGGTTATTTATGCAGTTCCAACAATGCTCCATGGTTTAGCACAACAAACTGGTTCCACAAATAAGAAAATTCCTATTTTATCGTCAGGAGCTAAGTTGACACCAAAAATTAAAAACAAATTACAAAAAACATTTCCTGCAGGTCGAATATATGAGTATTATGGTGCTTCAGAACTGAGTTTTGTTTCCTATGCAACCGAAGAGATGACAGAACTGCATCCACATAGTGTAGGAAAGGCTTTTCCTGGTGTTCGTATTTCAATACGAAATCAATCTAATGAGCTTGTTCCCAATGGAGAAATTGGCAATATTTTTATAGAAAGTGACTTTCTTTTTACAGGTTACCTCAATAATAAAAAAACAACAAGCGAGGTGTTAACCCCGTATGGAGCTAATATAGGCGATTTGGGTTTTATCAACCATGATGGATTACTTACAATAATTGGACGAGAAAAAAATATGATTATTACTGGTGGTCTAAATGTTTATCCAGAGGAAGTAGAAAAGGTTATTAAGGAAATGAAATCAATCAAAGAAGCAATTGTTATTGGACTAGCGGATGAATATTGGGGACAAAAAGTAGTCGCGCTTATCATGTTGAATGAAGACATAAGTACAGTCGATACAGAACATATAAAGGTCTATTGTAAAAAGCAATTAGCCTCTTATAAATGCCCAAAAGAGATTCATGTAGTAGATGTTTTTCCATATACTTCTACTGGAAAAATAGCCCGAAAAGAATTAAATCTGATTTTGTGAGGTTGAAGAAAAGATGGTTACACCAGTAATTGTACTAGCTAAACGGACGGCCGTTGGAAAGATTGGTGGCATGTTTAGGAACATTGCGCCCGAGACATTAGGCGCTCAGGTTATACAAGCGCTTGTAAAAGAAAGTAAGATCAATCCTTCAGATATTGACGAAGTGATACTTGGAAATGTAATTGGACCAGGTGGAAACGTAGCTAGACTGACAGCACTTACAGCAGGAATACCAGTTGAAGTTCCTGCTGTTACTGTTGATCGTCAGTGCGGATCAGGACTCGAGGCGATTAACATCGCATGCCGTCAAATTCAAGCAGGAGCCGGTGAAATTTATATAGCAGGAGGAATTGAAAGTAGTAGTCTTGCACCATGGAAAATGGAAAAACCATCTTCTATTTACGGAAATCCATCTATCTATACACGTGCCCGTTTTTCTCCAGATTCAATCGGTGACCCTGAAATGGGAGTTGCTGCTGAAAACGTTGCAGAAGAATACCATATTTCACGTGAGGAGCAAGATCTGTTCGCATACAATAGTCATCAAAAAGCAATTACTGCGAGCATGGAAGAGAGATTTAAAAATGAAATGGTTGTCGTTCAGGGTAAGGAGCGTGACGAATGTCCACGTTCACGGCTATCCATGAAAACTCTTTCTGCCTTAAAACCCCTTTTTAAAGAAAATGGTACAGTGACTGCTGGCAATACGTGTCCTATTAATGATGGGGCTGCAGCAGCACTCATCATGACGGAACAAAAATGTGAGGAACTAGGTTTAAAACCAGTGTTAAAATTCATCGATGCTACAAGTGTAGGAGTAGATCCAAATCTTCTTGGTATTGGCCCAATTCCTGCAGTAAAGAAATTACTTAAACGAACCCAGTTAACAATAGCAGACATTGATTTAATTGAATTTAATGAGGCATTTGCTTCACAAGTGCTAGCTTCTATAAATGAACTACACATTCCATATGATCGGCTAAATGTTGGGGGTGGTGCACTTGCTTTTGGTCACCCTTATGGTGCGTCAGGTGCAATCCTTGTGACTCGATTATGTACAGAGATGCAAAGGAAGAAAGGCAAGCAGGCCATAGCCACATTAGGAATTGGCGGTGGTCTTGGCCTAGCTACACTTTTTGAAGGCTATGAATAGATCCATGTTTGATGTAGGAATGAAATGATCGAGGAAAAATCCAATATTCTATAACATGTATATTGTCGAATATTGTTTGTAAAAAAATTCATAATAACTTGCATTATTTCTGGGTGAAAGGTAAAATTAAAGGTGCAAAAGGAAATTGGAGTTTGAATAATACTTTACGATCTCTTTACCAAAGTGGTGTAAAAGTATTTATGATTCAATTACTTTGCACGATATTTGTATAAGGAGGTCATTTTAATGACTGGTAAAGTAAAATGGTTTAATGCAGAAAAAGGATTCGGTTTCATCGAACAGGAAGATGGAGACGATGTATTCGTACATTTCTCAGCAATCCAATCAGAAGGTTTCAAGACGCTTGAAGAAGGTCAAGACGTTGAATTTGAAATCGTTGAAGGTAACCGTGGACCACAAGCAGCTAATGTAACTACACTATAATAGATATTAAATGGAAGGTTTATCTCACATATTTTGAGATAAACCTTTTTTGTTGAATATACATAATCTTATATAAACCAACTAGGTTATAATAAAGTAAGAATAAATTATTGGGAGGTTTATAACATGACTTCGTTTAATTGGAATAAAGAAGCAGAATTACAATGGGATAGACGCGCGCAATTCTGGAATGAACGCAGTGTAAATATGTGGGATAACGGTAGTAGAAAAGATATTATTCCTTTCGTTGAAAAGCATATGAAAAAAGGATGTAAGGTATACGATATTGGTTGTGGCGATGGATATGGAACCTATAAGTTACATAAGGCAGGGTACGATGTTGTCGGAATGGATCTTTCTAGTGAAATGATTAACCGTGCAAAGGAGCGAGCTGAAGAAATTCCTTTTATCCAAGGTGATGTGATGAATTTGCCGTTTGAAGCGAACAGTTGTGAAGGAATCATGTCCATCAATGTTCTGGAATGGACAGAGGTTCCAGCAAATGCACTTAAGCAGTTGAGCCGCGTTTTGAAAAAGGATGGTCTGTTATGTGTTGGCATATTAGGACCAACTGCTGGACCACGCACACATAGCTATCCAAGGGTGTATGGCGATAAGGCTATTGCAAATACGATGATGCCATGGGAGTTTCAAAAGCTGGCACAGGAAAATAACTTTACATATGTTGATGGTTTTGGTGTTTATCGAGATGGTGTAAAGGAACGAAATTATGAAGGTTTACCAATGGAATTAAAACAAGCATTAACATTCTTATGGGTATTTATGCTACGAAAAGAAGGTGAATAACGATGGAGCGAAAAGAAATGGAAGAAAGGGTCATTGAAAGCTATCAAAACGACGAGAAAATGATGATCTTAATTTATGCCCAGTGGTGTATAAACAATGACCTCGAGCCTAGGTCCTTGTATGAACAGGCGTATCCATCGCAAATGAAAAACAATGCCTTGGATGAAGCGTTAGAGCTAACTGTACCAAAAAAAGAGTCAGAAGAAATTCCTGACTCGACTGTTATGAATGTATTACAACTTTTTGGCAATGACGATTTAGCATTTATCGTACAAGAGCAAATTGACAAACGAAAAAAGTGATTTACTTATTAAATAGCTTTACCAATGCCTGGGTTCCGCTATCTTCATCTCCTTGCTCTGCTAACTCTGTGTAAAGTTCAAGTGAGAGTGCAAGCCCAGGTGTCAATAAGTCCATTTCATTTGCTGACTCTAGTGCAAGTCTCATATCTTTGATAAAGTGCTTCACGAAGAAACCTGGGGCAAAGTCACCTTCTATCATTCTTGGTGCAAGGTTTGATAATGACCAGCTACCTGCAGCGCCAGTTGTAATGCTTTCCAAAACCTTTTCCGGGTCAAGTCCAGCCTTTTTTGCATAAACAATTGCTTCGCAAACACCGATCATGTTAGACGCAATTGTGATTTGGTTGCAAAGCTTGGTATGTTGACCAGCACCAGACTTTCCTTGATGAATAATGTTACTTCCCATCACTTTGAAAATTGGGAGCAACTCCTGATATACTTGTACATCTCCACCAACCATAATTGATAATTTGCCATTTTGGGCACCAACATCTCCGCCAGATACTGGTGCATCTAACGAGAAAAGTCCCTGTTGTGCCGCATCTCTGCCTATTTTCTCAGCTAAAGAAGGTTTGGACGTGGTCATGTCTACCACATATGATTTTTTTTTCGCGTTTTCTAAAATTCCATCTCCACCAAAATAGATAGACTCGACATCATTTGGATATCCAACCATTGTGATGATTACGTCTACTTCTCGTGCAAGTTCAGCAACTGATTCACTCCAAGTAGCTCCTTCTTCAATGAGTGACCGCGCTTTTTCTTTTGTACGTGTAAATACTTGAACTGGGTAACCGGCAGTCATCAAATTTTTTGCCATACTTTTTCCCATTACACCTATTCCAATAAATCCGATTGTTTGTTTAGATTGCACCATTTACTATGACCTCCTATACTTCTACCTAATTAATAGTAATTCGACACTTAGTTAAATATTCCTTTTTTACAGAGATAGTATTGCAATCATTCTCAACCTATGATAGCCTTAAAACACAAGATATTGCTAAATATTTAAAAACTACATACTATATATAGTTTTATCCTACAAGTTTGGTGGCCAAATTTAGTGGCCTTAATAGGGAATCTGGTGCAAAACCAGAACTGTCCCCGCAACTGTGAATGTGAACGAACGAGAAATTATCCACTGTATTGTTAGCTTAACGTTAATAATATGGGAAGGTACTCAAGTAGATGAACACATAAGTCAGGAGACCTGCCAAACCTTGTGAAAAGTTTCCATTCTTCGGGGCCAAAGAAGACGAAACGATGGAGAAGTAGATTATTTCTGTCGTTTTAACCGTTCATGGCCTCCTAGCATGAGCGGTTTTTTAGTACATAAAAAGGAGATGTTGAATCATGCAAACTGCAATACTTACGAAAAGCTGGAAAAGTTATTTAGAAGAAAGGGTAAAAGAGGCTTTTCCAACTATGCCAATCCAATCATTTCTAGACAAAAATGCGAATACGAAAGAAAGCATATCTACAGAAGAATGGGTAAACCATCTAACATTGGAAGCTTTATCAAATATAGATGAAGAGCATCCTGATTGGACATATGTTGCAGCTATGATTTACTCGGAATGGTTGTACAACCAAGCAGCAAAAAATCGAAATTATGATTATGAGAAAAAATATGGTTCGCTTTACAAGTTAATCTCGGAGATAACGGAAATTGGAATTTACGACCAGGGTTTATTACATACCTATGATAAAGATGAAGTGGATCAGTTAGAAAGATTAATTAGGCCTGAGCGAGATCAGCTTTTTACCTTTATCGGCTTAAAGACATTAGCCGATCGTTACTTAGCAAAAAATTATACGAAAGAAATTTATGAGCTTCCTCAAGAGCGATTTATGATCATCGCAATGACACTTATGCAGGATGAGCCTAAGGATAGACGTATGGACTTGGTGGGACAGGCTTATTGGGCGATGAGTAATCTATATATGACTGTTGCAACACCAACACTTTCAAATGCTGGAAAAAGCTATGGGCAATTGTCTAGCTGTTTTATTGATACATTGGATGATAGTCTACAAAGTATTTATGATAGCAATACCGATATTGCAAATTTATCAAAAAATGGTGGTGGAATCGGCGTCTATTTGGGGAAAATTCGTAGTAGCGGAAGTATGATTAAAGGCTTTAAGGGGGCATCATCAGGTGTCATTCCATGGATGAAGCAGCTAAATAATACAGCTGTCAGCGTGGATCAGCTTGGTCAGCGTAAGGGTGCTATTTGTGTTTATTTAGATGTTTGGCACAAGGATATTCACTCATTTCTTGATGCGAAACTAAACAACGGTGATGAACGGATGCGAACCCACGATTTGTTTACTGGTGTGACGCTGCCTGATTTGTTTATGGAAAAGGTTGAAGCTCGAGATGATTGGTATTTATTTGATCCTCATGAAATTCGAACTGTGATGGGATACTCATTAGAGAACTTTTACGATGAAGAAAAGGAAAACGGATCTTTCCGTGAAAGGTATGCGGAGTGTGTTGCAAATCCAACTCTTTCTAAAGAAGCGGTTCCAGCAATTGAAATTATGAAAAGCATTATGAAAGGGCAACTTGAAACAGGTGGGCCGTTCCTTTTTTACCGGGATGAAGTTAATCGCCAAAATGTAAATAAACATACGGGCATGATTTATTGCAGTAATCTTTGCACGGAAATTATGCAAAACCAAAGCCCTACCAAGTTTATTGATCAGCAAACAAAGGATGGTAAAATTTTAATTACGAAAGAACCAGGGGATTTCGTTGTGTGCAATCTATCCTCGATTAATTTGGGACGGGCAGTGGTTGATGATGTTCTGGAAAAATTAATACCGATACAAGTTCGAATGCTGGATAATGTGATTGACTTGAACCATATTCCTGTTCCGCAAGCTAGATATACAAACGTGCGGTACCGGGCAATCGGTCTAGGAACATTCGGATGGCATCATTTATTGGCGCTAAAACGCATGAAATGGGAAAGTGAGGAATCCATTGAATTTGCGGATTCACTGTATGAAAAGATTGCATATTTAACAATCCAAGCGAGTATGGATCTGGCAAAGGAAAAAGAGCCATATCCGCTGTTTAGTGGATCAGAATGGGATACTGGAAAATATTTTGAACGAAAAGGCTATTTGAATCAAGCGGAATCAAATTTTGACTGGAATAAACTGCAGGAGGATGTACAAGAGAATGGTATACGAAATAGCTACTTGATGGCGGTGGCACCGAACTCTTCCACTTCGCTAATAGCTGGGAGCTCAGCAAGTATTGATCCGATTTTCAGGAAATTTTATTCTGAGGAAAAAAAGGATTTTAAAATACCTGTAACAGCACCTGATTTAAGTGCAGAAACAACATGGTATTACAAATCCGCTTATATGATTGATCAAAAATGGAGTGTTGCGCAAAATGCTGCAAGACAAAAACATATTGATCAAGGGATTTCCTTTAACATTTATGTGCCAAACGGTGTACAAGCTCGTGAATTATTAGAAATACATCTTTTAGCATGGCAGTCAGGTTTCAAAACAACCTATTATTTACGATCAACTTCATCAGATATTGAAGAATGTGAATCATGTTCGAGTTAAGGGGGACAGTCCTCCATCGCATTATCACTTTAACGTATTAACGTGGTGGGGGACTGACCCCGCCGATAGGAGGAGATACTATGGATTCACCGATACAAACACGCACAATCATGGACAAGCAGGCACCAAATCGTTCGACAAAAATTATTAATGGTAAAAGCTCTAATATTTTAAACTGGGATGATGTCAGGTTCGCTTGGGCATACCCGAAATATAAAAAAATGCTTGGTAACTTTTGGACTCCGTTTGAAATTAATATGGCTCAAGACAAGAAACAAATACAAACACTAACTTCCAATGAGCAGGAAGCATTTCTAAAAATTATTGGCTTATTAGCTTTGCTTGATAGTATTCAAACGGACTATGCGGGAAAAGTTGCGGATTACTTAACAGATTCGAGTCTAAATGCATTGATGATTATTCTGGCGCAACAAGAGGTAATTCATAATCATTCCTATTCATATGTATTATCAAGTCTCGTTTCTAAGTCCAAACAAGACGAAGTGTTTGATTTCTGGCGAAGCGAGCCTGTTTTAGAAAAGCGAAATGATTTTATTACAAATGGATATACAGAGTTTGTGGAAAATCCATCGGTAGAAAGTTTGTTAAAATCCATTGTTTACGATGTCATTTTGGAAGGGCTTTTCTTCTACTCAGGCTTTGCATTTTTCTACCATTTAGCACGAAATCAAAAGATGGTCGCGACATCTACCATGATTAATTATATTAACCGCGATGAACAAATTCATGTTGATTTATTTGTAAGAATTTATAAAGAGGTACTAGTTGAATATCCAGAATTTGATTCAGAAGAAATGAGTAATTTCGTTCAACAAACATTTAAAGAAGCGGCTGAGCTAGAAATAGAGTGGGCAAACTATATAATTGGGGACAAGATTACGGGGATTAACATTGAGGATGTAGAAGCTTATATTAAGTTTTATGCAAATGTTCGGTGTAAACAACTTGGTTACGAGCGACCTTATCCCGAGTACCGTAAAAATCCTTTGCGCTGGATTAAAGCGTATGAAGAAGTGGATTTAGGTAAATCTGATTTCTTTGAGCAAAAGTCAAGACAATATACAAAAGTGAATTATACGGATAATGGATTCGACGATTTGTAAAGTAAGAGCAGCTTCTAGAATAGAGGCTGCTTTTCTGCTACTATGTAAAGAAAAAAGGGTGAACGAGTTGAATTGGAATGTAAAGGAATTTCAAGCGTTATCAAATGATGAGTTATATAGCATTATGAAAGCTCGAGTAGATGTATTTGTAGTTGAGCAGGAATGTGCATACGAGGAGATAGATAATTATGACCAAGCAGCCATTCATTACTTTTTAACCATCGATAATCAGATTGCTGCATACGTACGAATCCTGCCAAGTAATACGAAATATGAGGAAGTATCAATTGGTCGTGTACTAGTTACAAGAGACTTTCGCGCTAATGGTTATGCGAAATTACTTATGAAAAAGGCAATTCAATTTGTAACGGATGAGTGGACCGAAAACACGATAAAAATTCAGGCTCAGAATTATCTACATAAATTTTATTCAGCGTTAGGATTTGTTCAAATTTCCGATGTTTATTTGGATGATAATATTCCCCACATTGACATGATTTGGTCAAAAAACCAATAGCTTTTAACCGCATGAATACTGGTCTTCTGCACAAATTATAGGTAGAACTAATTTGTACCTATTTGGAGGGGAAAGGCTATGCTTACAAGTGAACAATTAACACATTTTAAAAACCAATTAGTTGAAAGGCAGTCAGAATTGTTTACTCTAATGGAATCAGAAGGGGAATATTCCAGAAGAAATCAAGAGCTGTCAAATTATGATAATCATCCAGCCGATATGGGAACAGAGATGTATGATCTGGAACGGGAACAAGCATTATCACAGCATGCAGAGGTTGAACTTAAAGAAATCAATGAAGCTATGTCAGCAATTGAGGAAGGTACGTATGGCATTTGCCGAAGATGTGGTACGGACATACCCTTGGAACGGTTAGAAGCTATTCCAACCGCTGATCAGTGCCTTGAACATGCAAACAATGCTGGTTTTGTAGCATATCGCCCTGTTGAAGAGGATATTTTAACGATGGATATCCACGAGCACACAAATGAAACACAAACTGGATATGATAGAGAAGACGCATGGCAAGATGTCGGTAAATATGGATCATCTGATACTCCTTCTGATCTTGGTGGGAATCAAGATCATGACGACTATGACGAAATGTATATCAATAGTGATGAAAATATTGGAATTGTCGATGACACAGAAGGTATTGGAACAGCAACGTTTGATGGTCACCCTGAAGAATGATGCTATTGGTTGGAGCGCTATGTCTCCAACCTTTACATATTAAAGTGGGAGATCTTTCTTTTTAAAAATTATAATAGCAAGTGCATAAAGAAGTATCCCTGCACTACCTAAACTAATACTAATTGGTAAAATGTCGACATTTCCCTCTGCGATGCTAGTGGCATCGAATAATGAGAATACAGTAAAATACTGAAGCCAATCAAGTTTATCACTAACTTTTGCCAGCATGTCAACTGCAAAGAAGATAAAGGATAACGCACCTGAAATTGCTAAAGCTCTCTTTTCGTCATTGAATAAGCAAGAAAATAAAAAACAGTAGCCGCTAATGACAAAAAACAGTAAGTACGTAACAATATTCAATTTAATAAACGATCCCGTAGCAAAGTTGTTCTCCTCAATAAACAACTCTGCACCAATAACCCCTGTTAAAGTGGTAAGAGTAATGATAACTGTAAGACAAATGAGGATGACAGACGCCTGTGTAAGTGCTATTTTCATGCGAGAAAGTCCGCTTGCTAAAAGATAAGCCATTGAGCCTCGATCAACTAAACGCGCAATTAACTGTGTAGCGGTTGTTACACAAAAGATTAATAAGATAATAATAAATAACAACCCATAGTATTCTCCAGCTACAAAGCCACTCAGGCTAGAAATCCCAGCATGTAAGCCAAATGCTTTCATATAACCTTCAGGTAAGGTTTCAAACATAGTATCAAATACTTTAGAATCAGCAATATATGGATATAGCCAAATGATCAGAACTAAATAAAACATCGATCCAAATGTAAAACTACATACTGTCTTCGCATTGTTTTTCATCATTGTCACAAAAAGAGAACCGTTCATGATTGATCACCATCCTTGTTATAGAAATGCATAAATACATCCTCCAAGTTTTGGCGATGAATATCTATGCTGTTAATTCCACATTCACTGATGGATTTTACAAATGATTCATAATCGCCTTGAATAGCTATCCGGATTTGATGTCCATCGATTTGAACGATTTCAAGAGGGGTATTTTTAATCTTTTCTATATCACCACTTGTTTTCACGGTAACTTGGAAAATTTTTCGTTGTAATGCTTGTAACTTCCGAATCTCCTCAATTGCAACTAGTTGACCAGCTTTAATAATCCCAACCCGGTCACTGGTTCGGTCAATTTCTGAGAAGCTATGAGAGGACATTAGAATTGTTTTCCCCCGTTTCTTTTCTTCTTTCACTAAATCAACAAAGAGATTTTGCATTAATGGATCCAATCCACTTGTAGGTTCATCCAAAATTAATACCTGTGGATCGTGCATAAATGCAGCAACGATGCCAACTTTTTGTTTCATACCCTTAGACATTTTCCGAATAGGAGTTTTCACATCAAACTGAAAACGTTCAATTAATTCTTTTTGCCGTTTTATTTGCTTTATTTTCCTCATTCCTGCCAAGAGTCTCAGGAACTCTAATCCATTCATTCCTTCTAAAAATGCAGTTTCCCCTGGTAGATAGCCAACGGATTGTTGAATTTCCGCACTCTTTTTCCAAGCATTTAGCCTGTTAATAGTTGCGCTACCTGATGTCGGCTTCATAAACCCCATCAGGTGGCGGATAGTCGTTGATTTTCCAGCGCCATTTGGACCTAAAAATCCAAACACTTCACCTTCAGCCACATCAAATGAAACGTCAAAAATTCCTTTTCCATTAGGGAACTTTTTTGTTAAGCGGTGAATTGAAATTGGCATAATTCGCACCACCTTTCTTATATATTATGAAATATTAGTAAGTATATATTTCATAATATATGCAAACCATCTCCATTACAATACACTTTTGAAATATTTTATTTGTTTTATTTCATAAATTTTAATAAACTAAATGAGAGGTGAAAGGAATGAATGGTTTTGAACGTCGTAAGCAACAGAAAACGATTAGTATCCTAGAAGGTGCATTGACACTTTTTATGAAATTTGGAATTAAAAAGGTTTCTATTGCTGAAATTGCAAGGAAAGCTAATGTATCACAGGTTACCATTTATAATTACTTTGGAAGTAAAAACGAATTAACCGATGAAGTAATTCGTTTTTATATAGAAAAAACTTGGGATGAAACAGAGGAATTATTAACTAGTGATTTACCTTTTCCAGATAAAATTCAGCAGCTTATCTTTTCTAAAAAACAAACTGCTGATGAAATGAATGAAAATTTCTATCAAGAGTTTATGATGGAATATGGGACTGGGAATAATTATCTTGAAGAATTTTATACGAATAAGGCTTTGCCTAAAATGATGGAATTATTTGATGAAGGAAAAAGACAAGGGTATGTAGATCCATCAATATCGAATGAATCCATCTTGCTGTACATTCAAATCTTTAAAGAACAAATGCAACGAGAAGATATATATTCACAGTTGTTGCCACTTACAGAAGAAATTACGAAATTATTTTTTTATGGAATATTAGGCAAGCGTAATTAATGAACCTGAGAAAATAAAAAGGCTGTTTTTCTAAAAGATTGTTGTTTTTGGTACAAAATCAATAAACTACGATATTGCGTCAACGCCCGATTCCGCTTCGGGCAGTCGCTTTCCGCGGCAACGCTTCAGCTTCCTCTGGAAGCAAAACCGCTTCCTTGAAAAGAAAAACACTTTTTCTGCGTGCGATACCTTTTCAGGGAAGCTTTCCTTGTCCTGCGGGATCTTCAGCGCAAGCCCTAAGGTGCGCGTAGTGTATTTCCGGAGCGGTATATTTATTATGACACAATTTTTTCTGAGGATTAAATAGCAACAAAACTTACGAAAAGAGCCAAATAAAAAAGCTCCTATCGAAAAAGATAAGAGTTTTTAGTGATTACTTTAGCTAAATAATCCTCCAAAAGGGCTACCCATTAGTGATAGAAGTATGGATTGCATAATAAAGCTAAGTGCAAACGTATTTAGGACGTAAATGATAATTAATAAGTAAACACGATCTATATTTGTTGAAGGAATTTCAGATAAAATTAGTGTTGGAATAATTATTAATGTTCCTAATAGACTGATGGAAATTGCTACAATACCTAATGATACAATACCAATCAACGTTAGAATATACCCAGCAACGAGTAGTAATAGGAATGGAATTAAATACCCACCATACTTTGCTATGGTTTTTGCGAATGAAAACTCGGCCCCATCGAATTTCAATCCAGCGAAGGTTATAGCATTTATAACTACGAACAATAGTAATAGCTTTAGAAATGGCCATAAGAAACCATCCGTAAAAGTTGGAGCACTTCCAAAGAAACTAACAATGCTGTTTAGTACGAGAAAATATCCTACAGCAAATAATAGTGCAAAAAGAGCAATCGAGATAATACCTGAGATTAGATCATTTTCATTTGCTTTCTTTGCGTCGTTTGGTTTTTTAAGCAGTGTAAGAAAAAAGTGGCCGAAGTTAATAGATGAGGCCTTTAGTTTCTCAACTATTTCGTTTGATTGTTTAGGATCAGTTGGTTCTTGACTAGTTGTTGACTCTGCAACTATTTCTATTTCCTCTGTAGCAGCTGTTTCCTGGATAACAACAGGTTCATCCTGAGAAATTAATGCACCACAATTTGTACAAAATTTCCCTTTCTCTGTTTCTTGATAGCAATTTTGACATTGCATAAACTCACTTCCCCTTTACTATGTAATGACTATATACTCGTATATATACTATATATACGTTCGACATTATTTGCAAAACTCCTTCCTTAAGCGATTATTAACAAACAAAAAAGGATGACCCAAAATGGATCATCCCTTAGCAAAACTTACTGTTCTTGGCCTCGTTCTACTAATGTTAGTTCAACTGTTTGTAGTTCACCGTTTCTGGAAATTTCAATTTCAACGGTATCGCCAATCTTCGTTTCAGAGTACAAATATTTTCGTAAGTCTAAAATAGATGTTATTTCCTGACCATTAATTTTTGTAATAATATCGAATTGTTGGAGTCCAGCATCTGCTGCAGGTGATCCTGGTTGAACTTGTGCAATTACCATACCGCCCTTAATATCCTCTGGTAGTGCGATTTGACTGCGATATTGTGGTGGTACTTGTTGAAGGGATGCAGTGCTAATTCCAATAAATGGGCGTGCAACCTCACCTTCAGTTTCTAATTGCTTCATGATTGGAATTGCTGTATCAATTGGAATGGCAAATCCAATTCCTTCTACTTCTTTTTTAGCAATCTTCATGGAGTTGATTCCTATTACTTCGCCGTCAGAATTCACAAGTGCCCCACCACTATTACCTGGGTTAATTGCTGCATCTGTTTGAATTACTTCTGTGACCCAATCAGGCTGTTTATCTTTATTTGTATCGATACTCACGGAACGTTCTTTTCCACTTATTATTCCTTTTGTAACAGAGTTAGCAAAGTTCATGCCAAGTGGGTTACCGATTGCTACTACAGTTTCACCAACTTTTGCCTCTTCTGAAGAACCTAATTTCGCTACAGTCTCAATTTTCTTTCCATCAATTTGTAGGACAGCTAAATCTGTTAATGGATCTGATCCTAGCACTTTTGCTTTAATTCGATCACCATTGTTTAAGACAACTTCTACTTCTTCTGCTCCTTCGACCACGTGGTGGTTTGTGACTACATAAGCTTTACCATCTGCTTTTTTATAAATGATACCGGAACCTGAACCAGCTTTCTGACTAGGTGCCCATACGTTTTGTTGCTGTAAGTTAGTAATGCCAACTACTGCTTCGGATACCTCTTCAATATTTGAAGCCACGTCGGTATTACCTGTAGCTATTGTTTGGGCAATTTCAGGTGTCCCATTATCTTGGGCAGATGTTGAATCGCTTCCATTGTTATTGTTTAAGGGAATAATGTTGTTCGTGAACAATAATACAACAGCAACAGCTGCAACAATCCCGCCTACTAGACCACCGAATAAAACACCTACACCTGATCTTTTTGGTTTGGATTCCTTTTTCTTTGGTTGAGCAGGTTTAGTCAAACCAGGGTCAGTTTCTTTTCTATCGGACCTAGTTTGAGGTGAATCATCCTTTAGGCTTATTTCGTCTATATTTTCTTCATGAGTGTCATTATACTTATCATTTCGTTCCATCAATTTATCACCCTTTTTGTTAGATTTTTTCCAACCCTTTGCTTTTCTTTCTATATTCCATATACTACAGATTTACTTTGGCATGACTTTGGTAAGAATGTGGAAAAAGTATGTAATATACATATCATTCTTACTACAGTTTCTTTTCCCCACAAGATAGTAAGTTAATCATCTTTGTATCATATCATTATGCACAAGTCCTGACTTGTGTAAAAATATAACTATGAAGAGACAGTGAATGAGGGAGGTTTTAATCATGAATTATCATATAGGGGTTGTCGAGGATGATACAAACATCCAAAATATCGTGTCGGCCTATTTAAAAAAAGAGGGTTTTACCATAACCGTATCAGACTCCGCCGAGGAAGCCTGGCAGGTATGGGAAACAGGACCTCCTGATATGTGGATTTTAGACATTATGCTTCCTGGCATGGACGGGTATGATTTTTGTAAAAAAATTCGAGAAGAAAGTGATGTTCCTATTATCATTATTTCCGCTAAGGATGAAGAGATTGATAAAATTCTTGGCATAGAACTGGGTGGTGATGATTATTTAACCAAACCATTCAGCCCTCGAGAATTGGTTGCACGTGTGAAGCGATTATTCAAGCGTTCGAATCCTGTAATCCAGAACACAGAGCAAGAAAAGGAGAAAATTAAAATAGACAACCTTTTAATAAGAAAAAATGATCGCCGCTTATTCTGGATTGGTCAGGAAATTGAAGTCACATCGAAAGAGTATGATATGTTACTTTTATTTGCTGAAAATGTAAATCGTGCCTTCTCTAGAGAAGAATTGCTAATTAAAATATGGGGCGATGATTATTTTGGTAGCGACCGAGCCGTTGATGATTTAGTTAAACGGATTCGCAAAAAACTGGATGATATTCAATTAGAAACTGTTTGGGGTTATGGATATCGTCTGCGAAGTGAAGAGGAATAGCATGAAGCTCCAGTACCAGTTAAATATTGCTTTCACAACACTGCTTCTAGTCATCATGTCTGTGACCGGATTTGTGATCTATTCATTAATTCTTGATCTACTGATTCAAGACGAAAAAGCAGAATTAGAACAAAAAGGTGAATTACTTGTACAAATACTAAATGAAGAAAGCAGACAACCGCGTATCGATCAATTTGGTGGGTTTTTACAAGATCAAAATCTGGAATTACTTTTATATAACCGAATCCTGGATCAAGTTATCGATTCAACGATGCCTAAGCAAATTGTGGGTAGCTTTCTTGCCGATAATGATTTTTCAAATATGGATAAAGAATTATGGAGTTTAGGGGATATTAAGTATGTAAATTCCCGAATTCTTTTTTATCCAGAAAGTACAGGTCTTGAACTGATTTTGTTAACACCTTTAACTGAATTACAAGCCGTTCAGCAGGATTTTATTAAGCAATTGTTTATCGTGTTTGTAATAGGTGCAGTTGCTGCAGTTATTTTAAGCTACCTTTTCACGAATAAGTTGGTTACCCCATTAACTCGATTAAAGTGGCAACTTAAAAAAGTAGAAAAGCGACAATTTGATGCGATTGAACCAATAAAAGCTACTGGTGAGATTAAGGAAGTAGAAAAAAGTGTTTTTGAAATGGCTAATGAGTTACAACGTTACATGAAATCACAACAAACGTTTTTTCAAAATGCTAGCCATGAATTAAAGACCCCATTAATGACCATCCAAGGATACGCGGAAGGAATTCGTGATGGGATTTTTGGTTCAGAAGAAAAGGAAAAGGGCTTAGAAGTAATGGTCACCGAGGTAAACAGGCTAAAGAAAATTATTAATGAAATGATTTTGCTGGCGAAGTTAGATAGTGAACAAACCTCATATGATCCGGAAACTATCTACTTAACGAGTATAGTTGATCAGGTATTAGACCGTGCGTTGCCAATTATAAATGAAAAAGAAATTCGAATTTCACATGAAGTTGATGAAACACTTACTATTCACGCGGATCCAGAAAAGTTATTACGTGCTTTATTAAACATAACATTTAATGGAATCCGGCACGCTAAATCGTATGTTTTGATAAATGTAAGACAAATTAACTCCATGATCACAATTAGTATTGAAGATGATGGGGAAGGTATTGACGAGGATTTAATCCCGCAAATTTTCCATCGTTTCATTAAAGGAAGTCAGGGAGAGACTGGATTAGGACTAGCTATAGCACGAGCTATAGTAGAACAATCAGGCGGAAATATCACAGTAGGTACTTCAGAACTTGGTGGAGCTAAATTTATCGTTGCATTCAGCGAAAACTAAAAAAAGTTTGAAATTAGGTTAACTTGTGCTATACTATTATAGTTTGAGTTATCTGTAATGAAAGAGGAGCGTACTAATATGCAATTAAGAGAAGATATTCGGAACATCGCGATTATCGCCCATGTTGACCATGGTAAAACAACACTTGTGGATCAATTATTAAAATACTCGGGGACTTTTCGTGAAAATGAACAAGTGGATGAACGAGCTATGGACAACAACGATATTGAGCGTGAACGTGGTATTACGATTCTTGCTAAAAACACAGCGATTAAATATAATGATATAGCAATCAATATTTTGGATACTCCCGGACATGCCGACTTTGGTGGGGAAGTGGAGCGTATCATGAAAATGGTTGATGGTGTTTTATTGGTCGTTGATGCATATGAAGGTTGTATGCCACAAACTCGATTTGTGTTAAAGAAAGCATTAGAACAAAGACTTACTCCAGTAGTAGTTTTAAATAAGATTGACCGCCCAGGTGCGCGTCCAAATGAAGTAATTGATGAAGTGCTTGACTTATTCATCGAACTAGGTGCTGATGATGAACAGTTAGAATTCCCAGTTGTTTATGCATCTGCATTAAATGGTACATCTGGTGATGAACCTGAAGAACAAAAAGAAACGATGGATCCTGTTTTTAAAACTATTTTGGAGAATATTCCAGCACCAGTTGATACTTCAGATGATCCATTGCAATTCCAAGTAGCAATGCTTGATTATAATGATTACGTTGGAAGAATTGGTGTTGGCCGTGTATTCCGTGGGAAGATTAAAGCGGGACAACAGGTTGTTCTGATGCGAGAAGACGGAACCCAAAAGGTATCCCGTATTTCAAAATTATTTGGCTTTATTGGATTAAAGCGGATTGAAATTGAAGAAGCAAAAGCAGGAGATATTGTTGCTGTAGCTGGACTTGAAGATATCAACGTAGGAGAAACTATTTGCCCACAGGATCACCCAGAAGCATTACCTTTCTTACGTATTGATGAACCAACCTTGCAAATGACTTTCCTTGTTAACAATAGTCCATTTGCAGGTAAAGAGGGTAAATATTTAACATCAAGAAGGATAGAAGAGCGTTTAATGAAACAACTTGAAACAGACGTGAGCTTGCGTGTTGATCCAACAGATTCACCAGACGCTTGGGTTGTTTCGGGTCGTGGAGAATTACACTTATCTATCTTAATCGAAAATATGCGACGTGAAGGCTATGAATTACAACTTTCTAAGCCGCAAGTAATTATCAAAGAAATTGATGGTCAAAAATGTGAGCCAATTGAACGTGTGCAAGTGGATGTGCCAGAAGAGTACACTGGTGGTGTAATGGAATCGCTTGGAGCTCGTAAAGGTGAAATGATTGATATGGTTAACCATGGTAATGGGCAAGTTCGTATCGACTTTAAGGTTCCTTCCCGTGGCTTAATCGGATATACGACTGAATTCATGTCCCAAACACGCGGTTATGGTATTTTGAATCATACGTTTGAAGCATATGAACCAGTTGTCAAAGGTCAAGTTGGTGGTAGAAGTAAAGGTGTTCTAGTTGGACTTGAGAATGGTAAAGCATCAACATACGGTATCATGCAACTAGAAGATCGCGGTGTTATTTTTGTTGAACCGGGTACAGAATTGTACGCAGGTATGATTGTCGGCGAACATAATCGTGACAATGATTTAACAGTAAATATCACGAAGGAAAAACACTTAACCAACGTTCGCTCAGCGAATAAAGACCAAACCTCTACGATTAGAAAGACAAGAGTTATGTCACTCGAGGAAGCTATTGAGTACTTGAATGACGACGAATATTGTGAGGTTACACCTGAATCGATTCGTTTACGTAAAAAGATTTTAAACAAAAACGAACGTGAAAAAGCATCTAAGAAAACGAATATAGGCTAATGAAAAAACCAGTGAGAATCTCACTGGTTTTTTTATATAATTTGAGGAGAAGGGGGATGGGTGTTAATTGGCGGATAAAATTTAAGGCTGTATTCGCATAGTTTGTTGCTAATATCACCACAGTTGATATAAAATTCGACGTAAGTGCCTTGTTGGTAGTTGGACAACCGTTCCGGAAATCCACTTCGCTTTCCGCGGGCTCGCGCTGAGCCTCCTCGTGAGCAAAAACCGCTCGCTGCGGGGTCTCAACGTCTTCGCTTTCTAAGCAGGAGTCTTCGTGGATTTCCTTCACTGGTGTTCAGTTTAACAATTTCAATTTCCTGGGTTACTGTTTGCTTATATATCATAAAGACATCCTGCAATTATGGCAGTTGATTGGAGCGGAGGACCGTTGACTCCTGCGGGAACAGCACGAGTCTGAAGACCACGCAAAGCGATTTTGAGTCCACTGAAAAAGGATGGATTTGAAAAATTTAATTTCTCACTTTAACCTAGCATCCTCGAATATACGGAGACTCCTACGGGAAGTAAGAGATCGGCGGAGACCCCGGAGGACGGCAGTCCGAGGAGGCTCGCCACTCGCCCGTGGAAAGCGGAGTATATTCGAGGATGCGGCCGTCGATCCACTATTTTGTACTACACTTAACTTTTCAGTGGACTCGTGCGAAAGCACAAGGAGGCGCAGCGGAAATCAACCAGCACTTACGTCGTAGTCTATAATTTTTGTGTCAAAAACAACAACCTTTTAGAAAACAGCCAAATTTAAAAATGGCTGATATATCCTTGTGGATCGGCGGATAAAGGTGCAAAAGAGCGGATATGTGGCTTTTGAGTTCTCTAGAATAATCATAACTGTATCAGAGAAAAGTAAATTTATTAGATGTATCTCTAGCAAAAAAAACTGGGCGGATTGCCCAGTTTTTCTAATGTATAATGCTATGAAGGTTAATCGAAAAGCCCTAAAGTTGATCATTAATCTCGATTCAGTAAAACTTAAGCACGTGGATCTTCAATAAACGTCTGAACAATTTCTCCCCATTTTTCAAATTCAGTTAAGAAGCCATCATGACCAAAATTGGTTTGTACATGGTGATAGGAGCTAGTTGGCATGAACTCCGTTAAAGCTCTAATATGGTGTGGTTCGTATATTAAATCATTTTCAAAGCTTATGGCTAGTAATGGTCGCTTGAATTCCTTCGATGCTTGTTGCCAACCACCACGGTATTCGCCAATATCATGCCCATTCATAGCTTGCAATAAGTAACTATAGCTAGTGGGGTCAAATCGTTGCGCTAATTTCTGCCCCTGATAATCCAAATAGGAGGACACTTCATATTTAGAATTTGTCTTTTCTCGGTTAAATCTGTCTGTAAATAAAGAAGAGCTCCGGTATGTCACCATTCCAATCATGCGAGCTAATTCTAACCCTTTAACAGAATCATTTTTTATAGCAGATAATGCAATATGATTAAATGCAATACCATAATCAGAAAAGAAGGGGGTAGCGGCTAGAACAATTGATTTCTCCATCGCTGTTGGATAAAGAATTCCCCATTCTAGCACTTGCATACCACCAAGGGAACCACCGATAATCGCTGCTAGGTTTTTGATTCCTAACTTCTTCAATGCCTGGTATTGTGCATGCACCATATCACGAATTGTAATGGATGGAAAATTTGTTTGATAAATTTCATCTGTTTCAGGATTAATAGAACTAGGTCCTGTTGAGCCATCGCAACCACCAAGTACATTAAATGTGATTACTTGAAACTTTTCTGTATCAATGTATTTTTGCTGACCAATTAACCCATGCCACCACCCTGGAGAATCGTGTGTGCCGACAGTGATATGATTTCCTGTTAGGGCGTGACAAACTAAAATTACGGGTGCATCAATTGGCCCAACACGTTCATATTGAAGGGTTACTTCCTCAATAATTTCACCAGATGATAGAGGGAGTGGGCCAAAGGATATATTTTCAATTGTTGACAAGGTTTTTTGGAACACTTCCATATGACCCCTCCTCATTTAAACCTCAACAGGTATGTTTACAGTGCTATTTCCTCTTATACGGATTGCTTCACTATAAGGATTTTTACCAGAAACAACAGTAATCCCAGCTGCCTCAGCATTTTCTAATGTTTGATCTGAAATTCCAGGTTCTTCAGCCCAAATTATTTTCACTTGTTTATTAATGAGTTGTTCAATTGTTGTAGGTAAAACTTTCCTATTAAACCAAACTGCATCAATGTCAAATGGAATATCTGCTAGTTGTTTGTAGGAATTTTCCTGTTCCGATTCAGTAATAGGCACAATTTGAAAGCCCAACCGCTCTAATTGCTCTGCACTTTTATAAAAATGGCTCGAAGGATCACTAAGATCAAAAACTGCAATTACTTTCTTACTTACAGCGCCTTGATCTCTTTTAAATGGTGAGCTGATCAACCACTTTATAGTGTCTTCTGTTGTTACACCGATTGTTGGGGCTTTATTTGTTGCTTTTGCAATAGCTTGATCTAAATCAGCTAAAATATCTTCCGTTGACTCAATACCGGTTGATAAACGAACTAATTCTTCAGAAACACCACTTCTTTTTAAATCTTCCGCACTTAATTGTTGGTGTGTTGTTGAAGCTGGATGAATAATAAGTGATTTCGCATCCCCAACATTTGCTACGTGCGACCAAAGTGTTACGTTGTCAATCAATTTTGTACCTGCCGCGCGACCACCATTAATCCCAAATGTTATGATGGAGCCATAACCATTTTTAAAGTATTTGTTTGCCAACTCATACGATGGATGTTCTTTTAGCCCAGGATAGTTAACCCATTCAACTGCTGGATGTTTTTGTAAAAAGCCAGCCACTTCTTCAGCGTTTTTGGTGTGTCTTTCAATCCGTAAGTGTAATGTTTCCAAGCCCTGTAAAAGTAAAAAGGCATTGTGTGGGCTCAAGCACGCTCCGATATCACGAAGTAGCTGAACACGTAATTTTGTTGCGAATGCTGCTGGGCCAACATCCACGTAACGAATACCGTGGTAGCTCTCATCAGCTTCAATAAATCCTGGGAATTTTTCATTATTAAAGTTAAAACGGCCTCCATCAACAACTATGCCACCAATCGCGGTACCATGACCACCAATCCATTTTGTAGCAGAATGGACGACTATATCCGCCCCCCAAGCAAGTGGCTTAGTGATGTATGGCGTTGCAAATGTATTATCAATAATAAGCGGGATGTTGTGGCTATGAGCAATCGTTGCAACTTTCTCAACATCGAATACATTTAAGCTAGGATTGGTGATAATTTCTCCAAACACAGCTTTTGTTTTATCTGTTATTGCTTCTTCAATCTCATTAGGATTAGTAGCATCGACAAACTTAACGTTAATCCCATATCGTGGTAATGTATTAGCAAACAAGTTGTAACTTCCACCATATAAATTACTATCAGCAACAATTTCATCACCAGCACCAGCAATATTTAAAATTGCGAGTGTTATTGCTGCCATTCCAGATGAAGTTGCTACTGCAGCAACACCGTCCTCAAGTAATGCAACGCGTTGCTCGAAAACGTCAACGGTAGGGTTACCAATCCGTGTATAAATGTTTCCAGGCTCTTTTAATCCGAATAAATTTTGTGCATGTTCCGTATCGCGAAAAGTATAGGAAGTTGTTTGGTAAATAGGTACAGCCCGTGATCCTGTTGCTGGGTCAGGTTCTTGACCACCATGAAGTAGTACAGTTTCTGGGTTGTGCAGATTAAAATTTGACATTAATAATTCCTCCTTTGTAGTTGGTCTATTATTAATGGTCTGGTAGGTTAGGAAGAGAGGAAATAAAAAGCCCCCTTCCTAAGAAGAGGGCGTGTATGTAACCGATCCTCCCCTTATCTTCCAGATCATAATTGACCTGTAGGATTTAGCACCTTTCATGCTAGAAATCTAGCTTGATGGTTGCCGGGCATCACAGGGCCTATTCCCTCCGCCGCTCTTGATAAGAGTTATTTAAATTTAATGATAATTATATATCTAAGAGTGGTAGTTCGTCAACAGTTATTTGAAAAAAAGATTTAAAAATCGAAATCATCAGCAATTACTTACAATGGGCAGGTACCCTTTAAAGTTGACCACTATACCACTGAAAATAACCCAAATGCCACGAAAGATATGCAATCCCTAGAAAAGCAATAACCATCATACTTGAAAAGAACCAATCATGTAATGAAATGGAAAAAGGCCGATAAAACGTTCGCTTTTTTTCTCCAGTAAATCCTTTTGATTCCATTGCCATTGCAGTACGTTCTGCCTTTCGAATAGCACTTGCTAGCAATGGAATTGAAAACGTTTTGTATTGATTCCATTTCTCGCGAAGCGTTTTTGCCTGATCAAAACCTCGAACCCGATGAGCGGAGCGGATAATGAATAATTCATCCTTCATCATTGGTAAAAACCGATACCCAGCTAAAACACCATATGCAATCTTTGGTGATAATTTTAATTGCTGGATAAGACTTAATATAAAATCCACGGTATCTGTAGTGAAGATGAACAACAGTGCCAATGCCGCAACACTTAAAACACGTAATGACAGTGCAAATGCGGTCATAAGGGACTCTTCGGGAATATTGAATCCAAGAAAATTTATTATCTCCTGTGGATACTTAGGTGTATCTGCAAAAACAATTGTCGTCCAAAGCATACCAAATGCAATAATGAAAAATGGTAGGAAGTATAAACAATACTTCTTCAAGTTTATATTCCCACCGATGAACGTTAATGTAATTGTCCAAACCATAAATAGAAATGGAGTAATCGGGTCAAACACTAATGCTAACATAATCTCAAGCAATACGATTGTTAATGCTTTTATACTTGGGTTAAGACGATGTAGAAACATAATAAGTTTCCTTTTCATAGATTTCTTGGAGCTGAACCTGGATCGGTTTCTCGAGCTGCCAGGAGTGCAGTGTCGCTGATGAGCTATTCCATAATTCGTTTGGGTGGCAATCAGCAGCGATAACTCCTTGTTCGATAACAATTACTCGATTGGCATAGTGATGGACAATCTCCATGTCATGAGTAATCATGACAATGGTGTTTCCTTGTTTATGTCGTTCAGTAAGCAGGTTCATTAATTCTTTGGTAGAATGTGCATCCTGTCCAAAAGTCGGTTCATCTAACAAGAGTAGTCGTTGATTGTCGACGATCATAGTTGCTACACTAAGACGGCGTTTTTGACCTTGACTAAGGGTATACGGATGCTCATTTTCAAGTTTCAATAATCCACACGTCTTTAAAAGGGAATTGACTTTAGCAAGTATTTCATTATCGTTCATTCCCTTTAATCGTAAACTGAATGCTATTTCATCAAACACAGAGTTCATAATAAACTGATGTTCTGGATTCTGGAAGACATATCCTATCTCATCACGTAAATAAGTTTCCTTCCATTGTTTTAATGGTTTTCCTTTTACATGAATGGTTCCTGATGTAGGCTTTTGGATACCAGCCAAAATTCGCGAAAGTGATGTTTTACCACTGCCGTTTGCACCAACGATGGCAACAAATTCTCCGTTATACAGGTTGAATGAGACATTTCGAAGGATTTCTTGATTCTTTTTCATCCATGAAATATTGGTTGCCTCAAGGAATACAACGGGATTATTCTTGTTAACCGGTAGTTCAGGCTCCCATTTTACCGGTAACCATTTATCTGCTTGGTCAGCAAATTCATTAATCGTTAACGGGATAAAATTCCCCCAATGTTTTCCTTGTTGTAAAATATACTGTGTTACCTTTGGAAGCCAAATACCTTGTTCATTCATTTTCGTTAAGATTTGTTCGATTCCATTTCGAAGTGAGCCATCATAAAAAAGCTCTCCAGATCTATTCAATAAAAGGCTGCGATCAAACAGTCCCATCCAACCGTCTAATTGGTGTTCAATGACGATAAGAGAAAATTCTTTTTGTTGTTTCAAATGTTGGATGGTTGTAATTAAATCTTTTGATGCGATTGGATCCAAATTTGCGGTAGGCTCATCTAATATAAGTAAATCTGGTTCCATTGCCAGAATGCATGCTAAGGCTAGCTTTTGTTTTTGGCCTCCAGAAAGAGATGCAATAGCCGACTTCTTAAAGGGGGTCATAGTAACAAGCGAAAGTGCATCGTTGATTTTTTCATCCATCAGTTGCCGCGGGATGTTTAAATTTTCTAAACCAAAAGCAATTTCATCTTCAACGGTAAGCATGCAAAATTGTGTTTCTGGGTCTTGAAATACAACACCTACTTGACGACTAAGCTCACCTGGCTTGTAGTCAGTCGATCGTTTACCATTGATGAAAACATCACCAGTCATCGCTCCATCCAGTTCACGTGGATATAGGCCGTTTAAACAATAAGTTAATGTGCTTTTTCCACAGCCACTTGGTCCAAGCAACAAAATTGCTTCACCTTTGTTTAATTCAAAGCTAACCCCAGATAGGGTGTCGGTATCTAATTGATTTTCAAAACGTAGGGACAGCTGTTGCACGCGTAATAGTGAATCTTTTTTCATGCTGCTTTTTTCCTTCTGTATTCTTTGCCTAAAGCAAAGCTAGATAAGACTCCAGTTTGTGCTAAACCATCGCTTAATGCCTTTCCTAGTAATCCAGCAATTAGTGCACCGCTTACCATGCGTGCTATCAACATACCAAATACATAAGTTGTCGATAGTGCAGCATAGCCACTCATAAAATAGCCATATGCAAAGCTAAACAGTGCAGCACCAACACCTGCAGCCATGAGCACCCATGTTGAGTAATTTTTCCATCGTGTTGCTGCAAACGCAGCCTCGGCGCCGAGTCCCTGAATCATTCCAGATACAATAAGCAATGGACCAACTGCACTGCCAAGTAAGACCTCGACCATCGCTGCAATCGTTTCCGAGATAAAGGCTGCACCAGGCTTGCGAATAATGTAAGCCGCAATAATTGAAACGATAAACCAAATTCCAAATATAAGGTCATAACCAATCGGTCCGAAGAATCCTACAAGAATTTTCCCAACAGGAAGAAACGCTAAATAAACAACTGCGAATACAACGGATAGTGCAGACAAGACAACAATTTCTTTAAAACGCCAATTACTCATGTTCGTTCGCCCCTTTATGTGATGGACTATTTGCTGACATAGAGACTGTCATCACCGTGTGATTTGACCCTCCATCAACTGTTGCATTGAAAACCTGTTCCAATCCATTGAGAACTTTAATGGATTCCCCGTCTAATCTAGTGGAATAATGTGCATGTGAAACGTCGACATGTTTTCTCATAGCTTCAATCTGTTTCATGATTACGTCCATATAGTTTCCACCACCTAATGGATAAAGAGAAAATTTAGCGGCAACTGGTTGCTTGATGTCTTTTATTTGAGTGTTATTAGCTGGTATATCATCTTCCGCCATATAAACATCACCCGCTGAGTCACCTGGACAGCCTAATGAATATGTCGCCTGGAACGCAACGTGTTCACCAGTTTTTGCAGCATGTATAAAAATAGATTTTGTTACGTCAAAAACATGTACAAGTTTCCCGCGGATCGTTGTTGTCACATCGTCTGTTTCCATCCAAACTTTAGATTTGTCCACACTTTTTAATGCATGAGTAATAACCTCAATAAAGTTATCACTCATTGGATGAACAGAAAAACTACACCCAGCGATACGTGATTCTGAACATTGTTGATTTGTCATTATTATTTCCTCCTTTTTGTTGGGCGGCTTGTCATTTGTCGAAAATAGTTCCAGGAATAGCGCCTCTATAAAATTCTATTAAAAAAACTGCATCCCTCGTGGAATGCAGTCTGCTTGTATGTATTAAAGATATAAAGAATACACGCTTCGACCACACTTCCCCACGCTGGTATTATCCAGTTCGGGTTCAAAGGGTCAGAATAAATTTCTTCTCAGCCGCTTTCACAGCTCCCCTAGTGCTAAAAGTAATTATGCAGTTTTTCTATCCCCATCTTAACGATTATATTTTGTCTTGTAAAGGGGGCGATTGCCGTTTTGCGAAGATTTAGCTAGCAATTGATTAGATCCTATTAATATTTAAATGAATGTAAGCCCTTGCATTACTTGTATATACAAGTTATACTGGGTAAGTGGACATGTATATACAAGCTAACAGGGAATGAGGGATTTTTATTTATGGGTAATAACAATGAAATCATATATGCGCCGCTTAGTGGTGAAATTAAAAAGCTTGAGGCTGTACCAGACCCAACCTTTTCACAAAAGATGATGGGCGATGGATTAGCAATAGAACCAAGTGATGGAAAAGTAGTAGCGCCATTTGACGGTAAGGTTGTCCAGATATTCCCAACTAAACATGCAGTGGGCTTAGAAAGCAGTTCCGGTGTTGAGGTTTTAATTCATATTGGTTTGGAAACGGTTTCGTTAGATGGTAAGGGTTTTGAAGCACATGTGCAGCAAGGAGATCTAGTGAAAGCTGGAGACGCACTTGTGACGTTTGATTTAGCATTTATTAAAGAAAAAGCTAAAAGTACTATTACACCAGTAATTATTACAAATGGTAATGCACTTGAAATGCTAGATAAAACAGAAGATAACGTAGTGGAAGCAGGCAAGTCAGTTCTATTTCATGCCGCAATGCAAGGTAAGGCTAAAAGTAGTAAGACAAGCGGTTACGGCAAGGAAGCACAAGCTATTGTGGCAGCAATTGGTGGCAAAGAAAATATTAATGTTGCTACACATTGTGTTACACGTCTTCGCTTTGCATTAGCTGATCAGGACAAGGTGGATAAAGAAGCATTAGAGAATCTTGATATTGTGAAAGGTTCCTTTCTATCAAGTGGTCAGTTCCAAGTTGTTATTGGCCAAGGAACAGTAGACAAGGTATATGCAGCAATGATTAAAGAGACAGGCATAGAAGAGGCTAGTAAGGACGATGTGAAGGCAGCTAGTAACGAAAAGCAAAATCCGTTGCAGCGTGGAATTAAAACGTTAGCTGATATTTTCATCCCAATTCTTCCAGCTATTGTAACTGCTGGCTTGCTTCTGGGTATCAATAATATCTTGGTAGGGAAAGGAATATTTAGTGAGACTCAATCACTAATTGAAATGTACCCTGAATGGGCTGGTATTGCGAGCATGATTAATATTATCGCAAATACAGCATTCACATTTCTGCCAGCTTTGATCGGTTGGGCAGCGGTGAAGCGATTCGGTGGTAGTCCAATCCTTGGTATTGTACTTGGGTTAATCATGGTTCATCCCGATTTGTTAAATGCTTATGCATATGGTGACGCATTGAAAGCGGGAACAATTCCTACATGGAACTTGTTTGGATTCGAAGTTGATAAAATTGGTTACCAAGGTCAGGTTCTACCAGTATTATTTGCTTCCTATGTATTAGCTAAAATTGAAGTCTATTTGAGGAAAAAAGTAATGGATTCGTTACAATTGTTAATCGTACCACCAGTTGCATTGCTTGTAACAGGGTTCTTGACCTTTATCTTAATTGGTCCTGTTATGTTTGCAGTAGGAAATTTTATTACAGATGGTATTGTCAGTATATTTGATGCATTTCCTATTATTGGGGGACTTTTGTATGGAGCAATCTATGCACCACTTGTAATAACCGGTATGCATCATACATTATTGGCAGTAGATATTCAATTAATTGGTTCAACGGGAACTACATTCTTGTGGCCGATACTGGCACTTTCTAACATAGCGCAAGGTGCAGCTGTATTTGCAATTTGGGTAGCTGCTAAAAATGAAAAACTAAAAGGACTCTCGTTAACATCTGGAATTTCAGCGTGGCTCGGAATTACAGAACCCGCAATGTTCGGGGTCAATTTACGCTACAAATATCCATTCGTGGCTGCAGTTATTGGTTCTTCTATAGCTGGTGCAATTATTATGATGCAAGGTGTAACTGCTCATTCAATTGGAATTGGCGGTGTTCCGGCTCCACTTTCTATTGAGAGTGGAATGACAGCTTTCTTGATTGGAATCGTTATTGTAATTATAATACCATTTTTGATTACGTATTTTATCGCTATACGTAAAGTAAATAAATAAACAACGAGGTGTTTTATATGATAGAACCATGGTGGAAAAAAGCAGTTGTCTATCAAATTTATCCGAAAAGTTTTCAGGATACCACTGGAAATGGTGTTGGTGATATACAAGGGATTATCACCCGAGTTGATTACTTGCAAGAACTAGGTGTCGACGTGATTTGGTTGACACCTGTCTATCAATCGCCACAGAAAGATAATGGCTATGATATTAGTGATTACTTTTCAATTGATGAAATGTATGGAACAATGGCGGACTTTGATGAACTTCTTCAGGAGACACATAAGCGTGGAATGAAGTTAATCATGGATTTAGTCATTAATCATACATCTACAGAAAACAAGTGGTTTATAGAATCAGCAAAGTCAAAGGATAATCCTTATCGTGATTTTTATATTTGGCAGGATGCTAAGAATGGCGAGGCACCATCAGATTGGAAATCAAAATTTGGTGGTTCTGCATGGCAATATGATGAAACGACTGATCAATATTATTTACATTTATTTGACCAAACTCAAGCGGACTTAAACTGGGAAAACGAGGCGGTTCGGAACAAGTTATACGATATGATGCATTTTTGGGCAGAGAAGGGTATTGACGGATTTCGGCTAGATGTGATTAATCTTATTTCAAAGGATCAACAATTTCCAAATGATCATGATGGAGACGGACGAAAACATTATACAGACGGTCCGCGGATCCATGAATTTTTGCATGAAATGAATCAAGCGGTTTTTTCAAAGAATGATATGATGACCGTTGGTGAAATGTCGTCAACAACGCTCGAAAATTGTATGTTATATACCAATCCTGATCGTAATGAACTAGACATGACATTCCAGTTTCATCATTTAAAGGTGGATTATCCAAATAGAGAGAAGTGGACAAGGGCTCCATTTGACTTTCAAGCACTAAAAAAGATTTTATCTGATTGGCAAGTTGGGATGCATATGGGAAATGGCTGGAATGCATTATTCTGGTGTAATCATGATCAGCCCCGTTCAGTATCCAGATTCGGTAACGATTCAAACTACCGAGTAGAGTCTGCCAAGATGCTTGCGACGACAATCCATCTGATGCAAGGCACACCTTATATTTATCAGGGTGAAGAAATTGGGATGACCAACCCAAAGTTTTCAAATATAAATGATTATCGAGATGTAGAGTCTTTAAACGCATATAAAGTATTAAAGAGACAAGGAAAACAAGAAGACGAGATCATGGCTATTTTACAACAAAAGTCACGCGATAATGCCCGTACTCCAATGCAATGGTCAACTAGTGAGAATGCTGGATTTACAAAGGGTATACCGTGGATCTCTGTAGCTGAAAATTATCCTGAGATTAATGCGGTACATGCCCTACAAGATGACAATTCCATTTTCCATCATTACCAAAAACTAATTGAACTTAGAAAAAAGCAAGATATAATCACATATGGTGATTATCAACTATTAGCTGAAGACCATCCACAAGTATTTGCATATACACGTAATTGGAAAGAGCAAACATTGTGTATTGTAAATAACTTTTATGAAAAAGATGTAACAATTGAACTGCCTTATACAGAAGGAAATGTGTTATTATCAAATTATCAGGACTCTGATAGGAGCCTTCAGAAACTTACGTTAAGACCGTACGAATCGATTGTTTATGATATTACTAATGGGGAATGAATATGCAAAAGAAATACCTTACTATCTATCAGGACTTAGTTTTAAAGATACAAGATAATTATTGGCCAAAACAAACGATGTTACCATCGGAAAATGAACTTACCGAGATGTATACGACATCAAGGGAAACTATTCGGAAGGCATTGAATTTATTAGCGCAGGATGGCTATATTCAAAAAATACGAGGTAAAGGATCTGTTGTCATTGATATCAATAAATTTGACTTTCCGGTCTCAGGAATTGTGAGTTTCAGCGAGTTAGCAGAAAAGTTAAATCTATCGACTCAGACGATTGTAAACGAGCTAATCCTGTTAAAAGCAGATCAAAGCCTTCAAAACATGTTACATCTAAATCTGACCGACAAAGTTTGGAAAGTAGTCCGATCTAGAGAAATTGATGGAGAAAAGGTTATTCTAGATAAAGATTTTCTGGATGAAAAGGTTGTACCGACACTTACAAAAGAAATATGTGAAGACTCCATCTATCGTTATCTAGAAAATGAATTAGGCTTGACAATTAGTTTTGCTAGAAAAGAAATTGTTGTTGAGGAACCAACTGAAGAAGATAGACAACTTCTGGACCTAGAGGGTTATTCAAACGTTGTTGTGATAAAGAGTTTGGTCTATTTAGATGATGCCAGTTTGTTTCAATATACGGAATCAAGACATCGACCTGACAAGTTCCGTTTTGTGGACTTTGCTCGCCGAATCAATGAATAGGAACGGATCAACACGTGAAAAGTTAAGTAAACAAAAGCTGTATGACCCCTATTTGTGGTCATACAGCTTTTGTAATGGCTGTTTTCGTATAGTTTGTTGCTCATACCACCGAAGTTGATAATAAATCCGACGTAAGTACTATGTTTTGTGGTTGGACAACCGTTCCGGAAATCCACTTCGCGCACCTTAGGGCTCGCGCTGAGCCTCCTCGATCGCAAAGACCGCTCTCTGCGGGGTCTCATCGTCTTCGCTTTCTAAGCAGGAGTCTCCGTGGATTTCCTTCACTAGGGTTTAGCTTAACAATTTCAATTTATTTGATTGTTTATATTACACAGGTAGCGAGCAAATTATGGCAGTTGTTTGGAGCGGAGGACCGTTGACTCCTGCGGGAACAGCACGAGTCTGAAGACCCCGCAGAGTGGTTTATGATGAGGGCCGACTAAAATCGTCCTTTGCGGACAACGTCGGCATACCCCTTGTCGGGGCAAGGAGGCTGAAGCCGTGCCCGCGGAAAGCAACGGTCCGCAGCGGAAAACAACCAGCAGTCACTTCGCATTGTATTTCCAGAGCGGTGTGTTACGTCGCATTTTATAAACTTTGTGTCAAAAACAACAATCTTTTAGAAAATAGCCTTTGTAATTAAATTTAATTATGACTTTTTTGTTTCTTCTCATTTGGAATATACTTAGTAAAATAAACTGCGAAAATTAGACTGACAAACGATAATCCCCATGATAGGATTCCATTCCAGCGGAAGTCAATTTGTAGTCCAATAAATAAAATAATACCACTAAGTATAATAAACAAGGTTGTTAAATAACGCTTCATTCCTAACACCTCGAGTGATATGGTTATAAACAGTATCTTCTTATTTATATCACATATTTATGTGGATGAGAACGCAAAGTGAGAAATTTTAATTGGCACCTAACAATAATATAATGTTTAGTGTCCAGCCACATCTCTTTTTGTGAAGAACATCCAAGTGATAGCAAGAAAAATGACATAGTATACAAGTAATACTGTTATCGAAAATCCAAGTGTCATACCTTCAATAACGGGTGTCCCAGTTATATATTGGTTTAAATCAGTATTAGCAAATAAAATATATTTTGACCAGGCTTTGTCAGCAAAGTATCCCACGATGGAAGTACCTGCAAACATGAGGAAGATTGCTGTACCAATTGCGAGTGCACTTTGACGAAAAATTGCTGAAATCATGAAAGCAAAGGTTGCCATCATTAACAATGTAACTAATTGAAGTCCGTATCCAGCAATAATTTGTTTGATAACCGAAACCTGCTCATAAGAACCACCTTGATTTGAGACAATTTGTGGATCGAAGCTATTAATACCGAAAAATAGTGCTCCTACTATAAAAGATAAGACTAATACGAATAGTAATGTCCATAGTGCAAATAACAATACAGAAATATATTTAGATATTAAAATTTTTGTCCGTGATATTGGGCGAATTAGTAAAAGTTTGATGGTGCCCCATTTAAACTCATTGGCAATAATACCCGCAGCAACAATGATTGTAAATAAGGTAACTAGCGATAGTAAGAATTCGTTTTCTGAAACGAATTGCCACGCGTCATAATTTGCTGGCATAATATCATTCTCTAAATGGTAATTGTTTTTTTCAATTAGGGAAGAGTTGTAACTAGCCATCATCTCCTCTTTTTCCATTTCTTCTGTATACTTCTGGTTCTCATCTTCAAGGGTTTGACGCCATGTGTCTTCTTCATAAGTTGTGACGGTACCTTGGTAAAAGTTTGTCATAAATCCGATTCCTATAATAATAAGGGCTAATATAATATACATCGACCACGTAGACTTTCGAATATACGTTTTAATTTGTTCATTTACTAAAAGCTGAAAGAAGTTACTCAATTGTATTCTCTCCAATCAAATCAAAGAATTTATCTTCTAATGTAGTTTTAGACACACCAACTTGGTAGATTAATAGTTGGTTTTCAACAAGTGTTTGAATGTATAATGGTATATTCTTTTTATCGCCCTGGAATGTAATGGCATCACCGAGGATAGTTCCATCTATACCGTGATTTGCTTTTAATAATTCTTGGGCTTTACTTAATGGCTCTACCTCAATCTGAATCTGGTGGGCCTGTGCTTCACCGGATGCATCATGTAAATGCTGGGTAGAAATTAATTCTCCATTTTTAATAATACCGATGCGGTCACACATTTGCTCTACCTCTGCTAGCATGTGGCTAGAAATAATGACGGCAACATTCTCAGCTTGTGCTAGATTGCGTATGTATTTACGAATTTCTCTTATTCCAGCTGGGTCAAGTCCATTTGTAGGCTCATCTAGTATCAATACAGATGGGTTATGTAGTAATGCCTGAGCAATTCCTAAACGTTGGCGCATTCCAAGCGAATACTTTCCTGCTCTTTCTTTGATTGGTTTTTCTAAACCTACTAATTTAACAACCTCATTTATACGTTCCTTTGTTATACCAGGGATCATTCGAGCATAATGCTGGAGGTTTTGCCATCCGCTCATGAATGGATACATTTCTGGATTTTCAACAATTGCTCCAACTTCCTTAATTGCTGCTTTGTGATCTGTTTTAATACTATTACCTAGTATCCGGATATCACCTTCCGTTATGTTCATCAAACCAACCATCATTCGGATGGTAGTTGTTTTACCTGCACCGTTTGGACCGATAAACCCAAACACTTCTCCTTTATAAATGGTAAAGGTAAGACCTTTAATGATTTCTTTTTTGCCAATTATTTTTTTGACATCTGTCAATTGCATTGCTGGTTCTGTCATCGTAATGACCTCCTTTATCTCTATCTGTTTGTAATACGTGCTTGGTTTAAAAATGTTTCAGTTATTTACAATTTTTGCATATAACTAATAGTGAAAGGAAGTCTTTTTATGAAAAAAATCCCTTTCTTACAACATTGTAAGAAAAGGGATCTTGGAACCATTATTTTTCACGCTTTACACTTTTTGCTTTACCAAACCATTTTCCCGTTACCTTTGAAATAAAACGTGGAATTTCATTGTTTTTACTATTAATTAGGGTGAAAGTGATCCATTAGTTGTATTGAACCGTATACTATATAGAAGCTTCATTTCAAATAGAAGCTTTACATCTCTCCATTTGGGGTAATTATGATATGATGTGCCTATATATCTTTTCAAAAGGAGAATGTTATGCGGGAGCTGGATATTGAACTATTCAATCGAACACAAGCACAAGATGAACAAGCGCTAGAGCAATTATATGACCGCTACGAAAAGCTGTTATTTTCGTTCTCGTTTCGCATGACCAAGAACAAGTTTCTGGCTGAAGAAGTCGTGCAAGATGTTTTCACGAAAATTTGGTCAAAACAACGAAACTTCGATGAATCAAAAGGTAAGTTTTCATCTTGGTTATTAACCGTTACGCGTAATGCAACAATTGACCTGTTAAGAAAACAGAAGGAAACACCATATGAAATAGATGAGCGTGACGCACTTCATGATTCAACTCCTTCTACTGAAGAACAGGTAGAATGGAAGGAACGTAGCGAGGAAGTTCGCGTGGCAGTTAAACAATTGACAAATGAACAACAAGAAATAATTGAGTTGTTTTATTTCAAAGGGTTATCACAGTCTAAAATAGCTGAAACATGTGATATACCATTAGGTACAGTAAAAGGGAGAGTGCGTTTAGCATTGAAGCATTTACGCGGTATATTATCTCCTAAGAGTGAAAGGGGGGTTCTGGATGATGTCTAAAACCTGTGATTTGTTGCTTGATTATTTTAATAACCAACTAACAAACGAACAAAGAGAAGAATTCGAAGCACATCTGTTAGCGTGTGAAGAATGTCAAGAAGAGCTTGAAGAGCTACAACAATTAACGGAAGACCTTCCATATAGCAGTGAAGCTATAGACCCGCCTAGTGGTATGAAGGAACGTGTACTATCTAATATAGTGAATAGCACAAACACTTCTGAGACAGAAACTGAGCCTGAAGTTGAACAAATGAAAAGTAGTAAGGTGACTCCTATCGAAAGTAAGAAGGAACCTAAAAAGAAAAAAACAGGATGGTATAAACCATTAATTGCAGCTGTTTTAACCCTATCGTTAGTAGGAAACGGTGCAGCGCTAATTTATTTGTCAGATGAACCAGAGGCAACAGAACCTACCAATGAACCAGAAGAAACTTCACTTGATACCATTCAAAAAATGCTATCATTAAGTCCTTCTGAAGGAATAAATGCAGAAGCAACTGCAATGATGATCGAACAAAATAATAAAACAAACTTGGTTATTCAAGCAAGTGATCTTCCACAACTGGAAGGTGAGGAAACGTATCAGGTATGGGTGCTAGAAGATGGAAAGCCATATCGTGCAGGTACATTTGTCTCAAATGAAGAAGGTAATGGTGCTGTATCCTATATTATGAATTATGAGGGTGAACACCAATGGGATACAGTCGCAATCACAAAAGAACCAAATGCAGATAGCCAAACACCACAGGGTGATATTTTATTAAGCTCACCGATTTCATAAGAACTTTAGTTAGACGGAAATAAAAAACTGGGATGCATAATCTATGCATCCCAGTTTTTTTAAATAGAAATTAATAAAAATATTTAAAAAATATTTTTTCAAAAAACGTTGGTATGTGGGCGTTTAACACGGTTCAAACTCTCTTGAAAGAGATACTAGCAAAAATATCTCTAGAAAAAGTGATCCAAATAGAAATCATCTTCGTTAGCTTAGTAGAATCACACAATAAAAAAACTAAAAGGAGATGTTATTAAGATGAATTGGAAAAAGGCATTAGTAGTAGCACCAATGAGTGCGGCATTGTTATTCTCAGCAAACGGAGGTTTAGTAAGTGCAGAAACAGCGGAGAAACCAACAGTAACGAACGCAGCTGTTGATCTCAGAGCTACTTTAGGTACATTGTTGTCTGAACACGGAAATTTGGCAATCATTACAATGCGTAAAGGAATTGAAGGAGCAGAAGATTTTGAAGCTGCTGCAGCACAACTAGGTGAAAATACACAGGCATTATCTGATGCTATAGCTTCCGTTTACGGTGAAGAAGCAGGTCAAGGATTTCATGATATGTGGAGTGCACATATTGGTTACTTTGTAGACTATGTAAATGGAACTGCAGCAGAGGATGAAGCTGCAAAAGAAAAAGCACTAGAAGAATTATCTCAGTATCGTCAAGACTTCTCAGCATTTCTTGAAAAAGCAACTGAAGGTCGTGTTGAAGCGGATGCTTTAGCAGAAGGATTACAAACACACGTTAATCAATTAGTTTCAGCATTTGATTCTTATGTTGCTGGAGACTATGCAACAGCATTCAGCAAGCAAGCAGATGCAAGATCACACTTGTATATGACAGCGAAGGGCCTTTCAAGCGCTATCACAGCTCAATTTCCAGATAAGTTTGAAAACCAAATGGCTGTTACACCAGCAGCAGATCTTCGTCTAGCATTAAATGATATTCTTTCAGGACACGTAGCATTTGCTATAACAGCTATGCAAAACGGAATTGAAGGCGAAGAATCAGCGAAGATTTTTGAAGCTAACGCTGCACAATTAGCTGCAAATACAGATAAACTTTCTGCAGCAATCGGTTCTGTATATGGTGATGAAGCAGCAGCTAAATTTAAAGAAATGTGGGCTGGACACATTGGTTACTTTGTAGATTATGTAAAAGCAACTGCAGCTGAAGACGAGGAAGCTAAGCAAGCAGCACTTGACGAATTGAAACAGTATCGTGCAGACTTCTCAGCATTTATGGAAACAGCTACAGGTGGTAACATCTCAGCGGACGCTGTATCTGAATCATTGCAAATGCATGTAAACCAACTCGTCGCTTCATTTGATGCTTATGCAGCAGGTGATTATGAGGAAGCTTATAACCAGTTCCACGAAGGTTACACTCACTCTAATGGTATTGCCAAAGCACTTTCTGGTGCTATCGTAGCACAATTTCCAGATAAGTTTGCTGCTGATATGCCTTCTGAAATGCCAGAAACTGGTTTCGCACCAGCAAACAATAACGACATGATGATGTTATGGATCTTAGGTGCAAGTGCATTTGCATTAGCAGCATTTGTAGCAATCCGTAAGTACCAAGCATCAGAAAATAAATAATAATAAAAAGTGGTTGGAAAAGTAGGGGGTCAGTGTGATGCGGAAGATAATAAGTATACTGTTCTTAACAGTATTAGTTGGTTGTGGTCAGATGCAGAGCACTGATTCCAACCAACCTGAACCAAAAGAAACACAAGAAACTGCTACTGAAAAACAAACGGTAGAACAACCAGAAATGGAAACGAAAGATGTTAGCACGATAAAAGAGCCAAAAGAAGAAACTTTCTATTCAAATGCTTTCGATGAACCTGTAAAAGGGTTAGTTCCTGCTACGATTAAGATAGAGAGCATCGGTGTTGAAGCACCTGTAGAGCGTGTTGGCTTACAAAAGGATGGAAAGATGGATGTTCCAAAAGATTATCGTAATGCAGGTTGGTATAAATCGGGTGCTAAACCTGGTGAACAAGGAAGCGCAGTGCTCGCAGGCCATGTGAATGATCCAAAGGGTAAAGGAATATTTTGGGACTTGAATAAGCTTGAGGTTGGGGATGAAGTAAAAATATCCGATGAAAGTGGAGAAACATTAGTATTTAAAGTGGTTGATAAAAAAGCCTACGATTTAGGCGAAGCTCCCGTAGAACAAATATTTGGATATACCCCAAGAAGAATGCTTAACTTAATTACATGTACAGGCGATTATATTCAAGACATTGGTACTCACAATCAACGCTTGGTTGTATATACAGAATTAGTAGATAAAAAATAGTAATAGGTTTATATAAAAACTGGTCTGACACGACATGAACCGTGTTGGGCCAGTTTTTTTTGGTTGATTAAGGGAACGGTGAATCCTGGAAAGTGGGAATGAATGTTGATATCGGAGAACGAGCTTGATATATCGGAACGGAGCCCGATATCCGAGCAGTAATCGCTGGTTTTCGTTAAACTTCTTTATCGTTTATCTTGTAACAGGTATACTGGGAGCACAGGACGATACGTTATTCACTTTATGAGACATCATCAAAAGGAGTTCTTATATGAATCAAACAAAATTTTTGATTAAAATACGTGATAGTTTTTGGTTTATTCCAGCAGTATACGGGGTTGCCTCCATCCTATTAGTTTTTCTCATAACCATTACAGATGGCTGGCTAATCGGTAGTTTTAAAAATAGTATACCTAAACTATTACTAACGACAAATAATATCGCTGTTGATTTATATGCCTCACTTGTGACTGGGATTTTAACGATGACGACTATTAGTTTTTCCGTTATTATGGTAGTTTTAACAACGTATTCTACACAATTTTCTCCACGGACCTTACAAGACTTTATGAAAAGTCGAACAACGCAACATGTCTTAGGAGTATATTGCCTAGGCTTTATTTTTGCACTGATTCATTTATTGACAGCTGGAAAGGAGTCTTCTGTTGTTGGCCCGATTGTCATGGTGATCGTTGCGATCATTAATCTTGCGTTTTTCGTATACTTTATTCACCATTCTGCACGATGGATTCAAGTAAATAATCTAATTGCCAAAATTCGAGATGACGGTTCACAAGTAATTAAAAGCACCTATAAAAACTATGATTTTTACGAGTATGAGGATTGGGATGAAGCTGAATTAAAGGATTTGCAATCGAGAAATAAACGGATCATTTATGCTTATGATTCAGGTTATATTCAAAAGGTTGATTGGGAAAATCTCGTAAGACAGGCAGCGAAACAGGGATGTACATTGCATATACATGCACAAGTTGGTGATTTTGTAACGAAGGGTTTACCAGTTATGAGTGTAATTGAAACAGAAGAATGTGATGATAATCATGATTTTAAACATTTCCTAGTAATTGGAAATGAACGAACCGATTTACAAGATATAGAGTTTATACTTCAAAAACTGGTGGAAATTGCACTGCGGGCTATTTCACCGGCAATAAATGATCCTCATACTGCAATAAATTGTTTAAATCGAATCGGTGCACTCCTAAGTGAAATTGGTTCTACGTATAATGAAAATCGATATTATACAGATAATAACAAGCATCTAAGGCTTATTTGTGAGCCGAAAACGTTTGAGGATTATCTTTATAAATCATTTTACCAAATTCGACATTATGGAAAAGATGATGTTTCGATGCTTTATGCGATGATTGAAGTACTTTATAAAACCGCAGTAGTTAGTGATAAACCAATTAAGCAAAAAATATGGAACTTTCATTATTACATAATGGATGTAGTAGAATGGGAAAGTTTCTCTGATTTAGACCGTGAACATTTACTAAAAATGTATAATAAATTTAAAACATATTGTGCTGTTCAGTAACTCGTAGGGTTTACGACAGGAAAAAAAGGAGCGACATATCATCATGTTACACTATAAAGCAAGCTTCCTATTATGCTTTTGTGCCTTTCTTTTAGCGGCATGTATGAATGAAGATAATAGTTATGTTTCAAATGATCATGCCAAAAGTGAAGTTGATATTCAGAATAAACCGGGGGATACGGATTTTCTTACAACAGAAGTACATGAAATTACGCTCTCGGCAATAGGTGATTTATTAATACACGACACGGTATACCAAGACGCTTTTAATGGAAATCACTATAATTTTAATCCGATGCTTGAGAAAGTGGCACCTTTTTTGCAACAATCCTCGGTAACAATGGCTAACCAGGAAACGATGATAGGTGGAGTGGAAATTGGATTATCATCCTATCCCGCTTTTAATACCCCAAAGAAAATGGGAGATGCACTAAAGGATGCGGGGATAGATGTTGTGACCATTGCAAATAACCACACATTAGACCATGGAGAAACTGCCATACAGGAGGCAACCTCGTATTGGGAAAGTCTGGATATGATGTATACTGGTGCATACAAAAGTAGGGAAGATCAAAATGAAATCCGCGTCCTTCAGACCAATCAAGATATCACAATTGCCTTTTTAGCGTATACATATGGTACAAATGGAATTCCTGTCCCAAAAGGGAAAGAGTATCTTGTTAATTTGATTGATAAAAATAAAATAGCTGCTGATATTAAAGAGGCAAAAAAGCTATCCGATGTTATTATCTTAAGTCTGCACTATGGAAATCAATATGAACGGATGCCAAATAAAAGACAAAAAGATTTGGTGCAATTTGCTGCAGATCAAGGGGTACAGGTTGTTATTGGACACCATCCACATGTCTTGCAGCCAGTTGACTGGGTTGAAGGCAAAAATGGCAATAAAACATTTGTCGCCTACTCACTTGGCAACTTTTTATCTGGTCAGGATGAATTTTACCGACGAATAGGTGGAATGGTACAGTTTACTATTCGAAAAACGGTTAATGAAGATGCAGAAGATAAGCTAGAAGTTGTTTCACCAAAGTTTTTACCAACCTTTGTAGATTATCAGCCTGGAGAAACGGACTTTGACGTGATTCCCATGTATCAGCTGACAAATGAAGTTCTTCCAAATGCTAAAAAACATTACAAGGAAATCAAAGCCCATCTGTCTCAATGGATGCCTGAGCTTGAGTTTATTGAGGAGTGAATGTAAAAGGATTTCTGGATCCATAGAAATCCTTTTATATCCTAATAATGCTTGTTTAAAAAGTCGCCGAATTAGAAATAAGAAAACCGAGTAACGAAGAGATTCGCCATTTATCATTTGGCAACTTTTTGAACATCCTCTAGTAACAATTTATTTAGTAAGTCGTAATTTCTTGTTCATCATATAAGAAATGAGATACAGAGCTATACCTATCCCAGCAAAAGCTATCGTTGGAAACCTGATTTCCGAACCGAAACCTGGCATGAAATAGGACACTGCAATGAATGTTCCAATCATAACTACACTAATCAACCATAACTGAAGAAATTCTAGCCATTTGTTTGGCTTTTTATCTGTAGATCGTTTGATCCATTTAAGCACAAAGGTGATAAACAGGTAAAGTAAAAACAAATTAATACAAACAATAAGGAATCCCGATCCAAGTGAAACTACTGTGGTACTAGAACCCAGTTCGAAAAAGTAATACATTCCAGAACCAACAATACCATTCACCAGACTAATAATAGCTAAGAATTGGACCACAATATATGCAATAAAAGGTATTCTCACTGTATTCGATTCATTTGGTATTTCTTTGATAATAGCTTTAGAATAATCCTTAGGGTCATCCCCAAAGATTTCTACGGCTGATTTTCCTTCTTCCTGTGCTTGTATCAAATGTTCAAGTAGTTCCAAAAGTACTTCCTCTGTAGCTTGTTCAGACTTTCCTCCATTCAGACGAATGTACACAAGCATATCTTGATAATACGCAAGGTTTTCCTCGTTCAAAAGTTTTCTTTTTTCATTGTTCTCCCTGATAATATCCTTAGAATTCATTTTGAGATGCTCCCCCTTGTTCGATGATTCGATCTACAGGATCTTTTAATCCATTCCAGTGATTCGTAAATTCAACCAATGCAATGACTCCGGTTTCTGTTAAATGATAGTACTTACGCTTAGGTCCTGTTTGCGAGTTTTTCATCACGCCTTCAATTAACTTTTCTTTCTGCAATCGTAATAGTATTGGATAAATGGATCCTTCACCCACATCATTCAGGCCATAGTGTTGTAATTTGAGCGACAATTCATAGCCGTAAGTTGGTTCATTTTTAATAATGGAAAGGATACATCCCTCTAAGATGCCTTTTAAGAGCTGACTTTTTAATGACATATTTTACACCTACCTTGTTATACAAGATACTTAAGCAAAAGCTAACTACCTTGCAATACAAAGTAGCTTGATTATAGTATATAATTTTTTGTATAAATTGCAACCTTTATTTGATATGATAACGATATGTTTTATAAAAATTATGTGTATGTATGAGGGAGCTTAATAAATGGAGTGGAAAAATATTTATCGAGGCATGATAATGGGTGCAAGTGATGTTATCCCAGGTGTTAGTGGTGGTACAATTGCTGTTTTGTTAGGAATATATGATCGATTAATTACAGCAATTAACGGGATATTAAGCAAGGACTGGAAAAAACAGCTTGGATTTTTAATACCATTAGGAATTGGAATTGGAACAGCAATTCTTCTGTTGAGTCGTTTAATAGAATGGTTATTTGAACATTATGCCGGACCGACACAATTCTTTTTTTTAGGCTTAATTATTGGTATTTTGCCCTATTTGTTTCACGAAGCTGATGCTAAGCGAACGTTTGGGATGAAGCATTATTTATTACTAGTTATTGGGGCTGTCATTGTCGGGTCTATGGCTTTTATCCAATCTGGTGAACCTGGAGTCATAGAAAATATTTCAATGTCTACTTACATATTGTTATTTTTTTCTGGAATTATTGCAAGTAGCGCCATGATTTTACCAGGGATTAGTGGTTCATTTATGCTGTTAATTATTGGTGTTTATCCAACTATCATTGGCGCCATTAGTAATTTACAGCTTGATATAATTGTTGTGACTGGCGTTGGGATTGTGATTGGTATTTTAGTTATGAGTAAAATCATCAATTTCTTTTTACAAAATTATCGCTATGCAACATTTGCCTTAATTATCGGATTGGTGATTGGATCAATTTTAGTTGTATATCCAGGATTTCCAAGCGCTACTTCATTTCTAATCTTAAGTGTGCAGACTTTTGCTGCTGGCTTGTTAGTTGCATATATTTTGGGTCGAGTAGAATACAAATCCTAAACAGATTATAAGACAATTGACCAGATAATCAGTAGAATAGAAGTAGTGATGATAAAGGAGTGTTAATGAATGGAAAGTATAAAAAGTGTAGAAAAATTCAATGAGGTTATCCAAAGTGAAAATCCCGTAATTATAAAGTTTTTTGCTGATTGGTGTCCAGACTGCAAGCGTATGAATATGTTTATTGGTGATGTTATTGAGGAATTTAACGGTTACAACTGGTACGAGGTAAATAGTGATGAAGTAAAAGGACTTGCGGAAAAATATGAAGTAATGGGAATTCCTAGTATGCTAGTTTTTAAAAATGGGGAAAAAATTGCCCATCAGCACAGTGCAAATACAAAGTCACCTGAATCAGTAAGTGAATTTTTAACAGAACAACTTGGTTAAGCTAAAAAAGCACCCGCTAATGGGTGCTTTTTTAGCTCTCTATACCAAATCAAATTCTAGTTTTTCATTATTGGTAAATTGTATTTTGCTGTTTTGTAATGGAAAATGGGTTTTATTTAATTTTTTTGGCTTTAATTGATAGACCTTAGTGAAAGTCTCTTTATCTATTCCGCCAAAGTTGATCTGTCTAATAGTTTGGATATTCAACAGACTAGTATCTGGGTATGCTTCTTTTGGATTGTCCCATTCAATTAAAAAGGGTAAGACTTCCGTTTCATAATTATACTCTGGGAAAAGCATCCGCCATTTTACGATGGATCCGTCAGGCTTTTCTCTCGTTGCATTAACAGGGCCTACAAATGGGATGTCATTTTTTTGGAAATGTTCCACATAACTATCCATTTGTGTTGTCCTTAACGCAAATTGAAACGGACCAGCTATATTTTTTTCTAAAACATGTGTGAGATGTTTTATTAGTGGATTATCTGAATTAGTTGTTTTCTCATTATCGTACGTTCCTAACCATTCTATATAACTATCATTTGAGAAGTAAGATAAATAATTATGCGTACCCCATTCATTATGTTGGCCACCCTTAATAGACTTTATGGTGAACTGATTTCCATACTGGGCGCTTAATTCTTCAGCATTATTAGCGGCTATAACAACATGATCAAGTGCTAGCATTACGCATCACTCCTTAAATTAAATTCGTTTTCTGCATTTCGTTGGATTTAAGGCGTTTACAAATAATGAGATAATCTTATTAGGATTACTTCATACACCATACCCTTATGATAAAGACTTAATCATTATAAGAGGAAGTTCAAAAAGTCACCAAATGATAAATGGCGAATCACTTCGTTGAAAAAGGAACTTCTATTAAGGGCGCCCACGTCCTGTGGGCAACACAGAAGTCAGCACACGCGCGTAAGTCCGGTCCTCAAAACGCTCGTGCCTCGACCTTCTTATTTCTAATTTGGCGACTTTTTGAACACGTATTTATAATCAATTTATATGGTAAATCAAAATGCATTCTTTATATTATCGACTTCTGTTACATATTTTGCAAAATATATGTTTACTAATATTCGTACATTGTTATGATTTATTTGTTATAGTACATAAAAAGACACATAAAGTGGGTGATCATTCTGAGTCAACCAAATATTTTAATTGTAGAAGATGAAAAAAAACTTAGTAGGGTGCTGCAGTTGGAACTTGGTTATGAAAATTATAACACTCAAATTGCAAGTGATGGAAAAGAAGCGCTACATTTACTGGAAACGAAACAGTGGGATCTAGCTTTACTAGATATTATGATTCCTGAGTTAAGTGGACTCGAGGTTCTACGGAAGTTTCGGCGAAGTGATCAACAAACTCCAATCATTCTTTTGACTGCTAGAGATGAAATACATGATAAAGTAAGCGGATTAGATCTAGGTGCAAATGATTATATAACGAAACCGTTTCAAATTGAAGAATTATTGGCACGCATAAGGGTGCATTTACGGCAACAATCGAAACGGAATGAGTTAGTTAATGGTGAGCTATATGTAGATTTAAATACACGACAAGTAAAGCGGTCTACTGTAGAGATTGAGTTGACACCACGTGAATATGATTTACTTATATACTTATTACAAAACAAAAATATTGTGCTAACGCGTGAGCAGTTAATTGAAAAAGTATGGGGATATGATTATTTTGGTGATACGAATGTGGTTGATGTCTATATTCGATATTTAAGACAAAAGATTGATAAGGATTTTGACACGAAATATATTCAAACGATTCGTGGGGTAGGGTATATGATAAAGGATCAAACTAAATGAAACTTCGGACAAAAATTCAACTGTTTTCCAGCCTATTCATGTTAGTATTAATTTTATTAGTAAACGCGTCTATCTATTACTTTTTTTATAAATTGTCTGCAGATAGCGAGTTAGACCAATTAGATGCACATACAGAAACGATAATAAGTACATTGAATGAGAATCCAACCATTTCCAAAAACCAACTACTCCGCGCTTATCTACCAAATGAAGGTATGATTCGAGTAGTTGATGAAAAAGAAAATAAACTTGTTACCTTAACAAAACATGGCTCATACACAAGTCTTCCGATTACTTTTTCAGCAAGTGAGATACAAGAGATAAGATCAGTTGATGATCGTGCTAGTGTTGCAGTTGTCACCCAGCCAGTTATATGGAGTGATGGCAATGTTGTTACACTGCAAGTTTCCAAGCATTTAACAGGGCTTGACGCGACAATGCAAACGTTATTGTACGTTGTTATAGGTGCCTCGATTGTGATGCTTCTTCCAACTATTTTTGCGGGACGACTATTGACTGGCTTCATATTAAAACCTATTCAGGCCTTAATTCAAACAATGAATGCTAATAAAAATGAGAACACATGGGAAAAGATTTCGGTTCGTAGTCATTCCAAGGATGAATTGTATCAAATGGAGCAAACGTTTAATGAAATGATTGATCACTTAAGGGAAAGTTTTAACAAACAAGAACAATTTGTATCGGACGCATCCCATGAGTTAAAAACACCAATTGCAATTGTGAAAAGTTATGCGCAGCTTCTAGAACGTCGAGGTTTAGAACGCCCTGAGATTTTTCAAGAATCAATTGGAGCTATCGAAACGGAAGCAGATCGAATGCAGAAATTGGTAGAGCAACTACTTTTTCTTGCTAAAAGTAAAAATGAAAGTGTGTTAACAGAAGTGAACATAGTGAAGTTGTGTTTAGATGTTGTAACTGTTTTTAATGGAGCCTATAATCGTTCCATAAGGGTCAATAGGAAAGAACAAGAGGAGATACTCGTTAAAGCTAACAAAGATCAGCTTAAACAGGTGGTCTATAGTTTAATTGATAATGCATGTAAATATAGTGAAGCTGAAATTATTGTGACTATTTCAGTTGTCGATAAAAACGTTGCCATTGCAATTCAAGACTTTGGGCCGGGAATTTCAAAAGAGGAGCAAGCAAAAATTTTCGACCGCTTTTATCGAGTAGATAAAGCCAGAAACAGAGATAATGGCGGGACAGGTCTCGGACTTTCAATCGCCAAATCAATTGTCGAGGCACACAAAGGAAAACTTACGGTATCAAGTAATATAGCAGAAGGGAGCACCTTTACGGTAATCCTCCCAATTGTGATAGATCATTAATCACTTTCTCATCAAATTCTAATCTTGTTCACCATGTTCTTTCATTTGGGAGGGATATGATAACAGTAAGAAAGAAATAAGGAGGAATTAAAATTGACTAAAAAGAAAAAAATCGCAGTAGGCGGGGTAGTTGTAGCAGCTGTTCTAGGGTTAGGAATATTTCAGGCAACAGCATCTCAAGCGGAGGCATCCCTATCAACGGATGACGTTAGAAAATTAGTGGCTGACCAGTATCCTGGTACAGTTACGGAACTCGAGCTAGATGAAAAAAAGAATAAAGCGGTTTATGAGGTTGAAATTTTAGGTGACGAGAAGAAGTATGATTTAACACTTGATGGAAGTACTGGCGAGGTGCTTCATCTAAAAGAAAAGCCGTTATCTAAAAACGCCAAAGACAATTTAGATGATGCGGATGATAATAAAGATGACAAAAACGCAGAAAATCAACAACAAGCAAATGATGATAAATCATCCGTAAAAAAAGTAGCAGTTGAAGCTAATAAGGCAGAAGAAATTGCATTAAAAGAGTTTGAAGGAACGATTAAAAGTATTGAACTTGAAGAAGACGATGGCCGCTTAACGTACGAGATTGAAATTAAAAATGGCAAAAAAGAGGCCGACATCGAAGTTGATGCAAATACCGGAGAGGTAATTGTAGTTTCACTTGAAGAAGATGACGACGATGACGATGACAAAGACGATAATGACGAAGATTAATACTAATAAGGCCCATACCAATCCAGGTATGGGCCTTATTTCTTCACTTCTTTACCTCAAAATTTTTTGTTGCGTTTGCTTTAACAGTTGGATGCTGCTCAAAGTACCATCTGATGAGCTCGACTGTATCTTGTTGTACTTCTTTGACAATTGGTTTATTTTTGAACATATGATAATTACCACCACCATTTGCACGATAATTATTCAGTACAACAGGGTAGACTCCATCTAAGTCAAGAGGGATTCCATCTTTCGTTACATATTCGATGCGTGATCCAACCGGATTTCGGACATTTATGTTGTACTCGATTCCTTCCCACATATCGTAATTATAATGTTGCGGTTTTGGTTGGCTAAAGCTTGGATTAACGTCAATTTCCCCAAATTCATTTAAGATAAAGTATGATGCTGTTTTTTCAAGTGCCGCAAAGATATCTGCTCCAGATAACTTCAGAACAACCAATGTGTTCGGGTACATGTAGTTTGCCACAATATCTCGCATGGTTACGACAGGCCCAAATCCAGTTGATTTGTTATTCAGAAGGGAGGTAACAGAAATGTCCACACCAGTTGCTGCCATCTGTACCTGCTGTATGAATTCGATAAAAGGATGTTTGTTCATACGTACTTGCAGTGGATTTTCAATTGTCATATCCCCATCAACATAACCAATTGGTTGATCAAGCCATTGTTGAGTAGAGTTCTCAAGCATTGCCATATACTCTACTATTTCTGAGTCAGCAGGGACACCTTCCAAATCAAGCAACCTCGCAGACTTCTTAGTTATATGCCAGTTGTCTTGATCTTTACTGAATTCAATTTCTATTTGACCATAACCTTGAGCGTTAAACCCAGGCTGGATAACCAATACATTATTTATTATACCAGTTAAGGTGCGATGCTGGTGTCCCGTCAAAAGCACATCAATTCCATCAATTTCCTGACACATCTGATAGCCCTGGTTTTCTCCTGTTAATACTTCAGTTGGCTCGCCTGACTCAATATCCCGTTCAAATCCTCCATGATAGGATGCAATTAATAAGTCAGGTTTTTGAATTTGATGAAGATGATTAACCCATTTCTGTAGAGAGGTTAAAGCATCTTGAAAATTAATTCCTTCTATATGCTCTGGTGATTCCCAATTAGGAATGTAGTGGGTTGTAACCCCAATTACAGCTACTTTAATGCCATTATCTAATTTTTTTATATGATACGGTTGGCCAAAATAGGGTTGGTTCGTGGTTTGATCTAATGTATTTGCAGATAACCACGGAAAATTTGATTCCTTTACTGCATTTTCTAAAATTTGTTTCCCAAAGTTAAACTCATGATTGCCGATTACACTTGCTTCAATTCCAATTCGATTCATAATGCCAATCATTGGGTTTTCTTCTGTTTTATGTTGTTTTACGAAATGTGTCATAAGTGGGGTTCCTTGAATTAAATCTCCATTATCTAGGATAAGAAGATTATCAGTTTGTTCTTTTGTCTTTTTAACAAGGCTTGCATACTTGGCAAGGCCGGTATCAGCAGGTTGATTGCTACCATATATAATTGGTAAAGCGTTTCCATGAACATCACTTGTATATAGAATCGTTAAATTTGCTGTATCCATAAGTAGGTCAATACTCCTTTTTGAAATTCTTAAAATAAGAAAACGAAATCAAAGTAAACCTTTAATTTCGTTTCACTTAAGTTCTACACTATTTTGCGGCGAATTCTTGCCGATATGAAGTCAATTATCGTAACAACAATAATAATTGCTAACAGGATAAGTCCCATTTCACTCCAGTTCCGGTTATTGGCTGCAAAGATAATCATCGTACCAATACCACCTGCACCAACAATACCTAGTATGGAAGATGCACGTACATCGATTTCAAACCGATAAATGGCATAGGATAAGAACTCAGGAATAATCTGAGGTATGACACCATAGAAAAGCATTTGTATCTTATTCGCTCCATTAGCTTCCATAGCTTCAACAACCCTCATATCGATTGACTCTACCACTTCAGAATATAGCTTTCCAAGCATTCCTGTCGATCCAATCGCAATTGCAAGAACACCAGCAAATGCATTCGGGCCCACTGCTACGACAAATAATATAGCCAGGATAATATCTGGAAATGCACGGATAGCAGATAGGATCCATTTGCCAATATTAGATAAAAACTTACTACGAGACATATTTTTTGCAGCAAGGAAACCAAGTGGAATGGCCAGAATAGAAGCCATGAAAGATCCAGCAAAAGCAATAAATACTGTCTCAATTATTTTTAATGTGACCTCACCAGTAGCTGACCAGTCAGGGCTGAATAACCTGGGAATAATTACCCCGAAGTTACTTATTGCCCGTTCGACAGCACGAGCCCAGTCAATGTCAATTCCGATAAACGTCCATATATAAATGGCAATAACAGCTAGAAAGATTAGTATTCCTTTTATTTTTTTAAAAGCTGATTTAGGTTGCTTTGGAGGTAATGAAATAGATTCCATTATATTAATGCCTCCCTTAGTTTATTGCTGATATACTCAATAATCAGTACAACAACGAATATTAGAATGATGATAGCCATAACATTCGGATAGTTATAAAACTTAAGCTGTTGATCGAGAACGAGTCCAATACCACCTGCACCAACAAGTCCTAGTACAACAGACGCCCGTATATTTATTTCAAATACATAGAGGACAAATGATGTGAATTGTGGTAAGACCTGTGGAACCAGCCCATAGAAAATTACTTGAATTACACTACCGCCTGATGCCCGCATTGCTTCAAGTGGATCCATATCAACAGACTCTATCGTTTCACTTATCAATTTTGCCAAGATACCTAATGAGAATATGATGAGTGCAACGATACCTGGAAATAAACCAACTCCAAATAGTCCAACGAAAATAACAGCTAAAACTAAATCGGGAATGGTACGTAAAATATTTAGCACTGTTCGAGTTGTAATGTAAAGAGGTTTAATGGATGTTATATTTTGTGCTGATAAAAGTGCTAATGGAACAGTTAGAATCGCTGCAAACGTTGTGGCGATAATTGCCATTTGGATGGTTTGAGCCATTGGGTCCCACACCGCTGTAATAACACTCATATTGGGTGGGAAAAACTTTTCTACAACTACAAGGACATTACTAAATGCATTACCAAATCCACCGACCATTTTTTGTTGTGTCCAAAACATACTGAATAAGTAAAATCCTAATACAACAATTAGAATGGTTGTAAGTTGAACCTTGGTTTTAACCGGGTAGATAGGTGGTGTTTTTTGTAAGGACTTGGAATTTAACTGTTTAGTCACGATTCATTTGCCCCCCCACGCAAGTCGTCCTCACGAATGGTCCGGCCATAGATTTCTTCAAATGTTTTTTCTGTTACCTCAGATACCGGGCCGTCGAAAACAACTTCTCCAGCGCGCATACCGATAATACGATCAGCATATTCCATAGCCATATCAATAAAATGTAGGTTTACTATTGTTGTAATATTATCTTCCTTATTAATTTTTTTTAGGTACGTCATAACCTGGTGGGATGTTGGTGGATCAAGTGATGCTACTGGTTCATCTGCAAGAATGTAGGAAGGTTTCTGTGTCAATACGCGTGCAATACTGACGCGCTGCTGTTGACCACCGCTAAGTTCGTCAGCACGGTTATACAATTTTTCATCAATATTTACACGCTTTAAGCTTTCGTAAGCTAGTCCAACATCATCCTTTTTGTAAAGGTTTAAAATTGATCTTAACGTACTGGTGTGTCCAAGTCGTCCAGCTAAAACATTTTTTAAAACGTTGGAACGCTTTACCAGGTTATAGTTTTGAAAAATCATGCCAATCTTTGTGCGTAGTTTTCGTAGATTTGAACCACGATAAGTAATAATATCCTCATCATCAATTAAGAGGGATCCTGTTGTTGGCGTAACGAGTCGATTTATACTGCGAATAAACGTAGATTTTCCTGCTCCGGATAAACCTACAATCACAACAAATTCACCATCTTTAATGGTGGTATTTATGTTTTTCAAGCCTTCTGTTCCATTCGGGTAAACAAGGCTGACATCTTTAAATTCAATCATAATATGTATTCCCTCCATTAGTTACGAAATTGAGAGCGCAACAATCTACACCTGAGAAAAAAGGGAGATATAAATACCTCCCCTTTTTGTAAATTTAACTATCGTTTAATTATAATTCAATGTTGTCTTTGAATTTTTGGTACGTATCTTTAACTACCTGGTATTCTTTGTCAGATGCTTCATCGATTGCATCCCAGTTATAAACTTCATTCATAATTTTGATCATTTCAGGATCATCATTAAACGAAAGGAAGATTTCTTTGATTTTCTTAACTAATTCTTCATCTAACTCTTTGGTAACTGAAATGGTATCATTCGGAATTTCCTCGGTATGACCAATTACAGTTAATTCCTCCATGATATCTGGATGTTCTGCCTCAAGTTCTGTACGAACATCATCAAATGTAGTAGCGACATCTGCGTCACCTTCTAAAACAGCAAGTGCTGCAGTATCATGGCCACCTGCTTGAACAGTAGCTGAGAAAAAGTCTGTTTCAAGTTCTGGTGCACTAGCATAATCGAACTTCTGCATTAATTGATTTGCCGGGAAAAGATAGCCAGAGGTAGATCCTTTATCAGGATAAGCCCAGATTTTTCCTTTCAAATCTTCAAGTGTTTCGATACCAGAATCAGAGCGAACCAAGTATTGTGCTTTATATGTACCTGATCCATGACGAATAGATTTCAAGATTACTTCTGCCCCGTACTGCTCATTTGCTAAAACATAACCAAATGCTGGAATAAATCCAACGTGAACCTGGTTAGCCCCCATAGCTTCAACGAGCGAGTTATAGCTAGTCATTACTTGCCCTTTTACTTCAATGTCCAGCTCTTCCGACAAACGATCAGCCATTGGTTGAATTGTATCTGCAATTGTATCTGAGTCCTGAGATGGTACAAAACCAATTACAAGTGTGTCTGGTTTAAGGTCGCCTTTTTCTTTTTTGTCGCTTCCTTGTGCATCTTCTTGATCCGAACCACCACATGCTGTAAGAATAAAAGCTAAACTTAATACAAGCAACAAACTATAAATTTTCTTCATTTTGACCCTCCTGTGTAATTTAGAAAATTATAATTCCTACTACTATATTAAATACTATTTCAAGCAAGAATACTAGATATTTTTTTAATTTTACATCGAATTAATAATAACTATTTTTTTGGGGTTAGGAACAATGTGAATTGCGATTTTTTCTAAGATAGGATAGGGTATTGAGTAACTATTAGGTTGAGTAGGAGGAAATTATAATGAAATATGAAACAGGTCTATTCTTATATAATAGTAATGCAGGAAACGATGATTTAGAACAAAAACTTGAACAAACACTACCTTCTATTACAAAAGCAATTAAAAAACTTACTATTATTCAAACCGAAACCATAAATGAAGTAAAAAGAATATGTGCAGACTATGCTGATCACGTGGACATTATTGTGATTTTAGGCGGAGATGGAACAATCCATGAGTGCATAAACAGTATCGCACCACTAGAAAAAAAACCGATTATTGGTGTTTTGCCAGGTGGAACGTGTAATGACTTCAGCCGTATGCTAGGTACTTCACAAAACCTCAAACAAGCTGCAGAGGGAATTGCGAGAGGGGAAATTGTGGATATCGATCTTGGGAAAACGGGGGAGAGATATTTTCTTAACTTCTGGGGAATTGGCTTTGTTTCAGAAGCCTCTCTAAATGTTGACCCAGATCAAAAAAGGAGCTTCGGAGTGCTTAGTTATTATATGAGTACATTGCGCACTGTTAACCAAGCAGAGTCATTTAGTTATAAAATTAAAACAGATGTTGAAACATATGACGGCGAGGCTGTCCTAATATTAGTACTAAATGGTAGATTCATGGGCACAAAGGAATTGCCGATAACCACCGCAGATCCAAGTGATGGAAAAATGGATGTGTTAATTATAAAAACCTCAAACCTCGCTTCCTTTCGTGAATTTCTATCGATGAACAAGCCAACGACCGATCCGGATGAACTGTCTGAACTAATTCATTTTCAAGCAGAGTCGTTAGAAATTGAAACAGACCGTGCGAAAGAAGTTGACATGGACGGTGAGATAAATGGAGCAACTCCCGCTTCGATTACGATTCTGCCGAAATATATTCGGATGGTTAAGGGGACAGAGATCATCTGATGGAAGTAATTTTACAATGCGTGTTCAAAAAGTTGGCAAATTAGAAACAAGGTCGACAAAGAACTCAGGCGTCCTGTTGCAAAGTCGACATTAGCACGTCCTGTGCGTCAAGTTCAAGGCGCGAAGATTTTGAGGACCGGACTTGCACAGGATGTGCTGACTTCTACGTTGTCCACAGGACGTGGACGGTCTTCGTAGAAGTTCCTCTATGCTTTTAATACGTGAGGACCGGAAAAACTGCGCAACGAAGAAATTCGCCGTTTATCATTTGATGACTTTTTGAAATTCCTCTAGCAATTAAAATGTTTCTAAATAGGGTTTTAGAGGAATACACCCTTATTACGTGTTCCTTATAAGGATGAATGACATGATGGAAAATATACTGATTAGGATAAGTGGCTTTCTTAAGAGGAAAGATGCTGATAACAATGTAATGCCTTGGGTCAGATGGTATTCAAGAATAGGGTTTTCTGCAAAAGGCTCTGTGTATGTATTAATCGGTCTTATTTCCATGATGGCAGCGATAGGTATTGGTGAGTGATCAGCAAGGAGCCATTGCTGCGGTTGCTAGTAAGCCATATGGGGAATTAATATTGTGGCTGGTGGTACTTGGCCTAACTGGTTATATAACATGGTTACTCACACAAGTTTTTATTGAGGGCGACCATGATGGAACAAAGATTAAAGACTTTTTTATTCGGATTGGTTACTTTTTTACAGCTATATTTCATCATCAAAAGCCAAGGAGACTCTGTCAAACTCTTCGATTTCGGCGGAGAGGAATTGGCTGGTTTCAATTTTTAAAAAAAGCAGCTCTTCTCTGTTGAAAACGTTTGTTCGCATATAGTATAATAAACAAGAGAGGAGAGGGAAATGATGAAACTTACGATTACAGCTAAGATAAAGATTTTACCAACTGAATTAGATAAAGAAAAATTACTAGATACAATTCGTGCCGTTCGTAAGGGTCTGAATTTCGCCTCTAAAAAGGCATTTCGCCACGACTGTTTTACTTCCATTAAGTTACACAAATTAACGTATAATTTGCTCCGTTCTGACTATCGTTTGAAATCGCAAATGGCAAATAGCGTTGCGAGAACAGTGTGTGCTAAATATAAGTCAATGCAATCAAACGATGTAGAAAATACGCTAGCTAAATTTAAAAAACCAGAATATGATTTGGTGTGGAATCGTGATTACTCCTTAAAATCTGAATATTTTTCCGTGAACACATTGTTTGGACGGATCAAAGTTCCATATGTCACGAAAAAGATGGAGCATTTTTTTGATGGATCCTGGAAGTTCGGTACTTCCAAACTTGTGCAAAAGAAAGGGAAATACTTTCTACACATTCCAATGACAAAGGAACTCAAAGAAAGCGAACAATTTAATACTAGTGATGTGTTACATATTGTTGGGATCGACTTAGGTATCAACTTCGTTGCTACCGTATTTGATGATGCTGGAAAAACAACATTTTTCAGTGGTAAACAAATCAAACAAAAACGTGCGCATTACAAATTATTACGGAAACAATTGCAACAAAGACAAACACCTTCTGCTCGAAGAAGGTTAAAAGCCATTGGTCAACGAGAAAACTGTTGGATGACAGATGTTAACCACGTTGTCTCTAAGGCACTCGTAACCAATTATGGCCAAAACACATTATACACCTTAGAAGATTTACAAAATGTACGAAAAGCTACTGAAAAAGTGTGCAAACGTAAACGATATGTTTCTGTTTCTTGGGCCTTCGACCAATTGCGAGAGTTTTTAACATATAAAGCGCAAATGACAAAATCAAAAGTTATTTTGGTGAATCCGAAATATACATCTCAAGATTGTCCGAAGTGTGAACATAGAGCTAAAAACAATCGTAACAAGAAAACACATCAATTTTGCTGCAAGAAATGCGCTTATCGATCAAATGATGACCGTGTTGCAGCAATGAACCTCTATAACAAGGGAATCAAGTACCTTTCTAGAGTATCTGCTTAGCAAGCTAGGTAGATAGGGTAGCAGTCAACCTGCCCACGATGTAACACCACGCCAATGCTTTACCGGTGATAAAAAATAGGAGCCCACAAGGGCGTTTGTACTATTGGGTAGTTACAAGCTCCATCAAAATCTTCGATTTAGGTGGAGTTGTTGACATTGGGTTAGGGGTTAGTTTTGCTATCCTTGCAATTAACTCAGGACAGACAGGTAATTCTAAACAATTTTGGATGGGAAAGATTATTGATATGCCACTCGGACGATTGGCGATTGGTATTACTGGGGCGAGTATTTTTGTCTTTGCCTTTATTCAGGTAATTAATGATATTAGGGGAAGCTTTACGAAAAAGCTAAATGCTAGTCAGATGAAACAAAAGGAATGGATATTTACCAAATTGATAGGAAGAATTGGGTTTATTTCAAGAGGAATTACGTTCGGTGTCCTTGGTGGATTTTTTATTCATTCAGGTTGGACTGCTGAATCAAGTCAGGCAAACGGAATTGATGGAGCTTTGGCTCAAATTGCTCAAGAACCATGTGGGCAAGTATTGCTCGGTATTGTGCCGCTTGGACTTTTTCTTTATGGCATCTTTGAGGTTTTAGAAGGAAAAAACCGCAATATTAAAGTTAGTGAAAAATAATAAGCAGTAAGTGTACAACTGTAGATAATCGATTTAAAGAGCGTGTTCAAAAAGGTGCCAAATTAGAAACAAGAAGTTCAAGGCGGTGAAGTCTTGAGGACCGGACTTGCACAGGATGTGCTGACTTCTACGTTGCCCAAAGGACGTGGGCGATATTAGTAGAAGTTCCTCTGTGCTACTTCTACATGAGGACCGGAAAGGCAAGCAAAGCGGAGGAATTCGTAGTTTATCATTTGGTGACTTTTTGAACTTCCACGTAAAGGAGAGTTTATTCCATGTTAGAGGTTGTAGTTGATGTGATTAAAGAATATGGAATATGGGGATTACTTGCTAGTCTTGCAATAGAGGCATCATCTCTTCCGTTTCCTGGTGGATTAGTTACCTTAGTATTTGGTTTTATATTAAATCTTACAATCGTAGAGGTAATCCTATACGGACTGTTGGCAAGTGGAGTCTATACAGGATTCAGTCTTATCCCATACTATATAGGTTATAAACTTGAGGATAAATTAAAAGAAAAAACAAGTCGTAAAAAAATTGAAAAAGCACAAAGTTGGTTTAAAAAGTTTGGAGTATGGAGCATAGCTTTCGCGAGACCACTTGGGTTGGGCAATTATATTTCATATGTTGCAGGTGTTAGTAAGATTAATAAATGGACGTTTTTATCGCTAACGTTGCTTGGAATTTTACCGTGGACTGTTGGAGTTTTATGGTTAGGTAGTGTAGGTAATTTAAAGACGGTGAAATCTTTTATGGAAGAGTTTCAGCTGTATGGGATTATTGCTCTTGTAGTAGGTATTATCATCTATATAATCTATCGAAAGAATAAAAAGCAGAGATCAAAAGCTCAAACGAAAGCTTACGAATAATAGGAATGGCAATTGGCTCACATTAAATTGTGGGCTTTTTTTGGCAGATAAGAAAGTATAAAACTTTCTTATCTGCATAAGTGCAACTAAGTCATTCGCCCAAAGGCTTAGTGAATGCCAAGTTTTCTAATATATTGATTTAATTGAAACTTTTGTTATCAATTTTCGTAATTATAGTATTCTACAGAGTAGGTGATAGCATGAAAACATTAGAAGTTAATATGGTAAGTGTGGAAATTGGTAAAAATAGGTTACTTGATGCTATTTCATTCGAATTAGAACCTGGTCAAATCACGGCTTTAGTTGGGCATAACGGAGCGGGGAAGTCGACACTAATGAAAGCAATTTTAGGAATTGTGGACAAATCTTCCGGCAAAATAACCATTAATAAAACGTATGATTTTGACAACCAATTTTTAGATTTTAAACAACTTATATCTTATCTTCCAGAAGAGCCGTTGTTACTAACCGAATTAACCGTCATGCAGAACTTTCAGCTTTATGGAATGAGTTATGGAATTGCTGAAGAAGACCTATCGAAGCGAGTAGATCATTATGTTCGGAACTTTGAACTAAACGATAAGTTGAATGAATATCCTGAGTCCTTATCGAAAGGCATGAGGCAAAAGGTGCAAACAATTTGTGCGTTGCTACCTGATACGCCAGTTATGTTAATAGATGAACCTTACATGGGATTAGATGTCTATGCAGTTGATTTTTTTGAAGAGGTAATGAAAGAAAAAGCTAGCAACGGTACAAGTATTTTATTGACCACACACCAACTAGATCGTGTGAAACATTTTGCGGATGGATATATCATGCTTCAGCGAGGAGAAATGCTAAACAAAGGACCAATTGGTGATTTTCATACCATTCAAAGGAGATCGAAGGAATGAGTAGAAATGCTTCTTTGATCCGTGCGTTCCTGTTTATCAAAAAAAACCGATTCCGTAAAAAAAGTAGCGTATACAAGATGGCTATCCAAGTAATGGTGGATCCAGTAATTGCAATTTACCTAGTACTTCTTGGTGGTTACGTCATTGCTAGTCTTTTCATTATGGGAGACGTTATACAAGCCAATCACCAAAATTTTATGCTAGCTGAAGAACAGGCAATTATCCGTTACTGGGTAGTGGTAGCGATTTTACCAATACGATATGTGATGCGATCATTCCGGAATCCTGGAGTCACATTTTCAAGTTCCGAGGACCAATTAAGTATTTTACCTTTTACAAGAAAGAAAATTTGGCTGTTATGCATTGCAGAGAAATGGATTAAACTGATTCTTTTTTATATAGTTGTCGGGACTCTTGTCACGGTTATAACACCGATTTCAAGTTCAGTAGTTGTCGCATATATTTTATTATTTACGGTAATGGATACTATCATGACAGTACCTCAATGGAAATTATTTCAGGTTAGAGTTGGGACAAAGCTGCACTGGATTTCTGGTATTATCGTATTAAATATCGGTGCATTTTTCTCTAGTCATTTAATCGTTAGTTTGGCCATAATAGGATTTATCTTGACCATTAACATGAGATTGTTTGGTTCCATCTTCCATGGAGTTCATTGGGGCAAAGTAATGGAAGTAAGTGATTTTAAAATATGGAATATGCCACTAATTAGCAAGGCATCGGAAACTAAATTTAAACGGCAGAGGAAATATAGTGCTTTTAGAAATTCATTTGCTCAAAAGAAACCTTTTACATACACACCTAAAGCGATCCATCATCGAATTTGGAGGATATATTTGGGCAAGAACCTTGATCTAATACTTCAGACTGTTGTAGTATTATTGATCATGCTTGTTGCAGTAGTATTTATTTCCGAATCGGCCATTCATATAGCCATTGCAGTTGCGATCTATGTCTATGCATCTGTAGCCGCTATTCTTTTTAGTGATCGTTTTCAATCGGATATTCTTCATGTGTTGCCATGGAATTTAAAAAGTTATAAGCAGTCATTTTTCAAATGGGTAATAATTGGTAGTATACCGCTTCTTATTCGTATTATTAGTTATCTCGTTCTTCATGCTTCCATATGGGCGCCAGTACAGTTAATTTTCTATTTTAGTACGTTCATGTTTGTTTATCAGATAAAAATAGATAATACGATTGCATTGTTAGCAAGACAATCAGGTTATAAGACAAACATGGGTCTTGGCTATTTGTTTTTAATACTCGTTGCCATCAGTGGGTTATATCCAATTGTATCGCTTGGTTTCATCGTTGTAATTGGAATAATGTTCTTTAATAAAAGCGCGAGTTTTTGAACAACCTCTAAAAGTATAAATTATAATCAAGATGTAAACATTTTGTAATATACCCTTAACAAATACGTTTAAGAAGAAGAGAAAAGGGTATAAATTTATACAATGTTATTCTAGGAGGCGACAACAATGACTAGGCAAAAGGTGGTTATTTATACTAGTGATAATTGCTCAGCGTGTAAAAAGGTAGTAGAGAGAATGAATACGTGGGGAGTAGATTATATAGAGAAAAATATATCAAACAATGGTAGCTATTTAAAGGATCTTCAAGATAAAGGAATATTTGGTACACCTGCAACATTTGTAGATGATTATTCAGTATTAGGATTTCAGGAAAGTAAGTTGAAGTATGAACTAAGTATGATTGATAGTCAGGATTATTTCCGAAATTATTATGAAGAATATGATAGCTAATTTTCATCCTGCATCATGACACAATCCCCTCTAATTTTGCATATTCTAAATAGAAACAGATGTAAAAGAGGTGTGTGTCATATGTTTAACAGACCAAATTATTATCAGGAACCTTTTAACGCTAACCCGAAACGACCACAATACCATAAACAGCAATGGCAACAGCCAACTATTCCACCATATAATCCTACACCCTATCAAGTCTATGCAAAGCCAAAACAGCCAACAAATTGGCATACTTTCTCACAACCTAATCAGAATCAGTACGCTACATTTAATCAACCGCCACCAAGCAACGTGTTGAACTATTTTCAAAATAAAAAAGGTGAAGTTGACTTTGATAAAATGTTATCAACGGTTGGTCAAGTAGCGAACACCTTCCAGCAAATAACGCCAATGGTAAAACAAGTTGGCTCTATTATGAAAAGTTTTAAATGATAGTGAGAGAAAAGCGGATGGTGTAAGAGTGTACTAATCATCGGCTTTTTTTAATGAGAAAATCCAAATAGAAAAACCAGCCATTGTTGGGAATAGAAAAACCTAACTGTCTGTAATAGGTAGAGTGAAAAAGGAAATTAATAAGTAGACGGACGAAAGGAGGGTGTCTATGATCGCATGCTTACTCCTCCATGGATATACGGGAGGACCATATGAAATCGAGCCGTTATCAAATTTTTTGAAAGAGGAAACAAACTGGCACATAGAAGTACCGACACTTCCTGGGCATGGAAGGAAGCTTACACTTAAAAATGTATCACATAAAAAATGGATTTCGGCTGCCGAAGATTCCTTAAAGCAGTTATTAGCTAAATATGATGAAGTGTATTTGATTGGCTTTTCAATGGGAGGCATGATCGCATCCTATTTAGCTGCAAAATATAAAGTAGATAAACTTGTCCTGTTAGCTTCAGCAAGAAAATATCTTTCATTCAAACAAATTTTCTTTGATATCCATCAGGTATGTGTAGATGGTTTAAAAGGAAACATAAAAAAGAACAAGTTATATATCCATTATAGGAAAAAACTTGGGGGAGTTCCATTTAAGTCAAATCTAGAATTTTTGAAGCTTGTTAAATTTACTAAGCCTTATTTAAAGAAAATAGACTCAAGCGTGTTAATTGCACAAGGGCAAAAGGATGGGATGGTTCCTTATAAAACAGCATATTTTTTGGATAAAGAAATCAATTCGGAAGAGAAGGAAGTAGTATTTTTTGAACGATCCAGGCATCTAATTTGCCTCGGTGAGGATAAGGATACATTAAATAAAATGGTTTATAACTTTTTATCTAAAGAGGTTGCACATCCATAAAAGGAGGAGTATGATTGATGATTATATCAGTGGACTCCTCCTTTGACATGTACTTTACTTTTCTATTTATAGAAAGAAATCACTATTCCGCCTTGACCAGCATAAGTCGAAATTAGAGGACCCATATCCGTTAGATAAGAATCTTTGAATGGGTACTTTTCCATTATTTCATCAAGAACGGCCTTAGCGCGGTTTTCTGCATTGGAATGTGACATGACAATGATTTTTTCTTCAACGTTCTTCGTGTATTCGCCGATTTGCTCGATTAATCGTCTAATTGACTTTTTGTCGCCACGAACCTTTTCCGCAACCTCGATTGTCCCTTCTTCACTTGCACGCATTAAAAGCTTGATGTTTAATGTCTTTGCAATAGTTCCGCGCACTTTATCAAGTCTTCCACCACGGATTACATTTTCAAGTGTTTTCAGTGCAATTAATGTTGTTGTATCCTTAACACGGTCATTTAAATGATTCTCTAACTCTTCAAACGTATAGCCTTCCATTATTTTACTGTTTGCTTCATGGATAAAAAGAGCCATCCCACAAGATGCTGTTCGTGTATTAATAACAGCTATTTTTCGATTTGGTTCTTCTTCAAGCAGCATTTCTTTTGCCAACAGCGCATTGTCATACGTTGAACTTAATCCCTTTGTAAGACTAATGTTAACAATTGGTGTACTAGGGTCCACTTTTTTATAAGCCTCATAAAAATCGTTTGGGCTAGGAGCAGATGAACGAGGTAGCTCATCGTATTCCTCAATTTTTTGATAAAATTCTTTTAGGTTTAATGTTACACCACTGATATATTGCTTATCTTTAAAATGTAAATACAATGGTACAACGATAATATTTAATGTTTCCGTTAATCGTGTTGGAAGATCCGCACCGCTATCTGTCATTAGCTGGATACGCATGCCATCACCTTCTTTGTTAGTTTACTTTTATTATACCAGTTATAGGACTAGGTCATATCCTTCTTTGTTTGGGAAATCGTGACTTTTCTTTTTTTAGTGGTACTCATAATAAAAAGAAATAACCCAAATAACACGACTGTTCCTCCAAGCCATTGCGCCCAAGTAACGGTTTCACCTAGTATAAAGTAGGCTAAAAGTGTTGCGCCAATTGGTTCGAGCACAGTTGCCATCGAAATGGTTGACGTGCTCAGCCATTTGAGAGCCCAATTAAACATGGTATGGCCTAAAAATGTTGGTACAATAGCAAGTGTTAGGAAAATCCACCAATAGCTAACTGGGTAACCAACAAATGAATAACCGAGAATTAAATTATAAACAATTAATGTTATTGAGCTGATTCCGTATACAACAAATGTATATGTCATAAGGGACAGTCGTCTTCTTATGTTTTGTCCGATTAAAAAATACGCTGTAACCATCATTGCACCAAGTAATGCTAAGATATCACCTAACAGAGCTAAACCACTTATTTGAAAATCTCCCCAACTAATAATCAAGCTTCCAAAAAGGGCAATGACCATACTTATTACTGCTCCTGGTGTAAATCGTTCATTAAAGAAAAAATACGTGCCGAGAAAAGCAAAGATCGGTTGTAGCGTAACAAGTACAACAGAACTTGCCACTGATGTATAATTTAAAGATTCAAACCAAAGTATGAAATGGAATGCCAGGAAAATTCCAGCAAACATGGCAAGAATCCAATCCTTTTTTTGTATCTGTTTAAATTCATGTCGATAATATAAAAGAATAATGGGTGACATAATAAGAACGGCGAATAGTAATCGATAATTCGCTATAATTGATGCAGGTGCACCACCGGCTAACTTGACTAATATTGCAGATGTTGAAACAGAGAAAACGCCGATGACAACTGCGAAGTATGGGTTGAACGGAGGCATACGCATAAGAACCCTTCCTTTACATTTATGCTCATCTAATCTAATTAATACAGTTTATCATGCTAGAGGTAAAAAAGTCATTAAAGTACGTGTTTAAAAATCCGCCGTTTATCATGAGGCCGCTGAAAAAGTTAAATATAATACAAAATATGTGGATCTACCATCGCATCTTCGAATATACTCCGCTTTCCGCGGGCGAGTGCCGAGCCTCCTCGGACTGCCGTCCTGCGGGGTCACGCCGATCTCTTGCTTCCCGCAGGAGTCTCCGTATATTCGAGATGCTAAGTTAAGGTGAAAAGTTAAATTTTTAAAATCCACCACTTTTTCAGCGGCCTTTATCATTTGATGACCTTTTGAACAACCTCTTAACGTACTTTTTGATATAAAGTGGATAACTGTGTGTATTATGTGTTATGATGTAAGAACTATTATTTAGTGCATGAGTGAATAAAGTGAGGCCTCTTTCCACGAATGGGGGATGCCTTTTTTGTGCGAATAAATTTTTGAAGAAAAAAGGAGTAGACTATTAAGGTGACAACATTTAAAGAACTAAGTATATCAAGCCCCATTATGAAAGCTTTAGAAAAAATGGGATTTGAAGAAGCAACGCCAATTCAAGCAGAAACAATTCCACTTGCAATGCAAGGAAAAGACGTTATCGGACAAGCTCAAACAGGTACAGGTAAAACTGCAGCTTTTGGAATTCCGATGATCGAAAAAATTGATAAAACAGCAAAAAAAATTCAAGGACTTGTGGTAGCTCCAACGAGAGAGCTTGCAATTCAAGTAGCTGAAGAAATAAATCGTTTAGGTAAATTTAAAGGAATCCGTACGCTTCCTGTATATGGTGGTCAGCACATGGATCGACAAATTCGAGCTTTGAAAGAAGGACCACATATTGTTGTAGCAACACCAGGGCGTTTATTGGATCACATGCGTAGAAAGACAATTCGTATTGATAACGTTCAAACTGCAGTATTAGATGAAGCAGACGAAATGTTAAACATGGGATTCATTGATGATATTCGTGACATCCTAAAAGGAATTCCGGAAGATCGCCAAACATTGCTATTTTCAGCAACAATGCCAAAGGAAATCCGTAATATCGCGAATACTTTAATGAAATCACCACAAGAGGTGAAAGTAAAAGCGAAAGAAATGACGGTAGAAAATATTGATCAATATTTCGTTGAAGTTCCAGAACGATTAAAGTTTGATACGTTAACAAACCATATTGATATACATGCACCAACTTTAGCAATTATATTTAGCCGTACAAAGAAACGCGTTGATGAAATTGCTGAAGGCTTACAGGCTAGAGGGTTCCGTGCTGAAGGAATTCATGGTGATTTAACACAAGGTAAACGTATGTCAGTGTTAAATAAGTTTAAAGGCGGACGTATTGAAATTTTAGTTGCTACAGATGTAGCTGCACGTGGTCTCGATATTTCAGGTGTATCACATGTGTATAACTTTGATATTCCGCAAGATCCAGAAAGCTATGTACACCGTATTGGACGTACTGGACGGGCGGGACGTACTGGTGAGGCTGTATCATTCATCACACCAAGAGAAATGGCACACCTTCATTTAATTGAAAAAGTTACAAAGAGCAAAATGAAGCGTCTAATGCCACCTACAAACCAGGATGCACAACGTGGACAACAACAGGTTACTGTGGATAAATTATTAAAAACACTTGAAAGTAATGATTTAAAATCTTATCATGAAACAGCAAATGAGTTACTTCAAGATCATGATTCTATTTCAGTTATTGCAGCTGCGCTAAAAATGTTGACTAAAGAGCGAAGAGATACACCAGTTTCGATTTCGTCTGTGCAACCGATTAGTGTTAAAAAAGCACAAGGACATCGAGGCAATGATAATCGCCGAAATAAGCGTAACTATGGACAGCGTAGTCAAGGTGGACGTAATAACCAAGGTGGACGCAATCAGCAAGGCGGGCGTAATCGTAAAGGAAACTTTCAGAAACGCAGAAACCGCGACTAAGACTAAATTCGCGACTAAATAATAGACACCAAAACAAAGCTCCTTAGCGCAAAGGGAGCTTTTTAATTTGTAAAGAAAAGCGGAGACGACTGTTCAGCGACGTACAAATAGGTAAGCATGTGAAAGTACGGTGAACTGTCCGTACATTCATCAGGATTACCTATTTGCCAGTCGCTAGGAGTCGCAGCTAGACAAGAAAAGCGGAGACGACTGTTCAGAGTTTGTTCACTGTCGAACTTGTGTGAAATACTGTCCGTTATGAGTAAAATACTGTCCAAATTCAGCATTCTACTGGCCAACCACTAAAGAATGACACTTTTTTGATCGATAAATCGTATATACAAATAGAAATTATAATAGGGGGGGAATCACAATGCGGCAACCACCAATTAATACAATAGCTGATGATGCAATCAAGGCTTGGAAAATATCCGCAATTATATATATTTCTATCTTGTGGATAATCATTGTTGCAGGACTTGTAATATCGATTATTTTTAACTTTCCATTGTGGTATACGGTAATTGGAAGTTTAATAAGTGGTCTTTTGCATTACCTTTTTGTTTATCTATTGCCAAAGGTAAGGTGGAAGCGCTGGCGTTATGAAGTTTTTGAACAAGAGATTTACATCCAACACGGAATTATAATTGTGTCTCGAACGCTCGTGCCAATGATTAGGGTGCAGCATGTTGATACAAAACAAGGACCGATATTGAAAAAATATCAGTTGGCTAGTGTAACCATTTCTACTGCGGCAACAACTCATGAAATTCCTGCACTGTTAGAGGAGGATGCAGCTAGTCTTCGTGATCGAATTTCTGCACTTGCAAGGGTGAATGAAGATGATGTCTAAAAAACAAAGACTCCACCCTGCAGCGATATTTTTTACTTTGCTCAAAACGATTAAAGAATTGGTTTTTTCAATTGGAGTTATTGGTTTCCTTGCTTTTAAAGATGCAGGACTTATCTATTTTCTAATTGGTACAAGTGTATTAATTCTAGCTGTGGTAGTGTTTAGTGCTTTGTCTTGGTATCGTTATACATATCGTCTCGAGGAGGGAGAGCTTCGAATCGAATATGGGATATTGATTCGAAAGAAGCGCTACATTTCGAAAAATCGTATACAATCTATTGACCTAACACAAAATATCGGACACCGTATTTTTAAGCTAGTTAAGGTGAATATTGAAACTGCTGGAAGCGGAGTTGGAACGGAAGCATCATTAAAAGCAGTAAAGTTAGAAATGGGTGAGGCGCTAAGAGAAGAATTAAAAACAGTTCAAAAGCCGATAGAAAATGATGAACGTAACGAAGGAACCAATTACAACTTACCTAAACAAAAAATAACCACTAAGCGTTTATTTTTAGCGGGAACAACATCAGGTAGTATTGGAATCCTTTTTGTGATTATGACGTTTTTATTTTCAGAACTTGAACAATTTATTCCGGATTCATATTATGAGAATACATTTCAAACCATTATTAGTTTTAGCATTATAATTATTGCGGTTCTTATTTTGGCCTTACTGTTAATTCTCTGGTTACTCGGTATCGCTGGGACAATGATAAAGTTCGGAAAGTTTACTATTACAAAAAATAATGAAGAACTTTTTATTACTCGTGGCCTATTGGAGAAAAAACAAACTACTATACCAATACGTCGAATTCAGGCTGTAGGTATTGATGAGAGTATACTACGCCAACCGTTAGGATATGTAACAGTGTATGCAGAAGTAGCCGGTGGAACGATTGAAAAAGGCGAGGATTTTTCGACAATACTTTTCCCTATAATGAAAAAGTCAGAAGTTGATGGTTTTCTAAATAAATTTCTACCTGACTATGTGTCTAATAGAAATGATCTTATTGGATTACCAGAGAATGCAAAAACATTTTATATAATACGATCTACCATACTACTGCTTATAGCACTCATTGCCATGCTGTTTTTTATCCCGCAGTTTATTTGGGTGCCAACTATATTACTGCTTATTTGTTTGTACATGGGTCTATTACGTTATAAGGATGCAGGCTTCCGAATTGATCATGAGCAACTTACTTTACGGTACCGTGTAATAAATCGGAAAACGATCATTCTATTTCATAAACGTATTCAATCCTTTGAAAAGAAACAACATATGATACAAAAAAATGCTTCTCTTGCAACAATCAAAACATCTATTGTTTCAAAGTTTGGCACTGGGAAACATTATAAAATAAAGGATCTGGCAGTAGAGGATATTATGGAATTAACTTCTTGGTATTCTTATCGCGATTAGAACCTGAAACAGTAATAGTTGCAACAATAAAAAGCCGTTCTTTAGAATCACATTCCAGAACGGCTTTTTTGCTAAACAATGTATCACGACTTTTTTGATCCATGGACAACAAACATAGCATGAATCACTCCTGGTATCCATCCAATAATCGTTAACAGTACATTTATCAATACTTGAATTGGCCTTCCCGTCATTAATACAGCGACTGGCGGGAGAAGAATGGCTAATATATATAACAACATAAGCGTATTTGTCTCCTTTTTAAGTAAGCATTTGTTGAAAACCCTTTTATCTACATCATTACCCATAATAATAGAATCGTAAAAATCCCTATCAGCGCAATACCACTTATTTTGATTAAAAGGTCGATTATCTTTTTTCTCTTAGTAATCTCCTTCTAATTTACGAATACTATGTGATAATAAAGGATTTTCTCTTGAATTATATATATAGTTCCCCCATCACAGTTTTTTAAAACGGGAATTGTTACATGTATCATTTAAAAAAGATAAGGAAATGAATCCTTATCTTTTAATAAACTTTATAGAGGATGTTCAAAACTTTTATAGAAACCTTCCGAAGATGCCGAGAACTACAAGAAATACGAAGGCAGTCCAAAGTACTATTTTTAATACATTTTTGTTGGCCCGTTTTTTCTGCCATCGGTTGGGATCAAATTGTACAGAACCACTATTATTTCTCCTTTGATTTCGCCATACGGAAAATGGTTGCGTGTTTGCTAGCACTAATGGCCCGAGTGCAAGTCCTCCAAGAAACCCAAATAGATGTGCGGAAATGTTAATACCTGGTCGTATAAAGGTCATGATTAAACCAATCACGAGAATTGTTACCACGATTCGGGCATTTTGACTATCGATTAAGTGTTTGCGAAAGAGCACCATGAAAAGATAAAGGCCAAATAAACCATAGATTGAGCCAGACGCACCAACATAGGTGGTGAAATACGAAGCTGGTTCAATTATGTATGTTCCTAAGTTACCTGCTAATCCAGCTAATAAATACGTAATAATGAATTTAGGTTTTCCTAACATTTGTTCTAGTGCTGGTCCAAATAATACCAATGCAAGTGAATTAAAGAGTGCATGGCTAAGGCCAGCGTGAAGGAAAATGGATGTGAGTAACCGCCAATACTCTCCTTGCTGGATGTAAAAGTTATTACCCACACCCCATTGGTAGATTATATTTCCAATGGGTAATGATAAAATATTAACTAGTAATAATAATACAATGTGAATAATTACGATTGTTGAAACAATAGGGTAAAAGTGAATAAATTCTTTTAAACTTTTTTCTGATCGTATAAACATTGGAAGCCCCCGTCGGATGAATTTTTGAAATACGTAACTTTTCGGGTATTATTAGTATAATAACGTTTCATACATAGTATGACCATAAAAAAGATAGGAAACTAACAAATTATAATTAAAATTTACAAGCTTTGGAAAGGATTTCACAAAATGATAAAAGGAATTGGAATCGATATTATTGAATTAAAGCGAATAAAAAAGAGTATAGAGAAAAGCAATCGATTAGTAAAACGAATTTTAACCAACCGTGAACAGGCAACCTATGAAAATTTAACCAGTGTGTCACGTCAAGTGGAATTTATCGCAGGTAGGTTTGCAGCTAAGGAAGCTTTTGCGAAAGCAACAGGGACGGGCATCGGAAAGTTGGGTTTTCAAGACATAGAAGTGACATCCGCTAAATCGGGAGCACCAATTCTCCATGTACAAGGTTTTGAAGGTTATACAACCTTTATTTCGATTACGCACAGCAAAGAGTATGCTGTTGCACAAGTAATTATAGAAGAATAGGGGATTTTGCATATTCGGAGAGTTTGTCTCATATATTTTAGTGCGGGTAGAGGAAATGGTAATGTTTATAGTCACCGCAAAAAAAGATGTACGATGTAGACAGTTATGCCCATAAGAATAATTGGGTATGACGGAAAACTATTGATGGAGAATGCTGGTAGCTAGTAGCGAGAAAAATGAAATCGATCCTTTCTGAACATGACAAAGTTTGTATTTTAGTTGGATCAGGAAACAATGGGGGGATTAAGTATGTAATTGCCAGAATGTTGCTAAATGAACAGATGAAAAAAGGAATGCATGGTATCAAAGGGATCTTTTTGTAACTTATCTATACAGTAGGTGCATCCTGTGCAAATAACGCCATGGGAAACGATTTCGATTGGCATTCCATCGCTCGTTTCTTCGGTGTGTCAGAAAAGGATACATGGAAGAAAAGTTTTTAAAGAAAATCTACCAGAACGAAACACATTCTAAAGCATAATGGCAAGCAAGGTAAAGGGTTAGCTATAGGGTAGGTAGTTTAGAATTGTAATGACTGCAAAGGCTATTCTGAGAGCGGGAGCCAGATTACTAACAATTTGTACGCCTGAAGAAGTAATCAGTCGAGTAGTTAGTCCCTGCCAGTTTAAAAAGCAGCGTTTCTAGTACTTCCTTTAAGATGCTAATCAGGGATCATCACGTGGTAAGAATGATGCATTGGTAGTTGAATTGCCTTGGACGTGAGGAAGGGACATATTGCTAGCCAACGATATTGTGACAAATGCTGAGCGGAAATGGCGATGTTTTCAGGAATCATCTTTTCAATGGTCATTCATATTCCGATTTGTTAGCCATAGATGTAATCAATGGTTTTCCATTTGTTTTTCGTACAAGATGTTAAGTGGTGACTACATTTCTTTTTCCTTGGAATCGAGACAAGGGGAGATATGTCCATGAAAAAAAGTATCAGTATTTGGTTAGCACTTGCCATAGGATTGGTTTTATTACTTTCCGCTTGTGGGGAAAAGTCACAAGAGGATGTTGTACAGAAGTTAGATGAAAAGCTTGAAGATATGGATGGTTACAAAGCAACAGCTGAAATGAAAATGGATACTGGTCAGGAAAGTCAGATGTTTAACATTGACATTTGGCACAAGAAAAAGGATTTATACCGTGTTAAATTAACAAATGATCAAGACGAAAAAGGAAGTCAAGTAATTTTAAAGAATAAAGAGGGTGTATTTGTGTTAACGCCTTCGTTGAATAAAAGTTTCAAATTTCAGTCGGAATGGCCAGAAAATGGAAGCCAACCTTATTTGTATAAATCACTAATAAATGATATTAAAAAAGATAGTGATTCCGAATTTAGCTCAACCGATTCACATTATGTGTTCAAAACAAAGACAAACTATCAAAGTAATAATAACCTTCCATTTCAAGAAATTTATTTTGATAAAAAGACCTATGCACCTGTACTTGTGAAGGTAATGGATAAAGATAAAAAAGCAGTGGTAGAAGTTAAATTTACAGATTTTAAAACAGATCCTAGTTTTAAAGAAGATGACTTTTCGATGGATAAAAACATGAAAAGCAGTACTACTTCAGATGTGCCTGTATCTGCTGACGCAAATTCCGATACATTTACACTTGCGTTCCCATTAAATACTGCTGGTGCTGAGTTAACTGAACAGAAAACAATCGAGCTAGAAAATGGTAAACGTGTCATTATGACATTTGAAGGTGAGAAAAACTTTACGTTAATTGAAGAGACAGCGGAAGTTTTACCGACAATGGCTTCACCACAGGCGGTTGAAGGCGAGATCGTGAACTTAGGATTCGCTGTTGGTGCATTGTCAACGAACTCCATTGAATGGCAAAATAATGGAATGAGTTTTTATTTAGCGAGTGATGATTTGACGAGAGAAGAATTAATCGAAGTAGCTAAATCTGTACAAGGTAAAGAAATTAAATAAAATCTCAAGCAGACTCACAAAAGAAAGGGGGTCTGCTTTTTATTTTTCCCACTAGCCAATCAGGTTTAATGGCGCTAAGTTGTTTTACCTGGAAAATTTAAATCCTAAGGAAGTTAGAGCTTGCTCAAGATTTGCACAGTATGTTGCATTATTTAAGTCCCCGAATGAAGAGGCCTTTAACGCTAATTCGGGATGTATTCCTGTAAAGACTGTGTCTACACCAAGCAATTTCAACGTATTTACCGTATATAACAATGCGTGGACACCCTCTGATTCAATAGCATGTACCCCTGACAGGTCAATCACTAGATGCTCTAATTTCAGTCTTTGGCTTTCCTTTAAGACAACCCCCGTAATCATTTCTGCACGACTTTGGTCTATTTTTCCAATGATAGGTAAGGCTGCAATCACCCGCTCTTTCTTTTCTATAATTTCGTCTACTGGGTATAGCTATTATTATTGCACTTGATTACTCATTTTGGCAATTCTTATTTTCTTAATTAATTGACAGGTAAAAGCGATAACGGAATAATAGAATGGGTGAATTAGAAGAAACGGAAGGAGATAGGTTGTTGTGTCAGACATATTTTACCGTCCAACATGGGCGGAAATTGACCTAGATGCCGTTGCTTATAACATAAAACAAATGAAACAAAAGCTATCCTCGAGTAGTAATATATTTGCTGTTGTGAAAGCAAACGGATATGGCCATGGAGCTGTTAAAGTAGCTAGGGCTGCCCTAGAGGCAGGTGCAAGCGCTCTTGCTGTAGCTCTCTTAGAAGAGGCATTGGAACTACGTCATTCAGGAATTAATGCACCGATTTTGGTATTAGGGTGGGTTGCGCCGGATTATGCAAAAATCGCGGCTGAACACGATATCACACTTACATTTTTTCAAAAAGAATGGCTACAAGAGCTACAATCACATATGTTTTCAAAAAAATTGAAGCTTCATATGAAGTGGGATACTGGAATGGGACGGATTGGTATTCGAAAAGATGAAGAATTACAATCCCTTGTTTCGGCTCTTAAATCAACCGAAAAAGTCCAGTTAACAGGCATATATACCCATTTCGCTACAGCGGATGATACAAATTCAGCTTACTTTCATGAACAACAGAAACGCTTTCAGCAGTTGTTAGAAGTGTTTGAAAAGCTGTGGGATGCACCAATTGATATTCACATTGGGAATAGTGCTGCTTCGATTCGTTTTTCTTCAGAGATGTACGATTACATCCGCTTTGGTATTGCTATGTACGGGCTATATCCTTCAGAAGATGTACGAAACGAGAAGTCAATTGATTTAAAACCATCTTTTTCACTGTACAGTCGGTTAATTCATGTAAAAAATCTTCCAAAGAACGAATCCATTAGTTACGGAGCAACTTATGTAACGAATGGTTCAGAATGGATTGGAACTTTGCCGATTGGTTACGCTGATGGATGGATACGAAAATTACAGGGTATGGACGTATTGGTTGACGGAAAACGAATGCCAATAGTAGGTCGGATATGCATGGATCAAACGATGATTTGTTTGGATAAGGAATATCCTGTAGGAACCAAGGTAACACTAATTGGGAAAAGTGGAAAAGATGAAATAGAAATGGATGAAATAGCAAATTATATAGATACTATTAATTATGAAATCCCATGTATGATAAGTGAACGTATTCCAAGGGTATATAAGAAAAACAAGTTAAACCTGTCATAATTTTATAATTCGTAAATAAGTATATATACCACGAGTAATAAATATCTAAACAGGATTCATACATTTTTTAGACAAAAATCTCTGAAATCCTTTGCAATGATAACCGTACAGTGATATTATTGAATTAAATTTGATATTGATCGTTCAACAGTTGGCGGAGGTGTATGGTTTTGTCAGAGAGCTTACAGGAGATTTTAGTACGATTACCAAAAAACCTATTAAATGAGGTGGATGGACTAATGAAGTATGATAATAGAGATCTTAGCGATTTTATCTGTCAGGCAACAAAGAATTATTTAGAGCAAAAGAAATATGACCATATTCAACAATTTCGAGAATCCATGCAAAAAGGGTATGAGGAAATGGCTCGAATTAATCTAACAATTGCCTCGGAGGCTTTTCAAGCTGAAGAGGAGGCTGAAAACACCCTTGAGCGTTCTGTGATCGGGGTGTAATAATTTGATCGTTCAACGTGGTGAAGTATATTTCGCTGACTTATCCCCTGTGGTAGGATCAGAACAGGGAGGTATACGTCCAGTATTGATCTTACAAAATGATATCGGAAATAGGTTTAGTCCTACAGTAATTGTTGCAGCAATTACTGCTCAAATTCAAAAAGCAAAGCTACCAACACATGTTGAGATTAATGCGAAGCGGTATGGGTTTGATCGTAATTCTGTGATATTGCTAGAACAAATTCGGACACTCGATAAACAAAGACTAACAGATAAGATTACAAAGTTAGACAATGAAATGATGAAAAAAATAGATCAAGCATTGGAAATAAGTCTTGGACTTAAAGACATGTAAGATCTCAAAGTGACAACCCTTGTTAAACTATTTTAGCAGGGTTTTTTTATGTTTAATACTTTAATACCGTTTATGTTATAATAAGTCAATACGATTAAATAGACGATTTTTGACGAATTATGTAAAAAATAGGTACTTAGCTATACATAAATGAAAATACAAAGAGCATAACAGGAGGCATATCAGTGGATAAAAAGTTTAAAGAAATTGCATTGACTAACAGTGACACAATTGTTCATATGTGGCTAGATGAAATTGACTCTCTAAAAGAACAAAACTATACTGCGACAGTGTCTGATGAGTTATTTGAAAGTACAAATAGGGAATTTGTAAATGTTATTTTTACTAGTATTAAAGGAGAAGGCTCAACGAAAACATTAGAGGATTTCTCTGAAAAACTAATAAACTTAGGATGGCCGTTAAGTTATATCACAGATGGTCTCCAGGTGTTTAGGCGCGTAACAGTTGAATTTATCCTAGGTCAATCTGAACAAGTCGATTCCGATTATATTTCAAACGTATTAAAGAGTGTTGATAGATGGGTGGAACCAATCATCCGCCAACTTGTGAATGAGTATTCTGGTAGCTGGGAACATATTGTATCCTTACAACGAGTTGCCTTACAAGAATTATCCGCACCGCTAATCCCTGTAATGGATGGGATTACAGTTATGCCTTTAATAGGTACAATTGACACGGAGCGAGCGAAATTAATCATGGAGAATCTACTTGAAGGGGCGATTAAGCATAACTCAGATGTTGTTTTGATTGATATTACAGGTGTACCTGTTGTGGATACCATGGTCGCGCATCACATCATTCAGGCAGCAGAAGCGGTTCGTTTAATCGGATCCACATGCATTCTAGTGGGGATTAGACCGGAAATTGCCCAAACTATTGTAAATCTTGGGATTGATCTTGGAAAATTCCCAACAAAAAGCTCCTTGAAAAAAGGTTTTCAAAAAGCATTAGAAATGACAAATCGTAAAATAGAAGATATAGAAACAAAAGACGAGGAAATTGAAACCATTTTAAATTCATTAACTGGGGAGTGATGACATGCGTATACCGATTCTGAAGTTACACAACTATTTATTAATCTCGATTCAAACAGAGCTTGATGATAATACAGCTATTCAGTTTCAAGAAGATTTATTAAATAAAATTCATAAAAGTGGTGCCACTGGTGTTGTTATTGATTTAACTTCTGTTGAAATTATTGATTCGTTTATTGCGAAAGTATTAGGTGATGTGGTTACGATGTCAGACTTAATGGGGGCAAGAGTAGTTTTAACTGGTATTCAACCTGCTGTAGCGGTAACACTAATTGATCTTGGAATTCATTTAAAGGATGTACCTACAGCTTTGGATATTGAACAAGGGTTAATTAAACTTCATCAGGAATTGGGGGTATAACGAATGAACCTTCAATCCTGTGTAAATATTAAAAAAGAGTGGGATATCGTTGGGGCTAGGCAAGTGGGTCGAGACATTGCCAGAAAAACGGGCTTTGGAACAGTTGATCAAGCCCGAATAGCTACTGCGATATCCGAATTAGCTCGCAATATTTATTTGTATGCTGGAGATGGAAAGATTTGTTTTGAAGTGATTGATACGATTAATCAAAAAGGAATCCGCATGATAGCTATTGATGCTGGACCAGGAATTAATGATATTAGCCAAGTAATGGAAGACGGGTATACCACATCAGGTGGGCTAGGCGCTGGACTTCCAGGGGTTAGAAGATTGATGGATGAATTCGATATCAAGTCTGAATTAGGCAAAGGAACAGAAATAAAAGCGATTAAATGGAAGCGGTAGCGATTACAAAAGGGTTAGGCTTATAGTGCGTGTTCAAAAAGTCGTTTATCATTTGGTGACTTTTTTGAACAAACTCTAGTTTAGGTTAACCCTTTTGTATTTTTAAAAAGGTGGGAACAGTGTGGATACGATGAAAATAGACGCTGCTAATTATAAAGATTTGTTGAAGCATTATATTGAAACACAAGATGAACAATCCTTATACGGTGCAGAACAAATAAGTAAAACGTTTATAAAAAATAATATACTACCAGAGGAAATTGTAAGCTTGCACAATCAGGCATTAGCGGAAATATACCCCGATTTATTTGTAGACTTTCAGCGTTCAATGGATTTTTTAATGGAATCTATGATTTCGTATGGTCTTGCACATCAAGAGTATCAAACACTACGCGAGAAACAAATTGAATTGAAATCTGAAATATCTGTTGCTGCAGGGATGCAAGATACATTGTTAGCCACGTCGAAGCCTGAGATAGAGGGCTTAGAAATCGGAGCTATTAGTGTCCCTGCTCACCAATTGAATGGTGATTATTACCACTTTATTAAAGGGGAAGACGGCTCACTTGGTGTGGCAGTTGCTGATGTAATCGGAAAAGGTATTCCTGCTGCTCTTTGCATGTCGATGATTAAATATTCCATGGACAGTTTCCCCGAACAAACAATGAATCCAAAAACTATTCTTGGAAATTTAAATCGTGTTGTCGAGCGAAACGTTGACCCAAGTATGTTTATTACGATGTTTTATGCACAATATAATCCCAAGGACGGGAAACTTTTATATTCAACTGCAGGTCATGAGCCAGGGTACTTTTATAGTGCTAAAACAAATACATTTAAAGAAATTGAAGCAAAAGGTCTTGTATTAGGGGTTTCAAAAGAAACAAAATATAAGCAATATGAAAGTTCCATGGAAGATGGGGATATGGTCATCTTACTTACTGATGGGGTCACAGAATGTCGCCAAGGCGATCGTTTTATTGAAAGTGAAGAAGTACTAGATATCATCAGGCAACACGTCCATTTACCAGCACAAAAAATGGTTGACCTTGTGTACAAATACTTTGAGCGACTTCAAAACTTCCAGCTCCGTGATGATTTCACTTTAATTATATTACGGAAATAAGTTTATCTTACTAATTAATCGGGTAATAAAAATTTATTGAAATGTATGAGTCAGCACCAGGTTACTAGTAGAGCTGGGCTTTAATTATAGGAGGATATGCAAATGAATTTAGTGGTTGATGTCGTAGAAGAAAATAATAAGTCAAACGTTATCCTGTCAGGTGAGATTGATGCGTATACAGCACCTAAATTAAAAGATGCCTTATTACCATTAACAAAAATAAACGGAAAAACCGTTGAAGTTGATCTAGATCAAGTTGGTTACATGGATAGTACAGGTCTCGGTGTTTTTATTAGTGCTTTAAAATCAACAAAAGAATTTGACAGTCATTTAAGACTAATAAATTTACAGGATCGTGTGTTGCGTTTATTTAAAATAACTGGCTTGGATGAAATTATGGAAATTAGTGATGGAATAAGAGGTGGACAGTAATAATGGAAAGATTTGACTTTATTGAAATGAAGGTTCCTGCAAAAGCGGAATACGTTGGGGTTGTTCGTTTAAGTATATCAGGAATTGCGAATAGAATGGGATTTTCCTATGAAGAGATTGAGGATTTAAAGGTATCCATTTCAGAGGCTATTACAAATGCAGTTAATCATGCCTATGCTGATGGTGATGGTGAGGTGACGATCGGGTTTGGTGTTTATGAAGACCGCCTAGAGATAATGGTTGCGGATCACGGAGGAAGTTTTGATCTAAACGAAATTAAGGGAGGGATTGGTCCTTATAAGCACAGTGAATCTGTAGAGACCTTACGCGAGGGGGGGTTTGGACTCTTTCTTATTAATGCCTTAATGGACAAGGTGGAAATAAACAATAATCATGGTGTTATTGTTCTAATGACCAAGTACCTTCAGGAAACAGGGGTGGATCACGATGGCAACCAAATCTCGTCCACACAATAAGGGTAGTGATGAGGTTTACCAATGGATCGAACATCTAAAAGAAAATCCTGATGATAGTGAAGTCAAAGAAAAAGTCGTTTTAACGTATAAAGATCTTGTGTCTTCTATTGCTAGAAAGTATTCAAAAAATAGTGGCATACATGAAGATCTTGTGCAGGTTGGAATGATTGGTTTATTGGCTGCTATTCGAAGGTTTGATGCGAGTTTTGGTAAATCATTTGAGTCTTTTGCAATTCCAACTATAATTGGTGAAATTAAGCGATTTATCCGTGATAAAACATGGAGTGTCCATGTTCCGCGTCGAATAAAGGAACTTGGACCGAAAATAAGAAAAGCTGTAGATGAATTAACAATTATGGATCAACGGTCTCCCTCTGTACGTGAAATTGCCGAGTACTTAGAGGTATCTGAAGAAGACATTTTAGAAACCATGGAAATGGGCAAGAGCTATAAAGCATTGTCTGTTGATCGAAAAGTGGAAGCGGACTCAGATGGAAGCACTGTAGCGATTTTGGATTTAGTGGGAAGTGACGAAAATGGCTATGATAATATAGATCAGAAAATGTTGCTTGAGAAAATTTTACCGGTTCTTACTGAAAGGGAACAAGAAATTTTGCGTTGTACGTATTTTGATAACTTAAGTCAAAAGGAAACAGGTGAACTGCTGGATATTTCTCAAATGCATGTTTCAAGGTTACAACGACGTGCACTACTTAAACTTCGCGAAGCTATTCAGTCCGAAAGTACGGAGGTTTTTGATTGAGTATAGAAGGAAGTAAAGTTGAAGTTTCCGTCTATCAAAAGGCGAAAAAAGGGAACTATTATTGTGGAGATAGTTACTTTTACACTGAAACTGAAAATGAGTTTGTCTGTGCGCTTGCAGATGGATTAGGTAGTGGCGAATTTGCGAGGGAATCATCGCAAATAGTCGTCGAAATCATTAAGAATAATATTCATGCACCGATTGAACAAATTATAAAAGAATGCAATCAAAAGCTTTCAGGAAAACGCGGAGCCGTGCTGGGTATTCTGAAACTCGACTTTGGTAGGAAACGCTATTCATTTTCCTCTATAGGAAATATTGGCGTTATAACAATCCCAGAGGGTGGAAAAAAGAAACGAAATATCCCTAATGCAGGGTATCTTGCTGGGCAACATCGTAAATTTAAGGTAGAAAATGACAACCTCGATCGAGTAATGAACTTTATTATGTTTTCAGATGGAGTTTCCGATACAGAGCTAGCACAACGCTATTTTTTAAATGGAAAAGTTAATGAGATTATTGCAACATATGAGTATAGAAAAGGCCAATCAAAAGTTGATGATACAACATTAATTGCAATCCGTTATTCTGGATAGAAGGGATCAGCGTACTATGGCTGGTCTTTTTTCGTGAGTCATTATGCTTTATTAGTGAACTTTGGTAAAATTAGTGTAGTGTAATTATGGGAGGTAGTAAGATGTCAGTAGAAATTGATCAGGATATTATAAAATGGGTTGCAAAAGAGACAACAGTTAAATCAAATGTAGTAAACACAGTGATTGGATTAATGGAAGAAGGAAATACCGTTCCATTTATTGCACGGTATCGAAAGGAAATAACAGGTGGTCTAGATGAAGTACAGATAAAGTCAGTACAAGATAAATGGCAGTATGCTGTCAACTTAGCAAGTCGAAAAGAGGAAGTAATTCGACTCATTGATGAACAAGGAAAACTAACAGATGAGTTAGAAAAGGAAATTGCAGATGCTACACAACTGCAGCGAGTGGAAGACTTATATCGACCGTATAAACAAAAACGTCGAACCAAGGCAACGATAGCAAAAGAAAAAGGCCTTGAACCATTTGCTGAATTAATATGGAACCAGGGTCAGATTGATTTAGAAGGGGAAGCACAAAAGTATCTTTCAGAAGAACACGAAATACATACAGTTGAAGATGTTCTAGCGGGTGCTAATGATATTATTGCAGAGTGGATATCGGATGATCCAGAATACCGTGACTTTATCAGGGGAGAAACGTTTAAAAAAGGCACCATCGAATCAGCGGTAAAAGATCGCGAGAAAGATGAAAAAGGCGTCTATGAAATGTACTATGAATATAATGAAGCAATTCGTACATTGGCGGCCCATCGAACGTTAGCATTAAATCGTGGGGAAAAAGATGATGTATTAAGAGTTTCCATTGAACCGCCAACAGAACGCGTTTTAAACTATTTGCAAAAGAAAACTATAAAGTCTGCGAGCCAACACGATCTTGTAGTATTTTTACAGCAGGTAATTGAAGATAGTTACAAACGGTTAATCCAACCATCAATAGCACGGGAAATACGTAATTCACTTACAGAAAAAGCCGAACAACAAGCGATTAAGATTTTTTCTGAAAACCTGAAAAACCTGTTATTACAGCCCCCTTTAAAAGGGAAGACAGTACTTGGAGTTGATCCAGCCTTCCGTACAGGTTGTAAGCTGGCAGTTGTTGATGAAACAGGGAAAGTACATAAAGTCAATGTTATGTATCCAACAGCACCAAAAAATGATTTTGCAGGATCAGAGAAAATTGTATTAGAGTATGTGAAGAAATACGATGTAGAGTTAATTGCGATTGGTAATGGAACAGCATCGCGGGAAACAGAACAGTTTATCGCTGATGTGATTCAAAACAATAAATTGGATGTTCCGTACATCATCGTAAATGAGGCCGGAGCAAGTGTCTATTCTGCCTCTGCATTAGCACGTGAAGAATTTCCTGACTTACAGGTTGAAGAAAGAAGTGCTGCTTCCATCGCAAGACGTGTTCAGGATCCACTGGCTGAGCTTGTAAAAATAGACCCAAAATCAATTGGAGTTGGACAATATCAGCATGACGTTAGCCAAAAAGAGCTGAATGAATCGTTATCTTTCGTAGTAGAAACAGCTGTAAACCAGGTTGGCGTTAATGTGAACACTGCTTCATCCAGTTTATTGCAGCATGTTTCCGGGCTAAGCAAAACAGTTGCGAATAACGTTGTGAACAAACGAAACGAGGAAGGCAAGTTTACTAAACGGACGCAACTGAAAAAAATCCCGCGTTTAGGTGCAAAAACATACGAGCAAAGTATAGGGTTTTTACGAATCTTTGATGGGGAGCATCCGTTAGATCGAACACCTATTCATCCTGAAAGCTACCCGCAAACAAAAAAACTCTTGGAAATGCTAGGGTGTAAAATAACTGACTTAGGTAGAAGTGAATTGCAGGATAAGCTTCGTGATGTTAACAAGAAAGAAGTCGCAGAAAAACTTGATATCGGAGAATTAACGTTAGAAGACATCATGCAAGCGTTAATTCGTCCTGAACGGGACCCGCGTGATGACTTTCCGCAACCGATATTAAAGCAAAATGTATTAAAAATGGAAGATTTGCAACCAGGAATGGAAATGCAGGGAACAGTAAGGAATGTAGTGGACTTCGGTGTCTTTGTTGATATTGGGGTGAAACAGGATGGACTGGTCCATATATCAAAAATGGCCAACAAATTTGTTAAGCATCCAATGGATATTGCTTCAGTAGGAGATGTGGTAACAGTTTGGGTGGACAACTTTGATGCGAATAAAGGTAGGATTGCATTATCGATGGTTGAAAAAGGTTAAAAAAAGGATTTCTGCTTTATTTTAAGCAGAAATCCTTTTTTGGCAGAAAGAAAGGATAAATTCTTTCTTTCTGCATAAGTTCAACTAAGGCTTTCGCCATTAAGGCCTGGCGAGAAGCCAAGTTTTCTAAGCAGTTAAGAAAGTATATCCATACTTCTATCTGCCTTAGTTATCTAATTATTTTACTTCTTCTGGAACAGATAATCCCAATCCTGCTGCAACGCGTGCGCCGTAATCAGGGTCCGCTTTATAAAAATGCTCAATTTGACGAAGTTTGATATCATCTCTTTCAACTGGTTCCATGTGATTTACAACCGCTTGAATAAGACGATCCTTTTCGTCTGGGCTCATTAATCTGTATAGATCACCAGCTTGAGTGAAATGATCATCATTTTCGTAAACTACGCTATCAGCTTCTCCGTATACTTCAAATGGATTAATTTTTGATGGTGTATCTTCTCTTGGTCCATCAAAACTGTTAGGTTCATAGTTTACTGACCCTCCGCCATTATTATCTACACGCATTTGTCCATCACGTTGATAACTTTTCGCTTCGTTTATTGGGCGGTTAATCGGCAACTGTTGATGATTTGCCCCGATACGATATCGATGTGCATCAGAATATCCAAACAGACGACCCTGTAGCATTTTATCTGGTGATGCCTCAATACCTGGTACAAAGTTTCCAGGAGAAAATGCTGCTTGTTCAACCTCAGCAAAATAATTCTCAGGATTACGATTTAGGACCATACGACCAAGTTCAATACGTGGGTAATCATTTTTGGACCACGTTTTTGTAACATCAAACGGATCCCATTTATAAGATTTTGCATCTTCAAAAGGCATAATTTGAACGTATACCTTCCATGCAGGGAAGTCTCCACTATCAATTGAATTGAATAGATCTTCCGTATGATAGTCTGGGTTGTCCCCAGCAATTTCTGTCGCAACACTTTCTTCTAGTGCTTTAACGCCCTGTTCAGCTATAAAGTGATATTTCACCCAGGACGGCTCTCCTTGGTCATTTACCCATTTGAATGTATGGCTACCATATCCATTCATGTGTCGTAATGTAGCTGGGATACCACGATCGCCATGTAAATAAGTTACTTGGTGAAGTGATTCAGGGGATAATGACCAGAAATCCCAAGTCATGTTAGGGTCTTTTAAGTTTGTTTTTGGATTACGTTTTTGTGTATGAATAAAATCAGGAAACTTAATTGCGTCTTGAATGAAGAAAATAGGTGTATTGTTTCCTACTAAATCATAGTTTCCTTCTTCTGTATAAAATTTTAATGCAAATCCACGTGGATCTCGAACAGTTTCAGCAGAACCTAATTCACCTGCAACTGTAGAAAAACGTGCAAACATTGGTGTACGCTTGCCAACTTCACTTAGAAAGTGAGCTTTTGTGTATTTTGATAGATCATTAGTTACTTCGAAATAGCCATGAGCACCCGCACCCTTTGCATGAACAACACGCTCTGGAACGCGTTCGCGGTTAAAATGTGCTAGTTTTTCTAAAAGGTGTACATCCTGAATTAATACTGGACCTCTAGAACCGGCCGTGATTGAATTTTGATTGTCTCCCACTGGAGCACCTGATGCGGTTGTTAATCTCTTTTTTTCATTACTCATTCGTGAAACACCTCTCCTTTTGATTAAAATCAATCTATATTAATTATAATATAAACCTATTAAAAATCAATATTTATTTATAATTATTTTAAATAAGAGTTATAAAGAGTTGTTAAACTGCCATATTCACCAGTTTACTTGAAAAAATAATAGAATCCTAATTCTTTGCTCATGTATCATTTGGTCTGCCTAAATGAGTATTTGGATTTTTTGAAAAATGTAAGAGTATTTTATATTGTGTTAGAATGAATTCAATACAATAAAAGGATGCATAGTATGAATCTATTAAATGAAAAAGAATTATATGAGCTTGTATACGATATTTCATCAAACTATTTTAATAAACCATTTAAAGATCAAGTTCGGTTCAATTCAAGATTACGCACAACTGGGGGCAGGTATATTCCTTCTAAAAGGATAATTGAATTAAATCCTAAGTATGTATTGGAGATGGATGAAGATGAGTTTATTGGAATTATTAAACATGAGTTATGTCATTATCATCTTCATATAGAAGGAAAGGGTTGTAAACATGGAGATTTAGACTTTAGAAATTTATTAAAAAAGACAGGCTCACCAAGACATTGCAATCCACTACCTTCATATAAAAAAGAAAAAAGACACCATTACATTTGTGAAAGTTGTAGACGCGTATATAAAAGGCAACGGAGGGTTAACGTTACTAAGTATAGATGTGGGAAGTGTGGTGGGAAGCTAAGGGCTCAATAAATCTACCCTAGAAAAACATCGCACAAAGAAATCATCTATATATTTTCGTGGAACACTCGAACACTTAGCGATCCTATTTTAATTAGGTGATTTAAAAAAACTGATTGTTATGCAAAAATTCAGGGAAGATAAAATATAATAAAGAGCAAAAACCTGATAGAAATCCATTGACGAAAGTATGCTTCCGTGTTAAATTAAATAAGCCCTAAAGAAACGGGCGAACAATTTTACATAAAGCAATTGACAATACGGGTAAGTTATTGTAAAATGTTTCAAGTCGTGATAATTTTAAGTACTATGATTCACTATTTTAGATTATTCCACAGTAGCTTGATCGAACGGTTTATGTTTGATCATGCGAGGAAAGTTCTTCTTGACGAGCAGGCCCAAGTTAGATTGTACTGCTATGATTCACTATTTTAGATTATTCCACAGTAGCTCAGTGGTAGAGCTATCGGCTGTTAACCGATCGGTCGTAGGTTCGAATCCTACCTGTGGAGCCATACGGAGAAGTACTCAAGTGGCTGAAGAGGCGCCCCTGCTAAGGGTGTAGGTCGTGTAAGCGGCGCGAGGGTTCAAATCCCTCCTTCTCCGCCATACATATATGGCCCGTTGGTCAAGTGGTTAAGACACCGCCCTTTCACGGCGGTATCACGGGTTCGAATCCCGTACGGGTCATCATTTACGCTTTAAGGAATTATAAAACTCTTAAGGTTTAAGTAAAAGTATAAAAATAGGCTTTCTAATGATTGTGGTAAGCCAATTTTTCTAATATGTTTTGGACTGGTCCGGTAGTTCAGCTGGTTAGAATGCCTGCCTGTCACGCAGGAGGTCGCGGGTTCGAGTCCCGTCCGGACCGCCATTAATGGGCTATAGCCAAGCGGTAAGGCAGCAGGTTTTGATCCTGTCATTCCCAGGTTCGAATCCTGGTAGCCCAGCCATTTTTTATTAATGGTAAATATGAGTTATTAATTGTAGTTGATAGAATGGCGATAATACCTCTATTGAATCACTACTGTATATTATTAGGTTGCAAGATGGTAATTTCTAGTTTCTACTATGACATCAGGGCATCTAATAACGAAAGCTATCATTAGTTTAATTTTATTTATGAGCCATTAGCTCAGTTGGTAGAGCATCTGACTTTTAATCAGAGGGTCGAAGGTTCGAATCCTTCATGGCTCATCCCGAATTGTTTGTATTCTTTGCGGGTGTGGCGGAACTGGCAGACGCGCTAGACTTAGGATCTAGTGTCTTATGACGTGGGGGTTCGACTCCCTTCACCCGCATATTTACATGCGAACTGCTGTGTATTCCACAGCGTTTTGTTTTTGTGAAGGTATATGCGGTCGTGGCGGAATGGCAGACGCGCTAGGTTGAGGGCCTAGTCGGTGAATAACCGGTGGAAGTTCGAGTCTTCTCGACCGCATTCAATTTAAAATACATTCTTATTTTTTTAAAAAACTATTGCATTTAAATTGTGAACATGGTATATTAGTGAATGTCGCTTCAAAAGCGCCCGTAGCTCAATTGGATAGAGTACTTGACTACGAATCAAGGGGTTAGAGGTTCGAGTCCTCTCGGGCGCACTATATTCTCGGGAAGTAGCTCAGCTTGGTAGAGCACATGGTTTGGGACCATGGGGTCGCAGGTTCAAATCCTGTCTTCCCGACCATCGGAACCAGAAACTTTTAATAACTTTATATGCGGGTATAGTTTAGTGGTAAAACCTCAGCCTTCCAAGCTGATGATGGGGGTTCGATTCCCCCTACCCGCTCCAATATTCATTCTAATTATGGTGGGCCTGTAGCTCAGCTGGTTAGAGCGCACGCCTGATAAGCGTGAGGTCGGTGGTTCGAGTCCACTCAGGCCCATTTTGCTCCTTGAAAACTGAACAAAACAACCAAGTATGTAAGTAACGAAACAAAGCTAAGACAATTGATAAAATCGATTGGTGTCGATTTTATTCAAACTTTTTTGGAGAGTTTGATCTTGGCTCAGGACGAACGCTGGCGGCGTGCCTAATACATGCAAGTCGAGCGCGGGAAGCAAGCAATCACCCTTCGGGGTGTGAGCTTGTGGAACGAGCGGCGGACGGGTGAGTAACACGTGGGCAACCTACCTGTAAGATTGGGATAACCCCGGGAAACCGGAGCTAATACCGAATAATACTTTTTATCACATGGTAGAAAGTTGAAAGGCGGCTTTTGCTGTCACTTACAGATGGGCCCGCGTCGCATTAGCTAGTTGGTGGGGTAATGGCCTACCAAGGCGACGATGCGTAGCCGACCTGAGAGGGTGATCGGCCACACTGGGACTGAGACACGGCCCAGACTCCTACGGGAGGCAGCAGTAGGGAATCTTCCGCAATGGACGAAAGTCTGACGGAGCAACGCCGCGTGAGTGATGAAGGTTTTCGGATCGTAAAACTCTGTTGTTAGGGAAGAACAAGTATCGTTCGAATAGGGCGGTACCATGACGGTACCTAACCAGAAAGCCCCGGCTAACTACGTGCCAGCAGCCGCGGTAATACGTAGGGGGCAAGCGTTGTCCGGAATTATTGGGCGTAAAGCGCTCGCAGGCGGTCTTTTAAGTCTGATGTGAAAGCCCACGGCTTAACCGTGGAGGGTCATTGGAAACTGGAGGACTTGAGTACAGAAGAGGAGAGTGGAATTCCACGTGTAGCGGTGAAATGCGTAGAGATGTGGAGGAACACCAGTGGCGAAGGCGACTCTCTGGTCTGTAACTGACGCTGAGGAGCGAAAGCGTGGGGAGCGAACAGGATTAGATACCCTGGTAGTCCACGCCGTAAACGATGAGTGCTAGGTGTTAGGGGGTTTCCGCCCCTTAGTGCTGAAGTTAACGCATTAAGCACTCCGCCTGGGGAGTACGGCCGCAAGGCTGAAACTCAAAAGAATTGACGGGGGCCCGCACAAGCGGTGGAGCATGTGGTTTAATTCGAAGCAACGCGAAGAACCTTACCAGGTCTTGACATCCTCTGATAGCGATAGAGATATCGTGTTCCCTTCGGGGACAGAGTGACAGGTGGTGCATGGTTGTCGTCAGCTCGTGTCGTGAGATGTTGGGTTAAGTCCCGCAACGAGCGCAACCCTTGATCTTAGTTGCCAGCATTCAGTTGGGCACTCTAAGGTGACTGCCGGTGACAAACCGGAGGAAGGTGGGGATGACGTCAAATCATCATGCCCCTTATGACCTGGGCTACACACGTGCTACAATGGATGGAACAAAGGGACGCGAAGCCGCGAGGTGTAGCAAATCCCATAAAACCATTCTCAGTTCGGATTGTAGGCTGCAACTCGCCTACATGAAGCCGGAATCGCTAGTAATCGCGGATCAGCATGCCGCGGTGAATACGTTCCCGGGCCTTGTACACACCGCCCGTCACACCACGAGAGTTGGCAACACCCGAAGTCGGTGAGGTAACCTTTATGGAGCCAGCCGCCGAAGGTGGGGCCAATGATTGGGGTGAAGTCGTAACAAGGTAGCCGTATCGGAAGGTGCGGCTGGATCACCTCCTTTCTAAGGAAAAACAGAAAGCGGAAGCTATTCGTAGTGGAAGCCGTACTGTTTAACGGAAAATCGGTGACGCTTGTCGTCATCGATAAGACCTGCCATTGGTAGGCCTTGCATACATGGTTGTTTGTTCAGTTTTGAGGGATGCGAATCTCTCTTTTTGTACCTTGAAAACTAAATAAGAGCAAGATAGACAACGACATCAAAAACGTAAGTTCTTAATCATAAAGATAGTTAAGTGAAGAAGAGCGCACGGTGAATGCCTTGGCACTAGGAGCCGATGAAGGACGGGACTAACACCGATATGCCTCGGGGAGTCGTAAGTAGACTTTGATCCGAGGATTTCCGAATGGGGAAACCCACTGTTCGTAATGGAGCAGTACGCGTATCTGAATACATAGGATACGCGTGGCAGACCCGGGGAACTGAAACATCTCATTACCCGGAGGAAGAGAAAGCAAATGCGATTTCCTAAGTAGCGGCGAGCGAAACGGAATCAGCCCAAACCAGAAAGCTTGCTTTCTGGGGTTGTAGGACACTCCATTGGAGTTACAAAGAAATTCTTTAGATGAATCGATCTGGAACGATCAGCCATAGCGGGTAAGAGCCCTGTAATCGAAAAAGAGTTTCCTCCGGAGTGGATCCTGAGTACGGCGGAACACGAGAAATTCCGTCGGAATCTGGGAGGACCATCTCCCAAGGCTAAATACTACCTAGTGACCGATAGTGAACCAGTACCGTGAGGGAAAGGTGAAAAGCACCCCGGAAGGGGAGTGAAAGAGATCCTGAAACCGTGCGCTTACAAGTAGTCGAAGCCCGTTAATGGGTGACGGCGTACCTTTTGTAGAATGGACCGGCGAGTTACGATCGTATGCGAGGTTAAGTGGAAGACACGGAGCCGCAGCGAAAGCGAGTCTGAATAGGGCGAATTAGTATGCGGTCGTAGACCCGAAACCGTGTGATCTACCCATGTCCAGGGTGAAGGTCAGGTAACACTGACTGGAGGCCCGAACCCACGTATGTTGAAAAATGCGGGGATGAGGTGTGGGTAGGGGTGAAATGCCAATCGAACACGGAGATAGCTGGTTCTCTCCGAAATAGCTTTAGGGCTAGCCTCAGGCAGATGCGTACTGGAGGTAGAGCACTGATTGGACTAGGGGCCCTCACCGGGTTACCGAATTCAGTCAAACTCCGAATGCCAGCTACGTAAGCCTGGGAGTCAGACTATGGGTGATAAGGTTCATAGTCGAAAGGGAAACAGCCCAGACCGCCAGCTAAGGTCCCAAAGTATACGTTAAGTGGAAAAGGATGTGGAGTTGCCCAGACAACCAGGATGTTGGCTTAGAAGCAGCCATCATTTAAAGAGTGCGTAATAGCTCACTGGTCGAGTGACTCTGCGCCGAAAATGTACCGGGGCTAAACGTATCACCGAAGCTGCGGATTGTTCTATGAACAATGGTAGGAGAGCGTTCGAAGTGCAGTGAAGTCAGACCGTGAGGACTGGTGGAGCGCTTCGAAGTGAGAATGCCGGTATGAGTAGCGAAAAAAGAGTGAGAATCTCTTTCACCGAAAGCCCAAGGTTTCCTGAGGAAGGCTCGTCCGCTCAGGGTTAGTCGGGACCTAAGCCGAGGCCGACAGGCGTAGGCGATGGACAACAGGTAGATATTCCTGTACCACCTCATGAACGTTTGAACGATGGGGGGACGCAGTAGGATAAGGAATGCGCACGATTGGAAATGTGCGCCCAAGCAGCAAGGGAGTTGGATTGGCAAATCCGTCCAACAATTCTGAGCTGTGATGGGGAGGGAACTAAAGTACCGAAGTTCTGGATTTCACACTGCCAAGAAAAGCCTCTAGTGAGTTCATAGGTGCCCGTACCGCAAACCGACACAGGTAGGCGAGGAGAGAATCCTAAGGTGATCGGGAGAACTCTCGTTAAGGAACTCGGCAAAATGACCCCGTAACTTCGGGAGAAGGGGTGCTCCTTTAAGGAGGAGCCGCAGTGAATAGGCCCAAGCGACTGTTTAGCAAAAACACAGGTCTCTGCGAAGCCGAAAGGCGAAGTATAGGGGCTGACACCTGCCCGGTGCTGGAAGGTTAAGGGGAAAGGTTAGCACCTTCGGGTGCGAAGCTTAGAACCGAAGCCCCAGTAAACGGCGGCCGTAACTATAACGGTCCTAAGGTAGCGAAATTCCTTGTCGGGTAAGTTCCGACCCGCACGAAAGGTGCAACGACTTGGGCACTGTCTCAACGAGAGACCCGGTGAAATTATACTATGCGTGAAGATGCGCATTACCCGCGACAGGACGGAAAGACCCCGTGGAGCTTTACTGTAGCCTGATATTGAATGTTGGTACAGCTTGTACAGGATAGGTGGGAGCCTTGGAAACCGGAGCGCTAGCTTCGGTGGAGGCATCCGTGGGATACCACCCTGGCTGTACGGACCTTCTAACCCAGGACCGTAATCCGGTTCGGAGACAGTGTCAGGCGGGCAGTTTGACTGGGGCGGTCGCCTCCTAAAGAGTAACGGAGGCGCCCAAAGGTTCCCTCAGAATGGTTGGAAATCATTCGTAGAGTGTAAAGGCAGAAGGGAGCTTGACTGCGAGACCTACAAGTCGAGCAGGGACGAAAGTCGGGCTTAGTGATCCGGTGGTTCCGCATGGAAGGGCCATCGCTCAACGGATAAAAGCTACCCCGGGGATAACAGGCTTATCTCCCCCAAGAGTTCACATCGACGGGGAGGTTTGGCACCTCGATGTCGGCTCATCGCATCCTGGGGCTGTAGTCGGTCCCAAGGGTTGGGCTGTTCGCCCATTAAAGCGGTACGCGAGCTGGGTTCAGAACGTCGTGAGACAGTTCGGTCCCTATCCGTCGTGGGCGCTGGAAGTTTGAGAGGAGCTGTCCTTAGTACGAGAGGACCGGGATGGACACACCGCTGGTGTACCAGTTGTTCCGCCAGGAGCATAGCTGGGTAGCTACGTGTGGAAAGGATAAGTGCTGAAAGCATCTAAGCATGAAGCCCCCCTCAAGATGAGACTTCCCATCACTTTCGAGTGAGTAAGATCCCTCAGAGACGATGAGGTTGATAGGTTCGAGGTGGAAGCGTGGTGACACGTGCAGCTGACGAATACTAATCGATCGAGGACTTAACTAACAATTCTTGATGTCACTATTGCGCTCTTATTTAGTTTTTAGGGTACAAAGTTAAAAAGATGCTTGCATTTTGATGCAAGAATGCTTATAATGAATCTTGTCCTTAAATTTTAGCATGGTCTGGTAGTAATAGCGGAGAAGTCACACCTGTTCCCATACCGAACACAGTAGTTAAGCTCTCCAGCGCCGATGGTAGTTAGGACTTTGTCCTTGCAAGAGTAGGACGCCGCCAGGCTATACCTGAAATGGGTATGATAATTTAATACTTTCTTTATATCGCGGGGTGGAGCAGTCCGGTAGCTCGTTGGGCTCATAACCCAAAGGTCGCAGGTTCGAATCCTGCCCCCGCAACCAATTAATTTCCCATAACAAACTTACATGAATTGGTCCGGTAGTTCAGCTGGTTAGAATGCCTGCCTGTCACGCAGGAGGTCGCGGGTTCGAGTCCCGTCCGGACCGCCACTATAATAAAATTTACGCACATGTTTTCATAATCTGAAGATATGTGTTTTTATATATTCAAAACCCGAAATGGTTTACTACAGTCTATAATGTACCATCATCCACATGACTCCACCACCCGAAATGGTTAGAACTCGTTACATCCTTCATCACATAATTCACCTTATCTATACAGTTTTATTATTATTTTTCCCTTTTACCTCTGTTTTTGCTATCATAACTATAGGATTATTTGTTTTGAAGTAAAGGCTGGTGGAAAAGAGTGGATGAATTTTCTTTTATTCAATCAATTAAACAAGATACATATAGGCAACCGTCTTTATTAAAAGGTGTTGGTGATGATGCAGCTGTTTTTCGTCAATCATCTGAGGATGTTGTTATTGCTGTTGATACATTCGTTGAACATGTACACTTTTCAAAAGAAACGATGAAACCCTTTCATATTGGCCATCGCGTGTTAGCTGCTAATATTAGTGATATTGCTGCAATGGGAGGCAGACCAGCTTTTTATCTTGTTTCAATTGTTATACCTAAGCATTCTACTACAATAGAAAGAAATGAATTATTTGCAGGTATGCGGTCACTGTCAGATAGATATAAAATGGATCTAATTGGTGGTGATACAGTTAGTGGTCAAGAAATGTCAATTTCTGTTACTGTAATAGGTTATGTACCACAAAAAAAGGCAAGATATCGTAGTGATGCAAGGGAAGACGATATTGTTTTTGTCACTGGCACGCTAGGTGATTCACAGGCTGGCTTCCACATTTTAAATAACCCGGGTAAGTATAGTGATGCGTTTTATTATATTGATAAACATCGTATGCCAATCCCTCAAGTAGAATTTGCACAACAATTGGAAGTAATAGACCGAGTAGCGTTAAACGATATAAGTGATGGAATTGGAAATGAAGCTTCAGAAATTGCAGAGGCTTCAAACGTATCTTTATATCTTTACGAAGAAAAATTACCTACATCCGAATCATATAAGCAATTTCCACTTGAACTCCAAGAAAAGTGGAAACTTTTTGGTGGTGAGGATTTTGAATTGGTCGGAACCGTGTCAAAGGACAACTGGGACTTAGTTCAAGATACTGCAAAAGAGATAGGAATTCATGTGACGGAAATTGGATATGTCAGTCACTATAGAAATAATCATGTCTATTTACATAAAGATAATCAATTAGTCCCATTAAAAAAAGATGGTTATAACCATTTTAAGTAGGTGATGGAATGAGTGAACACCAAATCGAAACACATACAGAAGAAGAGACTAAAAGAGTGGCAACTAGATTAGCTAACTTACTTAGGCCTGGAGACGTTATCACTCTTGAAGGTGATTTAGGGGCAGGTAAAACCACTTTTACAAAAGGAATAGCTACCGGGCTTGGGGTTAAACGAGTTGTGAATAGCCCGACATATACGATCGTTAAGGAATATGAAGGTGAACTTCCTCTCTATCATATGGACGTTTATAGGCTAGAGGATTCTGATGAGGATATCGGTTTTTCTGAATACTTCGAGGGTGAAGGTATATCTGTTGTGGAATGGGCGCATTTTATTAAAGAATACTTACCTCGGGAACGTTTAGATATAAAAATTAACTATATTGATGAACAAAAACGTATGATTGAATTTTATCCGGTTGGAAGTCACTTTAATTGGATAATCTCATCCTTAATCGGTTAGTCATATACACAATCTAGAAATGAATAAGGAGCTCCATAAAATGAATGTACTTGCAATCGATACTTCTAATCAAATCATGGGAGTAGCCATCGTAAAAGATAACATTTTAATTGGTGAAGTCGTGACGAATCTTACGAAGAATCATTCCGTCCGTCTTATGCCAGCTATAGTTCAATTAATGAATGATACCCAGGTGAAGCCAGAAGAATTAGATGAAGTAGTTGTAGCCATGGGACCAGGGTCATTTACTGGTGTAAGAATAGGACTTGCTACAGCAAAAGCTATGGCTTGGTCGCTTGAAATCCCAATTAAAGGTATATCAAGTTTAGAGGTGCTTGCTTATCAAGGCAGCTTTTTCGCATCAGCTATTTGTCCATTTTTTGATGCCAGGCGTGGGATGGTTTATACAGGACTATACCAGTGGAATCATAATAAGATGGAACTAGTTGAGGAAGAGGTTAATATGAAAATGGATGAATGGCTAGATCATTTGGCAAAAGAAAAGAAGCAGATTTTATTTTTAAGCCAAGATATAGAATTGTATAGATCCCTGATTAAGGAAAAGTTGGGTGATTATGCTCTTATCCCGGATGCAAATTTCCATATAGCAAAACCATCTCATTTAGCCTTAGCTGGCAAGGGTAAAAAAGCGAACAATACGCATGCATTAACACCTAATTACTTGCGGTTAGTTGAAGCAGAAGCAAATTGGTTAAAAGCACAAAAGGAAGCGACCAAAAATGGCTGATTTAGTAATTAGGCAAATGGAGCTAACAGACATTGATCCAGTAGTGGAAGTAGAAAAGGCATCCTTTGGGACACCCTGGTCTGAGGATATCTTTTATCAAGAAGTAGTAAAAAATCAATTTGCGCATTATTTTGTAGTAGAAGTAGATAAGAAGATAATTGGTTATGCAGGATTATGGGTGGTCATCGATGATGCTCAAATTACAAATATAGCTATAATGCCAAGCTACCGAGGTAATAAATTGGGCGAGAAGCTTTTTCTGTTTACGATGAAACAGGCGATGCGATTAGGAAGTAAACGTTTATCTCTGGAAGTACGAGTTTCCAACATTATCGCGCAACGGATGTATCGAAAGTTTGGACTTGTACCTGGTGGTTTACGAAAAAACTATTATACAGATAATAAAGAGGATGCATTAGTCATGTGGGTGAATTTATAATGAAAAAAAATACATATATCATGGGAATTGAAACCAGCTGTGATGAAACCGCTGTAGCAATTTTAAAAAATGGAACAGAGGTTTTATCAAATGTGGTAGCATCCCAAATCGAAAGTCATAAAAGGTTTGGTGGGGTTGTTCCTGAAATTGCCTCAAGGCATCATGTAGAACAAATGACAATTGTATTGGAAGAAGCGTTTAATCAAGCAAATGTTACATGGAATCAAATTGATGCAATAACGGTTACAGAAGGGCCAGGCCTAGTAGGTGCATTGCTTGTCGGTGTAAACACGGCAAAGGCACTAGCATTTGCTAAACAAAAGCCTCTTGTTGGGGTTCATCATATCGCAGGTCATATTTATGCAAATCGTCTGGAGAAAGAATTTGAATTTCCTTTGTTGGCTTTAGTAGTTTCAGGTGGACACACAGAGCTCGTTTTGATGCGTGAACATGGTAACTATGAAGTAATAGGGGAAACGCTTGATGATGCGGCTGGTGAGGCCTATGACAAGGTAGCACGGATGCTTAAGCTTCCATATCCGGGTGGCCCATTTATCGACAAACTTGCAGCTGAAGGAACTGAGTCGGTATCACTTCCACGCGCTTGGTTGGAAGAAGGAAGTTTAAATTTCAGTTTCAGTGGATTAAAATCAGCAGTTATCAACACTATCCACAATGCAGAACAACGTAGAGAAAAGTTAAATCCTGAAGATATCGCAGCAAGCTTTCAAGCTAGTGTCGTTGAAGTGCTAACAGAAAAAACTTTTCAAGCTGCAATGAAGTATGATGTGAAGCAGGTAATTGTAGCTGGTGGTGTTGCTGCCAATAAAGGGCTGCGTCATGCGCTTACCAAACGTTTTTTAAACACAGATATTCCGTTACAAATTCCACCAATTCACTTATGCACAGATAATGCCGCGATGATTGCTGCAGCTGGAACAATTGCTTTCGAACAAGGAAAAAGGTCAGCATGGGACTTGAATGCTAATCCTTCTTTGGTGTTAAAGTAAAGTTATCAACAGACTTGTGGATACTTTAATAAAAAACCTTATTCCATAAAGTTATAGGATGTGGGTAATTAATGTGGATAAACTTGTGGTTATCTGTGGAAAATGTGTATAACTAAGTTGAAAACAAGTAATTACACGTATTGACTGTGTATATCTCTGTGGATTATCTTAATAAGTACTAAAAAAGGTTGTTCAAAAAGTCACCAAATGATAAACGGCGAATTTCTTCGTTGGCTTGCCTTTCCGGTCCTCATGTAGGAATAGCCTACATTCCGTTCCTCAAGACTACGCCGCCTCGAACTTCGACGCACAGGACGTGCTAGTGTCGACTTTGCAACAGGACGTTGCGTACTTAGTCGACCTTGTTTCTGGCAACTTTTTGAACACGCACTAAAAAACTGATTCGAACCTGAATTGATTGGGATCGAATCAGTTTTCTATTGTTAATAACTTTTTAAAACCAACTAACTGTGGATTAATACTTTGAGCGTTCTAAGGAAGTAATTACTCTTGCAGTTCGGTCCACTCTTCCATTAGTTGTTCAAGCGTTTGTTTAATAGTGCTAGTTTCCTTTGTTAGCGCCAAAGACTTCTCATGATCTTGAAAAACTTCGGGTTTTGTCATTTCTAATTCTAGCGCTGCAAGTTCATTTTCCCGTTCCTCAATTAAATTTTCCAATTCCTCTATCCGTCGTTGAACTTTTCGTTCCGCACGTTGTCGTGCTTTTTCTTCTTTATAACTCAATTTTCCAGTATCAACCTGTGTTACTTTTATTTGTTCTTGTTGTAGTCGTTCTCTTTCAGCTTGCTCTTCCTTTTTAGCAACGTAATAATCATAATCACCCAAGTATCCAGTGACATGATCTGCTTGAATTTCAACGACTTGTTCAGCAATTTTGTTAATAAAATAACGGTCATGTGAGACAAATATAATTGTACCGTTATAATCGATTAACGCTGATTCTAACACCTCTTTACTATCAATATCCAAATGATTTGTCGGTTCATCCAGTATTAAGAAATTGGCATGAAGCATCATCAGTTTAGCAAGTGATAGTCGAGCTTTCTCTCCACCGCTTAGCGCATGTACAGGCTTTAAAACATCATCACCAGAGAATAAAAAATTACCCAAAACGGTACGGATATCTTTTTCTTTCTCATTTGGATATTTGTCCCATAGCTCTTGTAGAACAGTGTTCGCAGGATTTAAGTTTGTTTGTTCCTGGTCATAATAGCCGATTTCTACATTCGTTCCGATTTGAATGGAACCAGTACTTGGCTGGTATTGTCCGGTTATCATTTTTAGTAAGGTTGTTTTTCCAATCCCATTTGGCCCGACAAGTGCGATACTGTCCCCGCGATTTATAGTAAGATTCATATTTTCAAACAAAAATCTATCCCCATCGCTATATCGAAACGCTAGGTTATTTATTTTTAACACATCATTCCCACTTCGCTTGGTTGAATCAAAAGAAAATTTGGCAGAGGACTCATCACCCTTAGGCCTGTCCAGCTTGTCCATTTTCTCTAGCTTTTTCCTTCTGCTTTGTGCTCGCTTAGTTGTGGAAGCTCGAACTATATTTTTTTGTACAAATTCCTCAAGCTGTTTTATTTCAGACTGTTGTTTTTCAAATTCTTTCATTTCTTGTTCATAATCAAGTGCGCGCTTTTCCAGATATTTACTGTACGTTCCATGGTATTTCCTAACCTTATGATAAGAGATTTCATAGACAATGGATACAGTCTTGTCTAAAAAGTAACGATCATGGGATACAATGGTAACGGCGCCTGGATAACTCGCTAAATAATTTTCAAGCCACCCGAGAGTTTCAATGTCTAAATGGTTAGTAGGTTCGTCAAGGATAAGTAAAGCAGGCTTTTGTAATAACAACTTACCTAATGCCAATCGTGTTTTCTGACCACCACTTAATGTACTAATTGAAGTTTGGTAGTCAGTCTCGTAAAAATGCAGGCCGCTTAGTACAGACTTTATCGATGACGCGTATGAGTATCCACCTTGGGTAATAAATTCCTGTTGTTTCGTATCGTATTCTAGTAAAAGCCGGTTATAGTTATCATCAGACAAGGTAGATGCTTGTTCCATATTTTTTTCAAGCTTCCTGAGCTCTTGTTCTTTTTGGATTAGGTCACGAAAAACATCCAACATTTCATCCCAAATTGTTTTAGCTGATTCAAGACCAGTATGCTGGGAAAGATAACCAATTGTTAGATCTTTTGGTTTGTGCATAACACCCTCATCATAAGAAAATTCACCAGCCATTATTTTAAGTAAGGTTGATTTTCCTGCACCATTTCTACCAACGATTGCAATTCGATCCTGATCTTTTATTTCAAGCTTTATATTTGATAATATTTTTTCTGCTCCAAATGACTTACTGATATCATTTAACTGCATAATAATCATTGCGTTCACCTCAGTATTATCAGTGTATCGCATATCTCAATTATCAAGCAATGTTTAAATGTGAAAATAGTCACGACTTATTATAAATTTTCTGCTAGAATGTACTATAACGTTAAATAGGTTGTTCAAAAAGTCCGGTAAACATGACGCATCGAATTTCTTCGTTAGCTTGCTTTTCCGTTCCTCACGTATTAATAGCATACGTTCCGGTACGGGGAGCTACGCTGCCTCGAACTTCTCGGTCATTTTTATCCTCCTTTTTGAACACAAAATTAAAATTGGAGGTGAGAACATGACTGATTTCACCCACTTTAATCAACAGGGTAGGGCAAAAATGGTGGATATTAGTGAGAAAATAGAAACAGAGCGGACTGCTACAGCACGATCAAGCATATTCGTAACAAAGGAAATTTACATAAAAATTGTTGACCAAGGAATTGAAAAAGGTGATGTACTTGCGGTTGCGCAAGTCGCTGGAATTATGGCAGCAAAGAAGACATCAGATTTGATTCCGATGTGTCATCCCTTACAAATAAAAGGAGTTAATATTTCATTTGATTGGCATTTATCTACTACTAATTATGAACTGGTTATAGAAGCTTTTGTAAAAACAAAAGGAAGTACTGGAGTTGAAATGGAGGCGCTAACTGCTGCTTCTGCAACTGCATTAACTGTTTACGATATGTGTAAAGCACTAGATAAAGGAATGGTTATTGGTCAAACTTATTTAATAGAGAAAAAGGGCGGCAAGTCAGGAGACTATCGGCGCTAAAGATAGGGGGAGTAACTTTGGTACAACATAAAATTCCGCAGGCTACAGCCAAGCGTTTACCGCTATATTACCGTTTTATAAATAATTTACATCACCAAGGGAAAGCTCGGGTTTCTTCAAAAGAATTAAGCGAAGCAGTTAAAGTGGATTCTGCTACAATTCGCAGAGACTTTTCTTATTTTGGTGCATTGGGTAAAAAAGGTTACGGTTACAATGTTGAATATCTCTTAGAATTTTTCAGGAAAACATTGGATCAAGATGAATTAACAGGGGTTGCACTAATCGGTGTTGGTAATCTAGGGACAGCATTTCTTCACTATAATTTTATGAAAAATAATAATACAAAAATCATGATGGCATTTGACGCAGAACCAAGTAAGGTAGGTTCGGACATCGGTGGTATTCCTGTTTATCATATTGATCAATTAGAGGAAAAAATGAGCGATGTACACGTTGCCATATTGACCGTTCCATCTGGTGAGGCGGAGGGTATCACAGAACGTTTAGTTAAAACTGGTGTTTCCGGTATACTGAACTTTACACCTGCGAGGATTACCGTGCCAGACAACATCCGTGTACACCATATTGATCTTGCCGTTGAGCTACAAGCATTGGTGTATTTTTTAAAGCATTATCCGTTGAATGGTGGTCAGGAGTAGCTGTATTCGTTTAGGGTCATAACCCATGTTTGGTTGCATGATAGACATTTTAATTCACCAGCTTTGCATATTTTTCTGTGAGAAGCTGGTGTTCATCCCAGATCTCATAGATGGACGAGTCAATTGAATCTGAAGGATCAAACTCAAGTGATCCATCAGAATCTCTTTGCAAAGTTTGTGTGTTCAGTGCTTTAGTTACACTATTTTCAAGGACAGTTTTAATTAAATTAAATCCTGCGTTGTTATATATACCCATCCACTCACTTTCTGTTGGCACTTGCGCTATTCCATATATTCCGTTTAATCGCCTGAAAACGTGCATCATTTCTTCTGGAAAAGGGAAGGCTGCTGTCATTTCAAGGTCATAAATCCCCCTCATTTCGTAAAAAACGTGCAAATTCCGGAATTGATTTATTTATGTCAGAGAACACGGTAACAGATTCAACTAGTAGTGAACCTCTCCATCTAATCCAAGATTTTGATGGAGCTCCCTATAAAAGCGAATTTCCTCGTTCAACGACCGTTGCTTTGTTCTTGACGAACCGAGGCTTATACAGTCTCCAGAGGTGTTGTTTATACTGTTCGGGCGGGCGGCCTACAGTTTCCACACTATAATTATGCAGTTGGAGTCAGACCAAGTTGGTTTAGTCCGACTTTTTCTATGTTGATTGCGGCATTGTGGTCACGATCTAATACCGTTCCACAATGTTTACAAACATGCGTACGAACAGATAATGATTTTTTCACTCTGTGATGGCAATTTGAGCAATCTTGACTGGTAAAGTGCGGCTTTACTTTTACCAGTTTTCCGCCGTTGCGATTACACTTGTACGTGAGCATCCTACGAAAAGCTCCCCAACCAGCATCGTGAATGGATTTTGCTAGGTGACGATTTTTGACCATGTTTTTAATTTTCAGGTCTTCCATCTAACATTACTATTTGCTTTATACTAGGATACATTTCGTATTTGTAATTTAAGAACACCTGCCGCCACCACCCGAATGTATGTTTGTATCTTTAGTTTATCAAATATTTCTTCATTTGTCTCTGTTTATGCTTTTAATTTCGATAACTAAAAAGAGTCATTCATCCCCCACTAAATCATAGATTTTGAAGGAGACTTCTGACTAAGAATGTTAAATCAAACGATTCATCCACTAAAGGTATATTTCCAATATCCCCTTGAACTACATCAGCTGTTACATTTTCTCTGCAAAATCGTTGTCTCGCTTTTTGTAACATAATTGGATGACGATCAAGTGCAGTTACCGAACAACCATATGTCTTTGCTAAATATGCAGAGGATTGTCCTGTTCCGCAGCCAGCATCAAGTATTTTACTATTTCGATCAATTTTTACGTTCTTTAAAAACGCTTTTGTTAATGCAAGTCCTCCTGGGTGTGCTCCACCAACTCTTAGAAAACTTAGCTTATCGCCAAGCCTTAGTTGCACTTATGCCGGCGTTTCCTTAAAACTTATATACTTTCCTTACGTGCAAAGAAAGCCAAAAAATCATGATAATTATAGTTATCCATTGAATCATCCTTTATTTACATTTACTTATATTATTCATTCAATTTATCTCTGTGATTGGCTTAAAACTCCTTTTATTAACCGTAAGTGTGTTTATTGTCCAATCAATACAAACAGATTGCTCATAAATTACTCGTATAATGCATGGGGATCTAATGAGGTAGTACCATGCATTTATATTTAAAATAGTAAACGAAAGGAGTAAAAGATAGAATGTCTTGTAACCGTTACTTTGATGAATGCAGGAAAAATGTTGGACGTTCGGTGGGAATAAGAACAAAAGATGGAAGATATCACAGAGGCGTTATTACCAATGTCAACCATTCACATGTTTTTCTACGCCCTTGTGGGAATAGAAACCTTGGAGGATTTGGATATGGCTTTGGTGGAGGATATGGCTACGGTAGAGGTTTTGCTGTACCACTAGCTACGATTGCAGCTCTTTCTCTATTATTCTTTTGGTAAAAAAATAAATAAATATATTAGAAGCCTGTAATAGCTTACGGGCTTTATTTTTTTATTTAAAAGCGGATTCTTCGAGAATTTGTTCAGTAGGCATTCTTAACAATTGGTTTACCGTACATGTCGTATTTTCTACGAATGAACAGACAAGATGAAACCCTATGTTGTAGCCCATCCATTTTGGAATAGAATCATTTCCATACATAAATTGTTGATGTCGGATAGACCCTTTCTGTAAATGCAAATTAGATTCAACCTCACCTTTCCAATATTTCAAAGCATGTTCAAGTGAATACATCGAGGTCCACTTTGCTAAGTATTCTTTACCCATTCGTTCATGCACAGCCATTTCTGCTAAGCCTTCAAGGATCATTGCATCCAATAGCGTTATAGTCTTCTCCTCTTGATTCAAGTAATTTAGTCTACACACGTGATTATATTCATGGGTCAAGAGTGCTTGAATTTCCTTATCCGTAGGTTGGCTAGAAACAAATAAAAATAACTTATTCTGGTGTGCTAGGCCAGCTAAGCCATTAAAGTCAATCCGAAGCTGTTCATTTTCAAGGTTGGAAGGAAAAATAAATAGTGGAACATCAGGGCCATTCCAGTCTACTTTTAGTTTATTAAATTCGCTTTCAACATTTCTCCAAATATTCCTCTCGTACATCTTATTTATTGTTTTTTCATCTGAAATGGAAGGTGGAAATAGTCCGTTCTGTAGTAAGTGTTGATGTATTTCTTCAGTAGTTATACTAGTGTAATAATTAGTTAGATGTGGACACAATGTATCTCTTTGAATTCCCATGTCTAGGTCAGGAAATCCTAGCTTTTTAGTTAAATAATGATCCAGCCATTGATTTGTAGCGACAACCGGCACACCAATCACTCTTTTCGTTGTTGATACGATTAGGCTATGCAACGTTATACCTGATTGACATTAAATTTTATAAAGCATACACTATAAACAAATAATCAAACAATCATTTGAATGAAGGTGATCTAAGTGGACAATGAAAAAGTCAAAGATATGTGCGATACCTTTTGTTTTGACGTGGAAAAAGTAAATCGAATTCAACCACAGATGGAACAGGTAAGTGGGGTTGAATTGATTTTCAAGGCTTTATCGGATGCTACCCGTTTAAAAATTGCATATGCACTAACATTGGAAAAAGAGTTATGTGTATGTGACGTAGCTAATATTATCGGATCGACTACTGCAACTGCTTCCCATCATTTACGTCTCTTACGAAATATGAGGTTAGCCAAGTATCGAAAAGAAGGCAAATTGGTTTTTTATTCATTAGCAGATGATCATGTCCGTCAATTGGTATATATCGCTATGATTCATGGGAAAGAAGATGGTACTAGTGGAAACGAATAAGAATGTATATCGGCTACAAGGTTTATCCTGCACAAATTGTGCAGCCAAGTTTGAGAAAAACATACGTAACATACAAACAGTAGAAGACGTCAAGTTGAACTTTGGAGCGTCTAAAATAACGGTTCATGGTGGTGCCACAATTGAACAGCTAGAACAAGCTGGTTCCTTCGACGGCATTAAAGTGTATCCGGAACGACAACGTCAACTTGGAAAGAAGGAATCTTTCTGGGAAAAACGCGATAACATTACCGCAATGATATCCCTCTTTTTCATTATTGTAGGCTATATCTTTTCTATCCAACTAGGAGAGGAAAGCCTAATTACAATTGGAACATTTGGGGTAGCTATTATAATCGGTGGATTTGATTTGTTTAAGGTAGGTTTGAAGAACTTAACGAAACTACAGTTTGACATGAAAACCTTAATGACTATAGCTGTTATTGGTGCAGTTATTATTGGTGAGTGGGGTGAAGGAGCAGTAGTAGTCTTCTTGTTTGCACTGAGTGAAGCTTTAGAAAGTTACTCAATGGATAAAGCAAGGCAATCGATTCAGTCACTAATGGATATTGCCCCAAATCGAGCAACCATAAGACGCAACAATGAAACGATGGAAATTGATGTAGAAGATGTTCGAATTGATGATATCATGCTGATCAAACCTGGACAAAAAATTGCGATGGATGGTGAGGTTGTAAAGGGTCAGTCTTCTATTAATCAAGCAACAATAACAGGGGAGTCAATTCCAGCCTACAAAACTACTGGAGATGAAGTATTTGCGGGAACACTGAATGAAGAAGGAACGTTAGAGGTTCGTGTTACGAAACATGTGGAAGATACGACAATTGCTAAAATCATTCATTTAGTTGAAGAGGCCCAAGCAGAGCGCGCTCCATCTCAACAGTTTGTTGATCGATTTGCGAAGTATTATACCCCTGCCATTATGTTAATTGCACTATTAGTAGCAGTAATTCCACCTCTATTTTTTGGAGAGGGCTGGTCTGAATGGGTATATAGTGGACTTGCGGTGCTGGTGGTTGGTTGTCCTTGTGCTTTGGTAATTTCCACCCCAGTGGCAATTGTAACAGCAATAGGAAACGCAGCGCGTAAAGGAGTTCTGATAAAAGGCGGAATTCATCTGGAGGAAACGGGAAGATTAAAAGTTATTGCTTTTGATAAAACTGGCACCCTTACAGAAGGAAAACCAGAAGTTACGGAAGTCATTAGATTATCTGAGATGAGCCATGAGGAAATCCTGGGTGTCGCAAAAGCAATTGAAGCATTTTCTCAGCATCCATTGGCATCCGCAATCATACGTAAAGCGGATAATGAACAGGTAAATGCTTTTGAAGCTGAGGATTTTCAATCGATCACTGGTAAAGGTGCAAAGGCAACCGTAAATAGTACAGTTTATTTTATTGGCAGTCCATCATTATTTGAAGGAATGGTTTCAGTTTCAACTGGTACGAAACAACAGATTAAAGAATTACAAATACAGGGTAAAACGGTTATGTTGATTGGTACAGAACGAGAGGTGAAAGGTTTAATTGCTGTAGCCGATCAAGTTCGAGAAAGTAGTCCATCTATTATTCAAAAGCTTCATAGGCTTGGTATTGAAAAAACGGTTATGTTGACCGGCGATAACGAGGCAACTGGAAAGGCTATTGGAAAGCAACTGGGGTTAAGTGAGACTAGAGCAGAACTTATGCCACAAGATAAATTGGAATCTATAAAGACTCTACGTGAACGTTATGGAAATGTAGCAATGGTTGGAGACGGTGTCAACGATGCTCCAGCACTCGCAACCGCAACGGTTGGTATTGCAATGGGTGGGGCTGGAACAGATACGGCATTGGAAACTGCTGATATAGCATTGATGGCGGATGATTTAGAAAGGCTTCCATACACAATTTCTTTGAGCAGAAAAACACTATCGATTATTAAGCAAAATGTCTCTTTTGCCCTTGCGTTAAAGGTGCTAGCGCTGCTCTTAATAATTCCCGGCTGGCTTACCTTATGGTTGGCGATATTTGCTGATATGGGAGCTACTTTAATCGTAGTACTTAATTCCCTACGCTTAATGCACGCGAAATATGGCGATGAGTAATTTGTTTAACTAATTAAAAGTACCCCCAACTGGAAGTTCAGGTGGGGGGTACAAATTTAATGACTATGAGAAGAATCTTGTTCATGTTGGCACATTAATGAATTACCATGTGGATGTTCATTATTTTCCATCTGAATTGTTACGTGACCAATCCCTTTATGCTCCAACTCATGTTCAATAGTTCGTAATAATTTTTGACAACTTCGAACAGAAAGATCACTATCTACTACAGCATGACAGGAAAGAGCATTTTGCCCACTAGTAATGCTCCATACGTGTAAATCATGTATGCTAAAGATACCTTGGACGTTTTCCATTGTTTGAATAATATCATCTAATTTAATATTCTTTGGTGTACCTTCCATCAATATATGAATAGCATCTTTGGTAACTCTCCATCCACTTATCAATACAAGAATAGCAACCATAACACTTGCTAGCGGATCGGCCCATCCCCAGTTGAAAAACATGATGAGTAAAGCTGCGACAATTGCTCCAACGGAACCAAGTAAATCACCTAATACATGAAGAAAAGCTGCTCGTAGGTTTAGATTTTCCTTTGTATCACCGCGCATAAGTATCCATGCAACGAAGATATTTACTAACAACCCAACGATAGCGATAGTCAACATACCCGTTGAGGCTACTTCAGGGGGATCTGTAAAACGTTGAAATGCTTCATAGAAAATATACAAAGCTATTAATACGAGAGTGACTCCGTTAAAAACGGCAGCTAAAATTTCAAACCTTTTATATCCATAGGTCTTACTATGGTTAGACACTTTTTCTCCTAATGTAAAGGCTAACAACCCTACTCCAAGTGATATAGAGTCACTTAACATGTGTCCGGCATCTGATAATAAAGCTAGACTGTTGGTAAGGAATCCTCCGATTGCTTCAACGATCATATATGCAGTGATAATAATAAAACTAATCATTAATGCTTTTTTGTTAGCACCATGTGTATGGTCATGCCCGTGATCATGGCCCAATTTAAATTCCTCCTATACATTATTTATGGTTATATTTATATATATTCATATAACGATATTGATGCTAATAATATTTTTAATTCTTTATGTGTAATGAAAGTATAAGTTTTGCCCATTTCTAAAAATAAAATCAGCTATGGCAGGCGTGGTCGATTGTTTGCTTCAACATATTCATAACATGCTCATCATCATGAGAATAAAATAAAGTTGTACCTTCTCGACGATATTTTACTAGCCGTAAATTTTTTAAGAAACGTAATTGATGAGAAACGGTCGATTGTCTAAGGTGTAAATTTTCTGCAATGTCATTTACGGAATACTCTTTATGAAATAGCAAGTGAAGAATTCGAATTCTGGTCGGATCACCTAACGCTTTGAATGTTTGAGATACAACAAATAATGTTTCCTCATCTAAATCCTTAGTATTCACTTTTTCCTTCTTTTCTTGTTCTTCCATTATAATTCCCTCGCTTCTATAATTAATTCGCGTTACAGGTAGTATAATAATCTATTTATGTATGCATATATTAACATATGATCATATTGTATATTTCATAAACAGAACTGTCAACTATAGATTGATTAAGGCTAGTATGTTTAAACTTCATTAGCCATATAAAATAAATATAAGCGATTTATAGGGAGGGATTTAATGGGTACTGCATGGATTATTGGGGCTTTCGCATCTGCTTTAGGAATTGGAGTAGGAGGTGCACTTGCATGGATTATGAAAGGGTTTCAGCAAGGTTTTGTTTTTATCTACTCATTATGTACAGGGCTAATTATGGGATTGTTATTTCTTGAAATGATTCCAGAAAGTATAGAGTTAGGTGGATGGACTGTTCTAGCTTTCGGTTTAGCGGCAGGATTGCTGCTGTTTATATATATTCATCGTTTTATGGGTAAAATTACGATCATTACCGATAATCATCAAAAGGATATCTTTGTTCGTTCTGGTGTACTTTTAACAATGAGTATAGCGATTCATAATTTTCCTGTTGGCATTGCACTTGGATCAACTATAGGAACAGATATTGGGAATTTAATGTTAACAACTCTTGTGTTACATAACATTCCAGAAGGGATTATCATTTTCACACCCTTGTTTTTAGCTGGATTCGGATTTCTTACTTTTTTGCTATTCACAATAATCATAGCACTTCCTATTGCCGCAGGGTCTTTGTTAGGACAACTTTTTGATAGTGGAATCCCGTCATTGCTCGCGTTCATTATAAATCTTGCTATTGCCGTCATTTTTATGGTTGCAGTAAAGGAGATTTTTTGGGGAGCGGTTAAAAATTCAACTGTAGTATATTGCTCTATTATAGGGATGTTTGGGTTCGGGATTATTTATTTATACGTAACTTTAATAAACTAAACTTCCTATTTTTATATTTTACTTTAAATAATCGGTCCCAGTTGATTATAAACAATAATAAATAGCAGGAATGCGAATAAACAAAGAACAATAAAGGGCTGATTTGAGCTTTTGTTTAAAGATTCCTGCCTGATCAGCTGAAAAAGAATTAAAACAATCGCAATAAATAACATGAACATCATTCTAATTAAGGAATCTTGAAATTCAGGCGTAGCCATTAATCCGAGCATTGCTCCCATCATGCCGCCCATAATACCTGATAACGTTCCATCTAGGACTGCAAGTAAACTAATAGGCAATCCCGCTAAAAAACCAGCTGTCACCCCGATTATGATACTTAGTACAGTAGAGGAATATAAATCTCCAGTTAGAAAAATGCCTAGAATTACACCAACCGTTAATCCGACAATCATTCCAGTTGCCATTGCAATCATCATACCTGTCATTTTTGAAATGCTATTACGGTTATAAATGGTGAGGATTATAACAGCTAAAGATAATATAAAAATAATAAAAAAAGTAATAAATAGGGGTAGTGTCATCTAGCATTCTCCTCCAACTTGTCTAGGGTAATTCATTATATGTATCAAATCAATGTGCATGTTAAAAAAACAAGGAGTAGCCAATTTTAATGGCTACTCCTTAGTTTTTTTGTTATGTCTATAATTTCGTATAAGTCTTAACCCCACGTAAAAATCAAGTGTAGCTATTATTGCAAATACCACTGTGATGGAATTCCAACCGGTTTCTCCTGAACTTTGAATGGCCATGTAGACGAATAATACGCCCATAATAAAGTATATAATCGCCATTACCTTTGGTGAAGTCCTCATAAATATATTAGCCCCCAATTAAAATCATTTGCATTTGTTCGAGCTGTTTTTGCATTTTTTCTATGTCCTCTGGTGATAACGAAAATTGAACAAGTACAGATATGGAGTTTAATGTCATATGGACGATAATCGGAACAAGAATGCGTTTTGTTTTCACATAAAGGTAAGCAAACACAAATCCCATTGAACCATAGATAAGAATATGTTCAGGTTCTCCATGAATGATTCCAAAAATCAACGCAGATAGTAAAGCCGCTAAGAAGAAATTCATTTTTTTATAAAAGCTTCCAAAAATGATCTTTCTGAAAATAACTTCTTCTACAATAGGTGCTATTATAGCTGGTATGACCATAAATATAGGTGCTGCACGTGTAATGTCAATGATCATTTCGGTGTTTGCAGAACCGGGTTGAATACCTAATATCTGTATTTCAATAATACTTGCAATGTACTGGGCAAAGTAGGCCATGAACACACCAACTATAGACCATAGAACAATTGCACCAGGCTTTGCAGCGTCACGTGTAGCTGGTACTTTCATGTACGGTTTCATAATCAAAAGAATGACAACTAGTCCGGCTGCAAAGCTAAAGATTGTCCAGTATATAACAGCTTGGAATTCACTAATAGGTAAGGTTGCGAATAAAAGTGGCGCAAAAACTATCCCAGAAAATTGCATAATAATATAGGTGAGAATGACATACCAATAACGCTTGGTCAAAGTGAAACGACTCCTTTAATAATCAATATATTAACTAGTGTATGCAACTGTGTAGTGCTATTAACACTCTATTAAGCATTTTATCATAATTGTTGCCATGCTAATAATAGAATGGTCTATTAACAAGGGTAAAAGAAAATTTTTTAAAAAATATCGCATTGATTACTTGCAATTTTATCGAGGTTTTTATATGATAATAATTGGAATTAGCACTCAGTTGTATAGAGTGCTAATAATTAATAAAAGCAAATGAATTAAGGAGGTTGTCTACATGATTAAACCACTAGGAGATCGTGTTGTAATCGAGCTTGTTGAACAAGAGGAAAAAACTGCAAGCGGTATTGTACTTCCAGACTCTGCAAAGGAAAAGCCACAAGAAGGTAAGATTGTTGCAGTAGGATCTGGTCGTGTAGCAGATAACGGAGAAAAAATTGCACTTGAGGTTTCTGAAGGAGAGCGCATTATTTTCTCAAAATTTGCTGGTACAGAAGTGAAATATGATGGTACAGAATACTTAATTCTTCGTGAAAATGACATCTTAGCTGTTGTTAGCCAATAACAACATTTACTTACTTATGAAATAAATTTAAGGAGGCATTTAATTATGGCTAAAGAAATTAAATTTAGTGAAGACGCTCGCCGAGCAATGTTACGCGGTGTAGATACATTAGCAGATGCGGTAAAAGTAACACTTGGGCCAAAAGGTCGCAACGTTGTTTTAGATAAAAAATTCGGTTCACCTTTAATTACAAATGATGGTGTAACAATTGCAAAAGAAATTGAACTAGAAGATCATTTCGAAAATATGGGTGCACAGCTTGTATCTGAAGTAGCATCAAAAACAAATGATGTTGCTGGTGATGGTACAACAACTGCAACTGTGTTAGCACAAGCAATGATCCGTGAAGGACTTAAAAACGTTGCATCTGGAGCAAACCCAGTTGGCGTTCGTCGTGGAATTGAAAAGGCTGTAGAACTTGCAGTAAGAGAACTTCAATCTATTTCAAAACCTATCGAAAGCAAAGAATCTATTGCACAAGTTGCAGCTATTTCATCAGGTGATGATGAAGTAGGTAACCTTATTGCAGAAGCAATGGAACGTGTTGGTAATGATGGTGTTATCACAATTGAAGAGTCAAAAGGCTTTAACACGGAACTAGAAGTTGTTGAAGGTATGCAATTTGACCGTGGCTATTCTTCTCCATACATGGTTACTGACCAAGATAAAATGGAAGCAATACTAGAAGATCCATATATTTTAATCACAGATAAGAAGATTGGTAACATCCAAGAAGTATTACCAGTATTAGAGCAGGTAGTACAACAAGGTAAACCACTTCTATTAGTAGCTGAAGATGTTGAAGGTGAAGCACTTGCAACACTAGTTGTGAACAAGCTTCGCGGAACATTTAATGCAGTTGCAGTAAAAGCTCCTGGATTTGGTGATCGTCGTAAAGCAATGCTTGAAGACCTTGCTACATTAACAGGCGCTGAAGTAATCACAGAAGATCTAGGACTTGATCTTAAGAGTACTACAATTGAACAACTAGGTCGCGCATCTAAAATTGTTGTTACAAAAGATACAACAACAGTAGTAGAAGGATCTGGTAACCCAGAAGCAATTTCTTCTCGTGTAGCACAAATTCGTGCACAAGCTGAAGAATCTACTTCTGAATTTGATAAAGAAAAATTACAAGAACGTCTTGCTAAACTAGCAGGCGGTGTAGCAGTCATCAAAGTTGGTGCTGCAACTGAAACAGAATTAAAAGAGCGTAAATTACGTATTGAAGATGCATTAAACTCTACTCGCGCAGCTGTCGAAGAAGGTATCGTAGCTGGTGGTGGTACTGCTCTAGTAAACGTCTACAAACAAGTAAGTGAATTAAATCTAACTGGTGACGAAGCTACTGGTGCTAACATCGTACGCCGTGCTCTTGAAGAACCAGTTCGCCAAATTGCACACAACGCTGGCCTTGAAGGTTCTATTATTGTAGAACGTCTTAAAGGTGAAAGTGTTGGTGTCGGATTCAACGCAGCATCTGGCGAGTGGGTAAACATGGTTGAAGCTGGTATCGTTGATCCAACAAAAGTAACTCGTTACGCACTACAAAACGCAGCATCTGTGGCAGCAATGTTCCTAACTACAGAAGCTGTAGTAGCAGATCTTCCAGAAGAAAGTGCTGGCGGTGCAGGTGGCGGAATGCCTGACATGGGCGGTATGGGTGGAATGGGCGGCATGATGTAATAAACTCTAAAATCCCTCGATAATTAGGGGGTTCAGAGAATATTACACCACCCAATATCATCAAAACATCACATTTTTATATGTTTTGTTCTGAGATGCTCTTCAGATGGTCTTTGACTTTCTGGGGCGCATCTTTTTTATATGGTTCAGTTACATGTGTATAAATTTCAACCCTGGTATATATAGGATCATCTACCTTCTACCAAAAAAGGAATTATATAAGTATATTTATCAAATTTGTTATCGTTTTCTTAAACTATTCTTGAGTTCAAACGTTAATTACTATAAAATTACATGGGGAGATAATGGTCAAAGAGTTCTTAAATACGGATCTTCCATACAGTTATACAAGAAAAGTCTATCTGACTCCTTTCCTGGTGGTTGGCTGTATCAAACTATTCAACTTAACTCCATGACACATATTAGGTCAGAGCCCTCAAAATATACTATCAGGAGGTAGATGTATGAAATTAACAGCAAAGATTTTGATTGGACTCGGTCTCGGAGCTGTCGTCGGTTTAGCTTTACATTTCTTAGCGCCGGACTTATTTGACACGTTGGATGCCTACTTTTTTGGTCCGCTTGGAACAATCTTTCTGAATTTAATTAAAATGCTAGTTGTTCCTATCGTGTTTTTCTCAATTACTTTAGGTGTAGCTGCACTGGGTGATCCGAAAAAATTAGGACGTATAGGTACGAAAACGGTGGCCTTTTTCTTGGCAACTACAACCATCGCTCTCATAATAGCAATTGGTTTTGCTTATCTTTTTGAACCCGGAAACACAGGAATTGATCCATCTGGGGCAGAATACGAAAGTGAGGAAGCTCCTTCAGTTGTTGAAACGTTTACAAGTATCATCCCTACGAACCCCCTCCAGTCAATGGTTGAAGGGAATATGCTGCAAATTATTGCCTTTTCTATCTTTATCGGTTTTGCATTGACGATGCTTGGTAAAAAGGTAGAGGCCGTAACGAGGGTAATTGAACAAGGAAATGAAATTATGATGTTCCTTGTAAATTTAATTATGCGCTTCGCTCCATACGGTGCCTTTGGATTATTAGCTTCTGCCATCGGCCAAATGGGACTTGATGGTGCAATGGCGATGGCTGCCTATATGCTTGTCGTCTTACTCGCATTATTTATACACGCGTTTGTCGTCTATGGAAGCGCTGTTTTCTTTCTCGGTAAGATGAATCCGCTTCGCTTCTTTAAAGGCTTCTTCCCTGCAGCAACGGTTGGATTTAGTACATCGAGCAGTAGCTCAACACTGCCAGTTTCCATGAAGGTAGCCCAGGAAAACTTAGGAGTACCGAAATCAATCAGTGGTTTTGTCCAGCCATTAGGTGCCACTATTAATATGGATGGAACAGCTATTATGCAAGGTGTAGCAACGGTTTTTATTGCCCAAGTATACGGCACTGATTTATCGTTCACACAACTAATCATGGTTGTCGTTACGGCTGTATTAGCTAGTATTGGTACGGCAGGTGTTCCAGGTGTAGGACTTATCATGCTTGCGATGGTTCTTAACCAAGTATCCCTCCCAGTTGAAGGGATTGCACTCATTATCGGGATCGACCGTTTATTGGACATGACACGTACAGCTATCAATATTACGGGTGATGCTGCATGTGCTGTCTGTGTCGCAGAATCCGAGAAAAAACATGGTTTACCTGAAGAGGTGCCAGAAACGGATATTAGTCATGTTAAATAAATAGGAGGAGCAGGCCGGTTAGATTTTCTCTTAGGATATGACTTATTCAAAAAGGCATTTATCAAGTGATTAACTTGGTAAATGCCTTTTGAAATGTCCGGTGTGTTCCCTCTACCAACTAAAAATTCAAACAAAGGAATTTTTTACAGGAAAATAGAATATGTAATAAGAGTAGCCTTTCACAATGCTTGTCCAGAAAAACTACTTCTACTATCTTATTTACCCGTTCCACCTTTGTCGAATGTATCATGAATAATGTCTATAACATCTTCTTTATCATTATGTTTAATCAATTTTATCATCCTTTCAATTATAACCATTTCCAAAAGTGAGGTAATTTATACATGAAAAAGATAACGATCGAACTAAGCGAAGAGGCATATGATCAACTAAAAGAAATCACAGATCTGGAAAATTTGATTAATCGACATAGGGATAAAAATAGACGTGATAATTATAAAATTGAGGAATTTGTCATTGGTTGTATTGTGGATAAAATAGAACAAATAAAACATTTTGAGTTAGTTAACCCATTCATAGAAAATAATGCTCAACCTGTTATTAAGAATCGGTTTAAAGAAATTGCTAAAGATAAAAATATTTATATAAAAGATGTTGCTGATCAATTGAACATGCTGCCGCCAAATATAAGCAAGATATTTAACAATGCCTCACAACCACGATTAGAGTTATTCATTAAAATCTGGATTGTGCTTGGCTGCCCACCATTACATAAATGTATTTCCCTGGAAGAAGATGAAGGTTAGAAACTTTGTTTTCTTTTTTTTTGCAGTTAAGAAAGTATAAATCCTTTCTTACTGCATAAGTGCAACTAAGGCTTTCGCCGTTAAGGATTGGCGATAAGCCAAGTTTTCTAACGTTTTTTTAAAATAAATGTAATAGGACAAGCGTTCCCACCCATATCATTAAATATAATAAACTTAATAAAAATGTATCAATAACATTATGGAGACTTTTTAACGGAATGATGACCCTTAGAAAGGGGGTGATCCCGGATGACAGTATTTGAAACGCTTGTCCTCATGATTTCCTTTGGAACATTAATGGTTGCAGTATTGTCAGACCATAAAAAATAACCACCTGGCTCTGACAAGCAAGTAGGTGGTTATTTTTCAGTGACCTTGAATATTTAGCTGATCGTTGGTGTATCAGCACCAGCGGTCTCTTTTTAGTTTATGCAACGTACTCTAGGTTTATTATATACAAAAATTATGAGATTGAAACCAATTGATAAAGTATTTCTAGTTTGTTTTTGACATTCCGCCGTTTATTAGTTTGCAAACTATTTTTATAAATATAAGATTCCTACTTGACAGTTTTTTCTGTATTCGATATGATATGTACAATCTTTTAATTGAATAAAACCTTATCAAGAGTCGGGGAAGGAGTCTGGTCCTGTGATCCCGCAGCAACCGTTATTTGTAACAAGGTGCTAATTCCAGCAAGCAAGCATTTGCTTGAAAGATGAGATGGTGTGTAATGAAAATATAACCTCTTCCTCATCGGGAGAGGTTTTTTTGATTCCAACGAATAAGTGGTGGATTTACATATCTTTTTTAAACCAAGTAAATGCATAAGATAAGTTATATTTATTTTGGGAGGTGAAATAAAAAAGCAGAATCCTAAATTACCTAACAGTGTCAGCACTAATCACTCGAAAATAAACTATAAGGAGTTTTGATGATGGCAAAACAGATTCATTTAAATGGATTTATCCAAAATTCGCCTTCCCCACATTCAACGGGATTGTGGAAACATGAAAAGGATCAAGGTACAAATCATAACAGTTTATCGTATTGGATAGAAGCAGCACAAACTCTGGAACGGGGAAAATTTGATGCTTTATTTATCGCAGATGTACTTGGGACATACAGCGTTTATGAAAACAGCCATCATGCTGCTGCAAAAAGTGCTGTACAGCTTCCAGCCCATGATCCGCTGATTCCAATTTCAGCCATGGCAGCAGTGACTGAACATCTGGGTTTTGCGCCGACAATATCCGCTACATATGCACAACCTTACGCATTGGCACGTCAGCTTTCGACGCTTGACCATTTAACAGGAGGTAGAGTCGCTTGGAATGTGGTGACATCGTATCTAGAAAGTGAAGCAGTTAATCTTGGGCTTTCTGAGCGGTTACCAAAAGAACTTAGATATGACCGGGCAGATGAATTTCTGGAAGTCGTCTATAAGCTATGGGAACACAGCTGGGAAAATGATGCCGTTGTTCATGACAAAGAAAGTGATACATTTGCTAATCCTGATAAGGTTCATTTGATCAACCATATAGGCAAGTTTTTCAATGTACCAGGTCCTCATTTGGTTGAACCATCGCCTCAGCGTACGCCTGTTCTGTTTCAAGCGGGGGCTTCTCCAAAAGGAAAAGATTTCGCTGCCAAACATGCGGAGGCTGTTTTCACAAAAAATCACTCGCTGGATGCATTAAAGCAATATACTGCGGATATTCGTAAACGGACGAAGCTGCAGGGGAGAAATCCGAATGATGTGCGCATCTTCCCAATGATTCTGCCGATTATCGGTTCAACCGAGGAAGAAGCGTATGCTAACTACGAAGATTTGACCAATCATGTTAGCTATGAAGGAACGGCATCACTCCTATCTGGCCATACGGGTATTGACTTTTCCAACTATGATCCTGATCAATACATTGAGGATATGGAGACAGAAGCGGTTCAGGGGAATCTGGATATGTATGCAAAAGATCCGAATAAAAAATGGACATTGCGAGAAGCCATTAAAAATCATGGTCTCGGCAATGGAACCGTGAAGTTTATCGGCACACCGGAACAAATTGCCGATAAGATTGAGGAATGGGCGAGTGAGGGCGATGCGGATGGCTTCAATATTGCCCAGACTTATTCGCCAGGCACATTACGAGAGTTTGTTGATTATGTCGTGCCTGAACTGCAAAAACGGGGGATTTATCGGACGGAATATGAAGGAAAGACATTAAGAGAAAACATGTTTGGAAAAGGACATGTCCACTTGCCGGATAATCATCCTGCAAAAAAACTCGGCATCGTTCAAACTCAATAAGGCTTAGGGGATTCATTTCCCCTTTTAATAATCAGTGGAAAATGAAAGGGGACAGAAATGAGTACTGTAACATTATATACATGGATAGGTTTTGCTATATTTTTGGTTGTTATGTTTGCCCTTGGTTATGTGAGTGCCAAAAAGACAAAAAGTGTTAGCGACTTTGCCATTGGCGGTGCAAGTATGGGACCATATGTACTCGGCTTATCTTTTGCGGCAACTTATTTAAGTGCTGCCACATTTCTTGGGTATCCAGGTTGGTCCCATGATTGGGGACTTTCAAACCTTTGGCTGTTTTTGGCAATGATTGGTGGAGGACCAATCGGGGTATTAATGGTAGCCAAAAGGGTTAGAAAATTAAATACGGGGCAAAAATCTCTTTCATTGCCAGACTGGTTGGGTGATTTTTACAAAAGTGATATATTGCGGGTTGGAACAGGATTAATTTTGCTCTTTAATATTTTTTATATTGCAGCACAATTTGTTGCAGGTGCACGAATTTTTCAATTCTTGCTGGGTATGTCTTATACAGGTGGGTTAATATTTATTGCAGCAATCGTTGTCCTTTACGTCTTTGCTGGTGGGGCGTTTGCTGATATATACACAGATGCTGTCCAAGCTGTCATGATGGCCATCGCTGGTGTGTTTGTGTTTGTTTCTGGAATCGTCATTTTCTGGAAAGGAAGCATTACCGCAACATTTACCGGCATTACACAAAAATTGGCGGCACAGGATGGTAATTTAGTAGAGGTATTTAATCCGGACTCAACACACTTTTATTCTATCGGTGTTGTAACTGGGGCAATTGTTATCCAGTGGGCGTTTGCCTCAGCACCCCACTTGTTCAACAAAGTTCTCGGATTGAAAAGTGAAAAGGATCTTGGAAAAATGATTTTGACCTATGTTATCACAGCTACATTCTGTCTTGTTGTTCTCTTCGGGGGATTGTATAGCAGGGCAGCGCTTGGCGATAATATTGTTGCCGCTGATCTGGCACTAATGGAATACGCGGTTTGGGCTTTCCCAGCCATTATTGTAGCAATTTTGGGAGTTGTTATTCTCGCTGCTGCCATGTCAACAACAGACGGTTTATTTGTTTCTATTTCGACCGTATTTGCCAATGATATTTTTTTGAAAGTCTTAGTCAAACGGGGAATTGTCAATGTTAGTGATCAGAAAGCACAGAAGATAGCGCTGCAAATCAGCCGCATGACGGTCCCGTTGGTTGGTTTGATTGCATTTTTAATCGTGCTAAAGCCACCTTTATATATGGGAGCTGTTATGTGGATTGGGATCTCCGGTGTAGCTGCAGGAACGATGGGTCCAATTCTGTACGCTGTCTATGCAAAGAAAAAAGCCCCAGCAAGAGCGGCAGAACTGTCGATGGTTGTTGGTCTGCTCTCCTATCTTATTATCTATTTTGGCGGGATAATTCCAAGTACGATGACAGCAGGAGCAATCGCAACCTTTATTGGTATCGCTACGATTATTATCTTAGCTCGTATTTTAAAGGAACCGCAAGCTGCTAAGATGGAAAAAGTTGAAGAAAAGAGTTTAAAAGCAAATTAAGGAAAGGGTGAATTGCAATTTTTGTTAATCCGATGCTTTCCATATGGCTGTATGGATTTATCACATTTTTAGTAATCATAGGTTTCTCACTTTGGAAATGGTATTTTACGAGGTAGCATAAAGCACTAGACGATTTTAAAATTTGGAGGATTTACGATGACACAAACAAAAGTAAAAACACCGAAAAACTACGTAGGCGGAGAGTGGGTGGAGGCAAAATCTGATAAAACCGAAGAAGTATATAACCCGGCAACAGGAGAAGTGATTGCCCATGTACCCATTTCTTCCCAGGAAGATGTAAATAATACCGTGAAGATAGCTGCTAAAGCATTTCAGAAGTGGAAGGAGGTACCTGTTCCGAAACGCGCACGTATTTTATTTAAGTATCAGCAATTACTCGTCGATCAATGGGATGAATTGGCAGAAATTATAACCATTGAAAACGGAAAAAGTTTTAAAGAAGCCCAAGGTGAGGTTCAACGCGGGATTGAAAATGTTGAATTTGCAGCTGGTGCCCCGTCCTTAATGATGGGTGATAATTTACCATCGATTGCAACAGGACTCGAATCTGGGACGTATCGTTATCCAATAGGTGTAATCGGCGGGATTACGCCATTTAATTTTCCAATGATGGTTCCAGCATGGATGTTTCCGATGGCAATTGTTACGGGAAATACGTTCGTATTAAAACCATCTGAACGTACGCCACTCCTTGCAAATCGTTTAGCGGAGTTGCTTGAAGAAGCGGGTTTACCAAAAGGTGTATTCAATATCGTTCATGGTGCGCATGATGTGGTAAATGGACTGTTGGACCACAAAGATGTAGCAGCTATTTCATTTGTAGGTTCACAACCAGTTGCCGAATATGTTTACAAAAGAGGGACAGATAATTTAAAACGTGTCCAAGCACTTTCAGGGGCTAAAAATCATTCTATCGTTTTACGTGATGCTAACTTAGACAATGCAACTTCACAAATTATTAGTGCTGCATTTGGATCAGCAGGAGAACGCTGTATGGCAGCTTCCGTAGTTGCCGTTGAGGATTCCATTGCAGATGAATTCATTAGTTTACTTAATCAAAAAGCAAATGAACTGAGAATAGGAAACGGAATGGATGAAGGTGTATTCCTAGGACCGGTTATCCGTGACAATCATAAAGAACGTACGCTTAACTATATCGAGACTGGTGAAAATGAAGGAGCAAATCTGATTCGTGACGGGCGTAAGGATAAAGATGTTCAACGTCAAGGTTATTTTGTAGGTCCAACCATTTTCGATAATGTAACGACCGAAATGAAAATCTGGCAAGATGAAATCTTCGCACCTATTTTATCTATCGCAAGGGTGAAAGACCTTGATTCAGCAATTGAATTAACGAACAAATCACGTTTTGCAAACGGCGCATGTATCTTTACGAAAGACGGTGGCGCTGTAAGACAATTCCGTGAAACAGTTGATGCCGGGATGCTTGGGGTAAACATCGGTGTACCAGCTCCAATGGCATTTTTCCCATTCTCTGGCTGGAAAGATTCCTTTTATGGCGATCTACATGCCAATGGAAAAGATGGATTAGCATTCTATACACGTCAGAAAGTAGTTACTACTCGCTGGGTATAATAAAAAGAAAAGTAAAAAGCGTCCAATAAGGTTTTTACCTTATCCTAACTGGTTCCGTTTCCTATCGCAAAAACCTACTATACACCTAAAATGATAGTGGAAATATATATCTAATTGCATCGCAAATTGCGGTGCTTTTTATTATCTAAAAAAAACAGCTCGATCAATATGAACTAGGTTGTTTTCTTATTAGTTTAATTGCTTATTCAAAACACCTCGTTAGCTGCAACTGGCGGACACATGATCCGCTATTTCTATTAAAACAGTGATTGTGGGTAGGGATGCGCACATACTGTTCGGCCCCTTCCGTTTGTAGTGGTTACTTCCACCCATTGGAGATTGTTTCTTCCGTTTTCACCTCTTTTCATCTTTTTTTAGTGCATGTCGTTCTTGTTAGTCTAGTATAGAATAAGGGTAAAACTTAATATATCCTGAGCTAGACCTCTTCTCCAGGTTTGAAGTCTTCCTCTATTTCATTATTCCCATCATAGTTTCCACCAAAAATTTTCTTCATTCGTTCATGTGCGTTTTGTTTTATCGAATCATTTATATGAGATTTTATTTTATATAATGCATAAACGATCACCATTGTGTCATCTGCAAATCCTACAAACGGAATGAAGTCTGGTACAACATCTATAGGTAGAATGAGGTATCCCAGTGCACCCGCTATAGTAAATTTAGTCGATTTAGGGGTATCAGGACTTTTAAATGCGTAGAATAAAAGCAAGCTATAATAGGAAATTTTGACTCCCATTTTCCTAGCATATTTAAGAAGTTTAGTAACATATTTGTTTTCAGAAAAATGTTTTTCCTTCCCTTTAATTGCTTCAGTAGAATCAAAATTATCTAATTTTTTATCGTAATCTTTTTCTTGTGACACGTTATCTTCTCCCTAATAATTCCTGGATTTTTTTATTTTTAGTATAAACCTATTTATTTTCTGATATTGTTCCTACGCTACAAGGATTGTGCCCAATTTTAACGGATGTATTCTTTGCGGAACACCAACTATATGGCACAAACCATTGATTCTCAACAATTCCAATGTTTTCACTGTTTTTCTCTTTTTGTAAATGTTAGCTTTTTCTAATTTCCATTACCCCTCTCATAATAAAGAAAGAAATTGGGATGAATATGTGATAAATGTGGCAAAAATGAGTAAATAGTATTCCGTTAAAGGAATAGTGACAAGTTTGTTGTAAAAAACTTTATTACTTGAAAAACAGGAAAATAAAACCTTAGAACAGGGTATTGGAATTACTGAACGATGCAGCAACCATTCAGTCTTCCGCAAAAGGGCCAGGTTGTTGCAGAAAAAGCCGTTCCGTTTATGCTATAGTCTAAATGAAATACTAATATAAGATACTTTAAAAAGTGAGGATATAAGATGATTGCAAAGACTGAAGAGGATTTTAATGGATTAAAAGAAATTGGTGAAATTTGTGGAGCGATTCGAGATGAATTAGTCTCTCGTACCAAACCTGGAATTACTACAAAAGAACTCGATGAAATTGCGGGAGAAATTTTTGAAAAAGCAGGAGCTCAATCTGCACCAAAAGGAGAATACGATTTCCCTGGATACACGTGTATTAGCATAAATGAAGAAGTAGCGCACGGGATTCCGGGGAAACGGACCATTGAAGAAGGGGACATTGTTAATATTGATGTTTCAGGTTCGAAAAACGGTTATTTCGCAGATACCGGAATTTCCGTTGTAGTTGGGAAGGGGGAGATAATTTCACAAAAAATATGTGACGTTGCTAAAAAAGCATTCGATGCTGGACTTGAGAAGGCAAGACCAGGTTCGAAAAAAAGCGCGCTCGGAAAAGCTGTACACAATGTAGCGAAACAACATGGCTTAACAGTCATAAAAAATCTTACTGGACACGGTGTTGGGCGTTCGATTCATGAAGCACCAGAACATATTTTCAATTACTTCTCTCGCTGGGATGACGAAATTTTAAAAAATGGTATGGTTATTGCCTTTGAACCTTTTATCTCTACATTTGAAGAGGAAGTTTTCCAATCCGAAGATGGATGGACCTTCCTAACCGATGAAAGCTTTGTGGCTCAATACGAACATACGATTATTCTTACGAAGGAAGGACCGATTATTACTACATTGTAAGAGTACCAATACCACAATAGGGCGCAAGAATTGAACAACGATAGACTGTTTCAGCCAGTTTAAGAGAAGTAATAACAAAAAATAAAAACCTATAAAACTTACGTAAAGTGCTTTTTATGCCCCCTAGTGAATATATATGTAAAAATAATTTTATATGGGGGATGTATGGAGATACAAGGGAAGGCAAATTTAAGTGTTGGTTGGATAACTTTGTTTCTAATGGGTAGTGACTTATTTGTGGTGTCTCCGTTATTACCGTTCATTTCGGAAGCATATAAGGTTAGTCCAGAGACGACTGGATGGATGGTAACTGTTTTTGCGGTTACATATGCTTTTTCGGCTCCATTTTTTGGTTGGCTTTCAGATAAAAAGGGACGGAGAACAATTATTACGTTTGGTTTATTATTGTTCGCTATTTCTAACGTACTAACTGCTTTTGCTCCTACATTTACATGGCTAATTATTAGCCGTATTATAGCTGGTTTGTCCGTTGCTTCAATCACTCCGTTGATATACGCAATCATTGGAGATATAGCGCCACCAAATCAAAGAGGAACATGGCTTTCGATTGTTGTTTCGGGACACTTAACGGCTCTTTGGGCAGGAGCACCTTTCGGTATGGTATTAGAGTATTTTCTTGGTTGGCGTTCAGTATTTGTTGTAATGGCGATTATAGGAACCATATTGGCAGTAGTGAATTTCAAAACATGGGAATCTATTCCTAAAAGTGATTTAACAAAAAATCTATTAGAAGGAAATCTGCTAAGAATACTTGGTTCCGTAAGTGTTACCACCATCTGGGCAATTTCTATGTATGCCCTTTATGTTTATTTAGGTGCGGCTCTTTACTCCGAAAATAGATTCTCATCATCAGAAATCGCATTAGCTGTTACTTTTTATGGTGTCGGTGCTGTTTTAGGAAGTCTTACAAGTGGAAAATTAACAGATAAGTTTGGAGAAAGTAAGGTTTCCAACATTACTCTAATTTTCTTAACTTTAACGCTCGTTTGTTTAGGAATATTTTTTTCATCTGGTGATTGGGTTTATTTTCTTCTGTTTATATGGGCTTTGGTTGGGTACGCAGGATTTACATCATACCAAGCACGATTAGTAGTGGAATATCCAAAAGAGCGAGGAATTGTTATGGCATGGAATAATACAGCTCTGTATATTGGCATCACCATTGGTTCAATGATTGGAGGTTATGTCATATCTAATTGGGGATATTCTTTGCTCCCATATATTTGTAGCATTGCAGCAGTTGCTAGCCTTGTGTTTAGTGCTCAAAAGGTGAAGAATCAAAAAAAGAATCAGCTTTCTCAGTAGATACTTGACCTCAGAACAAGATCTTTTTGTTTTGTATCAGGTGCTGCTTTAATGGAAGATCCCTTTTAGATTTTAAACAATCGTTTTCTAATATCGATATAAAAGGCGCTTTTCTCGAATAAGATCAGCGCTCACTTTTCATTTAAAGGACCATTTAATTGAATAAGATTAACACAAAAAGTCGATTTCTTACGTAATGGAAATCGACTTTTTTGGATTAAACTTTTGCTTTGTTATTAAGTTTTTATTTTAAGTTCCTTCGATTAATCTTTAAAAATGCTGTTGACTATTCAGTTGAACTATATTATATTATTATAAAGTCAGACTATATAGTTGAACTGGATAGAGGGTGAGAGCATGAAACATAAATTATTGCCATTGTCTGAAACCATGCATTATATTTTATTGGCGTTACGTGAACCACTTCATGGCTATGCCGTAATGCAGAAGATAGAAAAAATAAGTAATGGTACTGTTAGTTTAGCGGCTGGTACGTTATACGGTGCAATTGAAAACTTGAATAAGCACGGTTGGATTGAACCTGTTGGAAATTCGGGCCGGAGAAAAATTTATATGATAACTGCGGGAGGAAGCGCCATTTTGAAAATGGAAAAAGAAAGGCTATCGCATATTTTATCCTTGTACGGAAGGGATGATTCAAATGAAGATGTTTAACATGTTTTTTGATATTGAAAAAGAAGAGCAATGGCTGAATGAGCAATTACAAGAAGGCTATCGCTGTACGAATATTAGTGGATTAGGAATATACACTTTCAGAAAAACGGACAAAAGATATGTTATGCGACTTGATTATCAAGATTATTTACCAAAGAAAAAATTCAAGGAATACAAAGCGATATATGAAGATTTTGGTTGGAGCCACATAGAGGGGCACCGGATGGGTGGAAGACAGTATTGGCAAAAAGAAGAAGATGGTCAAAATGAAATCTTCTCGGACCGTCAATCAAAGGGTAATTATTATAAAAGATTAATGGGTTATTCATTTTGGTTGGCTGTGCTGTGTTTGTTTTTTTCTTATTCGATTTACAAGGCTTCGGGATTATATTTAACTGAAGGTCTTTGGAGTATGGAAGGGGCATTATTTTGGAAAGCGCTTATATTTGAAACACCATTTGTTCTTTTGAGGTCGCTTCCCGCGTTTATGGTTGTTTTATTTGGCAGCAGTTTCTACAGGGCTAATCGGAAGTATTCAATGTTAAAGGAAAAATAATATGCTAGGGATTTAAGTACAAAGAAGTAATTGAGGATAATGTATCTACCACAATACGATCGGCGCGATTGTTGAAGATCATAGGTAGAAAATAATCAAACCTTTTTATGAAAAATGTATACTAATTCACATTAGAAGAATCCATTTTGATCAATCTTTTTCAAAACGGATTCTTTTTATTTGCCCTAAAATGAGGTTTTGCGGGATACTTTTGATCAAACATTATTTTAAAGCTACAATTAATAGCTTTGAATTCAGGAAGTGAGATGGTTCTTATTTCAACAGATAAAGAAACCCAAATTATTGATGATATCATGAACAACATCGTTACAAAAACGCTAAAACCCGGGGGGAAACTTCCTTCTGAAAATGTGCTTGTAGAGAAGTACCGGGTACCACGAATGACAGTGAGAAATGCACTAACAATATTGGAAGAACGAGGCTACATTTATTCAGAACAGGGAAAAGGACGTTACTTAAGAGAAGAGTCTATTCAAATTCAATTACATTTAACGGGGAAAACTAGTTTTACAGATAAAATGAAACGACTAGGATACGATTTGAAAACACGTAATATCTACTGTGAAAAAATTAACTATGACGCTAAAACTTATCAACTATTAAAAGCAAATGAAGACGAGAACGTATATAAAATCGGAAGAATGCGACTTATTAATGACGAACCAATTGCCATACATAATTCATTTGTCAGTGAAACGAGATTTCCAAGGATTGTAAAAGACGGTACAGAAATTGAATCGATGTTTGCCTACTATAGACAGCTTGGTTATAAAGAATTTACTAGTAATAAGAGTTTATTAAGTGTTACCTTTCCCACTTCCTACGAGCAGCAAATTCTATCTTGCGGTAGTATGGTGCCACTCATTGTTGTCGAAAGTGATTGTATCGATGTGCATTCGAATAACGTGTTAGAACATACAAAAATATTATATCGAAGTGATAAGTTTAAATATGATATAACGATGGATTAATAAAACAGGTATGGAGCCCTTTGGGTTTCCGCCTGTTTTTTTTAATAGTCCTAAATATTAAGGCATTTTACAAATACTTTACGGTATCTTAAAACACAACAACTTGGCGACAAGTTAAGATGAAATTGTAAAGGAGGCTGTATCTCATAATGAAAAGGCGTAGAAGAACGGAAATTCTCATTCAGGGAGATTTTAGGTTGGCCCAAAAGTTTGCGGAAGCGATTATTCATAACTATGAATGTCAAGAAGTTGTTGCCCCAAGGTACGGGTTAACCATGATTAAGATGCGGGAATCCGCAAAGAACTCATTATTCTATATTGGAGAAGTACTTGTTACGGAAGCGAAAGTGGAGATTAATCAATGTATCGGGATCGGTATTGTTGCAGGAATGCAAGATGAGCTTGCTAAATATCTAGCAATTATTGATGCAGCTTATAAAGCTAATTTGCCAGAGACAGAAGGATGGGGCACGCAATTAATCGAAGCCGAGCAACGTATTAAAAAAGAAAAAGCGCGTGTGCAGGCAGAGCTATCTGAAACGAAGGTTAATTTTGAAACGATGGATGTATAACTTATAGTACGTGAAAAAAGGCGACAAATTAGAAACAAGGTCGACAAAGAACGCAACGTCCTGTTGCAAAGTCGACATTAGCACGTCCTGTGCGTCAAGTTCAAGGCGCGAAGATTTTGAGGACCGGACTTGCGCGTGTTGTGCTGACTTCTACGTTGTCCACAGGACGTGGACGGTTTTAGTAGAAGTTCCTCTATGCTTTTAATACGTGAGGACCGGAAAAACTGCGCAACGAAGAAATTCGCCGTTTATCATTTGGTGACTTTTTGAACAACCTCTTATACAAATTTACAAAGTCAGGAGAGATAGTATGGCAATTGATCAAGTCCATGATTTGCAGCAGGTTTTTCGAAAATTATTGCACAGTATGTCTAGACCAGGTACGATTTCATCCATTCAGGAAGTCGCGGCGCACACAGACGCAAGTCTTCCTTGTTTCGATGCAACTTTACTTAGTGCGATGACACTTCTGGATGCAGAGGTTACATTTCATATTCTTTCAGAAAACCGTCAGGATTTAATTGAAAAAATTTCAGAATATACACTAGCAAGATTTGCACCGATTAGCGAGGCTGACTATATCATTGTTTTGGATGACGATAACGAATCATCAATTGTACGTGCGATTGAACAATGTAAAAATGGCAATTTAATAGATCCTCAAGCTTCAGCTACCTGGATAATAGAGAGCTCACCCTTATCAAATAATGGTGAACTAATGTTAACCGGTGCAGGCATTAAACATACATCACAGCTCCATGTTAGTTTCACACCATTAATGTGGCAAACAAGAAATGAACGTAAAAGGGAATATCCATTAGGTATAGATTTAATTTTTACAGATGTAAAGTCACAAATCGTCTGTGTGCCTAGAACAACTTCTGTAGAACTCTCGGGGGTGAATTAATGGGTTATGTTGCAGTGAAGGGCGGCACGGTAGCTATTGAGGCTTCGATTAAACGGTTGAAATACGAGCGTTTAAAGAGCGAGGAGATCATCGAAATCAACACGATAAAGTATACAATGAGAGCGATGGTGGATCAGGTGATATCTGAAAGCAGCTTGTATTCACCATTCTTAGCAGCGCTGTCCATTAAGCAAGCTGAAGGGAGTATGGAAGAAGCGGTTTTCTTAATGCGTGCACATCGCTCCACATTACCTCGTCTCTATTACAGTCAGACGGTTAAATCTGAATCCATGCTAATGGAACGTAGAATTTCTGCAAGTTTTAAAGATATTCCAGGAGGGCAGCTGTTAGGTCCTACATACGATTATACACATCGACTACTGGATTTTGATTTAACAGAAGAGAACGCAGAAGAGAATGAACAATGGTTACAGGATTATAAAAAGGGGCTAGAAAGCATTGTTGTATCCGATGATGTGCAGTACTTTCCTAAAGTAGTTAATTATTTACGTGAGGAAGGACTTTTTGAAGAATACGAAGCGGATAACACCCCTCCAATAGATATTACAAAAGAAAGTATACAATTCCCTGCATCTCGAAGCGCAAGATTGCAAGTATTAACTCGCGGCCAGACAGGTGCTGTCACATCTTTAGGCTATGCCTCCTTGCGGGGATACGGACAGGTCCATCCAACAGTCGGTGAGGTGCGTGTCGGTTCATTACCTATCCATATAGAGCATCCAAACGAAATGGAACAGGATGCTGAAGACAATTTTTATATTGGGGACTTTAAAGTAACGGAGGTAGAATCGTTTGTTCCTGTAACGGTGAAAAATGATAACAATGATGATGAGATGGAATTTGAAATAGGTTACGGAATTTGTTACGGACAAAATGAAACGAAGGCTATTGCCATGAGTATACTAGATCAATGTTTGGAACATCCAGAGTCAAATTTTCCAACACATGATGAAGAATTTGTTTTATTACACATTGATTCAGTTGAATCGACAGGCTTTATTTCACATTTAAAATTACCGCATTATGTTACGTTCCAATCGAAGCTTGACAGTATTCGTCAGATAAAGAAAGGAGTGCAGGAAGTTGAAAACTAAAACGCACTTTGCATTTTTTGATGAAGGATCCAAAAAGGAAATCCGTCGTGCTATTTTAAAAGCTGTTGCTATCCCGGGTTATCAGGTGCCATTTGCATCGAGAGAAATGCCAATTGCCCGTGGCTGGGGAACAGGCGGACTACAAATTACCTTGTCTATTATTGGTAAACAGGATGTGCTGAAAGTCATTGACCAGGGGGCAGATGAGTCTGTCAATGCGGTTAGCATCAAGAAGTTAGTAAACGAAACGACAGGTGTCGAACTAACGGAGAGAACGCAGGACGCCTCCTTAATTCAGTCAAGGCACCGTATTCCAGAAGTTCCTTTATCAAGCGATCAAATTCTCGTCTTGCAGGTTCCAATGCCAGAACCGCTTCGTGACGTAGAAGCTAGCGAATACGTGACGAAAAGACTCCATTCTGAAGATGAGTATAGCGGAGCCTGGTTGATGTTATTCGAACAAATTATGAAATATGGGAAGACAGCTACAGACGCTGATCATCCTGTCTATGTTAATAATCGTTATGTAATGGCACCAAGTCCAATTCCAAGGTTTGATAATCCAAAAATGCATCAATCGGAAGCATTAATTCTACTCGGTGCAGGGAGAGAAAAGAAAATATATGCTGTACCACCCTATACGGACGTCGAGTCACTTGCCTTTGAAGACTATCCGTTTACAGTTGAATCTTTTGAAGGACAACATTGCCACTTATGTGGTGAAACAGATGTCTTTATGGATGAATTAATTGACCCAGATACGGGAGAAACGATTTATCAATGCAATGACACAAGCTACTGCATGGAGCGTCTGAATAAGATTGGGAAAGCTGAGGTGGAAAGCAGTCATGCATGAGGAATCGATATTACGTGTTCGCAATTTACACAAGCAATTTGGCCAGGGTTGCCAACACTGTAAACAAGCAGAATCTAGAAAATTAGAGAAAAACTACTGTCCATATTGTGGCACCGTATATGCTTGTCAGGATATTTCATTTGATTTATTTTCAGGAGAGATTCTTGGTATCGTCGGTGAAAGCGGAAGCGGAAAATCAACGTTGATGCAATGCTTGTACTTTGATGCAGATGTGGCATCAGGAGAAGCTTATATCAAGGACCCGGAGCTTGATGGCCAGAACGTTTTTGAATTATCTTCCCAAAAAAAACGTTATATTCGTAACCATAAATACGGCATGGTTTATCAAAATCCTGTCCATGGTTTAAAAATGAACTTCTCATCAGTTGGTAATATCGCAGAAAAACTAATTGCTGCCGGTAACCGCAATGTTTCGGAAATGGAGGCAACAAGTAAATCCTTATTGGAAAGTGTGCACATTTCACACTTTCGCATGAAAGAAGAACCTCGGAATTTTTCAGGTGGTATGCAGCAACGTGTTCAAATTGCCAAGGCATTATCCAATAATCCACCTGTTTTGTTTCTGGATGAAGTAACAACAGGGCTTGATTTATCTGTCCAGGCAAATGTATTGGATTTAATTAAAAAAATTCAAAGAGAATTAGGCATCAGCATGATTGTTGTCTCTCACGACCTGGCAGTTATACGAATGTTAGCAGACCGTACTGTTGTCATGCTTAATGGTGCCATTATTGAAGAAGGTTTGACAGATCAAATTCTTGAAGATCCACAGCATGCGTATACGCAACAATTAGTTTATTCATTATTATAAGAGGATGTTCAAAAAGTCACTATAAACACAATAGAGGAGGAATGGCCACTATGTATATTATTCATAATGGGCAAGTAATTACAGAAGAAGCAATTATAGATGGATATGCTGTCGTTGTTGAGGGTGAAGTCATTCAAGCAATTATTCCTGAAGAAGAAGTTGTAACCTATTCGAATGCCCAACTGATTGATGCAAAGGGAGGGTATATTTCTCCGGGATTTATTGATATTCATTCCGATTATATCGAGACTATCGCATCCCCTAGGCCGACAAGTATGATGGATTTCAACATTAGTTTAAGAGAGGCTGAAAAGATATTAATCAGCCATGGGATAACGACGATGTTCCATTCCCTTTCTTTTTACCGTGAAGATGTTTTTACACATAAACCGATGCGTTATCCAGAAAATGTTCAACGGATGGTGGATGCTATTGACGCCACGCATAATGAACTGCATCTTATTCGCCACCGTTTGCATGCTCGTTTTGAAATTGACAATATCAACGAGGTTGAACGTCTAGTTAAAAATATGGAAGACAACAAAGTGCATTTATTATCATTTATGGATCACACACCAGGGCAAGGACAGTATCGTAACTTAGAAATATATCGTCAAACACTACAGGGATATCGGGATTTGACAGATGATGATGTGCAAACCATCATTGTTAAACGCCAAAATAGTGAAATGATGACGATTGAAAAAATTAAAGAGGTGGCAGACATTGCTCTTGCCAAAGGCATTGCGGTAGCTTCCCACGATGATGATGACAGTGAAAAGTTAGAGTTAGTAAAAGTTTTTGGAACAACAATTAGTGAATTTCCGATTACATTAGATATTGCGAAAAAAGCGAAAGAGATGGGATTACAAACAATTGTTGGTGCTCCAAATGTATTGCTGGGTGGCTCCCATTCTGGAAATTTATCAGCAGCTGAAGCTATTGATCAAAACTGTGCTGATATTCTTTGCAGTGATTACTATCCTGCGGCTCTACTTCATGCAATATTTGATTTAAGTGAAAAGCATGGGAATGATCTACACCAAATGTTTATGATGGTCACACTTAATCCAGCAAAGGCGGTTCGAATGGATGATGAACTTGGCTCAATTAAAGTTGGGAAAAAGGCCGATATTCTCATAATCGAAAGAATGGATGATGGCTATCCGATGCTGACGAGTACAATGGTCAATGGTTCCCTAATTACGACAACAAATTATCGCATTAAATAAGGGAAGGAGGAAATTATATGTCGATGCTGGAAATAAAGAATTTTGGCAAGCAATTTACCATTCATCATTTAGACAAAACGATGCAAGCTGTAGAGAACATTAACTTTTCATTGGAAGCTGGAGAGTTCATTGGCATTGTGGGTAAAAGCGGCAGCGGAAAATCCACTATCCTGAAGAGTATTTACCGTACGTATTTACCAGATTCAGGCAGCCTTCTATATGATTCAGAACGCTTTGACAAAATTGATTTATCCAAAGCAACAGAAAGGCAAATGCTTTATTTGCGGAAATATGAAATTGGTTATGTATCACAATTTCTTAACGTTATGCCGAGAACGACTTCTAGACAACTTGTTGAAAAGGCATTATTGGAAACAGGTGAGCCTGAATGGGTTGCCAGAAGAGAAGCGGAAAAAGCGTTAACGCATTTTGAACTCGATCCAAAATTATGGGATACCTATCCGACTACATTTTCCGGTGGTGAAAAATTGCGATTAAATATTGCTATGGCAACGGTGAAAAAGCCAAGGTTGTTATTGTTGGATGAACCAACGGCAAGTTTAGATCAGCAATCGAAAATGAAAGTTCGTGAAATCATTGAAAAACTAAAAGCAAATGGAACAAATTTGGTTGGCATTTTCCATGATATTGAATTTATGGAAAGTCTATGTGACAAGGTTTTCGATATGAAAACAAGACAGTTAATCACTGAAGCACAAGCTGGTGTAGCTAATGAGGGTTGATCTCCATGTACATAGTCACTATTCTGACGGCTCTAATTCGGTTGAGGAGGTGATGAAAATGGCAAGTGCCAATGGTATCGAGCAAATTAGTTTTGTTGATCATGATACGGTAAATGGTTTACCTGAAATTCTCATACTTGGTGAAAAGTATGGAATAGAGGCTATCCCTGGTATAGAGATTTCAGCGTATGATTTTAAAAGAGATCGCAAAGTACATGTTCTCGGGTATAACTATCAACCTGAAGCATTGCACATAAAATCTATTTGCCAGTCGTTACTTGAACGGCGGCAGGCGCATTCGCTATGGCAAATCGAGCAGATTAAAGCAGCAGGTTATGAACTGGATGTAAAAGCGATTATAGAAACAGCCAAGCCGAGTACTACCATTTATAAGCAGCATATTATGAAGCATTTGACAGAGGCCTCCTACACATCGCCAGAATATAAACAACTGTACAGAAAGTTGTTTAAAGGAGATGGCGTAGCATCGGGTGATATGGAATATCTAGATGCCGTTAATGCAGTGCGTGCGATTGTAGCAGATGGGGGATTAGCAGTAGTTGCACATCCCGGTCAGCTGGATTCCTACGACCTTGTTCCGGAGCTTGTAGAAGCAGGTTTAGGAGGGATTGAACGGAACCATCCAGACCACAAAGCTGAAGATCATCAAAAGGTGGAAGCTCTAGCCAAAACCTATGATCTTGTGATGACGGGTGGTACGGATTATCACGGTGTTTTTGGGAATTTTATTGAAGTCGGGGATATATTAAGTCCTGGAAATCTTATTAACTCGACTTTCGCACATAGATAATCATGATGAATTCAATAAACTGTAATACTTATAGCACTTGAAATATGGTGCTTGACACGAATTACAAATATGTCTTTTCATAAAACTTGTTGCTATTTATTTTGTCGTAACTGATAAAAACTGCGACGTAAGTAATTTGTTTGGTGGTTGGACAACCGTTCCGGAAATCCACTGCGCTTTCCGCGGGCGAGTGTCAAGCCTCCTCGGACTTCCGTCCTGCGGGGTCTCGCCGATCTCTTGCTTCCCGCAGGAGTCTCCGTGGATTTCCTTCACTAGGGTTCTGCTTAACAATTTCAATTTACTTGGTTGCTTATAATCACAAAGGTAGCCAGCAATTTGTGGCAGTTGATTGGAGCGGAGGGCAGTCGACTCCTGCGGGAGGCTCACCAGCCGCCCGCGGAAAGCGACTGCCCGCAGCGGAAATCACGTTGCTGTTACATCGCAGTTTATTTTCGTAGCGGTAAATCACGTCGCAGTTTATATCTTTTTTGTTAACTACAACAATGGATTGCGGGCTTATTCAACTATCTCAGGGATCATCTACTTATTTCAGTCTGCGAAAGTTGAGTTATTAATAAGTCATGTAAACATCGTAAAGAATGGGTTAAGAAACTGTAAATATACGTTTTTTTGAAGCATTTTATGTTTCAATGAACATGTTAAATAGAATGTTTTTTAGCATCAAGGTTTGAATCAATCTACCACCCGCGTTTTGACCAGAATTTATTTTGCAACACCATTTTATTACGAGAAGGGGAGAATCAATTATGAAAAAGAATTGGTATTTGGTAACAATGTTTCTATTACTCGTTTTAATGTTAATTGCGTGTTCGGAAGGAAGTGCTGGAACAGAAAATACGGAAGCAGATGATGTTATCGAAATCGTTTGGTATCCTAACGAATCTGGTACGGATATGAAATCTTCACGTGATGAAATTGGTAGAGTAATTAAAGAAACTACAGGTAAAGAAGTAGAGCATCATTTAACTACTGATTATGCAATTGCTATTGAGACATTAGTTAACAACAATGCAGACCTTGCATTCATGGGCGCACAAGGTTATATCGAAGCTAATAAGGGTAACGATGCAATTCAACCTTTAGTTGTCCCCACTGGTCCATCAGGTACATTAGATGATGCTGTATACCATAGCTGGTTAGCGGTAAACGTGGATGATCAAGAGAACTTTAAAGCAGATGGTGATTTTTCACTTGATACAATAGAAAGAAAAAGCATGTCATTCGTATCAACAAGTTCAACATCAGGATTTAAAGTACCAGCATCTGGTATTATCGAACACTTCTCGAAAAAAGAGAAATATGCTGATTTAACTGAAGAAAACTTAATGGAGGGAGGACAATTATTTTCTCAAGTATTATTTGGGAACTCCCACCAAGGTTCTGCCGTAAACTTATTAAATGGTAATGCAGAAGTTGCAGCATTCTGTGACACGTGTGTTGAAAACTATGTAGAAGTTGCTGAAGGAGAAGCGAATACGGTAGGTGCTGTTTACCAGGTTCAGGATGATGCTTCAGAGCCTTTTAATAAGCTAGGAGGCAGTGAATTCACTCTAATGAGTGTCACTCCAGTATTAAACGCACCATTTGTAGCAAATTTGGATGTGCTAGGTCAAGAGGATTTTGATAAATTACAAGAAGTATTTACTTCAGATGAAATTGCAAACAATGAACAAATCTTTGTTCCTGAGGATTCTGGTGAATCAGGTTTATTCTTCAAGTCAGACAAAGAAAGATTTGCTCCGGTTGAAGACTCATGGTTTGACCCAATTCGTAAGCTTTCAGAACAATAGTTTGTGCTGAAATAACTGTAACATTTAGAAGGTTAGAGTATGCACGTAGATGCGCGTATACTCTAAATTCTAAAATGTGTTACATAAAAAAGGAGCCAATAACATGTCATTGTTAAAAGTTGAAGGACTTGGTAAATCGTATAACTCGGAAACAAAGGTATTAAATGACATTAATTTTGAAGTAGAAGCTGGAGAATTTGTTTCGATCATTGGACCATCTGGTGCAGGGAAATCTACACTCTTACGTTGCATTAATCGAATGGTTGAAATAAATGAAGGCAAGGTTATTTTCGATGACCTTGATGTAGGTAACATGAGGAAAAAAGAATTACGTGAACTACGTACGAACATTGGTATGGTCTTCCAGCATTACAACCTCGTACCACGTTTAACCGTTATTGAAAATGTGCTACATGGTCGTTTTGGATATAAGACAACGATGCAGGGAATACTTGGCAGATTTACGGAAGATGAGAAGGAACGTGCATTTTTCCTGCTTGCTAAATTAGGAATTGAAGAACACGCGTATAAACGATGCGATCAGTTAAGTGGTGGACAGCAGCAACGTGTTGGTATTGCCCGAGCCCTTATTCAGGATCCTAAACTCGTTCTTTGTGATGAGCCGATTGCTTCACTTGACCCGAACGCCTCTAAAGTTATTATGGACCATTTAAAATCGATTACTTCCGAGTTGAATATTACATGCTTGGTAAATTTGCACCAGGTTGAAGTTGCACAGAACTATTCTGATAGAATTATCGGCTTGAAAAAAGGTGGAATTGTATTTGATGGACCAAATAACAACCTTACTCTTAGACGCATTAACGGCATTTACGGAACAGAGACAAGAGAGTTAATTACGGTGTAAGGAGAAATTAAAGTGGATGAAAAACTAATGCGAAAACGTAAATGGCAATCGACCATTTTTCTCATCATTATTATTGTCATAGCCTATTTATCAGCAGATATAACGAACTTTAACATTTTGCATGGAATTGCAACACTACCCGCAGCATTAGGCTGGATAATTTCAAATTTATTTATTACCCAGGAATCACTTGAAAGATTGCCAGATATATTAGTGAAATTAAACGAAACAATCTTTATGTCCATTGCTGCTACAACAACAGGTGCGGTTGTCTCCATCTTTTTAGGGTTAATGGGGTCTAAAACAACGAGAGTAAATAGTTTCTTTAGTTCGCTTTCTCGTTTTATTGCCTCTGTTTCAAGGAATATTCCAGTCGTCGCATGGGCATTAATCTTGCTGCTTTCTTTTGGACAAAATTCAGTGACAGGATATTTAGCATTATTTGTTGGGACCGTAGGATTTTTAACAAGAGCTTTTATCGAATCCATAGACGAAGCAAGCCAAAGTTCAGTTGAAGCGTTGAGAGCAACAGGTGCAACATACTTTCACATTGTACACAAAGCGGTCATCCCACAATGTTTACCACAGATGATCAGTTGGATATTATTTATGATTGAAACGAACATAAGAAGCGCTACATTAGTCGGTATATTAACTGGTACAGGGATTGGTTTCATCTTTGATTTATATTATAAAACAAGGGACTATAATACGGTAGCCCTTATTACATTTAGTATCGTCATTGCCGTTATTATTATAGAGCTTATTTCAAACTATATTCGGAAGGTGATTCTATAATGGAAGCAACGTACATAAGACGAAAAGCAGATGGTCGAATTAATATAAAATCTGGTAGCAAAATTGAACAGGTTACGAGATGGACGATTATCCTTTTAACTCTATTAACGATAATGGCATTTATGTTCTTTGATTACTCGGGGTTAGATCTAGGCACAGCTATTTCTGAAACGGTATATAACTTGAAAATAATGTTTCTAGAACCTGCTTTAACTCACTTTAGTTTGGGCGAAGCATTTTACCAAGTAGGTATTACACTTGGTTTAGCTTTTTTAGCAACGATTATTGGTGCAGTTATTGCGTTCTTTCTAGCTTTGTTGGCTGCAAATAATTTATCAAATAAATGGACATCTAAAACGGTTCGAATTTTTGTTGCCTTTATTCGAGCAGTTCCAACTGTATTATGGGTTTTGATTTTTGCGATCGCAGCAGGCTTAGGGAGTGAAGCGGCAATACTCGGTATGTTGTTTCACTCTATTGCTTATTTAGTTAAAGCATTTTCCGAGGCTTTTGAAGAAGTAGATAAGGGTATAATAGAAGCATTACGGGCAACTGGTTCCAGCTGGTGGCATATCGTCACTCGTGCCGTTCTACCGTCAACACTCACTTATTTATTGTCATGGACTTTTTTAAGATTTGAGATCAATTTCTCGGTAGCGGTAGCGATGGGGGCGGCAGCTGGTGCAGGTGGAATTGGATTTGAACTATTTATGGCATCCGGATTTTATTTTGATCTACGTGAAGTAGGATTTATCACCTATGCAATATTACTGATAGCAATTGTTTTAGAAGTTCTTTCAACTCGATTGAAAAACCGTTATTTTCCGGCATCTGCGGGTAATTAAAAATAGGCCCGTAAATTATAGGAGGAGGAATAAAAATGAATTTAACTCATCAACAAAAAGAAAGACTGTTTCCAGTGACAAAAGATCCTCAACGTATTAGCACCGTGATTTCTCAGCTTACCAAAACAAAAGAAAGCATCCAGAAAGACGCGAAAGTATACTATGATGAGGAAAAAGATAAGCGAACAATTCAGCAGTATTATCGCAACATTGATTTTATAAACCAAAATGATGACGAATTTATACGATCATTAACACAGATTCTTGAAGAAACCCATAAAAACAAAGTGCGGTACGATCCGAGCGAGTATGTTTATCCCTGGGTTGACTTACGACCTGACGGTAATCTTATTAGTATTTATTCGGGGAAAAAAAGACAGGCAGAAGAAGTTATAAAAGAAGACTATGAAACTTCTTTAAGGCGAGAAAAAGAGGCCGAGAAAGAACTGGATGCCAAAAATGGTCGGGTAATGGACCAACTGGCGCAAATCGAAAGCAACTTTAAATATAACTGTGAGCATTCTGTGCCACAATCCTGGTTCAATGAACAGGAACCAATGCGTGGCGATCTTCATCACTTATTTACCTGTGAACCAGTTTGTAATTCAATTAGAAGCAATTACCCTTACCATGATTTTACTGACTATACTCCTGAGGGGATAAAAGCCAATCGAATTGAAGAGGCGTGTGGCAAGGCGGATGAGAATTTGTTTGAACCTGAATATGGCAAAGGAACTGTCGCTAGGGCTATGTTGTATTTTTTAATAAGGTATCCAGACAGAATTGAGCAATCCCATATGGAAGGAGTCGATACAGGACTGTTACTAGAATGGCATCAGAATTCCCCTCCTGATCTTTATGAAAAACATCGTAATCAAGCTATCTATGAAATACAAGGAAACCGCAATCCGTTCATTGATTTTCCTGAAAAGATGAATCGTCCTATTTTGGCAGATAGGAAAGTATAAAAACTTTCTCTCTGCATAAGGGCAACTAAGGCTGTCGCTAAAAGGCTTGGCGACAGCCAAGTTTTCTAAATATAATATATAACTCGGGACTTTAGGATCATTACTAATCTCTTGTTTTTATTTACAATTCTTAATGTTCAGTTCATTTCATTTCCAATTAATAGTCTTCCTTTATACTAAATTTAAATACTTATAAAGGAGAGATTAAATGAGAGTACGGACAGTTTCAATTTTTCTAATGGCACTACTTTTTATACCTTTGTCTGTGGTTCCTGTATTAGCTTCCAGTGAGGAAACAGTCTCAACCAAACAGCAACAACAAATGGTTAACATAGCACATCGGGGTGCTTCAGGGCATGCTCCTGAAAATACGATGGCTGCTTTTCAAAGAGCTTTTGAAATGAAAGCAGATTATATCGAGATTGATGTACAAATGACTAAAGATGGAAAGCTAGCTATCATCCATGACACAACTGTTGATCGTACCACAAATGGAACTGGTTCTGTTGGAGATCTTACGCTTGAAGAACTCCAACAGTTGGACGCTGGAAGTTGGTTTAGTGAAGAGTTTGCTGGTGAGAAGATACCAACTTTTGAAGAGGTATTAGATGCTTATCGTGGGAAGATTGGTATATTAATTGAATTAAAGTCACCAGAACTTTATCCAGGTATTGAAGAAAAAGTTGCTGAAACTTTAATGGAACGCAATATGCACAAACCTAATAATAACAAAATTATTATTCAATCATTTAATCATGAATCAATGCAAAGATCCAAGGAATTGTTGCCGAGCATACCTCATGGCGTACTTGCTGGGCTGTCTTGGGCAGATGTTACAGATGAACAACTTGCGCAATTTGCAACTTATGCTGACTACTATAATCCGAATATGAATATTGTTACACATGATTTGGTTGACCGTGTTCACGCTAAGGGAATGGAAATGTATCCCTATACCGTACGAACACAAGAACAGGCAGATAACTTATTTGAACTTGGGGTTGATGGCATTATTACTGACTTTCCTGAATATGTTGATAAACATCCCGGGGGAAAGTAAACAACGCAGTATTCCTGGCGGTAAAATACCTAGCATGATGAAGGCCTGACCCTAAACATAATATTTATCAAAGAGGACTCCAGTTTTGGAGCCTTCTTTGTTTTTACTCATAAGAAACATAAACTTTTAGCGGATATCAGTATAAGTGCACCTAAGGCTTTCGCCCTTAAAGCTTGGTGATAAGCTGAGCTTTCTAATCATCCTGTAATAACGCTCTCAGCTGGATAGCGAATTTTTTCTTTTTCAGCATGGGATACGGACAACATGATTGTTAATGGCCCTACGAGTCCCAGATACATCATGAACATAATAACCAATTTTCCAATGATGCTAAGGTCGGCTGTGATACCCATTGACAAACCAACAGTTCCAAATGCTGAAACAATTTCAAAAAGCAACGGAAGGAATGGGATTTTTTCTGTAATTAATAACGTAAAAACAGCAATAAAAATAAAAGATATGCTTGTCATTACGATGGCTAATGCCCGGTATATAATTTTAATGTCTATTCTTCTCTTAAAGGCAATAGGATTTTGGTTCTTTTGCTTGAGAAATGTTCCAACGGCCAATAAGATAATGATAAAAGTAGTTAATTTTATTCCACCACCAGTGGAGACACTACCAGCTCCTATAAACATAAGCATCATCATGAGGATATTAGTTGATTCCTCTAATTCGCCTATTGGTATAGTGTTGAAGCCCGCAGTTCTTGGGGAAATCCCCTGAAAATATGCGGCCCACCACTTGTCGGCGAGAGACAATGCTCCCAACGTGTCGGGGTTGTCAAATTCCAACATAAATATGGTCAGGATAGAAATTATGTTAATAACAATTGTACCAACTATCATTATTTTTGAATGAAGGGTTAGTAAACGAATTTTTTTACAATACCATAAATCGTGTAAGACGGTAAACCCTATCCCACCTGTAATAATCATTAGTGTAATAATAAGATTTACGGCTGGATCACCAACATAGTTTGATAGGCTGTCCGGCCAAAGTGCGAATCCTGCATTGTTAAACGAAGCAACAATATGAAAAAGGCTGTAGTATACCCCTTTCCAAAATCCCATTTCAGGCACCCAACGGATAGATAATAAAATAATACCAATCGCTTCAATAGCAAGGGAAAAAATCACAACCCGCTTTACAAGCTTTATAATTCCACCAATTGGTGTTTTAAATTGTTCCTGAATAATTAACCTTTGACGCAGCCCAATTCGCTTGCCTAAAAATATAATAATCATTATTGCAAACGTCATGAAGCCAAGTCCGCCAACATGAATTAAGAAAAGAATAACAAATTGGCCAAACAGGGTGTAAGCTGTATGGGTATCCACAACCCATAGACCTGTGACCGTTGTAGCAGATGCCGATGTAAAAAAAGCATCAATCCAACTAACTGGTACCTTCGTAGCAAAGGGAAGTTTTAATAATAATCCACCTGTAACAATTAGAATAACAAAGCCTATCCCTAAGATTTGTGAAGGGTTGAGTTTGATTGAATTCAGTCGGTTTCTAAAACGTTTTTCAAAATGCATACTGAACTAATCCTTTCTTCCTTGAACTAATTCAAGTTTGATAGACATATTATAATTCCTTCTTCTCAAACTTTTTCAGTTCACTGTTACTTCCGATTACCACTAATATATCACCGTTGTAAATTCTTTCGTCTGCAGAGGGTGATATGATAATGTTTTCCTGTTTCTTAATTCCTACAATGGTACATCCGAATTTTGCTCGGACGTCTAGTTCTTGGATGGTTTTATTATTTATTTTTTTTGTAGCTATCATTTCAAGTATACTGTGCTCGTTTGATAACTCAATGTAATCCAGGATTTTATCTGATACCACATGGTAAGCAAGTCTTTTCGCAATATCCTGTTCGGGATAGATGACACGGTCAGCCCCAACTTTATCCAAAATTGTTCCATGATATTTCGATTGTGCTTTTGCCCAAACTTTTATCACGCCGACCTCTTTCAAGGCTAACGTTGTTAAAATACTTGATTGTATGTCGTCACCAAGCGAAACTACTGCAAGATCAAAATTACGTATTCCAAGCTCTTTCAGTACTTCCTCATCTTTGGGATTAGCATGAATTACATGTGTTGCTATAGTGGAATATTCCTTTACTTTATCAGGATTTGAGTCCATAGCTAATACAGAGGCGCCAAGTTTGGTGAATTCCTTGCACAAACTGCCACCAAACTTACCAAGTCCTATTAATGCAGTTTGCATTTCTTTATTTTTCATTCCTACAGACCCCTCCAACAAATAAAGTATAAACTCTATATTTTTGTATAAAAAAATCCACAAGAGAATAAGATCCCCTTGCAGATTTTGGTATCGTTTAAGATACCATGCATCGCACGTGTGTATGATCTCTCTCTAAACGCTTACGGAGTTAGCTGTCGGATTCGGATGTTAAGAGTCACCCTACCTTACTTAAAGGATTCACCCCAAGTGGTTTTTCGCCCACAAAATATTGGTTTCTCCGTTTCAATTTGAATTCAGCGATTACAATTATATAAAATTCTTTCGTTAAGATGAAATTCATAATACGCTTGTCATTTTTGGCTGTAAAGGTCTAAAAATCGTTAAATAAACTCATATATAACGAATTTAAGAATTTATATGTGTGTTTCCTCCTGTTTACTTTAATTTACGACAAAATAAAAATGGCTCCGTCTTTAGATCCGGAGTCATTTTTTTAAAAGGTTTCATTTAAATTGATTAATCGTTTGGCGTAATTTAGCCGCGATAGAAGAAGTTCCTTCGTTAAATTGACTAGATGTGAAAGCTATCTTTACAAAGTTTTCATCCATGTCCAATGCTTCAGCAAACAGTCCACCAAGCCCTTTGGCACGACGGTCCACCTGAAGAATTAATTCAAGATGATTTTCATTTAAAAAGAACATAACCTCTAATTCGTCAAGGTCTCTATGGAACTCACTTCCTGGTAAAAACTCAAATTCTTGTACGTGGTTGTAACGTCTCGAATATTCCATTTCTACTTTACGTAATCGAAAACCAAGTTCATTTGTTAGTGCCTCTAAAACAGCCTCCATATTATGGTGTGACTTTACAGTAACATAGTCTCTATCTTTTGGATCAACAGCATTAGGCACATCCAAGCCTGTTTGAACCCATACCTTCGTTTTGCCTAATGTTGGAGGCGTATGTATAGGCAAGGTGAATTGAAAATCTATTTCCCTTTTTTCACCCTCATCAATCGTGAGGGATGTTCCCACTGTAAACGAATCTAGCTTCACCTTTTCATAAGTTTTTCTATCATTTACTTCGCGAAGTGCCTCTGTCATCACAAATAGATTGATTTGATTAATTTCCTGATTTGCGTTTCCACCTTGAATGACAACTCTGCCCTTAACTTCATTTCCAGGTATAAGCTGGTCGTTTTCTAATTGCGTATCCACCGTTGTATTTCCAATTCCGGCGCTTGCTAACCACTTTTTCAACATTGAAATTCCCCCTATTTTGACTAGTTAAATTACATACGTAAATTTACTGAAAAAAGTTTCAAAAATCCATGTTGAAATTACTTTTTGCTGGCCGTATCTAAAATAACGCAGATCAGAAGCACAACGACACCTAGAATAAAAGCCATTAAACCAATCAACCCAACTCCTGTTCCGGTCCATCTCCCGGTTAATAGACTAAGTGGCACTAACGCAATTCCAGCAATAATGAGAATGATGGAAGGAAGATATTTGATAAATTTTCTATGAGGAAAACTTATATACAGTATAATTACTAACACAATTGAAGCGACAGCTAAACAGCCGCCGATGAAAATAAAGATATCCATTAAACCACTCCGATTATTAAATTACTTTTAGAGGATGTTCAAAAAGTCACCAAATGATAAACGGCGAATTTCTTCGTTCCTCAGTTTTTCCGGTCCTCACGTATTAAAAGCATAGAGGAACTTCTACTAAAACCGTCCACGTCCTGTGGACAACGTAGAAGTCAGCACAACACGCGCAAGTCCGGTCCTCAAAGTCTTCGCGCCTTGAACTTGACGCACAGGACGTGCTAATGTCGACTTTGCAACAGGACGTTGCGTTCTTTGTCGACCTTGTTTCTAATTTACCGACTTTTTGAACACACAATATTACATTCATTTTACAATAGCATCTATTTAATTTATTACCTAAAATCGCTGCTTAAAAACATAAATAAAAAAAGCTTTGCAAAATATGTTCATTCGGCAAAGCAATTAAAGTCAAATTGCAATATATTATGAATTCGATGCGCGTGAATTATTACTTATCTTAAGCAGAATCCATTTAATAATTAGGCCTATACCAATCCCAATCGGTAGAAAAATTATTGGCAACCAAATGGGCCCGATTAATTTTCCCATAAAAGTAAAAGTTGGTGAAAGGATTAGGCCAACAGTTACAAAGTAGGCAGAAAAAACAAATGGCAAAAAGGAAAAAGGTTTATTTTCACCGTCTGCATCTTTATATGCATCCCAAATAGCAAAAAAATAGAGGCAGGGATAAAACATGAGCCACAAAAAATTCGTTTGATCAATAGCCTCTTGAATTTTACCATGAAAGCTTAAGATAATGGCCTGATTAAAATTAGCCATCACATTTACAACGATTTCTAAAATGATAAATAAAATACCTTTCACATATTTCTTATTTAATAATTGACCAAACCCGGGTAATGCAACGCTCCATAGCAATTTTTCTAATTTGTCTTTATGAATACCTTCTACATTTTTCATCTTATAGGCCTACTTGGCCAAGTCCTTTCTATCTGCAGCAATAGGTGGCAATTCCATCCAACCATTATTAATCAGAATCTTTGCTCCATCATTAGAATACTTAGCTATCTCTGCTATTAAACGGGAATACTTTACACCTAAATCGTGTCTTGGGCTTGCAGCCATGGCCAACCCATATTGCCCGATACCGGATGCAATAAGGGTCGTAATAAGAAACATCATTAATTTATCGGAAAATGGAGCCTCCTTTGAATTAGTTACTTCTGGTGTGGCAAGTAAAGCGCCACTTGAAAGATAACTTTCATTTAATATTTTCGTGAATACATTTACATGTTTTCCCGAAATGTCACGTCCCCGCTCAAAATAATGTCTTACTTCTTTTGATTGTGCTACTTGGCTAAAGCCAGTTATAATGGCCTGTCCTAATGCATTTCGCCTTGCATTAAATACAAGGTTTGAAATTTCCACACCGAGTAACGGTCTTTTTTCACCGAACCAACCAGATAAAAAGCTTTGATTGTGTACAAAGTCAATTTGACTTGGTTTTGGGATAAGAGGAGATCGTATATAAGTTCCTTTTTCTTTGGCTACTTGTTTCGTTTTTTTGTGTAAGACTTGTGTTTCGCTTAAGACTTTAGCGTAATAATCGATAACATCATTTCGTTCTGCAAGTGACAAGGCTAGACTATATGCTGCTAGTACAAAACCAGACATGTTCAGTAAGAATTCTAAATATAATTTGTCTGTAAAAAGCCGCGGTGTGTTTAAATTCACATCATCCTCAGTAAACCCTTGTGGAACAGGATATTCTTCTTCATTAAGAATTTGCGTGATTCCATTTTTATGTCCTTCAATTAGCGATAATGCGTATTCCAATGTTGATTTAATTTGCATGTCTTTTATATTAACTAAGAAGTATTTTATTCCACAAATCAACATTGTATCAGCCTGATAAGATCCCCATAGACTAGAGATTTCAGAAGATGTTAGCTCAATATGATTATGCTCATTGTTTTCCATGTATACGTTCCTTTCATTAATAGACTTTGCTAGTTTATTGCGCGCTTCTAAGCATTCTTTTCATTAGTTTGTCAAAATTACATGGTTTTATACGAGAGACTTAAGTTTGAATAAGAACACCGTATACAGGGCAAAAGAAGGGTAGCAATTAACCGTGTATGTGAGGTGGATTTATGAAGCGGACAAGAAAACAGAAGTCAAAAAAGACAGAAACAGATGAGGATTTCTCCATAGAGCTAGTTAAAGAGCTAGATAAAAACTTGGATAATCTTAAAAAAATGTTAGAAGAACCAAACGATTTAGTCGTTAGGGAGTTTACTATTCGTGGTAGTAAACATAATTGCGCGGTTGTTTATATCGATGGTTTAGTAAATAAAGAATTAATAGATAATACGATAATAAAAAGTGTACAGGTGGTAAATGAGAGAAAGGAATTGCCTGAAGAAAAGACGGAGCTTTTTAATGAACTTTACCAGGAAATTATTTCGGTCAGTGATATTAAAAAAGGAAATACGTTAGACGATGTATCAAATGGAATTCTTTACGGCAGTACCGTGCTTTATATTGATGGTTTAGATGTCGTTATTATCATGGATACAAAGGGTTGGGAAAGTCGCGCAATTGAAGAACCGATGTCAGAAGCGGTAATCCGCGGTCCGCGTGAAGGGTTTGTCGAAAATATACGAACGAATATGGTGCTAATTCGTCGTAATATCCAAGACCCTAATTTACGTTTTAAAACACATCATGTCGGTAGACGTTCAAAAAAGGTACTAGTAGTTGCTTATTTAGCTGGGGTTATTCATCCAGATATTTTGAAAGAAATTACCCGTAGACTTAAGTCGATAGATATGGATGCTGCACCTGAATCGGGCTATATTGAGCAATGGATTGAAGACAGCTATTTGTCCCCGTTTCCACAATTATTCAATACGGAAAGGCCTGACAAAGCATCGGCTGCAATACTACAGGGGAAAGCTGTCATTATTTTAGATGGAACACCATTCGTATTGGTTGCTCCTTCTACGCTTGGAAACGCATTTCAGTCTCCTGAAGATTACTATGAACGTTGGACGATTGGGTCATTAGTACGGTTTTTACGTTACTTTGCTGCATTTATTGCTATGTTCTTACCGGCTTTATATATCGCACTAGTTTCCTATCATCAGGGGATGATCCCATCAAAGCTAGCTTTTTCACTTGCGTCAACAAGGGATGGTGTACCTTTTCCAGCATTTGTTGAAGCAATGATGATGGGCGTGACGATGGAGTTATTACGTGAAGCAGGAGCACGGTTACCGAAAACAATTGGCCAGACTATTGGTATTGTTGGCGGTTTAGTAATTGGAGAAGCTGCTGTACAAGCTAGCATAGTAAGTCCGGTTATGGTTATTGTTGTTGCACTTACTGCAATTGCTTCCTTCTCTCTTCCGGCATATAGTGTTGCCATCTCGTTTCGATTGGTTCGTTTTTTCTTTATGTTTGCTGCTGCCACATTGGGGCTATACGGTATCATTCTCGTTTATATCATGATTAACATTCATATTGTTAACCTTAAAAGCATTGGTGTCCCTTATTCTACTCCATTTGCTCCAACCTTCCTAAAAGATTGGTTGGATCTTGTTTTCAGAGCACCTATTCCAATGCTAACGAAGCGTCCAGGTTATTTAAAACCAACTGATAGAACATCAGCAGACAAGGGAGGGAAGGAGAAATGAAAAGTTTTGAATATGGGGATGAGAAAATTGGTGATAGAGAAATCATGATTGCAGTGCCCTCCATGGTGATTGGTGTAGGGATTCTTACATTACCAAGGGATCTGGCAGCTGCAACTACCGCTTCGGATGGGTGGATAGCTATAATTGGTGGGGGATTATTTGCCGTTCTAGTCACGTGGTTATTAGCTAAGCTGGCGGTTGGATTTCCAAATCAATCCTTCTTTACGTATACATCTACCATTCTTTCAAAACCAGTGGCAATCGTTATCTCGTTCTTATTTGCTGTAGTTTGGTTAGGTGTTACAGCATTTGAAGTCCGAAGAATTGCCGATGTTTCTCAACATTATTTATTCAGTCGTACCCCTGTAGAGGTAGTTTCACTGGCATTTTTACTTGTTGTTGTTTACGCTGTTTCGGGCTCTAGGGCAGGTTTGTTTCGATTAAATATGATGTTTTTACCTCTAATTCTTTTAATTGCATTAGTTGTTTTTATATTTAGCTTAGGTTGGTTTGATCCAAATAGATTATTACCAATGTTTGAAACAGACCTGCAAGGCTATTTAAAGGGAGGTCATTCAGGAGTAGTCTCCTATCTAGGAGGATTTAGCATTGTTTTATTTTATATGGGGTTAGTGGAAAACCCTAAGAAGGCCCCTGAAATGGCTGCAATTGGAATGTGTATACCCATTGTCTTGTACTTGATGCTTTTTGTTCTATGTATTGGTGTATTTGGTCATATGGTAACGTCAAACCTGATTTACCCTACTATTGAGTTGGCTAAGGGGGTAGAAATTCCAGGTGGCTTTTTTGAACGATTTGAGTCCGTCTTTTTTGTAATCTGGATTATGGCAATTTTTAATACAACCGCGATGGCATTAGATATCGCTGTACTTGCGCTCAACTCTATCTTTAAAAATATAAAAAAAGTCAATGTGATTTTTATCGTAACACCGATTGTCTATCTGGTTAGCATGCTTCCGCAAGACGTAATTGAGGTATCTTTATTTGGATCCATTATTAGTAATACCATATTTATTTATACCCTATTTATTGCGTTAGTGCTATTTGTTATTGCTAAATTAAGGGGTGTGAAACGAGTTGGGAAATAGAAAAATGTGTCTACTTATCATTAGCTCACTTGTTTTCCTATTATCAGGTTGTTGGGATCAAGTGAATATTGAAGATCGTGGTTTTGTCGTTGGAATTTCCCTTGATTTGCTTGAAAAGAAGGGTGATGATAATTATACTCTAAAAAAGATGGAACAAATTGTTGTACCTGCTGGATTAGGGGGTTCTATGCAAGGCGGCGGGCAACAAAAAGCATTCACCAATATAACCGCAAGCGGTGAGAGTATATTTGAAATATCTAGGAAATTTGCGGCAAAAACAAGTAAAACACCATTTTATGAGCACTTAAAAGTTATTGTTGTTTCTGAAGAAATTGCAAAGACTCCCCAATTATTCGAAAGTATAATGGACGTATACATTCGTAATAATGAAATGCGAAGATCGGTTAAGGTAGTGGTTTCTAAGGATGAGGCAAAAAATGTACTTGGAGTAGAACCAGAAGCGGAAAGTCTTCCTGCTGTCTACATTGATTCGGTTATGGAAATTAATTCTAAAACTTTAGATATATTTGATCCAGTGGAAATGGGTGAAATCCATCAGCTTCTTTTGACTAAGAGCAGTTATGTAATTCCACGTGTTATACCAGAGGATAACAGAGTAAAAAATAAAGGTGCAGCAGTAATTCATGGACACACTAGCAAGATGGTTGGCGTGCTTACTGGAAATGAAACAGTAGGGTTGAACTTAATAACGAAAAGTAATACTGGTGGATATATCAAGTTTGAAATTGAAGATCGCTTGATGATATATGAAGTTGAAAATACAAAGAGTTCGATAAAAATAGATGTTAAAGATAAAGATAATATAACAATAAACATTAAAATAGATGCTGAGGGTAGTATTGCAGAAATGTTTGGCAGTGAAACCTTATTAAAACCAGAGCGATTTAAAGAAATTGAAAAAAACGTAAGTAAACAAATTGAAAAACATGCAAGACGAACAATTGAAAAGGCACAGCAGGAACTAAATGCTGATATTTTTGAGTTTGATGAAAAGTTAAAACAAAGGCATTATGATAAATGGCAAAAGATAAAAGATGATTGGGATCAGGGTGAGAACCTTTTCGCTAATTGTACGATAAACGTATCGGCAAATGCAATCGTTCGAGGAACCGGTGCTGTTGATAAAACGAAAGATACAGGAAATGAGTGATCAGAATGTGGGAGGTCATAATAGGAAGGTTACCCGAAAAATTAGTTGTTATTTGTACTGTGCTGGCTTTTTTAATACCATATCTCAGCTACAAGGCAAATAAACGATTACACGAATATGGGGATCCTCCTTGGAAAAAGGTTGAACAGGATACACAAAAGGTAAAAAACAACAAGCAGTAAATAGCAAAAGCCTTTCATGGATTTTACCGTGAAAGGCTTCTTGTCGTTTAATTTATGGAAACTTTGTAGATACTGTTTTTAGTATGACTTAATATGGGGACAGTCCCCCGTCACGCTAAAGCGCTAATGCGATGGGGGACAGTCCCCGTAAGTCTCTTTTAAGTAAAATTTCCTATTTTTCTGCTTTTACTTACTGAGCCTTTTTTAGTATAGTTAATGTAAGGAATAATGGAGAAACTACAGTTTACCTTTTGGAAGGGGTCTATATAAATATGATGCAAGACACTACTGTCTATAATGAAACCATTAAAGATGTGTTATCCAGTATTAATAAGGTAATGATTGGAAAGGAAGATGCTGCAAGACTTAGTTTAGTGGCGTTGCTTGCTCAGGGTCATGTACTATTGGAGGATGTTCCAGGTGTTGGAAAAACCATGCTTGTACGAACGCTTGCGAAATCACTAGATTGTGATTTTAGAAGAATTCAATTCACCCCTGATTTATTGCCATCCGATGTAACGGGAATATCCATTTATAACCCAAAAGAATTAGAATTTGAGTTTCGTGGTGGGCCTATCTTAGGTAATATCGTTTTAGCTGATGAAATTAACCGTACCTCACCGAAAACACAGTCAGCATTATTAGAAGGAATGGAAGAAAAAAGTGTAACAGTAGATGGAACAACGATTTCTCTAAAACAGCCTTTTTTCGTTATGGCAACACAGAACCCGATTGAATATGAAGGTACATATCCATTACCTGAAGCTCAGCTTGATCGGTTTTTAATAAAGCTTAAAATGGGTTATCCATCCTATGATAATGAACTTGAAATGCTAGAACGTACATCACTCCAGCACCCTATAGAGACTATCAAGGCAGTAATGGATAGGCAAGAGCTTGTAGAAATACAAGAAGCTGTAAAGAATGTGTATATCGATAAAAATGTACAAAGGTATATTATTAATCTAGTCACTGCGACGCGTAACAATTCTTCTATTTATCTAGGTGTTAGCCCACGTGGATCTATAGCTTTAATGCGCGCGGCTAAAGCACTTGCATATGTGTATGGACGAGATTATGTACTTCCGGATGATGTGAAATATTTAGCTCCATTTGTGCTTACCCACCGAGTTATCTTAACCTCGGAAGCAAAATATGAAGGTATGACTAGTGAAAACGTGATTGCATCCGTTATACAAAACACTTATATTCCTATTCGGAAGGAACTTAGTTAATGAAGGGTACGGTACTTTACCTAGGTAAATTCATTTTTATCGTATTCATTTTTCTATTATTACTTTCCTACGCCATGTTCCAAGGTGGATTTGTTAGCTGGTTCTTATTTTATGGTTTCTTGCCAATTTTCATCTATTTAGTTGGGATACTCCTATACCCAATTAAAAGAATGCATGTTTCAAGGGAGCTCTCGCACCATGTTGTCAGGGCTGGAGATTCTATCCAAGTCACTATTACAATGAAGCGATCCTTTCCATTTCCACTCTATTACTGTATTTGTGAGGAAGTGTTTCCTGATTCGTTAAATAAGGTTGATAATCGGACAGATAACTACCAACAAATGAAAGACCCTTCACAGCTTCATACAGTAAGGAAAATAAAAAAATTAGTATTTGCTGGTTTTAAACGTAAATTTAAATTATCGTATCAAATCGCAGAGATTCCACGTGGTGAGCACCAATTATTTGCCATTCGTTTTCGGACAGGGGATCTGTTTGGATTTATTAAAAAAGAGCATGTTTTTAATACGTTTGATAATTTAATAGCTTATCCAAATGAACATGAAATTCATATAACAGAACGTATAAATAGCTTTGAGCAGGGAGCGGTTACAGCCCAGAACTCAACGCTTAAAAATACAAATATAGCTTCAGGAATAAGGGAATACATGCCTGGCGATAAATTTTCATGGATTGATTGGAAACAGACTGCACGAAAGAATACTGTGATGACAAAAGAATTTGAGCAGGAAAAAAGCACGGATACGATGTTAATCATAGATGGGTGTCATCATGAAAACATGAATGTCTTAGCATTTGAAGCCGCAATTGAAATTTGCCTCTCACTGGTGGAAACCATTCGTAAACAATCTTCCCAAGTTGGCTTTCTTTCCATTGGAGAAAAAAACATGTTTTTCCCTTTACATCATGATCCTATGAAGCAAGCGTTGATCCGGCAGCATTTAACCAAAATACAACCAGGTGGGAACCAAGCTTTTTCAGTGAAATTAAAAGAAGAAGTAAAACGTTTTTCTCCTGGTGTTATCGTAATGGTCATTACAACCAATGTAGATGAGGCATTTAAGCAAACAGTTCAGAAAATGAAGCAACGAACAAAGCGTATTATTGTCTGTTTTATTGAATCTAGTAATTTAATTACAGAAAAACAGCGCCAGCTTATCCAACAGCTAGAATTTGAAGGGATTATAATTAATGTAATGACCGAAAAGCAATTGATTCAAAATAAAATCGAGGTGCGAGTAGTATGAGGCTAACAGCAGAAACGAAAACCCCTTTTATCTATTCATCTATTTTGTATGTAGCTGGATTAATTCTATTTTTAGAGTGGTTGTATCCAGTAAAAGACCTTACAGCTACTAGTAACTTGATTGTATTTATTCTTTATACAGCTTTTTGTTTTTTTATAACGTTAACACAGATAAAATGGTGGATTTCTTTCATCCTGAAAGGTGCAGGCTTGCTATTTGTCTTGAATGGATTGTACTTCCAAGAACTATTCTTTAGTAAAGCATGGGTTAATCACTTACTAGCAGAAGTTTACATGAACATATCAGCTCTTGTAACACAAGATTGGTATAATCTAACACCGATGTTTCGAAGTCTTTTATTTCTGTTGTTAATTTGGTTGATGAGCTATTTAATCTATTATTGGTTCGTCGCAATGAATCGCATATTTTTATTCGTTGTCTTAACATTTGTGTACATTGCCATTTTGGACACATTCACAGTGTTTAATGCGGATGTTGCGATTGTACGAATATTTATTATATCGTTTATTGCATTAGGTTTAGCAAGTTTTATGCGAGAAATGGAAAGAGAGTCCATACGATTTTTGTGGATGAGAAAGGCTGCTGTTTGGATATTTCCATTAATAAGTGTTGTTTTACTATCAACGTTAATTGGATATGCGGCACCGAAGCTTGAACCACAATGGCCTGACCCAGTTCCTTTTATTAAAAGTACAGCAGAAGGAGCTGGTTCCATGAACGGTGGATCTGGTATTCAGAAAGTAGGGTATGGTGAAGATGATACACGGCTAGGTGGATCCTTTATTCAGGATCAAACACCGGTCTTTACAGCGACAACTGAAGAAGAACAATATTGGCGAATTGAGACAAAAGATGTTTATACAGGAAAAGGCTGGGTTAATTCAAGTGAACCTGAATATATTAAACAGGATCCGCAAAATCTATCACTTCAAACGTTTGATGAAAGCGTAAAAACAGAGGAAATGAGTGCGAAACTTAGTTTTACGGGAAATGTTCAAATTCCAAAAGTAATCTATCCGTATGGAGTAGAAGAAATCAGATCTATTGATTCCTTAGATTTATTGTTAGACAGACATTCCGAAGAACTTGTGACGGAATTCAATGATAATGAATTAGTTCTTGATTCGTACAACATGGTCTTTCAAAGTCCATCATTTGAGATTAATTCCCTTAGAAATACGGTTACCTCAGATCCTGAGAACATAAATGAACAATATACACAATTGCCAGAAACGCTTCCTGAACGTGTTGGAGAATTGGCTAGGGAGATAACGGCAGCTGAAGGGAACCGTTATGATAAGGCCCGGGCAATCGAAACCTATTTTGGACAAAATGGGTTTGCATACAATACCACCAATGTCCCTGTCCCAGCGGAAGGTCAAGATTATGTAGATCAATTCTTATTTGAATCTAAAATTGGCTATTGTGATAATTATTCCACATCAATGGTTGTTATGTTACGTACATTAGATATTCCTGCAAGATGGGTGAAAGGTTTTACTGGAGGGGAAAAGGTTGTTGATGGCGTGGGGGGAAATGAGTTAGATCAATATGAGGTCACAAATGCAAATGCTCATTCATGGGTTGAAGTGTACTTTCCAGGTAAAGGATGGGTACCTTTTGAACCAACTCAAGGATTTTCTAACCTTACAGACTTTCAAATTGATGTAGACGTTGATACTGAGGAAGATACTGAAGCTCCTCCATTAGAACAGAACGATATAGAGAAACCAGAACCTAAGGAAGAACAGGAAGAAACAGCTGTTGATACAGCAAGTAAAAGTGAAAACTTCGAATTGAATTGGTGGTATATTGCAGCTGGAATTGCCGTTATTGCTTTACTCGCGTTAATCATTTTTATCATGCGTTACCGTATTCAATTCGCTCTACTTGGAATGAGGCTTAAGACAAATAAAAATGAAAAGACCTACCAAGATGCCTATCATTTTTTGTTGAAGCAACTGGCACATAATGGATTACCGAAAGAATCCAGCCAAACCTTAAGAGAGTATGCTAATAGAATTGATAATCGTTACGAATCAAGTATAATGGGCAAGTTGACAAACTCCTATGAACAAATTTTGTATACAGATACTAATAACTCGGTGGATATTGATAACTTGGCGCAATTATGGAAAGATTTAATAAAGCGAATAAGGTCTTGACCAGGTAATCGTGTGTTAGTAGAATAGATAAAGTGAAACTGCGATAAATAAATTAAATAAAAAGCCGTTCGTATATCCTCGAAAATATGGTTCGAAAGTATCTACCGGTACACCGTAAATGTACTGACTATGAAGGCAAAATCTATATTGGTTACGTATATACATGCCTAGATTTCTGCCTTTGTTGCAATACTATAAAGTAAACTCCTTGATAGTTATTGTATATTTTAAAGGGGAAATCTAGGTTTTTTATATAGAAGGAGCGATGTTATGGAAACGAATGAAATGATTTTGGTATTGGATTTTGGTAGTCAATATAATCAATTGATTACAAGGAGAATACGTGAACTTGGTGTTTATAGTGAACTACATTCGCATAAACTCACTGCAGAAGAAATCGAGCGAATGAACCCAAAAGGTATTATTCTTTCTGGTGGCCCGCATAGTGTTTATGATGAAAATAGTTTTCGTTGCGATAAAGGAATTTTTGACTTAGACATTCCGATTCTAGGGATTTGTTATGGTATGCAATTGATGACATTACATTTTGGCGGAAATGTTACGAAAGCCAAAAATCGTGAGTACGGAAAAGCGCTTATCGAGCTTAGTAATGATCCATTGTTGTTTGAAAACACGCCAAAGAATCAAACGGTTTGGATGAGTCATGGTGATAAAGTATTAGAAGTTCCAGAAGGATTTCATACAGATGCAACAAGCCCATCAACTCCAATTGCTGCAATGAGCAAGCCGGAAAACAAACTCTATGGTGTACAATTCCATCCAGAGGTGCGTCATTCTGAATATGGAAACCATGTGTTAAAGCAATTTGTTTTTGATGTCTGTAATTGTGACGGAGAATGGACAATCGAGAACTTTATCGATATAGAAGTTGATAAGATTAGAGAAAAAGTGGGGAACCGTAATGTATTATGCGCATTAAGCGGTGGCGTTGATTCATCCGTTGTGGCTGCACTTATACACAAAGCGATTGGTAATCAGTTGACTTGTATTTTTGTTGACCATGGACTTCTTCGTAAAAACGAAGGAGATGAAGTGATGAAAGTATTTAAAGATGACTTTCATATGAATATCATCAAAATAGATGCACAGGAACGATTCTTATCCAAACTTAAAAATGTTAGTGATCCTGAAAAGAAACGCAAAATTATCGGAAATGAATTTATTTATGTTTTTGATGATGAAGCCGGAAAACTTACAGATGTAGATTTTCTTGCGCAAGGTACCTTATATACGGATATTATCGAAAGTGGTACAGACACTGCACAAACAATAAAGTCACACCATAACGTTGGTGGTCTTCCAAAAAATATGCAGTTTGAATTAATTGAGCCCCTAAATACATTATTTAAAGATGAGGTCCGCGAGTTAGGATTACAGTTAGGACTTGCTGAATCGATTGTTTGGCGTCAGCCGTTCCCAGGACCTGGACTAGCTATCCGTGTACTTGGTGAGGTGACTGAAGAAAAGCTAGCTATTGTTAGAGAATCTGATGCTATCTTGCGTAAAGTTATTGCAGAAGAAGGTTTGGAACGTGAAATTTGGCAATACTTTACGGTGTTACCGGATATCCGAAGTGTAGGAGTAATGGGTGATGCACGAACGTATGATTATACAATTGGTATCCGTGCAGTAACATCAATTGACGGTATGACATCGGATTGGGCACGTATCCCATGGGATGTTATGGAAAAAATTTCAAATCGAATTGTAAATGAAGTCGAGCATATTAACCGAGTTGTTTACGATGTGACAAGTAAACCACCAGCAACAATAGAGTGGGAATAATTAACTGGAAAACGAACGTTAGTGGTGATTTTTACGCTAATGTTCGTTTTTTGATTGACATTCGTATGGCGAAATAGTACAATTTAATCAATTAAATAGTATGCGTATAATTTAGGGGATATGGCCTAAGAGTTTCTACCAAACTACCGTAAACAGTTTGACTACGCAGTTAAAAGCAAATCTGTAAAATGATGCATTGTTTTTTTGCATACCTTTTTTCTCATTTCTTTTTTCTGAATTAGTTAGGTAGCACTCCTTGAATTAATCAAGTGTGCTATTTTTGGGTATTACTAGAAGAAAGAGTAAGGAGGAGAAGGAATGAAAAAGTATTTTCGCTTTGAAGAGTTAGGTACAAACTATCGTACAGAGTTTGTTGCTGGATTAACGACTTTTTTAGCAATGGCATATATATTATTTGTAAATCCAAACACGCTTGCACTAGTTGGTGTGGAAGAATTACCTGAAGGTGTTACTAGAATTGATCAGGGTGCTGTCTTTACAGCTACTGCAATTGCCGGTGCTATTGGTTCCTTGTTTATGGGGATCATTGCAAAATATCCGATTGCTCTTGCTCCCGGTATTGGTTTAAGCGCATTTTTTGCTTATACGGTCGTGCTTTCATACGGAATTCCTTGGCAAACAGCTTTATCTGGTGTATTAGTATCTGGACTTATTTTTGTTGTTTTAACGTTAACTGGATTACGCGAAAAAATTATTAATGCAATACCTGCCAATCTAAAACTTGCTGTTGGGGTTGGAATCGGCTTTTTTATCGCTTTTATAGGATTTCAAAATGCTGGTATTATTGTTGGTGATGATGCAACACTAGTAGCCTTAGGAGATTTAACGGCTCCAATGGTTATGCTTTCGATTTTTGGTCTAGTAATTTCCGTTGTATTGTTAAGCTTAAATGTTAAGGCTGCTATTTTTTACGGAATGTTACTAACCTCAATTGTTGGTATGCTAACAGGATTAATTACTCCTCCATCAGGGATAAGTGGGATTGTTGGAGAGGTTCCAAGCGTGGCCCCAACATTTGGACAAGCATTTGCGCATTTTGGTGATATTTTTTCAATAGATATGTTAGTCGTTATTCTGACATTTTTATTTGTTGATTTTTTTGACACTGCAGGAACTTTAGTGGCTGTAGCTACACAAGCTGGGTTAATGAAGGATAACAAGTTGCCACGTGCTGGACGTGCATTGTTCGCTGATTCTACTGCAACAGTTGCAGGAGCAATAGTTGGTACATCAACAACAACATCGTATATTGAATCATCTGCAGGCGTTGGTGCAGGTGGACGATCTGGATTTACCGCAGTGGTTACAGGTGGTTTCTTTATCCTTGCGTTATTTTTCTCGCCATTACTAAGTGTTATAACAGCCGAGGTTACAGCTCCAGCTTTAATAATTGTTGGCGTATTAATGGCATCATCGTTAAAGAATATTGATTGGGAACAGTTCGAGATTGCCGTCCCAGCATTTTTGACCATTGTTGCCATGCCACTGACCTATAGTATTGCAACAGGTATTGCACTCGGATTTATTTTCTATCCGATAACGATGATTTTAAAAGGACGTATCAAAGAAATAAACCCTATTATGTACTTGTTGTTCGTTATTTTCGTTCTGTACTTTATTTTCCTTAGTTAGTTAAATGTACGACAAAAAAAGCTGATACATCTCATTTTTGAGGTGTACCAGCTTTTTCTTATTGTTGAACTTTTCTCGTCCCTTTTCCATACGGCAGTATATGATAGACTGTTAGTAAAATCGTTCCTGCCATCGAGAAACACCCCATTACAAAATACAACCTACCGCCACCAAAGGAATCTATCAATGCCCCACCAACAAGTGACCCTACAATTCCCGAAACACCAAAAAATACAGCGAAAAAAACTAGATGCCCAGTAGATTGTAATAATTTTGGAATTAACCGTGAGATATATTGAAATGCAGCTAAGTAAAAGACACCGAATGTTACTCCGTGTAAAAATTGCAGTGCAATGATATAGAATGGATCATCAATTGATGCATAGATAAACCATCTTATACTATATAGTACACCTGCAAAAATAATAAAAACGAGTGTATGGTATTTTTTAAACCATTTTCCGGCAAAAGCAAAAACAAGTGCCTCACTGGCAACACCAACAAACCAGGCTAATCCAACCAGGCCTTCACTACCGCCAAGCTGGGCTATGTATAATCCAATGTAACTGTCATTTGCGCGGTGAGTGATTGTGATAAACATGATAATTGCGAGAAAGATAACAAAAGGCTTATTTGTGAAAATTTGACTAACATCCTTCAGTTGAATTGGATCAGATTCCACTTTCACATCCGTTAATTGAAAAACAACTAATAAGGCGACTACTCCAAAAAATAGGTATGGCCAAATCATATATTGGATTCCAATGGAAGAAAGAACCTCGCCCACAATTAATGAGGATGTAGCAAAACCAATAGAACCCCACATACGAATACCACCAAAAGAAACGTTAAGGTCATCCGCTCGTCGTTGGGCAAGGCTATCACCTAATGCGCCAATTGGTGAAGTGAAAAAGTAAAATACCGCGCCCATCAGAATAATTGCGATTAATCCATTCATCTGAAAGAATAAAACACTACTAAAAAGGAGGCCGATGATACAAATTAAGAGAACCCGTTTGACCGTCTTATATTTATCACTCATATAACCCCAAAAGGGTTGAGCGAAAATTGATGCTAGTGGCCCAACTGCTAAAACCCAGCCGATTTCTGTTCCGTGTAGTCCTTTGTGTTTTAAATATAATGGCAAAAAACTAATGATAATGGTGTTTGTAGCGTGAAAACTAAATAAAAGCATTTTAAGTGGTAACAACGAATTACTATTGGTCAAAGTTAGCCTCCTAACTTATAAGAAGTTGATGTAGTCCGATCAAAATACGAAAGTCTTCCCTCTATTTTAGAGAAAAGACTAATCATTCTTCCAAACTTTTTCAATAAACTCATCGCGCCCAGATTTTGCTCGATCTTGTTTGTATTCTTCTTCATTTGTTTTGTAAAAATCTTGATGGTAATCCTCAGCTGAATAAAAAGTGGTTGCTGGTAGGATTTTAGTTACAATTGGCTTTTTAAATTTACCACTCTGTTTCAATTCTTCTTTGTATGCCTCAGCAGAAACTTTCTGATCTTCGTTGTGATAAAAGATTGCTGCGCGATACGAATCACCGCGATCTTGAAATTGTCCGCCATCATCGGTAGGATCAATTTGTTGCCAAAATATCGTCATAATTTTTTCGTAACCTATTATTTCCGGATCAAATGTTATTTCAACTGCCTCATAATGCCCAGTATCACCAGCCTTTACGGCTTCATATGTTGGATTCTTAACACGACCGCCGGTATAACCAGATACAACAGCATGGACCCCGTCCCACTGATCAAATGGCTTCACCATACACCAAAAACATCCACCTGCAAACGTTGCTTTTTGTAATTGTTTTTTCATAAAAATCATTCCCCATTGTATATTTATTAGAAGAGAATTATAATTTGGTTAATGTGATTAAAGAAAACTAAGTTAATTAACTATATCATACAAAAGGAGTGGGTGGCACGGTGAATGCTCCGCAAATACATAAACTTTTAATTGGTAAAGTAAAACAACTGGGTGATCCAGATTCAAGTAATCGTCTGGATAAACCATGGGAAAGTGGTATGTTTAAAAAAGAAGTAGAGGGGAAATGTTGGTTAAGTTTCACGGGCCTTGAGAATGACGAGGTTGCGGATACGAAGAACCACGGTGGGCCAGAAAAAGCGCTATTTGCTTATCCAATCAACCATTATTCTTTCTGGCAAAAAAGGCTGAATACAGATGAGATGGGTATTGGTGCGATGGGAGAAAATCTTGCAATTAATGAAGCCGATGAATTTTCTATTTGTATTGGTGATACGTTTGAAATTGATGATGCGGTTATTCAAGTTTCCCAACCTAGGCAGCCATGTTGGAAACCGGCTCGCAGGTTTCGTGTCATGGATCTTGCCTTGCAGATTCAAAACAGTGGACGAACGGGATGGTATTTTCGTGTATTAAAGGAAGGCTTTATTTCAAATGGGAGTTCGTTAAAGTTAGTTGAACGTTCCTATCCACAATGGACGATTGCGGCGTGTAATGAGGTAATGCATATTTATAAAGATGATCTTCGTCAAGCTGACGAACTTGCCTCATGTAGTTTATTGGCTCCCAATTGGAAGCGAACCTTACATAAACGGTTACGTGGGCAACAATCTTCTGTCGGAAAACGCATATTTGGACCAAACAAAGAAATTTAATATTGCGTTGGGATTTAATAATGGTGGAAAGTACTGGAGGGTTTAATTTTGCTTGAAAATGCATATATGTTGGTAGTAATTATTCTAATCATTAATATTGTTTATGTTTCCTTGTTTACACTCCGCATGATTTTAACATTAAAAGGTCGTCAGTATATCGCGGCTTTTATTAGTATGTTTGAAATTATTGTGTATGTAATTGGGTTAGGCTTGGTACTGGATAATTTAGATGAAATTCAGAATATCATTGCCTATGCATTAGGTTTTGGAATTGGTGTTGTTGTTGGATCCAAGATTGAGGAAAAGTTAGCACTAGGTTACATTACGGTAAATGTTATTTCATCTGATCCAAACATCGAATTTACACGGAAACTACGGGATAAAGGATACGGTGTGACAAGTTGGTTCGCCTATGGAATGGATGGGGATCGTTTGGTCATGCAAATTCTAACCCCAAGGAAATATGAATTTAAGTTATATGAAACAATCAAAACGATTGACCCAAAAGCCTTTACCATATCCTATGAGCCGAAGCAGATTGTTGGCGGATTCTGGGTGAAGCAGGTGCGTAAGGGTAGACTGGGCAAGAAAAATAATGCAGGTGTAGAATTTAAACCTAAGGATTAAATAAAAGTCAAGGTCTGTGTGGTAGCTTTTACCACACAGACCTTGACTTAAGTTATGCTTCCTGAGGCTATTTAAAATGCTTATGTTCCCAATCATTAATTCAAACTGCTTTGGACTAATTTATGGATTCTTTTTTATATACTAGAGATGCCTGTTTCTTTTTTCTGGTTGGAAGCATGTTAAATAAAATATTCAATGAAATAGCTGTTATACTTCCAGCCACTATACCGTTACTTGTCAGAATTTGAAAGCTAGATGGCAGATTTGCAAATAGATCCGGTGCAACAGTGACACCAAGACCGATGCCGACAGAACAGGCAATTATCATCGAATTATCGTGAGATTCTGTGATAACGTTACTCAACATCTTTATCCCTTGTGCGACAATCATTCCAAACATAGCAATCATTGCACCACCTAAAACAGAGGCAGGAATGATCGTTGCAAGGGCGGCTACTTTGGGTAAAAATCCAAGTGCTACAAGCATTAACCCAGTAATTAAAATAATCTTTCGGGATCGTACACCAGACATTTGAATTAGCCCAACATTTTGCGAAAATGTTGTGTACGGGAATGTATTGAAAATACCTCCTAATACCGCAGCCAAACCTTCTGCGCGGTAACCTTTTGCAAGTCGTTTTTCCTTTAAGTCTTCCTCGCAGATATCACTTAATGCAAAATAGACACCAGTAGATTCTACGAGTGAAACTATTGCTACTAGAGACATTGTAATGACAGCAGACCATTCGATTGTTGGCATGCCAAAGTAAAATGGCTGCACCATGTGGAAATAAGATGCTTCTTTTACAGGCATGAGGTCTATTTTCCCCATAAAGATTGAAGCGAATGTACCTGCCAACAATCCAAGCAAAATCGAAATGGAACGTGTAAAACCGGAAGAAAAACGATAAATGATTACAATAAATAGTAACGTTCCAAATGCTAGTGAAATGTTGGACAATGACCCAAAATCGCTTGCTCCACTTCCGCCCCCCATATTGTTGATTGCAACAGGGATTAACGTAATTCCAATAACGGTTACTATCGATCCGGTTACGACAGGAGGGAAAAACCTTATAAGCTTACTGAAAACTCCACTGATTAGAACAACGAAAATACCTGACGCGATAATTGAGCCGTAGACAGCCGATATGCCATGCTGTCCGCTAATAGCAATAATCGGACCAACCGCTGTAAACGTGCAGCCAAGGACGACTGGGAGGCCGATTCCCACAAAGCGACTGTTCATTATTTGCAATATGGTAGCAACTCCGCACATTAGAATATCGATGGAGACGAGATAGGTCAGTTCTTTCGAATTAAACCCTAAAGCACCACCGATAATAAGTGGAACGATAATTGCTCCTGCGTACATTGCCAAAAGATGCTGAATTCCAAGTGCCGTTTCTTTACCTATATTTTTCATCGTGCAACAACTTCCTCGAGAAATTCCACTTTACCATTTTTTAAAGAGGAAATAGTTGCTAAAGACTCAACGCGAATACCACCTTCGCGAATGAGATTGCCTCCCGGTTGAAAACCTTTTTCAATAACAATTCCCGCACCTGCTGTAGATGCACCTGCCTGCTCCACGATTCGTAATAAACCGAGTAAGGCTTGTCCATTAGCCAGGAAATCATCAATGATAAGAACAGTATCATCGCTGTGAAGGTAGTCAATGGATACCGCTATGTCGTTTGTTTCATTTTTTGTATACGAATAGACGCTTGCAGTATAAAGATTATCTGATAGCGTGACCGACTTGCGTTTGCGGGCAAAGACTACTGGTACGTCCAAAATTAAACCAGTCATGACAGCTGGGGCAATACCAGAAGATTCTATTGATAAAATTTTCGTAACCCCAGTGTCTTTGAAGCGTGAAGCAAATTCTTCCCCGACCTCTCTCATTAATTGCGGATCAATCTGGTGATTTAAAAATGAATCTACTTTCAGCACAATATCTGAAAGTACTTTTCCTTCTTGTACTATTTTTTCTTTTAAAGCTTCCATTAGTAAATTCTCCTCTCGCTGAAATTATTGAAATCTTAGAAAGCCTTAGTTGTTGCATTTGTACTGATATCCACTAAAAGATTTATCAGTACCAAAAAACTCGAAGGCCAGTGCATCCATTCATCATGAGTGGGGAGCAACGTCCTTCGAGCATTCATCGAAAGTAATAGAAAAAATATACCATAAATTACGGTATATTTATTCATTCATTGCACCCATAGTCGGTTTTTTTACGGTAAACCGGTAGAAACTTGCGGACCTTATTTCCGCGATTATATGAGTGTAGCGATATAGAATGAAACAATTATAACATGCTGAAAGGGAAAATCAATGAAAAATTTTAGGGAAAGTATTCCTTTATTAAAGCGTTTTTTCATTCATATTTTAAAAAATAGAAAAAGAAAGCAGGAAAATTCTATGTTGTTAAAAACCGAACATTAATTATAATTTATTATTGATCGTTCGATATTTATTGACATTTCCTCACTATGTTTGGTATCCTTAGGCTAACAAATGAATACGGTTCCTCATATATCGCTGAGAATATGGCTCAGAAGTTTCTACCTAGCACCGTAAATGCTGGACTATGAGGGAGGATGAATCGTTGCTCATAAGCAATGATCCGTTTTAATGTGCTAAAGATAGGTCTATTCATCTTCTCTCATAACTGAGGGAGATGAATAGACTTTTTTACTTCTAGATAAAGAAAGAGGGATTTTATGGCTATGGTTGGTGTAATCATGGGAAGTATTTCAGATTGGGAAACAATGAAGTATACGTGTGACATACTTGATGAACTTAAAATTCCGTATGAGAAAGATGTAATTTCGGCACACCGAACTCCTGATAAAATGTTCAACTATGCAAAGAATGCGCGAGACCGAGGACTCAAAGTGATTATTGCTGGTGCAGGTGGTGCGGCGCATCTACCTGGAATGGTGGCTGCACAAACCACGTTACCCGTAATTGGTGTGCCGGTTCAAAGCAAAGCATTGAATGGACTTGATTCCCTTTTATCTATTGTACAAATGCCTGGTGGTGTACCAACTGCGACGGTTGCTATAGGAAAGTCAGGAGCGAAAAATGCTGGGATTCTTGCTACACAAATGATCGGAGCGTTTGACCAAGATGTAGCAAATAGATTAGAAGTATATCGCGAAAATATGCAAGTAAGCGTAGAAGAAATGAGGGTTGACCTTGCAAATAAATAACATTATTTTACCCCCGAAAACAATCGGAATTATCGGCGGGGGACAGCTCGGACGGATGATGGCAATTGCTGCGAAGTATATGGGCTATCAGGTTGCTGTTCTTGATCCAACACCTAATTGTCCAACTGCGCAGGTTGCTGATAAACAAATTACAGCTGCTTACGATGATATGCAGGCAATCAAACAATTAACTAAAGTTAGTGATGTCATTACCTATGAATTTGAAAATGTCGACTTAGAAGCGGCTACTTATATAGAAAAAAAAGGAAAACTACCACAAGGGGCTTTTGCACTGGAAGTTACCCAAAATCGAGAAAAAGAAAAGCGGGTAATGCGTGATGCAGGACTACCCGTTCCAGACTTTTTCATCGTGGAAAATGAGTGGGAATGTAAGGGCGCACTAGAAAAGGCTCCTTATCCCGTTGTTATCAAAACGTGCCGCGGAGGATATGACGGAAAAGGCCAGATTAAGCTAACAAGTAAAGAAGATAGCAAGGAAGCTCTAGCTTTCGTTGATAAGCACGAACACTGCATTATCGAGCAATGGGTACCTTTTGATAAAGAAATTTCCGTTGTGTTTACCCGCGCGCAAAGCGGAGAAATTGAGTTTTTCCCAATTGGGGAAAATGATCATAAGAACCATATTTTGTATCAAACGACTGTACCAGCGACGATTAGTAACAAGGTTGAACAAAAAGCAGTTGATGCAACAATTAAACTTGCTGAAAAAATGAATATTGTCGGAACGTTTGCGATTGAAATGTTTGTTAATGGAGATGACATTTACTTGAACGAAATGGCGCCACGACCACATAATTCAGGTCACTATACGATTGAGGCGTGTAATATCTCACAATTTGGACAGCATATTCGGGCAATATGTGGTTTACCTTTGACAAAAGTTAAGCTCCTGCAACCAGCAATCATGGTAAATATATTAGGCGAGGATATGAATCAAGCACTTCAGCACATGACGAGCAAAGCGGAAGGTAATATTCATCTTTATGGTAAGGATGGAGTGAAAGAAAAACGGAAGATGGGACACATCACGTTTATTGCAGAAACGATGGAACAAGTAAATCAACTAGTTGAAACATATGAGGGGGAAAAGGCATGATTGAACGGTATACACGAGAAGAAATGGGAAGTATTTGGACGGAAGAGAATAAATTTAACGCATGGCTTGAGGTTGAAATTTTAGCATGTGAAGCGTGGAGTGAGCTAGGTATTATTCCTGCAGGTGATGTGGAAAAGATGCGTAAGGATGCATCTTTCAATATGGATCGGATTTATGAAATTGAACAAGAAACGCGCCATGATGTTGTTGCTTTTACTCGTGCAGTATCTGAATCCCTTGGAGATGAGCGTAAATGGGTACATTACGGGTTAACGTCAACAGATGTTGTTGATACAGCACTTTCTTATCAACTAAAGCAGGCAAACGCGATAATTCGCAAAGACTTAACCAACTTTGTACAAATTTTAAAAGATAAAGCAATGGAACATAAACACACGGTTATGATGGGGCGCACACACGGTGTCCATGCTGAACCAACTACTTTTGGTTTGAAGCTAGCATTATGGTACGAAGAAATGAAACGCAATTTAGATCGTTTTGAACAAGCGGCAGCAGGAATTGAGTTTGGTAAGTTGTCTGGAGCAGTTGGAACATACGCGAATATTGATCCATTTGTTGAAAAATATGTATGTGAAAAGTTAGGACTAACACCTGCACCTGTTTCAACACAAACATTGCAACGTGATCGTCACGCTGACTATGTATCGACACTTGCGTTAATTGGTACATCAATCGAGAAGTTTGCAACGGAAATTCGCGGCTTACAAAAAACAGAAACACGTGAAGCAGAAGAGTTTTTCGCAAAAGGTCAAAAAGGATCTTCCGCAATGCCACATAAACGTAACCCGATTGGATCGGAGAATATGACCGGTATGGCTCGTGTGTTACGTGGTTATATGTTGACGTCATATGAAAATGTCTCGTTATGGCATGAACGCGACATTTCGCACTCATCCGCTGAGCGTGTAATTCTACCAGATGCAACAATTGCACTTAATTACATGTTGAATCGTTTTTCAAACATCGTAAAAAATCTAACCGTCTTCCCAGAAAATATGAAACGCAACATCGATCGTACACACGGGGTTATTTTTTCACAACGTGTATTGCTAACATTGATCACGAAAGGTATGGCGCGTGAAGAAGCATACGATATCGTGCAACCAACAGCAATGGAGGCATGGGAAACGGAAACACACTTTAGACAATTAATCGAAAATGACACGCGATTTACAAGCATGCTTACTAAGGCTGAAATTGATGATTGCTTTGATTATACGTACCACTTGAAAAATGTGGATCAAATTTTTGAACGAATCGGACTTTCGTGAGGTGATGATGATGAAGGCTGAACTATTATATGAAGGAAAAGCAAAAAAGGTCTACCGTGTAAAGGATAGCCAAGATGAGCTCGTTTTGTCATATAAAAACGATGCAACTGCATTTAACGGGGTGAAGAAAGACAGCTTTGATGGTAAAGGCCGATTAAACAATGAAATTTCATCCTATATTTTTGATTATTTGTCAAACGAAAACATTGAGTCACATTTTATTGAAAAATTGAATGAAACCGAACAACTCGTAACCGAAACAACCATTATTCCCATTGAAGTAGTTGTAAGGAATATCGCTACAGGAAGTATTACGAAGCGACTAGGAATCAAGGAAAAAACACTTTTCACACCACCGCTTGTTGAACTTTTTTATAAAGATGATGCCTTAGGAGATCCACTTATTAATGACGAACATGCATTGTTTCTCTCAGATGCAACGCGGTTAGAGCTAGATGAAATTAAAGAGATGGCCTTAACGATTAATACCGTTTTACAAAAACTATTCAGCGAAATTAATTTAACACTTGTTGATTTCAAGTTGGAGTTTGGTCGTCTCGAGGATGGAAGAATTGTATTATCTGATGAAATATCACCAGATACTTGCAGGCTATGGGACCGCACGACACAGGAAAAAATGGATAAGGATGTTTTTCGTCAGGATTTAGGCGATTTACTTCATGTTTACAAAGAAATCTTACATCGACTGGAGGCAAGATCATGAAAAAAGTAACGGTATATATCACATTAAAGCAAGGGGTTCTTGATCCACAGGGGAAAGCGATACAAACTTCCCTACATTCATTAGGATACGAAGAGGTACAAGAAGCTCGAGTTGGTAAATTTATCGAATTACAAATTGATGATAAAGAGGATTTGGATGCACGAATCAATGCAATGTGTGATCAATTGCTCGCTAATCCAGTAATTGAAGATTTTCGTTTTGATGTGGAGGAGGCTGTTCAATCGTGAAATTTGCCGTAATCGTTTTTCCAGGGTCGAATTGTGACCGCGACATGTATCATGCTGCGAAAGAAATCATCAAGGAAGATACCGATTTAGTATGGTATGAAAATAGTAATCTAGAAGACTATGATGCAATTTTGTTACCTGGCGGATTTTCGTATGGCGATTACCTGCGTTCTGGCTCTGTCGCAGCGACATCCAAGATTATGAAACAAATCAAAGAACATGCAGCAAAAGGAAAGCCAGTGCTTGGTATCTGCAATGGATTTCAAATATTACTAGAAGCGGGGCTGCTTCCGGGTGCGATGCTTCGTAATAAAAATCTTGCATTTATGTGTCATCAAGAGCCATTGAAAGTTGTAAACAATAAGACGATTTTTACGAGTCAGTATGAAAAAGACGCGGTAATAAGCTATCCAATCGCACATGGTGAAGGTAACTATTTTTGTGATGATGAAACGTTAAAAGAGTTACAAGAAAACAACCAAATCGTGTTCACATATGAAGATAATCCAAATGGTTCCGTTGCTGATATTGCAGGGATTATCAATAAAGAAGGAAATGTACTTGGCATGATGCCACATCCAGAACGAGCAGTTGAAGAGCTTCTTGGCAGTGATGACGGTGTAAAGCTTTTTCAATCGATCGTGAACAATTGGAGGGAATCACATGTTGTTAACGCATGAAATCAACCCAGAGAAAATTGAAACAGATAAATTGTACCAAGGCATGGGTTTAAGTGATGCAGAATTTGACATGGTTAAAACAATTTTAAACCGCCGTCCAAACTTCACAGAAACAGGAATTTTTTCTGTGATGTGGTCAGAGCATTGTAGCTATAAAACATCGAAGCCACTTTTAAGAAAATTCCCAACCAAAGCTCCACACGTCTTGCAAGGACCTGGAGAAGGTGCTGGAATCATTGATATTGGTGACGAACAAGCGGTCGTTTTTAAAGTGGAAAGTCATAATCATCCTTCTGCAGTTGAGCCGTATGAGGGTGCAGCAACAGGCGTTGGTGGCATTATCCGTGATGTATTTTCAATGGGTGCTCGTCCAATTGCAATGATGAATTCTCTTCGTTTTGGAAATTTGACGACAGAACGTGTGAAGTATCTTTTTAGAGAAGTTGTCCATGGTATCGCTGGATATGGTAACTGTGTGGGCGTTCCAACAGTTGGCGGTGAGGTTCAATTTGATGACAGCTATGAAGATAACCCACTAGTCAATGCGATGTGTGTCGGCTTAATTGATCACAAAGATATTCAAAAAGGAATCGCTGCTGGAATTGGGAACACTGTCATTTATGCAGGAGCAGCAACAGGTCGTGATGGGATTCACGGAGCAACTTTTGCATCAGATGATTTAGCGGAAGATGCGAATAAAGATCGCCCAGCTGTACAAGTTGGCGATCCATTTATGGAAAAACTTTTGATTGAAGCTTGTTTAGAAGTGATACATTGTGACGCACTTGTTGGTATGCAGGATATGGGCGCGGCAGGTCTTACCTCATCTGCTAGTGAGATGGCGAGTAAAGCTGGAACGGGTATGGAAATGAATTTAGATCTTGTACCACAACGCGAGCTGAACATGAATGCTTATGAATTAATGCTTTCTGAATCACAAGAACGTATGTTGCTTGTTGCAAAAAAAGGGCAGGAACAAGAAATCATTGATATTTTTGAAAAATATGGATTACAAGCTGTGGCAGTCGGTGAAGTCATTGAAGAAAAAACATTCCGCTTGAAGCAACATGGAGAAATTGTTGCGGATATCCCGGTAGATGCGCTGGCAGAGGAAGCACCAGTGTACAATATGCCATCTAAGGAAGCGGCTTATTTTCAAGAATTCCAAAAGCAGGCGGAACTCGTGCCAGTTGTGGAAGATCACGGGGATATGTTAAAGCAATTGCTCAAGCAGCCAACAATCGCAAGTAAAGAATATGTATATGACCAATACGATTCCATGGTACAAACCAATACAGTCGTAGCACCTGGCTCGGATGCAGCGGTTGTGCGCATCAAAGGAACAAATAAAGCACTCGCCATTACGACAGATTGTAACTCGCGCTATATTTATTTAGATCCAGAGACTGGTGGCAAAATTGCTGTTGCAGAAGCGGCACGAAATATCGTTTGTTCTGGTGCACGTCCACTTGGTTTAACAGATGGATTGAACTTTGGAAATCCGACAAATCCAGAAGTGTTTTGGCAAATGGAGAAAAGTGTTGAGGGTATGAGCGCGGCGTGTAACCTACTAGAAACACCAGTCATTAGCGGAAATGTTTCATTATATAACCAATCAAAAGGGAAAGCGATTTTTCCAACGCCAGTTGTCGGTATGGTTGGATTGATCGAATCACTTGACCATCTAACACCAAGTTACTTCCAAAACGATGGCGATTTTATCTATCTTATTGGTGAGGCAAATCCTGAATTTGGTGGTAGTGAATTACAAAATGTAATCGACGGTAAATACTCTGGTAAGGCACCAAGTATTGATTTATCAGTGGAAAAAGACCGGCAAAATCAATTGTTAGCTGCGATTCATACAGGTCTTGTCGTTTCTGCTCATGACCTTGCAGAAGGTGGACTTGGCGTTGCGCTGGCAGAAAGTGTTTTTTCTGAAAAGGGATTAGGCGTTGAGGTTGCTATTGAAAACGATGCGACGGTTGAACTATTCAGTGAAACACAGTCACGGTTTTTAGTTTCGATAAATCCGAGAAATAAAGCCAAGTTTGAGTCAGTCGTTAAAGATGCCAAGCAAATTGGTATCGTGACAGAAACTGGTCACTATGTTGTGCAATCAAACGGGGCGAACGTTATCAAGGAAGATGCTAAATCACTTCAATCATTATGGAAAGGAGCTATTCCATGCTTGCTGAAATCAAAGGCATAAATGAAGAATGTGGCGTTTTTGGAATATGGGGTCATGAAAAAGCAGCAGAAATCACGTACTACGGTTTACACGCCTTACAGCATCGGGGTCAAGATGGTGCAGGTGTTGTAGCAACTGATGGGAAAAAGCTTAAATTGCATAAAGGATTAGGACTTGTTAATGATGTTTTCAAACATGCTAAATTTGATGAACTTCAGGGCCGTGCGGCAATTGGTCATGTGCGTTATGCCACACAAGGTGATGGCGGATATGATAATGTTCAACCTTTATTGTTTCGTTCTCAAAACGGCAGTCTTGCGCTTGCACATAATGGGAACATTATGAACGGACATAAACTTCGTGGAAAGCTTGAACAAGAAGGTAGTATTCTACAAACATCATCAGACACAGAAGTATTGGCACATTTGATTAAACGTAGTATATCGGATGACTATGAAGAGGCAATCATGGAGGCACTTCGCCAGTTAGTAGGTGCGTATGCTTTTATCATTCTTAAAGAAGACGCGATGTATATTGCAACAGATCCAAGAGGCTTACGACCACTATCGCTTGGAAGACTAGGAGACAGTTATGTTGCTGCATCAGAATCGTGCGCTTTTGATTTGGTTGGTGCGACACTTGAACGCGAAGTGGAGCCGGGTGAGCTGGTTATTATCAACAAAGACGGGATACGCACGCGTACGTTTCATGAACCCGAACCAAGGACGATGTGTGCGATGGAATATGTTTATCTTTCCAGACCAGATAGTGATATAAACCGAGTGAATGTACATGCTTCACGTAAAAAAATGGGTGTCGAATTAGCAAGAGAAGCCTCGATTGATGCGGATGTTGTCACTGGTGTTCCTGATTCTAGTATTTCGGCTGCGATCGGTTATGCGGAGGAAATTGGTCTTCCATATGAAATGGGAATCATAAAAAATAGATATGTAGGACGAACGTTTATTCAACCATCTCAAGAGTTACGTGAGCAAGGGGTTAAAATGAAGCTATCTCCAGTTCGCGGAATTGTAGAGGGTAAACGCGTTATTATGATTGATGATTCAATTGTTCGCGGGACTACTAGTAGACGAATTGTTCGAATGTTAAAAGAAGCAGGGGCAAAAGAGGTGCATGTACGTATTGCGTCTCCATCACTTCAACATCCGTGCTACTACGGGATTGATATGTCTACCCGAGATGAATTAATTGCAGCAAATAATACAATTGATGAAATAGCGGAAATTATTGGAGCAGATAGTCTTGCTTATTTATCAGAAGAAGGCCTGGAACGTGCGATTGTGCGAGAAGATTTACCAAATCAAGGTATTTGTAAAGCCTGTTTTACAGGGGAATATCCAGTGAAAGAAAGAGGACAGAAAGAAATTGAGTATACGAGATTATAAGTTTACAAGTATCTGAAGTTTGTTCACTGTCGAACTTGTTAGAAATACAGTCCGAGAACGGTGGTTTACTGTCCGTTAGCAGTAAAATACAGTCCAAGATCGGTGAAATACGATCCGTCAGCAGAAATACAGTCCGAGAACGATGGAATACGATCCGTCAGCAGTAAAATACAGTCCGAGATTGGCAATTTACTGTCCCGGCACTAAAATCTCGGACGTTTACTATTTCTATAATTTAAATTTAAAGGTGGGTCCTAAATGTCTGATGCGTATAGAGAAGCAGGAGTCGACGTAGAAAAAGGCTATCAAGCTGTTGATTTAATGAAAAAGCATATTGCCAAAACGAATCGCAAAGAAGTTCTTGGTGGTGTTGGTGGATTTGCAGGCTTGTTTGACCTAAGCGGATTTAGCTACAAGGAGCCTGTGTTAGTTTCTGGGACAGATGGCGTAGGAACAAAGCTGAAGTTAGCGTTCCAACTTGATAAGCATGATTCTATTGGAAAAGATTTAGTTGCGATGTGTGTCAATGATATCATCGCACAAGGAGCACAAGCCTTATTTTTCCTTGATTACATTGCTTGTGGAAAAAATAATCCAGAAATGATTGAACAAATTGTTGCAGGTGTTGCTGATGGCTGTGTTGATGCAGGTGCAGCATTAATTGGCGGCGAAACTGCTGAAATGCCTGGCATGTATCAGGATAACGAATATGATGTTGCTGGATTTGCAGTTGGTATTGCAGAAAAATCAAAGCTAATCTCTGGTGAACATATTCAGGCTGGCGACGTAGTAATTGGATTACCATCAAGCGGCATCCATTCCAATGGGTATTCTTTGGTACGGAAAATTGTTGCTGAACTAGATTTGGCTGACTCGTATCAGGGATTATCAAAGTCACTTGGAGCAACACTTTTAGAACCAACCAAAATATATGCAAAACCTATTAACAAGCTTACACAAACAGTCGATGTGAAGGGAATCTCACATATCACTGGCGGTGGATTCTATGAAAATATTCCGCGGATGCTACCAGCTGGACTTGGTGTGGAAGTAGATCGTGCCAGCTGGAATGTACCAGAAATTTTTACCTTTTTACAAAAACAAGGGAATGTTTCAGATTATGACATGTTCGGTGTCTTTAATATGGGTATTGGAATGGCAGTAGTTATCGATCAAGATAAAGCTGATCTTGCGATTGATCTCTTGCAGGAAAACGGGGAAGCTGCTGTTGTTATCGGTACTGTTTCAGAACATGAAGGGGTTCGTTTTACAAATGACTAATATAAAAGCGGTTATATTTGCTTCAGGAGCAGGCAGTAATTTTCAAGCAATTATGGACGCGAATCAAGAAAAAGAACTAGGTTGTGAAGTTGTAATGCTTGTATGTGATAAGCAAGGTGCCGGTGTAATCGAAAAGGCGGCTAAATTTGGTATTTCAACATGTATAGTTGATCCAAAAGCTTTTCCTACAAAAGAGGCATATGAGAAAAAAATCGTTTCCGCGTTACATGAAGCAAAAGTAGATTGGATCTTTTTAGCAGGTTATATGCGAATTGTTGGACCAACGCTTCTTCAAGCATACGAAGGAGCGATCATAAATATTCATCCTTCGTTACTACCTGATTTCCCTGGTCTAGACGCAATCGGGCAAGCATTTCGTTCCCGTGTTCATACAACAGGAGTAACGATTCATTTTATTGATGAAGGTGTCGATACTGGGCCGATTATTGATCAGGAAGCATTAGAAGTTTTACCTAGTGATACCGAAGAAACGTTAAAACACCGCATTCAAGAAATCGAACATCGACTATATCCAAAAGTGATTAAGCATGTACTAAATAGATAATAGCAAGGAGTTTTTTCCATGACGAAGCGTGCACTTATAAGTGTTTCTAATAAAGAAAATATCGTAGCTTTTGCAAAAGGTTTAGTGGAACTTGATTATGAAATCATCTCAACTGGTGGAACACTAAAGGCTTTGCAACAAGCGGGTGTTGCTGCTAGCGCGGTTGAGGATATCACTGATTTTCCGGAAATTTTAGATGGTCGTGTAAAAACATTACATCCTTCTATCCATGGAGGATTATTAGCAGACCTGAAAAACGAAAAGCATCAAGCTCAGCTTAATGAACATAACATTACACCAATTGATTTGGTTATCGTGAACCTATATCCATTCCAAGAAACGTTAGCAAATGAAAACACAACAGATGCAGATAAAATAGAAAATATTGATATCGGCGGCCCTACAATGCTTCGTGCAGCAGCAAAAAACTTTACGAATGTTGCGGTCGTTGTTGATCCTGCTGACTACACAGATATTTTAACAGCCTTGAAGCAAGGTGAGCTAGATGGGGGAAAACGCTTGGAGCTTGCAGCGAAAGTGTTTCGCCACACAGCACATTACGATGCGTTAATTGCAGGATATTTTAATGAGCAAACGGATGCCCAGTACCCAGACTCATATTCCGTTACCTATGAAAAAGTTCAATCGTTACGTTACGGGGAAAACCCACATCAGCAAGCAGCTTTTTATAAAGATGCAAAAGTGTCATCATATAGTTTAGCTGCAGCTAAGCAGTTGCACGGTAAGGAATTGTCGTACAACAATATCCAAGATGCAAACGCGGCCTTAGAAATCATTGCTGAATACACGGAGCCTACTGCAGTTGCTGTAAAACATATGAACCCATGCGGAATTGGTGTGAGTGATTCAATGGTTAACGCTTTTGAAAAAGCTTATGCAGCTGATTCTATTTCAATTTTTGGCGGAATTGTGGCATGTAATCGCTCGGTAGATGCAGATACTGCTTCATTACTACGTGAAATTTTCCTTGAAATCGTCATTGCACCTAGTTTTACAAAAGAAGCGTTGGAAATTTTAACCGAAAAGAAAAATATTCGATTACTTGAGGTTTCAATGGAAGACAGTAAAGGTAGCTCAAAAAAAATCACTAGCGTCAATGGTGGATTGTTAGTACAAGAACAAGATAAAGGAATGGCAGCTAAAGATGAGTGGACATATCCAACGGAGCGTAAACCATCTGAAAAAGAAGTAGCTGATTTATTGTTCGCTTGGCGCGCAGTTAAGCACGTGAAGTCCAATGCGATTGTTTTGGCAAAAGATAATCAAACAGTTGGAATTGGTGCTGGTCAGATGAACCGAATTGGCTCTGCTACTATTGCTATTGAACAGGCTGGTGAAAAAGCTACGAAATCTGTCTTGGCATCAGATGCATTTTTCCCAATGCCTGATACGGTTGAAGCGGCTGTAAAAGCTGGAGTAACTGCGATCATCCAACCAGGTGGTTCCAAACGTGATCAGGATTCAATTGATGTATGTGATCAACATGGAATAGCAATGGTTTATACAGGAATGCGACATTTTAAACATTAAAAATGAATATCGACCAGAGGTGAACCCGGATATAGTCTGTTTTTGGGAGGAGTAATCGAATGAACGTACTAGTAATCGGAAAAGGTGGACGTGAACATAGTATTATCATGAAGTTGGCAGAGAGCGAGCATGTTACGAATCTTTATGCTGCCCCGGGAAATGGTGGGATTGCACAACATGCAACTTGTATTGATAGTAATGAGACGGATATAGATAAATTGATAGATTTTGCTAGGTCGAACCAAATAGACTTAACTGTTGTCGGACCTGAAAATCCATTACTAGATGGAATTGCTGACCGTTTCCAAGCGGAGGATTTGAAAGTTTTTGCCCCAACAAAGGAAGCAGCTCTCTTGGAAGGATCGAAAAGTTTTGCTAAAGAGTTTATGGAGAAATATGATATTCCTACTGCAGGCTATGCAACATTTACTGATCCCGAAGCAGCAAAAAATCATATCAAGGAAAAGGGTGCTCCAATCGTGATTAAAGCGGATGGACTTGCTGCTGGAAAAGGTGTTGTCGTCGCTGAAACTTTAGAAGATGCATTAGGGGCAGTCGATTCTATGCTAGTTGCCAAGGAGTTTGCTGATGCTGGTGAAACGATTGTGATCGAGGAATGTTTGGTAGGAAAAGAGTTTTCATTAATGGCATTTGTGCATGAAGGAAATGTCTATCCAATGATTCCAGCACGAGATCACAAACGTGCATTTGATAATGATGAAGGCCCAAATACTGGGGGGATGGGTGCGTACGCTCCAGTTGAAGATATTACTTCAGATATAATGGCCTATACGACACGTGAAGTATTGAAAAAAACAGCGGATGGGATGATGGCGGAAGGACGTCCATTTACTGGTATCTTATATGCTGGATTAATGCAAACAGAAGACGGACCAAGAGTGATAGAATTCAATACACGCTTTGGTGACCCGGAAACTCAAGTTGTTTTGCCGCTTTTACAAAATGACTTGTTGCACGTATTCCTTGATGTATTAGATGGAAAAGATCCACAACTTCAATGGGAAGATCGTGTTGCATTAGGTGTAGTTGTTGCATCAGAAGGTTATCCAGGTTCATATAATAAAGGTGTACGGATACCAGAATTTCAGCAAGAAAAAAATTCCTACATTATTCATGCAGGTACTAAAATCGCCTCCAATAATCTAGTTTCAGACGGAGGACGTGTTTTATTGGTCGGCGCGAAGGAATCGAGCATTGGTGAAGCCAAGGATTTGGTCTATCGTACACTAGGAACGCTAAATGATACAGAAGGGTTTTTCTACCGAAAAGATATTGGTGAACAGAGTTAAAACATCCTCATACGGGGATGTTTTTCCTTATCTCTCGACAAAATTCGCGGTCATTTCACTACACGATTTAAAGTGCATCGTTTTTTATCACAAAATAGTCACTTTCGCACACCAAAACGGTAGTGTGCGAAAGTGTAATATATGATACGATATAGAAAATATGAAATTGGAGAGTTGTTCTATGGTGGAGAATGGATATCATTGGCGTAATCGTGAATTACGTGAACATGTTGCAGTCATTGATGGCAAGGTTGCGCCAACAAAGGTTTTAACAAATGGAATCTACTTAAATGTGTATACAAAACAATGGTTAAAAGCAAATATATGGATTTTAAAGGATCGAATTGTCTATGTGGGTGGTAAATTGCCAGATCAAACGAAGGAAGTGGAGCTAGTAGATTGTGCGGGTCGTTATTTAGTACCTGGATATATTGAACCCCATGCACATCCATTCCAGTTATATAATCCAGAGGAATTGGCTAAGCATGCAGCAAAATTTGGTACGACTACATTGGTAAATGACAATTTAATGTGGCTTTTTTTATTAAATAAAAAGAAAGCGTTTTCTTTGGTGGAAGAGTTTAATAAACTACCAATTTCTATGTTTTGGTGGGCTCGCTTTGATTCACAAACTGCATTACAGGATGAAGAAGAAATATTTAACAGTGAAACCGTGCTATCATGGTTAGAAAATCCTTCTGTTGTACAAGGTGGCGAATTAACGGCATGGCCCCGTTTGCTTAGGGGTGATGATCGACTTCTCTACTGGATACAAGAAGCAAATCGATTAGGAAAGCCTGTTGAAGGCCATCTTCCAGGAGCGTCTGAAGGTACGCTTAACAAAATGAAGCTGCTAGGTGTTACAGCAGATCATGAATCGATGACAGCAGAAGAGGTTATGACGAGACTCAGACTAGGTTTCCAAGTAGGTTTACGCTATTCATCTATCCGTCCAGATTTGCCAGAAGTTCTGGAAGGACTTGTGTCAGAAGGGATTAACTCCTATGAGAACTTAACGATGAATACAGATGGCTCGACACCAGCTTTTTATGAAAAAGGTTTAATGAATGTTTGCGTCGCCATTGCAATTGAAAAAGGAGTTCCTCTTGCGGATGCCTATCAAATGGCAAGCTACAATGTTGCAAAGCACTTTGGCTTTGCCGGTGAGTTAGGAGGTATTGCGCCTGGGAAAATTGCCCATATTAATATACTAGACGACAAAGTCAATCCGCATCCTGTTAGTGTATTAGCAAGTGGAAAGTGGATCAAAAAAGATCAAGTTACACAAAGCTTCAATAATCCAATAGATTGGCATAAGCATGGCGTGGTTCCTCTGACATTTGATTGGACGCTAACCGAAAGTGATTTGCAATTTTCGATTCCAATCGGTCTAGATTTGGAAAATGATGTTATCATAAAGCCATATGCAATTAAAACGGATGTTACGCTCGAGCAAATACCTGAAATTAACAGTGACGCATTTTTATTACTAATTGATCGGAATGGAAAGTGGCGAGTAAATACTACTATACGCGGGTTCACTAAAAAATTGGGAGCAATCGCAAGCACCTACTCCACAACAGGGGATATCGTATTTATCGGTAAAAATAAACAGGATATACTCATTGCGTCAACTAGGCTTCAACAGCTTGGCGGGGGAATTGTTGTGGTCCATGAAGGGGAAATTATCTTTGAACTGCCTCTTCCATTGGGTGGAATTATGTTCGACGGAAAAATGGATGATTTAATTGCCAAAGAAAAAGAATTGAAACGTATTTTAAAAGACTATGGATATGCGTATAGTGATCCAGTTTATACAATATTATTTTTATCAGCGACACACTTGCCATATATTCGAATCACACAGCGCGGAATTATTGATGTAAAAAAACGGGAAGTGCTCTTCCCAGCAATCATGCGGTAACGTATACTAATTAAAAAGGGTGTGAGCCAATGAAAAAACCATTCTTCTATTTGATTGCTGCACTGGTTGTCCTACTTATAGGCTGTTCAAAAGAAGAAGGGACCGCAACAAACAATCAAGATAAAGAAAATGCTGTTGAGGAGAAAGCCAACACCCCAGAAACGCACCAATCAGCTGAGTTTGTTTACCCATTAACAGGAATGGAAGCAGATAAACAAGTAGAAAATCGTACAATTGGAATTATGGTGAATAACCATGCAAAGGCACGCCCACAAACAGGGTTATCGAAAGCAGACATTGTTTTTGAGATACTAGCAGAAGGTCCAATCACGAGGTTTTTAGCGTTATTTCAAAGTGAGTTACCTGATGTGGTTGGTCCTGTCCGAAGTGCACGTGAATATTATTTTGAATTAGCAAACGGATATAACGCTTTATATGTATATCACGGCGCAGCTAACTTTGTGAACGATATGATACAAGAGCGTGGCATCGAGCATTTGAATGGTTCCTTACATGATAACGATGGACATTTATTTGAAAGGGAAAGTTTTCGCAAGGCGCCACATAATTCATATGTACAGGTTGGAGCTATTTATGATGTAGCAGAATCAAAGGGTTATTCAGTAAAAGCCAATGATAAAGCCCTGCCATTTTTGAATGAAAATGAAATTAAAGAAATCGCTGGTGATTCTGCATCACACATCAAAATTGTCTATTCGGATCAGCCAGAAGAAATTGTGGAATATGATTATGACGAAGAATTAGGAAAATACAAACGGTATAGTGATCAGGATCAAACAGTAGAATTAAATTCTAATGAACCTATTCTTGTTGATAATATTTTTGTTGTAAAAACAGACCATGAAGTAATCGATGATGCTGGCCGACGAGCAGTTGACCTTACTTCAGGTGGGGAAGGCTACTTGGTTCAAAAAGGAAAAATTCAAAAATTAAATTGGAAAAATCAAAATGGTAGAATTATTCCCGTTAAGGACGGGAAACCAGTAGGATTTGTTCCAGGGAAAACATGGATCAATGTTGTTCCGTTAAATACACCGATACATGTTTCGAAATAAACGGAGGGGATCAATTTGCAAATTGATAAATTACGGGGAAAGCAACTAGATCAATTATTTGATGGAATTCTTTCATTGAATAATCGGGAAGAATGCTACCAGTTTTTTGATGACATTGCTACCATGAGTGAAATTCATTCCATAGCACAGCGACTACAGGTAGCGAAAATGCTATCAGAAGGTTTGACATATAATTTAATTGAAAAAGAAACAAAAGCATCAACTGCAACCATTTCTAGAGTGAGAAGATGCATTAATTTTGGTAGTGACGGCTATCAAATGGTGTTGGATCGATTGGAAGAAAAGGAAGAGTAGGATGCTTTGCCACAGCCGTTCATATAGCTGTGGCATTTTTATGCACTATATCCGCCATTTCCACAGTATATCGGCCGATCTAGATATATTACCGCCATTCCTCTGATATATCCGCCATTCAACTATCCACCCCAAGATTTTCTTATACTTTAAACCGATAAAGGCTTATACTTCTTAAAGCATAAAAAAGATTATATTTATCCTAAATTCATGTACGGATTTTTGTTATAATAGGACAAGGAATATAATGATGGAGGATTTATTACCTTGCAAAATTCATTGAAAGATTTTAACCATATATTTAAGCTTGACCCAGCAAAGGAAATATCAGAGGAAGATTTAGATAAAGTTTGTGAATCCGGAACCGACGCAATTATTGTCGGTGGCACAGACGATGTGACGCTTGATGGTGTGTTAGACTTGTTATCACGTATTCGACGACATTCCGTCCCATGTATTCTAGAGATTTCGAACTTGGAGGCCATCACACCGGGATTTGATCATTATTTCATTCCGATGGTGATGAATAGTCGTGAAAAAAAATGGATGATGGATATCCAGCATCAAGCAATCAAACAATATAAAGACATCATGGACTGGGATGACATTTTTGTAGAAGGCTATTGTATTTTGAATGAGAACGCGAAGGCTTTCACACATACGAATAGCCAATTGCCGGAGGATGCAGATGTGACCGCATACGCTTATATGACTGAGCACGTTTTCCATTTACCGATTTTTTACATGGAGTATAGTGGTACATATGGCGATCCAGCACTTGTTAAAAAAGTTAAAGAACAGCTTGATAACACATTACTTTTTTATGGTGGCGGCATCGAAAACAACTTTCAAGCAACAGAAATGAAAGAACATGCAGATGTTATTATCGTTGGAAATAGTATTTATACAGATTTGAAAAAAGCTCTTAAAACCGTTAAAGCGGTTAAAGTCTAGCTTCAGCACCTACCCCGCCTGAGGTCTTAAGTCAATCCTCTTAGTGACAAAAACGTCACTATTAGGCTCGTCTTAAGCTATATCTGAGGCTGACCAAGGTGCTTATGCTTTTGATTTAAAAAGATAACTAAGGTGGTGTCGTTGTGAGTCAGACTATGGACGACTTATTAAACGGATTAAATATTGAACAACAACAAGCAGTGAAACAAACAGATGGGCCTTTATTAATAATGGCTGGAGCAGGAAGTGGCAAGACGCGCGTTTTAACACATCGCATCGCCTATTTGCTAAGTGAAAAGGAAGTATCACCAAGGAGTATTTTGGCTATTACCTTTACTAACAAAGCTGCTCGCGAAATGAGGGCACGTGTCAGCAAACTTGTAGGGCCTGAAAGTGGACATATTTGGGTTTCCACCTTTCATTCGATGTGTGTGCGGATATTACGTCGGGATATTGACCGAATTGGCTACAACCGAAATTTCACTATTTTAGATAGTGGTGATCAGCTATCAGTCATTAAACAAATTTTAAAGAACCTCAATATAGATCCGAAAAAGTTTGAACCAAGAGCAATGCTTGGGGCAATTAGTAATGCAAAAAATGAGTTAATAACACCTGAGGAATATAGCAAAAATGTAGGTAATTTCTACGATCGTCAAATAGCGCAAGTTTACGTAGCATATCAAAAAACACTACAGAAAAATCAATCCCTCGACTTTGATGACTTAATTATGCAAACGATCCATTTGTTTAAACGAGTTCCAGAGGTATTGGAAAGCTATCAACGAAGATTTCAATACATTCATGTTGATGAGTATCAGGATACGAACCATGCTCAATATTTCTTGGTAAAGCAGCTTGCATCACGCTTCCAAAATATTTGCGTTGTTGGAGACTCCGACCAGTCCATTTACGGATGGCGCGGTGCTGATATTACAAATATTTTAACCTTTGAAAAAGACTATCCTGCTGCGAAATCAGTTTTTCTGGAACAAAACTATCGGTCAACAAAAGCAATTTTATCAGCTGCAAATAAAGTGATCGGTAACAATACGGGACGTAAACCGAAAAACCTTTGGACGGAGAATGATGACGGGAAAAACATTCACTATTTTCAAGGTGGAACCGAGCACGAAGAAGCGTTTTTTGTTACGGATAAAATTCAAGATCTGACACGTCAATATGGTTATTCACCAAATGACATTGCAATACTTTACCGAACGAATGCGCAATCTCGTGCAATTGAGGATACATTAATGAAATCAGCCGTCTCTTATCAAATGGTTGGTGGAACAAAATTCTATGAGCGAAAAGAAATCAAGGACATGGTTGCGTACTTGCGTTTAATAACGAATCCTAACGATGATTTAAGCTTTGAGCGAGTAGTGAATGTACCAAAGCGTGGTATTGGAAAAACTTCTGTTGACCGCATTCGCGCACATGCTACAGAGCATGGTATTTCCTTTTATGAAACTGTGAAGGAAATTGACTTTGTAGGTGTTTCAAAAAAGGCTGCACAGGCACTCGCAGAATTTGGTGCATTGATTGGTTCACTCACGCAGCAACAGGAATTTTTAACAGCAACCGATATGGTTGAAGCGGTTTTAAAGCGGACAGGCTATGAAGAATCATTAAAAAGAGAGAATACAATTGAATCACAAAGTAGGTTAGAAAACTTAGAAGAGTTTATAACAGTTACAAAGGAATTTGAAAAAACGAGCGAAGAAGACAAAACGCTTGTAACATTTCTGACTGACTTAGCCTTGATAGCTGATATTGATAAGGTGGAAGACGAAGAAGATGTAACGGATGAAAAAATTACGCTGATGACCTTACATGCAGCTAAAGGACTTGAGTTTCCTGTTGTTTTCTTAATTGGGTTAGAGGAGAATGTATTTCCACATAGTCGGGCCATGTTTGATGATGATGAAATGGAAGAAGAGCGTAGACTTGCTTATGTCGGAATTACTCGAGCTGAAAAAGAACTATATGTAACACATGCAAAAATGCGTACACTATATGGTAGAACAAACATGAATCCGATTAGTCGATTTATAAATGAAATACCTAAAGAGCTTATCGATGGAATAGAAGAAGCACAGGCGGCCATGTTTGGCGTGCGTAAGCCGATACAAGATAAGGCTGCACCAATAAAACGAAAAGCGCAAAAACTACAAACAACAACTGGTGCCGAAAATGAGGCATGGGTAACTGGTGATAAAGCATCCCATAAAAAATGGGGTGTTGGAACTGTCGTGAAAGTTCAAGGTGCAGATGAAGCAATGGAACTTGATATTGCCTTCCCAGCGCCAACCGGTATTAAGCGGGTATTAGCAAAATTTGCTCCAATTACGAAACAATAGGAGGCCCTGAAAGTGGATAAACAGCAAGCACAAGAAAAAATTGCTGCATTAAGCGAATTGCTAAATCAATATAACTATGATTATCATGTTTTAGACAAACCGAGTGTTCCTGATGCTGAATATGATCAAAAAATGCAAGAACTACGTGGTTGGGAAGAAAAGTATCCAGAACTTGTTACACCCGAATCTCCAACGCAACGTGTCGGCGGGGAGCCACTTGATGCATTCCAAAAAGTACAACATAATGTACCGATGCTTAGCTTAGGAAATGCCTTTAATGAAGGTGATTTGCGTGATTTTGAACGGCGTGCTATCGGTGGAACAGATACGAAGCTATCATTTGTTTGTGAATTGAAAATTGATGGATTGGCTGTATCTCTTACCTATAAGAATGGCAAATTTGTTCGTGGTGCCACGCGTGGAAATGGTACTACCGGTGAAGATATTACGAGTAACCTAAGAACGGTTAAAAGTATTCCATTAGCCATTAAAGAAAAAGAAACAATTGAAATTCGTGGTGAAGCTTTTATGCCACATAAATCCTTTTTGGCATTAAATAAAAGCCGTGTAGAAAATGAAGAAGAACCATTCGCGAATCCAAGAAACGCCGCTGCAGGATCTTTGCGTCAATTAGATCCAAAAATAGCTGCAAAGCGTAATTTAGATATCTTTTTATATGGTGTTGGGGATTGGGAAGCTAAGCCAATCTCCTCACACAGTGAACGATTAATGTATTTGAAAGAACTTGGATTCAAGACAAACCCGGAATGGAAAAAATGTGAAACGATAGAAGAAGTAATTGATTATGTAACGTTTTGGGAAGCTGAACGTCCAAATTTAAGTTACGAAATTGATGGTATAGTCATTAAAGTGGATAATCTAGATCAACAAGAAGAACTTGGTTTTACAGCAAAGAGCCCACGATGGGCTATCGCATACAAATTCCCAGCAGAAGAAGTTATTACGACATTACATGATATTGAATTAAGTGTTGGTCGTACAGGTGTTATTACTCCAACTGCAATTTTAGAGCCTGTAAAAGTTGCGGGTACAACGGTAAAACGTGCTTCGTTACATAATGAAGATTTAATCCGTGCAAAAGATATAAAACTTGGTGATACAGTAGTTATTAAGAAAGCCGGGGACATTATTCCAGAAGTAATACGTGTGTTGGAAGAGAATCGGACTGGTGAGGAAAAAGATTTCCATATGCCAGAAGCCTGTCCAGCTTGTGATAGTGAACTTGTCCGTTTGGAAGAAGAAGTCGCATTAAGGTGCATTAATCCGAACTGTCCAGCACAATTAAAGGAAGGATTAATTCATTTTGTCTCGCGTAATGCGATGAATATCGATGGCCTAGGGGAAAAGGTAATCATTCAATTATTCCAAGAAAAACTGATCCACACCATCGCCGATTTATATCGGTTGAAACGTGATGATTTGCTGAAACTGGAACGAATGGGTGAAAAATCTGTAGATAACCTTCTTCAGGCAATTGAAACATCGAAACAAAATTCATTGGAGAAGTTACTCTTTGGCCTTGGGGTTCGGTTCGTGGGGGCAAAAGCAGCCAAGACTTTGGCAGCCCATTTTGAGACGATGGCAAAATTACAGCATGCAACGTATGAGGACCTTATTAGCATTGATGAAATAGGCGAGAAAATGGCCGATTCGATTGCACAGTATTTTTCAGAAGAAGAAGTAGTAGATCTTTTACAAGAGTTAAACGATCTTCATATAAACATGACCTATAAAGGTCCGAAAAAGCAAGATATCGTAGAGGATACGGTTTTTTCTGGAAAGACCGTTGTATTAACGGGGAAAATGGAAACCTACTCACGCTCGGAAGCGAAAGCTGCTATCGAACAATTAGGCGGGTCTGTTACAGGAAGTGTCAGCAAAAAAACTGACTATCTGATTGCAGGCGTTGATGCAGGTTCAAAGCTCGATAAGGCCGAGGAACTTGGTATTACCATTTGGAGTGAAGAGCAGCTTAGAGAAGTCTTAGGTAATTAAGGGAGTGGAGAATGTTGAGGAAAATAGCTATTTGGTTGACGGGCGCACTACTTTTCATGACAAGCTGTTCACCGAATATGAACGATGATGAAGTAGTGAAAAAAGAAGACGAGACAGCCAATCAGGAGCCGTCTATCGTTCCTAGCTACCAGCTTTCAAATGAAACATATAAAATGATACTTCCATATAAGCCAAGTGCAGCAAGGGGGCTTATTGTCAGTCAAATGGGGAATCGGTTGGATATAGACGAGATGGAAGAAGGTCTCAGGCGTCACTCCAAGGAATATTATGACCCAGGCACCTATTATTTCCAAGCAGGGCAGAAGCTATCGGATGATTTGCTTCTTACGTGGCTTGAAGAAGATTTAACAGATAAGCAGATTGAAGACGAGGTACAGGCTAGAATTGACAAGCGTAAAGAAGATAAAAAAGATGTGAACGAAGACATCATTGAAGAGATAAGAAAAAGTGTTATAGAGGAAGAAACCAAAGGATTAAATCCTGCTCTAAAGGATAATCCAAATGAAAGTGATTATCGAAATAATCCAAGGTATTTATCTCATATTTTAGAGCAGAATTTCCTGAAAAAGAATAAAGATAATACGGTAGAATTAGTTGGAATGTCAATAGGGCTAGCCTTGAAATCAGAATATCGGTTTCAAACAGAGACTGGCGGCCCGTATTACTATGAAAAGATATCCCAAGAAGAAATGCTGAAACAAGGAAAGCAAATGGCACAAACGATTCTTGAGCGAATACGCAAAATGGAGGGACTTGAAAATATTCCAATCATGTTTGCCTTATATCGTGAAGAGGCACAAGGTTCATCAGTTCCAGGGAATTTTGTTGCAAAAACAGGTGTGGAAGGTAGCGATGCCTCCATCGGTGAGTGGGATGCAGTCAAAGAAGATTATATTTTGTTCCCATCTGATGAAGCTAAGGAGAAATATTATGATGATACACAAATAGTTTCGAATTTTACTAATGAAGTTGCGCAGTTTTTCCCAAATTATGTCGGTGTAATTGGGGAAGGTTTTTATATCAATGAGGAACTGAAGAAATTAACACTTGAAATTCCAATAGAGTTCTATGGAAAGGGAGAGGTTATCGGATTCACACAATATGCTTACGGCCTTGCAAAGGAAATGTTCCCAGATCACTTTGACCTCGAAATCAAGGTGACGTCAAGTGAAAAACTGGAAAGCTTAATTTATAGAAGTGCGGGTGTCAGTAACCCTACTGTGCATATTTTTCATTAGAAGAGGATGTTCAAAAAGTCACCAAATGATAAACGGCGAATTTCTTCGTTGCGAAGTTTTTCCGGTCCTCAAAATCTTCGCGCCTTGAACTTGACGCACAGGACGTGCTAATGTCGACTTTGCAACAGGACGCCTGAGTTCTTTGTCGACCTTTTGAACACACATTAGAAAAAATCGGTATTCCTTATTTAAATGATAAATAAATGATAAAAAGGTTAGATTCATTGAACTGTTAAATTAAATCGGTTAAACTGATGGATGGAGATGCTCCATCTTGTAGTTAATGTAAACGTAATCAATGGAGTAATCGATTAATTTTTAAGGAGGTTTTTTTCATGGTAGTACCGTACAAACACGAACCTTTTACAGATTTTACAGTAGGAGAAAATCAGAAATTAATGCTAGAAGCGATCAAAAAGGTTGAAACTGATCTTGGTGGAGAATATCCACTTATTATAGGTGGGGAACGTATTACAACCGACGATAAAATCGTTTCTGTTAACCCTTCTAAAAAAGATGAAGTTATCGGACTTGTTTCAAAAGCTAACAAAGAAATAGCTGAACAAGCAATGAAAGTTGCTGATAGCAAATTTGAGTCTTGGAGAAAATCAGACCCTAAAGTGCGTGCTGACATCTTATTCCGTGCAGCGGCGATTATCCGCCGTCGTAAATTTGAATTTACCGCACATCTTGTAAAAGAAGGCGGAAAACCATGGAAAGAAGCGGATGCTGATACTGCAGAAGCAATTGATTTCCTTGAATATTATGGACGTCAGATGCTTGAGTTTAAGGACGGGGCAAAAATAAATAGTCGTCCTATCGAATATAACCAATATAATTATATTCCATTAGGGGTGGGTGTTGTTATCTCCCCATGGAACTTCTTATTCGCTATAATGGCAGGAACAACAAGTGCAGCAATGGTTTCTGGTAACACTGTATTACTGAAGCCGGCAAGCTCAACACCTGTTATTGCTTATAAATTTATGGAAGTACTTGAAGAAGCTGGCCTTCCAGATGGCGTAATCAACTTTATTCCAGGACCCGGTAGTGAAGTTGGGGATTATTTAGTTGATCACCCACGTACTCGTTTTGTTAGTTTTACAGGTTCAAGAGATGTTGGAACACGCATTTTCGAACGCGCAGCAAAAGTTCAAAAAGGTCAAAACTGGCTAAAACGAACTATTATTGAAATGGGTGGTAAAGACACCATCATAGTTGATAATGAAGCAGACCTAGAGCTTGCAGCACAATCTATCGTTCAATCTGCATTCGGATTCTCAGGTCAAAAATGTTCTGCATGTTCACGCGCAGTCATCCATGAAGATGTGTATGATCAAGTAGCGGATCGGGTAGCAGAACTAACGAAAGAATTGAGCGCTGGAGATCCATCTGATAACTCTCACTTCATGGGACCAGTTATTGATCAAGGTGCATACGATAAAATTATGAGTTACATTGAAATTGGTAAAGACGAAGGAGAACTTCTTGTTGGCGGTACTGGGGATGACAGCGAGGGTTGGTTTATAAACCCGACTGTATTTAAAGACCTAGATCCAGTAGCACGCATCATGCAGGAAGAAATCTTTGGACCTGTTGTCGCATTAGCAAAAGGAAAAGATTTTGATGAATTAATCAAAATTGCTAACAACACCGATTATGGTTTAACAGGTGCAGTTATTACAAATAATCGTGACCATCAGGAAAAAGCACGCCAAGACTTCCATGTAGGTAACCTATACTTTAACCGTGGATGTACAGCAGCAATTGTTGGCTATCAACCATTCGGTGGATTCAAAATGTCAGGAACAGATTCAAAAGCAGGTGGACCAGATTATTTAATCCATCATATGCAAGGTAAAACTACTTCAGAAATGTTCTAAAAATGTAAAACGATAGCTAGATAGTTTAGTCTAATTCAATAGACCTAGGACAAAATAGAGCCCCTTTTTGCAAAAATAATTGCAAAAAGGGGCTTTTTGTCGTAGATTTAGGAAAGTAGGAAAGTTTTTATGGGGTTAAGTGGTGTTTATACCCCTCAACTTTCCCAATATGAATTATCTGAAATTGTGTTATTATATAAATATACCAATTTTACAAGGTAATTCATCCGAGTATATCAAGAAGGTGGGTATATAGATGGAGACTGGACCCTTTATTAAATTACAACGCATAAAACAAGGGATGACGCAAGAGGACTTAGCAGAGGGTATTGTTTCCATGTCATACTTGTCCAAAATTGAAAATCAGAAAACATCCGCAAGCCAAGAAGTTATAAGTCTTTTATGTACTAGACTTGGAGTACAACGGGATGACGATAAAGAAGTTACGATTAAGGAAAAATGTCAGGAATGGTATGATCTGTTGTTTGAAACGAATGACAAAGAGGTTATAACTGAAAAGTATGAGGAATTAGAAAGGTTGCTTAGTAATATTCATTCTGATAATTTGATTTTGTTTGAGATTCATAGAATACGCTATTATTTAGTGTTAGCTGATTTTGAAAAAGCCTTAGAACAAGTGAATAAGTTAAATGAGATTTCGAATACCTTCGATACATTACATCAATTCTATTGGTACAAGTTTAAAGGGAATTATATCTCATTTCAGGGCGAGTTTAGTCAAGCTATGCGAATGTATAAACTTGCAGAGGAAAAGCTGAATCAGATTAGTTTGGATGAAGCATATGTAGCTGATCTACAATATACTATAGGCATTACACATAGTAAGCTTAGAAATACACTAGAGGCCATAGAGTATGCGAATAAAGCGCTTGATATTTTTCAAATTAAATATAACTTTTATAGGTGCGCACAGTGCCACATTTTGTTAGGAATATCCCATCGTAGAATAAGTGTTTATGATAAGGCAATAAAAAACTTTAACTTGGCATTACACCTTGCAAAGTTAAGTAAAAATAATCAACTGATGCAATTAACAAATCAAAACTTAGGTTCTTTGTATTCTTCTAAGGGTGAGTCAAAAGAAGCTATTAAGTATTTTAGGGCAATTGTGGATGATGAAGAAGTACATCTAATTGAAAGACTTGCTGCGATCACTTCGTTACTAGCGGAACAATATAATATATATAATTATGATGATGCAAAAAAGATGGTTGATTATGGATTTAAACTACTAGAAAAATTCAAGAGAATTGAAGAATATAAATTATTTTATTATATAATTAACACCTATCAGTACGCGCTCGAAAGTGATCACGAAAAATTTGAAAATATTTTAATACAGGAATTTATTCCATATTTAAAGAAACATAAAGATCATGTAAATCTTGCCATATACGCCAAAATGCTCGGCAATCATTATGAGAAGTTATACATATATAAAGAAGCAACTAAGTATTTTAAACTTGCTAATTATGCATATGATCAACTCACTATTCTGTAAAGGAGGGGATAACATGAAAAAGCTTATTGCTAGTGCTGCTTTAGGAACTCTATTAGTAGCTGGATTCTTCTTCACTTTTGATACTACAACTGACCAGACTATGGATAGAGAGCCAAGTATACTTTCAATCGGTAACACAAGCTTCTAACCAAGTTTGAGTTACTAAGTAATTTTTTTACCCTATTACTATATGATGAACTTGCCTGAATTAGTGTGGAAGCTATTCAGGCCTTTTTTTGTTGGCTAAAAAATCACTGATTATTTGCCTATAGTCAATGAACTCTGCTATTATCTATAGTATTGTAAGAGTTTTAATGGAGGTGTTTTAATTGTCAGATATTACAAATGATGATGTTAAGCATGTTGCGCATTTGGCAAGACTTGCGATTACAGATGAGGAAGCAGAAAAATTCACGAAACAGTTAAGCAAGATTATTCATTACGCAGACCTGTTAAATGAACTGGATACAGATGATATAGAGCCAACAACTCATGTACTAGAGACTAAAAATGTCTTACGTAAAGATGAACCAAAGCAATGGATTACACAGGATGAAGCACTAAAAAATGCCCCCGATAAAAAAGATGGACATTTTCGTGTGCCTTCTGTCATGGAGTAGGGAGGGAAACATATGTCGTTATTTGATCACACAATAAAGGAACTTGAGCGAAAACTACATAACAAGGAAATTACTGTCACCGATCTTGTAAATGAATCATACGAGCAGATTGAAAAGGTGGACGGTGAGGTTCAAGCTTTCTTGACGTTAGATAAAGAAAGGGCCCTTGAAAAGGCGAAGCAACTTGATTCAGAAAGTCCAGATACAGCTGAACTATTATTTGGTATGCCTGTTGGTGTAAAGGATAATATTGTTACTAAAAATCTTCGTACTACATGTGCAAGTCAATTTTTGGATAACTTTAATGATCCTTTATATGACGCAACTGTTGTACAGAAGTTAAACGCTGCAAAAGCAGTCAATATTGGAAAATTAAACATGGATGAATTTGCGATGGGGTCATCAAACGAGAATTCAAGCTACGCTGCAACGCGTAATCCATGGAATACGGACTATGTTCCAGGGGGATCTAGTGGTGGATCAGCTGCTGCAGTAGCGGCAGGAGAAGTACTTTTTTCACTAGGATCTGATACTGGTGGGTCGATTCGCCAACCTGCTGCATTTTGCGGGGTTGTTGGTTTAAAGCCTACGTATGGTCGTGTGTCTAGATTCGGGTTGGTTGCATTTGCATCATCACTTGATCAAATTGGACCATTAACACGGACTGTAGAAGATAGTGCTCGTATAATGGAAGTTATTTCTGGACGAGATGCAATGGATTCAACTAGTGCAGATATTGAGGTTCCAACGTTTACAGATGCGCTTTCAGGGGATGTAAAGGGACTTAAAATTGCGGTTCCAAAAGAATATTTAGCTGAAGGTGTTTCAAAAGAAGTGAAAGACACCATTTTAGAAGCTCTAAAGGTATATGAATCACTTGGTGCAGAGTGGGAAGAGGTTTCCCTGCCACATACGAAATATGCGGTCGCGGCTTATTATTTACTTGCATCATCTGAAGCATCTGCTAACCTTGCTCGCTTTGATGGCGTTCGTTATGGTGTCCGTTCTGAAAATGCAACAACTATGTTGGATATGTTCAAGATGTCCCGTAGTGAAGGCTTTGGTGATGAAGTGAAACGCCGGATTATGCTAGGAACCTATGCATTATCATCAGGCTACTATGACGCTTATTATAAAAAAGCACAAAAAGTTCGTAAGCTAATAAACAATGATTTTGCTAGTGTATTTGAAAATTACGATGTGGTTATCGGACCAACGACACCAACGCCAGCATTTAAAGTTGGCGAAAAAACAGATGATCCATTGACCATGTATACAAATGATATTTTAACAATTCCGGTTAACTTAGCAGGTATTCCAGGTATTTCGATTCCGTGTGGTTTTTCTGAAAATGGACTACCAATTGGTTTGCAAGTTATTGGAAAACATTTTGATGAGGAAACAATTTTCCGTGCAGCACATGCATTTGAACAAGCAACTGATTACCATAAAAAACGACCTCAACTTGGAGGTGCCAACTAATGAATTTTGAAACGATCATTGGACTTGAAGTACATGTTGAATTAAAAACACAATCGAAAATCTTTAGCCCAAGCCCTAACCAGTTTGGTGCAGAACCAAATACAAATGTGAATCCAATCGATTTGGGATATCCGGGCACATTACCTGTTTTAAATGAAGAAGCGGTAAACTTTGCTATGAAAGCTGCTATGGCACTGAATTGCGAAATCGCGACAGATACAAAGTTTGATCGGAAGAACTATTTCTACCCAGACAACCCTAAAGCATATCAAATTTCCCAATTTGATAAACCAATTGGTGAAAATGGGTGGCTAGAAATCGAAGTAAATGGCGAAAAGAAACGGATTGGCATTACCCGTTTACACATGGAAGAAGACGCTGGGAAATTGACACATGGCGATAATGGGTATTCTTTAGTTGACTTTAACCGTCAAGGTACTCCTCTAATCGAGATTGTTTCTGAACCTGATATGCGTTCTCCAGAGGAAGCATATGCTTATTTGGAAAAACTGAAAAACATCATTCAATACACCGGTGTTTCTGATGTGAAAATGGAAGAAGGATCACTTCGTTGTGATGCTAATATTTCATTAAGACCAATTGGCCAGGAAGAGTTTGGGGCAAAAGCCGAGCTGAAAAACCTGAATTCCTTTACCTTTGTGCAAAAAGGTCTTGAATTTGAAGAAAAACGACAAGAAAAGGAATTACTATCGGGCGGAGAAATTTTACAAGAAACTCGCCGATATGATGAAAAAACAAAAGAAACCATCCTTATGCGTATTAAAGAGGGATCAGACGATTATCGTTATTTCCCAGAACCAGACTTGGTTCATATGCATATCAGTGACGAATGGAAGGAACGTATTCGCAAACAGATCCCAGAGCTTCCTGACGCGAGAAAGGAACGATTTGTTAAGGAGCTTGGTTTACCAGAATACGATGCTGCAGTCATCACGGATTCTAAAGAAATGGCAGATTTCCTAGAAGAAACGATTGCGCAAGGTGCTGATATCAAACAAGCTTCAAACTGGTTAATGGGTGCTGTCTTTGAACATATGAATAAGCATCAAAAGGAATTACATGATTTAGCATTGACACCAGAAGGACTTGGCAAAATGATACAATTAATCGAGGATGGAACGATATCATCTAAGATTGCGAAAAAGGTATTTGCGGATCTCGTTGAAAAGGGTGGAGATCCAGAACAAATCGTTAAAGATAAAGGACTTGTTCAAATCTCTGATGAAGGCCAATTACGCGAGATTATTACTAAGGTACTAGATGAAAATGAACAATCGATTATCGATTTTAAGAACGGTAAAGACAACGCAATAAAATTCCTAGTCGGACAAGTTATGAAACAAACCAAAGGACAAGCAAACCCACCAATGGTTAATAAAATCCTGTTGGAAGAAATGAATAAACGGTAAAATATAGAAGGGAGGCTACACTGGTACTAACGGTGTAGCCTTGTTTTTATGTTTGTTGATCGAAAAACACGGAAAGTTGATCGAAAGCCAAGCAAAATTGATCGAGCCCAGTCTGAAGTTGATCCACAGGCAAACAAAGTCAATCCGGCCCGCCTGAAGTAATCGACAGCCACGGAAAGTTGATCCAAACCCAACTAATACCACTCCACAATCCAAAAAAAATTCAACATTAGTCTTTTCAAATTGATTTAAAAGGACTATGATAGTGTTTGTATGTGTAATGTAAATTTATATTAATAAACTTGTATGTGTAATTGTAAAGGAGGGGACGTCATGAAACGGGCCCGAATTATATATAATCCAACATCCGGCAGGGAAGCAATTAAAAGAGAATTACCAACCGTCCTAGAACGGTTTGAAATAGCAGGATATGAAACGTCAGCCCACGCGACAACATGTGAAGGGGACGCTATAGAGGCCGCAAAAATTGCAGTTGAACGACGTTATGATCTAGTCGTTGCGGCTGGGGGAGACGGAACAATAAACGAGGTAATTAATGGTCTAGCGGAACAGGAATATCGTCCAAAGCTCGGTATTATACCAGTTGGTACAACCAATGATTTTGCTCGCGCGTTGTGTATTCCACGCGATATAAAAAAGGCGGTAGACGTTATCTTGGAAGGTGAATCGATGTTTCTCGATATTGGACGAGTCAACGATCGTTACTTCATGAATATTGCTGGTGGAGGGAAATTAACTGAACTTACGTATGAAGTTCCAAGTAGATTAAAGACCATGCTTGGCCAGCTAGCATATTATATGAAGGGAATCGAAATGCTACCATCGCTTAAACCGACTCGGGTAAAAATTGAGTATGATGAGCAAGTTCTTGATGAGGATATCATGCTGTTTTTAGTTTCCAACACAAACTCTGTTGGTGGCTTTGAAAAACTTGCACCAGACGCAAAGTTTGACGATGGCTATTTTGATTTAATTATCCTGAAAAAAATTAATTTAGCTGAATTCATTCGGATCGCAAGTCTCGCGCTACGAGGAGCACATTTGGATGATAAGAACGTAATCTATACCCAAGCGAAAAAGATTAAAGTAACACCAGAAGATAAAATGCAGCTAAATATTGACGGAGAATTCGGTGGTTTATTGCCTGGAGAATTTACCAACCTAACAAGACATATTGAATTCCTAGTAACCGATAAATTTATTGAAAAACAAGATTGCTAATACTAGCAGTCTTTTTTCATGGGGAAGATAACTGTGGTAAAATAAGATTTAAATAGCCCTGAATGATGTAGAAAAACTAAAAAATAGACCAATTCACAAATCACGGTTATTTTTTATACCAAATTAGCAAAGTAATTCAGCAAAAAAATGCTTGGACATATCAAGCGTTTTTAATTATATTTATTTGTTTTAACTTCCAGATTGCATTTTGTAGTTTCTTGAAAGCATACCATTTGAATTTAGCATTCCAAATTTTTCATAATAAGGAACTAAGTCGTCATCACAACATAAATCGATCATATATATGTCATCAAGTTCTTTTAGCATCCGATTTACTAATTCCTTACCAATACCCTTATTTTTATATTCCGGTAGAACCTCAAGGAATGGAATGTAGGCGGATAGGACCCCATCACTTACTGCTGTAATAAATCTAACTATTTGATTAGTTTTATCATCAATCGCATTAACCAATTTACTGCTTTTCTTTAACAGCTTTAAGTGAGTTGGCGGATTTGGCCAACCTACAAAAAAGCCCTTTAACATATCAGAAGAAATACCATCAAGCGTGACTTTGTATATCATCATATATCAACCCCTAATTTATTTTAAATAATCTAAAGGTGATATATCAAAAGTAAAGTAACAAGAAAATGACCTCCAAGCAGTCTTCATAATATTAATATATATTCGACTTAAAATCCAAAACTCCTTTTATTTAGTTAGAAACATTGAAATAAAAGATAGAAAACTGAAACTCTCTAACTTAAGAGGGGAATCTTTTTTCATGGAAAAATACATCTGTGGTAAAATAGAAGACAACTATCTAAGGACGTAAAGGAAGGTATCCATGGCTAAACAAACAGCACCAGTAACTAAAAACGAAACGATCACCTTAACATTCGAGGATTTAACACATGAGGGAAGCGGCGTGGGTAAAATTAATGGTTATCCATTATTTGTACCAAACGCATTACCAGGGGAAGAAGCAACAGTTAAGGTAATAAAAGTAAATAAGAATTTTGGGTTCGGTAAAGTACTTGAGTTCCTAAAAACAAGTCCAGAGCGAATTGAACCTGTTTGTCATGTACATTGCAATGGATGCGGACTCCAGCATATGAGCTATCGTCTCCAGCTTGAGATGAAAATGAATCAAGTGAAAAATGCAATGAAAAAAATTGCTCATCTTGAACATGTACCAGTACATCCGATAATTGGCATGGACAACCCGTTGCACTATCGAAACAAAGTGCAAATCCCAGTTGGTGAGAAAAACGGCGAACTCATAACCGGATTTTATCAAAAGCGGAGCCACAATATTATTGAAAATACCGAAACATGTACGACGCATAATGAAGTCATAAATGAGGTTGTTAAAACGGTTAGGGATGTTGCTAATCGGCTTGGCATCCAGGCATATAATGAGCAAGCGCACAATGGTGTTTTGCGTCATATTATGGTTCGAACAGGCGAAGAAACGAAGGACATCATGGTCGTTATCGTAACAAGAACGGATAAGCTTCCACATAAGGACGAGTTGGTTAAGCAATTAAAGGAAAGCCATCCAAACATAAAATCCATTATGCATAATGTAAACCACAAACGTACAAACGTTATTTTAGGTGAAAAAACAAAGGTCCTCTTTGGCGAAGAATATATTCACGATAAAATCGGGGATATTACTTTTGCTATTTCAGCGAAATCATTTTACCAGGTCAACCCATCACAAACGAAGGTGCTTTACGAAAAAGCATTAGAGTACGCTGAAATCGGCAGTGACGATGTTGTTATTGATGCATATTGTGGCATCGGAACCATCTCACTATTCCTAGCCCAAAAAGCCAAGAAGGTTTATGGAGTGGAAGTCGTACCAGAAGCCATTAATGACGCAAAGAAAAACGCTAAACTGAACGGAATTACCAATGCAGAATTCATTGTTGGAGAAGCAGAAAAGGTAATGCCTTGGTGGACTGCACAAGGATTGAAGCCAGACGTAATTGTGGTCGATCCACCGCGAAAAGGCTGTGATGAAGAGCTGTTGCAGGCTATGATTGAAATGAAGCCGATGCGGATTGTATATGTTTCGTGTAATCCTTCTACGTTGGCACGAGATTTGCGGATTTTGGAAGATGGTGGATATAGGACGAAGGAAGTGCAGCCGGTTGATATGTTTCCGGGGACAGGGCATGTGGAGTGTGTATCGATGTTGGAGTATGAAGTGTCTAACTAAAAATACTCTGGTAGTTAAAATAAACATTTGCTAGCCCAACTTCGATTTCGTTAAAAAAATTTTGCGATTTCCAATCTAAATCCAATATTTTCTCGGGTTTTTTCAACAAGAACCCGGGATTTTCTTTGCGCTTTTTATTTGTTAATATTAAAGTGTATAATGATTAAAATTTACTATAGTTTGATTAGAGTGCTTGGAGATAAGCCAAGCAATCCTGTAGGGTGTTAAATTTAGGATTTGAACAAAAAAGAACTTCCTCATATGATTGAAATAAGCAATGGGTCAAAAGTCCTTAAAAAATCAACCAATAGGAGGAAGCTCTATATTATGAAGTTTAAACAAAAACAAATCCAAAATCAACGTATTGAACATATTTCACCTGATCATTTAATTGTTGGAATTGATATCGCTAAAGAAATTCACGTCGCTAGAGCTGTTAATTTTCGTGGAATTGAACTTGGAAAGTCTCTTAAATTTTCAAATGACATGGCTGGGTTTGAACGATTGATGTTTTGGGTTAAGTCGCTACAAAAAAAGAGCCAGAAAACGCAATTGATCATTGGTATGGAACCAACCGGCCACTATTGGCTACTCCTTGCGTATTGGCTGACGGAAAAAGGTATAGAAGTTGTTACGGTGAATCCGTATCTTGTAAAAAAGAACAAGGAAAATCGTGATAACTCACCAACCAAGCATGATGTAAAGGACGCTTTAGTAATTGCGGATATGATTAAAAATGGATATTATTCAGTACTACATTTACCTCAAGGGCCATATAAAGATTTACGTGAATTAATGTCTCTTCATGAGTTCGTCACCAAACAACACGTAAGTGTTCAAAATCAAATCCACCGTTGGTTGGATAAATGGTTTCCCGAGTATTCAAAGGTGTTCAAAGATTGGACTGGTAAAATGTCAATCTCAACGCTGAAACGATTCCCGTCCCCAAATGAAATCAGGGAAATGAGTGAGGAGGATATTTTAAAAGCATGGAAAAAGGATGTCAAACGGATTAGTAAAGCTCATGCGAAAGAACTCATCAAACAGGCGAAGTGTAGTATTGCAAGTGAAGATGGGATGGATAAGGCTACTTGGATGCTGAAATTATTGCTAGAACAATATGAACAGTTAACAAAACAGATTGAGGAAATAAAGGAAAAAGCAATAGGCTTAATAGCGGATTTATCGATTTATGAACCATTAATAGATATAAAGGGACTAAGTCCTTTACTAGTCACAAGCCTTGTAGCTGAAATAGGGCACATCCCCAATTTTCAGCATGGAAATCAAATTTTACGCCTGGCGGGACTCCATTTAGGAGAGAACAGTTCTGGTAAGCATAAAGGCGAAATTACTATCACAAAACGAGGTAGGTCAGGTTTGAGGAAGCAGCTATTTCTGGCCGTACTGAGTTTAGTTAGGAACAATAAAGAGTTTCGGGAATTACACCGAAGAAACGTTAAGGAAAAAGGGATGAAAAAAATTAATTCGATTATGAAGTTATGTGGAAAATTGGCACGCATGATGGTGGGCATGATGAAACATAAAACCTTTTATAGCCCACGACTGGTATTCCCGCAGGTCGAAAGAGCTGCATAAAGAAAAAATCGTGATATTTATATTGCATAACCAGAAAGACTTGACATGAAGCCTCTTGGGCAAGGTTTTCCCATGAAGGAAGAACTAGAATCTAGAATAGAAAAAGCGAATTACCTATTAACTTGATAAGAATTATTATCGAATATTTAATTATTCGTAGGATTTCATAAACAAGCACAAAGAGGACTGATGTTAGAAAACAATAGGGCACAGACCCGATAGCCAAGCAAAAGTCAGGCTCCACTCTTGGACAGGTGTAACGAAGGATTGAAAGGGCAAATGACCCGTTGAGACATGGGAGGGTGAATCACCAAGGGCATTTGGAGCAAGTGCTTCATATGGAAAATGATGGAATATGGTCTATTCCAACAGCACTCCCCCCTTTTTTTGCCTAAAACGGGTTGCCGATTTGGTTCTGTTAAGATTTTACTAGTTCAAGATGGTTAGAAATCCTGCGAATAATAGAGTATTTGAAAGAAAACTCAATCATACAGAGGGAGTTTTCTAAGGGACAAGAATTTTAATTGGTGTCCCATAATGAGAGGATTTGAATTTGAATATGAAAGATAATTTTTGGCGTGATTTACCACGGCCGTTTTTTATACTAGCACCAATGGAAGATGTAACGGATGTTGTTTTTCGCCATGTGGTAAGCTTGGCAGCTGGACCTGATGTATTTTTTACAGAGTTTACAAACACAGTAAGTTATTGTCATCCAGAGGGGAAACAAAGTGTGCGTGGACGCTTGACTTTTACAGAAGATGAACAACCAATTGTGGCCCATATATGGGGGGATAAGCCCGAGCACTTTAGGGAAATGAGTATTGGTATGGCAGAACTAGGGTTCAAAGGTGTGGATATCAATATGGGCTGTCCTGTACATAATGTGGCATCGAAGGGGAAGGGATGCGGTCTTATCCGTCGGCCAGAAGTTGCAGCAGATATCATACAAGCAGCAAAAGCAGGGGGATTACCGGTAAGTGTGAAGACAAGGCTTGGTTACACTGACATAGACGAATGGCGCGACTGGCTGACACACATATTGAAACAAGACATTGTTAATCTTTCCATTCATCTGCGTACAAAAAAGGAAATGAGCAAGGTAGATGCTCATTGGGAACTGATCCCAGTGATTAAGAAACTTCGTGACGAGGTTGCACCAGATACACTTTTGACGATCAATGGGGATATTCCTGATCGTCAAACTGGCTTGGATCTCGTTCGTCAATACGGTGTTGATGGGGTTATGATTGGGCGTGGTATTTTTAAAAATCCATTCGCTTTTGAAAAGCAGGCGAAAGAGCATAGCAGTCAGGAATTTCTGGATCTTTTAAGGTTGCAGCTTGATCTTCATGACCACTATTCAAATGAATTTGAACAACGACCATTCAAACCTCTTCATCGTTTTTTTAAGATATATGTCCGTGATTTTCCAGGGGCGAGTGGATTAAGAAATCAGTTGATGAACGCAAAGTCAACGGATGAAGTGCGTGCGCTTCTCGATAACTTTGGATAAAGGAATGTTTATGAGACGGAGAAACAGTAGAAGCGTCTCAATTCAGGGTAAACAACTACTCATTTAAGCGGGACACAAGAACCGTCTCTTAGTGTCCCGCACCCAACAAATCAAAGGAATTGACTACCAGCGATACCCGGGGTGGTCATTTCAGCAGGATCCAAAATTGTCTTTAATTCTTTCTCTGTCAACAACTCATGTGCTTTACAAATTTCTATGATGGTAAGTCCAGTTTCTCTGGCTTGTTTGACGACTTTAGCTGCCGTTTCATATCCTAAGTGAGGATTTAAAGCGGTAATAATACCATAACTATCTTCTACGTATTCACGGCATCTTTGTACATTGGCTTCTATTCCGCTAATAGCATAGCGTGTAAATACATCCAAGCCATTTTTCATGATTTCTAACGACTGCAGCAAGTTGAAGATTATGACTGGTTCCATCACATTTAACTCAAATTGTCCCGCTTCAGAAGCCATACTTATGGACAGATCATTGCCTACGACTTGGAATGCAACCTGATTGACTACCTCAACCATTACAGGGTTCACTTTACCAGGCATAATAGAAGAACCTGGCTGCCTAGTTGGAAGGCTGATTTCCTGTAGGCCAGTCATTGGGCCAGAAGCCATCAATCTAATATCATTGCATATTTTCGATAAATTGAGTGTGGACACTTTTAACGCCCCTGATAAAGTCGTATATGCATCCGTATTCTGCGTCCCGTCGACAAGGCTTTTGGCCATATCCAATTTCATTCCGAGTTGTGCGGAAAGCTGTACGGTAACCTTTTCAATATATTCAGGTTTGGCGTTGAGCCCTGTTCCTACCGCAGTGGCACCTAAATTAATGGTTAGCATTTCTTTTGCTGCCTCTGTGATTCTTTTAATGTCTCTGCCAACCATCTCGGAATAAGCTCCGAATTCTTGTCCTAATCGAATGGGCACTGCATCCTGAAGGTGGGTCCTACCCATTTTCAGTACATTTTGGAATTCATTTTCTTTATTCGTTAATTCTTTTTTTAATGTGGTCATGGTTTGTGTTAATTCTTCTGCCATTCGAAAAGATGCAATTTTTAAAGCTGTCGGAATCGTGTCATTAGTAGACTGGGACATGTTCACATGGGTATTGGGAGAAATGTAATTGTAATCACCTTTCTCTCTTCCCAACAATTCCAAAGCTCGATTGGCCAAGACTTCATTCATATTCATATTAATGGAAGTTCCAGCTCCACCTTGAATAGAATCCACGACGAAGCTCTGTAAATGTTCCCCTTGGATGACTTCATCCGCAGCTTTCACAATAGCCTTGCCAATTGGTTCAGCCAACATATCAGTTTGCATGTTGGCTAAAGCTGCCGCCTTTTTTACCTCTGCAAGGCCGAGGACCAACTCTTTATGCACAGGTATCCCAGTAATCGGAAAATTTTCCTGGGCACGCACTGTTTGTACTCCGTAATAAGCGTCTGCAGGGACTTCTTTCGCTCCTAAGCTGTCATTTTCTATTCTAGTTTGCATGTGATGATACTCCTTTTTACGTAATAGTAGATATTCATAGTAGGTTGCAAGATATTTTATCTCCAGAAAGTAAAAATAGTGAAATGATACATATGTAATGTTCGATATCAGACGTTGAAAGACTAACGCAAAAGCATTTTAAAGTCAACAGACAGCAAGAAACCCTACATGAAAAGATTCATGCAGGTTCTTCAGGCTTAGACAAACAATGGCATTGTATCTGTTCTAGTCTTGTGTCAATCTTCATTATAACATTGATTATTTTTTTTGGTCCCTTTCTCTAAGTCCTAACATATCTAAAGTTTCAGCCCCTATCAGTCTTAAGTTACTAGGCACCCACCAACCACACACCCAACTATGATAAAATATGATTATACGAAAATACACACCGACAACAACTTAGGAGTGGAACAAAATTGGACAAAAAAGATATAGCAAATATACGTAAACAATTCAAAATAAATAACGATCTATTAACAATAAATGAAATTTTTAATGTGTACATCATGAAGGAATCGAGTGAGATTTATCATCACCAGAGTATGCCATTTGAAATGCTGGAAGAGGAACAGAAAGAGTTATTTATGGATAACTTTAAAAAAGTATTATCTGGCCAGCTCGATGAGAAGTTATTTGAATTAAAATTCCAACGTGATGTGGAGAATAACAGTCAGCTCATTCTTCACCAAGGTTTATTAAGTAACGATACAGAAGAATGGAAAGGGCAAATGCTTCACCTCGTAGCAAAAATGCTGAAAGATAAGCAATACGAGATGGATATTGTCGTAACCTTTATACGGGGAGAATATATGAAATCGATGAAACGACAGAGCGAAGAGTCGGAGGAAAGTGATCGTGATACAGTTTATTCCCATCCCTTTATTTTATGTAGTATGAATAAAACGCTAGACCCGAAAAAAGAATTACTGTTTGACTATGTTGAGAAAGAGTTTAAGTATAATATTGTCGTAGACCCAATTATCAACTTGAAAGCTCCAATATCAGGTTTTCTATTCCCTTCCATCACGGATAATGCTGCGGATGTCAACCACGTACTTTATTCGGCAGGGAAAAAGAATGAACTGAATTATCATTTTATAGAAGAAGTATTAAATGCGGAAGAAATAATGACTGCGGCAGAGGATAAAATAGTTTTTGAGGAAATTGTGAAAAACGTAGCTGGTGATCAAAAAATTAATACGTCCACACTTTCCAATGTATACGAGGAGATTCATCGTGTCGTGGAAGAGAACGAAGAGGAAGATGTACCGAAGCTAGACTATAAAGATGTAGAAAAGGTTTTAAGAAGCAGTGGAATAGAAGATGTTAATCCGGAAAAGGTAGAGTCCGCTTTTAAAACGGTGATTGACGATGAAAGTTATGAGTTTAAAGCAAATAACATAGTACCGAAATATACGTCAAAATCTATCAAAATAGAGACGAAAATAGCGAATATCTCCATTAGTCCACAAGACTTAAGATTTGTACGTCAAGTCCATTTCGACGGAAAAAGTTATTTAATGATGGAAGTAGAAGAAAATACGGTGATCGAAGGCTTTGAAATGATTCCGGAAGCTTTATTTAAGAAAGTGGAAGGGGATAATGAATGATTAGTGAGATATGTATGTTAGAGGGGGATTGCAAATGGATAATAACGATATATTAATCAGATTAAGGTATGCGCTAGATATTAAAAATATAGACATGGTAAAGATATTTGAGCTTGGTGGGATTAAAGTAACAAAAGACGAAGTGCTGAAGATACTCACAAAATCAAATGACAGTTACGATGAGGAAGCTGATTACGACAGTGATTTAGAAAATGAAGAGCATATAAAATGCACAAATACTATGCTGGAGTCATTTTTAAATGGTTTTATTACTTTTAGAAGAGGACATCAAGAGCCAAAACCAGGGCAATCTACTGAACCTGCAAAGATTAACGCGAGTGTAAATAACATTAATAATATCATGCTTAAGAAATTGAAAATAGCGCTAGCATTAAAAAGTGAAGATGTGCTGGAAATATTTGAAGAAGCGGGAGTCACAGTTACAAAAGGAGAATTAAGTGCCTTATTAAGAAAAGAAGGACATAAGAATTACCAGGAGTGCGGTGATAAGTACGCTAGAAATTTCCTGAAGGGACTAGCTGTAAAATATAGAGGTTAATGAAGAACATTTCGCCAGCGGTTTTGGGTAGTTTTGATTTTCATAAGGTTAATGAAGGATATTTCAACAGTGGTTTTAGATGGTTTTAATCTTCATTGATTAAATGAAGGACGTTTTGACTGCTTTTTGAGTTTATTTAATCTTCATCGACTTTTAAAAATTAGACTTCATTTTAGCGTACTAATTTAAATGTTAAAATCGATGTTATTGATCGTTAATCATTATAATAAGCAAAAATAGCATACCATAATCACTGGTATGCTATTTTTGCTTGTTAATCTAGTTTTTTTCATCAAAACGTTTTGCTGTAAGTTACAATCTTTTTCAAAGTTGTGGCATACTAGTACTTATTCATTACCGAACTAGTCGAATGGCGAATAAAACTTTCCATTTCGGGTATTGAAATAAGAGAAGAAGTTTTCAAATTGGAGGATGAATGCAATGCAAAAGATGAATAGAGGAGTATTGACAGCACTAGCGGCGATTGGACTTGCGCAGGGTCTGAAGATATTCACACATAAGCGAACGACAGGAGAGTGGGATCTAAAACAAGTAGCCACAACTGGTGGTATGCCTAGCTCACATTCAGCAGGTGTTTCAGCATTATCAACTTACATAGCTGCACATAAAGGATCGCGCCATACAGAAACCGCATTGGCAACAATATTTGGCGTGATTGTCATGTATGATGCGCAAGGAATACGACGCCATACGGGTGAAATTGCTAAGCTGGTCAACGATTTGGAAAATAATTTCGTAATGCTATCTAAAGATTTCCCGAGCTTGGAATTTGTAGAAAGGGAAAAGAATTTGAAGGAGCTATTGGGACACCAACCGTTAGAAGTTCTCGGTGGGGCTATTTTTGGTTCTGTCTTAGGATTTATTTCTGCAAAATATGAGAATAAATAGAGAAGGTTGAGTTGGAGGAACGAAAATGGCAAATAAAGAAGGTTTCATCGAAGGAACCGGTGGAAAAGTATATATAATTTTTTAATAGCTGGGGAATGTTTAATACAAAGTACTACTTATGGACTAAAATGATATAATATTGGTATATAACTTTATTGCTGGGGTGATTCAAATGTCATTACCAAAAGAAGGTCGAATTTATACGTATGCAGATTATTTATCTTGGTCTGAGGATGTAAGGGTAGAGATTATTGGTGGAACACCCTATTTGCAGGCTGCTCCATCAAGAGTGCATCAAGAGATTTTATCGGAGTTACATCGTCAAATTGCAAATTTTTTGGTTGGAAAAGAATGCAAGGTATATCCGGCCCCTTTTCATGTTGTGTTGAATTTTGAACAAGAAATAGAGAATGAAGAAGAAAGACAGAACGTATTTGAACCAGATATTACGATTGTTTGTGATAAAACAAAGCTTGATGATCGTGGGTGTAAAGGGAGCCCAGATATGGTAATTGAAATTATTTCACCCTCAACAGCCAGAAAAGATAAGATTGAAAAGTTTAATAAGTATGAACAGGCCGGTGTTAAGGAATTTTGGATTATCGAACCACAGGAGAAAATAGTGAGTGTCTTTACACTTCAAAAAAATCAAAGCTATGGTAGACCTGATTTATTCTCAGATGAAGACCACATAAAAGTATCTATTTTTGAAGGCTTAATTATTGACTTGAAAATGGTATTCGCAGATTAATTCACAAGTTACGGAAAAAATATGATTGACCATATACATGAGCAAGCCACCACATTCGAATGGATTTGAAAGGGGATATATAATGAGACGCATTATTTTATCGACAGAGAGTGGAGCGGATTTACCAGAAGATTTAGCTGACAAGCATGATGTTCAGGTGGTTCCGATGCACGTAATCATGGATGGCCAGGATTATTTAGATGGTTCGTTACCTGTAAAGGATATTTACGACTATTATGAGCATACAAAAAAGATACCCTCTACAACGTCTACAAATTCCCATGAGTATCACAGCCTTTTTATGAGAATAAAAGCAGACTTTCCTGACTGTATCATTATTCATATTGGTTATACATCAAAGGCATCTTCCTCCTTTCACAATGCGACAATTGCAGCGGAAGACTTTGAAGATCTTTTTCTAATTGATGCTTTGAATGTCACAGGTGGGTTAACCGCTATTGTGATGTATGCTGTTACCTTATTAGAGAAAGAACCAACGATCGAACCCGCTAGTTTAATAGAGAAAATAGAATCAATAATTCCTAAATCCAGATTGGCTTTCGTTCCCGGTAGCTTAGAGTTTTTAAAAGCGGGTGGACGTGTAAGTAATGTGGCATATCTAGGAGGGATTCTGTTAAAAATAAAGCCACGCATTGAATTAATTGAAGGGAAGCTTGTTTCAACTAAGAAATATCGTGGAAAAATGAGTATAGTCACAGAAAAACTTATGCGAGATTATTTAAATCAATTCGATATTGATAGAGAACAACTTTACTTTCAATACTCAATTGGACTTGATGAAAGCATCATGCAGCGGATGGATGAAATCGCCAAGGAAAATGGTTTTAAAAATGTAAAATGGATGCAAGCTGGCGCTATGATTTCTACTCATGCTGGACCTGGTGGCTTTGGGATTGCTGGGTTAGAGGTTTAGGTGCAAATTTATCACCTTTTATTACCAGAGTCATAGGTGATATAATAAAAGCATGATATCGAGATGAAACGGAGGTATTTTAAAATGAAATGGAATGAGGTTCGGCAACAATTTCCAAACCGCTGTGACTTGGTAGAGTCTCTAAATGCAAAAACCAGAGATAATGAGAGAATTATTGATGCAATGTCTGTTATTGATGATTTTGATAATTGGAATTCCGCTTGGAAAGCTTATAAAGAAATACATGATAATGATCAATCACGTGAATTATATATTTTTCATACTAAAAATGAAGACACTAAAGTTATTGAACAACCGTATATAGGGGTTAGACGAAAAATATGAAGATCCAAATGATTAATCACTTACCAATAGTTTCTATTTCATCTTGCCCTAACTACCCAATCAACGGCTTCAAACTAAAATAATCCAACGCTTGATTAACGTCATGGATATTATAAACTTTTTTCTCTAAACAAAACTGAACAACCAAATCTGAAGTGTTACTGTCGGAAAATGAGAAACCAGCTGAGCTCAAGAGCTTGTCGGTTTCTTTTTTAGATAGCTTAAGTGCTAAAGCAAGTGCGATAATAGCATTTTTTCCTGGTCGGTAGTCTGGATTGGATCGAATTTTTGAAAAATGTTTACGGTCAATTCCCGCTTTATTATATATTTCCGGATCACTGGCACCGGTTTTATCAATAAAGCTGAACAATACTTGTTGAAATGATGGTTTACGATTCTTTTTTATAAAATTTCCTAGCTCATTTTCGCTGACTTCCTTTAGGATCTCGCTTTCAGTAAAAATCGGCTTGCTGTAAGTGATAAATTGATTCAGGTGACGTTCTACATACTGCTGCAATTTCATAAAAAAATCATTATTAAGCATATCGCACACCTCCCAAAAATGTCGCTTTGCTGGCGACCAAATGATGGATAAACTTAGCTATTATTATACCATGATGTAAAACATAGGGGGATGATTTGTATGAATAAGAATCTGACGGAAATAATTTTCTTGCTTGATCGCAGTGGGTCTATGTCTGGCCTTGAGAGTGATACCATTGGTGGATTTAATTCTTTAGTAAGGAACCAATGTGAACTGGAAGGAGAAACAATCCTCACAGCAGCACTCTTTGATGATCAGTATGAAATATTATGGAATGGTGTTGATGCAAACCAAGTTAAATTGACGGGTGAAGAATACTTTGTAAGGGGAAGCACGGCATTACTGGATGCAGTGGGGAAAACGATTTTGGATGTTGGGCATAGATTTTCAATGACTTGTGAGGACAGAAGACCAGGTAAGGTATTGTTTGTCATCACTACAGATGGAATGGAAAACTCCAGCCGTGAATTTTTTCATAAAAAAATAAAAGAAATGATCAACCATCAGGAAGAGAAGTATGGTTGGGAATTTATTTTCATTGGTGCAAATATTGACGCTGCAAAAGAAGCGGGTAACGTGGGAATCAGTAAAGAAAACGCTTATAGCTTCGAAGCGTCAAGTGTAGGAGTGGAGGCTATGTATTCCATGGTTAATGAGGAAATAGCAGTTAGACGGCAAAAAGGAGTATAACCTGTAAATAGCTAAAATCTAAGAAGAACAACTGTAATGATTAATGCAAGAAAAATTGTGCCAGTGAAAAGTAATGAATTAACACGTGAAGTACCAGCTTCCTGAATATCTTTCCAATTGACTGGTTTGATGCCACTGACCCAGAATACTAATATAGCTGATAAAAGGATTGAATTAATATTAATTAGAAGTAATAACAATGGTTGAATGGCATCCTCCCATTGAGCAGCACCAACCATCATTCCCAAAACAATAGCCGGGGGTAATACCGCTAAAGAAATCATTACCCCCACTAATTGTCCATGTGATCGCTTTACAAAAGAAATAGCACCCGCAGCACCAGCGGAAACTGCGACAACAATATCTAAGAGTTGAACTTTAGTTTGAGCTAGAAACTCATTACTATTAATAGGTAAAGGAAATAAATAACCAAATAATGCAGCAATTGTAATTGGGATTAAAAGACCGTACATAGCCGTGGTAATCGATTGACGAATCAGCTTTTTTTCACCAAGAACGGAAGAAAACGAAACTCCCATTATTGGCCTAATTGATGGATCGATGATATTCGCTCCCAGGACCAGTGCGGGGCTGTTTTGAATAACGCCAACAGTGGCAACTAGCGCAGCAAACAGGGTGTACCACGAAAAACTACCGTTAATTTTACTTGAAGTTTCAACTACAGAGTATAATTCGAGTCTGCTCGCTCTTTCAAATTGATCTTTATTATCATTAGGAGTGTTTTTTTCATGATATTTACTAGGGATGTATGCTTTAACGGAATAAAGCATGGCATCGAATTGACTGCTTTCATCTGAAGCTGCCTTTTCCAGATAATTTAAGATTTTCTCTGCACCTTGTTTTTCGACGAGAATCCGGATGTGTACTTCGTTGTTTTCATGTGATATCCAATATGAGGTAAATGAGAAATTTTGTAATAAGTCATTTTGATAGTTAAAATTTTCAGGCGCGTATACCTCAATCAACTGAAGTTCCATAGATTAGTCCCCCAATATGTTTAACAATTATGAGCTGGCCAGTGTAAAAGAATAGTGGGTTGCCGAGCCTCAAGAAAAGATTATTAGTATTCATACTTCTGAATAACCCAAGATTCGAGTAGACCAAATTTAGCTGCATCAAACAAAGGCTGCATGACTAATAATGCACATGCAGCTCTTGTATTAAAATCACACAATTATACTTTTTTTTCACCCTTTTCTTTCCTTAATGCTTTGAAAAAAGAGAAAACCATCAACAGCATGATGAATGAGAACGGAAGTGCCGCTGAAATTAATGCATTTTGCAGAGCCTGTAGTCCACCAGTATATAAAAGTACCGCAGCTATGGCCGATTGAGCAAATCCCCATACGAATTTAACTGTTGTTGGGGGAGATAAAGAACCATTTGTCGTTTGCATTCCCAGCACAAAAGTGGCTGAATCCGCTGAAGTAATAAAGAATGTTCCAATTAGCATGATCGCAAGTATCGATAAGATCATACTAAACGGAAAAGAGTCAAACATACCGAAAAGCGCTTGTTCATCTGGAAGTCCAGCAATATCTACACCGTTATTCTGTGCATCAATCCCTGACATTCCGAATGCCGAAAACCACAAGAAGCTGACTACAGATGGAACGATAAGGACACCGGATAAGAATTCTCGAATGGTTCGCCCTTTTGATATACGGGCAATAAAGATTCCAACAAATGGTGCCCATGCGATCCACCAAGCCCAGAAGAAAACGGTCCAGTCTCTAACCCACTGCTGCTCTTTCTCATTGTTAGGCGATATACGGAAACTCTCAGCGGGAAGTCTTTGTATATATGCCCCTAGTGTATCTATAAATGAATTTAAAATGTACAGGGTCGGTCCTAGAATTAATGTAGCAAGGAATAAGATTGTAGCGAGTGCCATATTAGCATTACTTAAATATTTGATTCCTTTACCAAGACCAGAATAGGCAGAAATCATAAACAAAACCGTTACGATTAGAATAATAACTAGTTGAACCCAAAACTCGGTACCGATTCCGAACAGGTATGTGAGACCACCATTTATCTGTGTTGCACCAAATCCAAGAGTAGTTGCTACACCAACAATGGTCGCAAAAACGGCAATTATATCGATAAACTTCCCCCATGAACCTTTCATTTTATGTCCAAAAATAGGTTCAAGAGTAGCGCTGATTAATCCAGGACTTCCGTGACGAAATGTAAAGTAAGCCAAAATTAAAGCAATTATTGCATATATCGACCATGCATGAATCCCATAGTGGAAGAATGTAATCCGCAACGAATCCTCAAGCGCTTCCCTTGTACCAGGGTCAGCAGTGGGTGGAGTATTAATATAGTGGGAGACAGGAGAAGCTACACCGTAAAACACAAGCCCAATCCCCATGCCAGCACTAAAAAGCATGGCAAACCATGAAGGATAACTGAATTCAGGTCTGTCTCTTTGCCTACCGAGCCTGATTTTTCCATATGGGCTGAAGATTAAGTATAAACAAAAGATGACAAACAGAGAAACGATTAGTAGATAATACCAGCTAAAGTGGACGGATATATAACTCATAATAGTACCTGATATATTTTCAAATCCTTTTGGAGCAATTGCCCCCCAAAAGGACAAGATCAATGTAATAGCCAATGTAATCCAAAAAACTGAAGTAACCTTTTTCATTTCGTTCTCCTTCCTAAATTCTCTTTAATGTTAAGAGAACTTTTTCCCTAGGTTCTACCAATATTATATATAGTATTTCTGAAACTAAAGGTTTTATTCTAAGTAGGGAATGGATGCCACATAAGCAGTCTGCACATGGTGAAAGCGTTCCGCCGGTTATTCAAATTCAAACCAGCGGATACAACTATTTTTGTTTCATTTGTTCTTGAGCCATTTTGACCATTTCTTTTACCATATTGCCACCAATTGGCCCTCCGATTTTACCTGCTTGTTCTGAAGTGAGTTGACCATTGTTCCCTTTTTGTAATGGAATACCTTGTTCATTTGCAATTTCGTACTTTACGGCATTAGGATCGGTCATGTTTACATCGTATCCTTTTGCTTTCATCACCTGTCCTTTTAATTGATCTAAATTTTCCCGAGCCTCCGGAACTAAAATTTTATTTCTTCTAGCCACATGTATCGCCTCCTTATCCAGTATGGTTTCCCAAAATTGAACGGTTCATCAATGGTGAATTTAGGAATTAACCAAGGTAGAACTCCCTAAAGTCCAACTAGTTTTAAAAGAAGAACTTGGTTAAGGTTTCCTGTTACATCTTAAATGTATTCGGTGTGAAATCCTGAACAGAAATGGTATCATTGATATAAAGTCTTAAAATTGCTAGTTAGCTATAGAAAGAGGAAATGAAATGAATATAGAGGAAACGCCTACTTCACAGAAGATTGAAAAGTCAACTGCATCAAATGACAAAAGTGTTCCTACTTTAGCTTCTGATTTAAAAGCACTTTTCAAATTAGTTGTATTGATAGCTAATGCACTGCCTGTCCTTACTGGATTTTGGCTAGCGCTGTATTTCACCGATGCATTTTTTGCAGATTATTGGGGTATATTTTTGTTAACCATTATTGGAAGCACGATGGTTATGGCTGGAGCACTTATCCTAAATAATTGGTATGATGCTGATATTGATGCAGTAATGGCACGGACAAAAAATCGTCCAACTGTAACGGGAACTATCCCGCTTAACCTAGTTCTAAAGTTGGGAATCGTATTGAGTATACTTGGTTTCATTCTTTTATTTTTTACAACGATTGAAGCTACCCTATACGCATTTGTGGGATGGTTCACGTATGTTGTCTTGTATACCATGTGGTCAAAACGACGTTACACACTTAATACAGTAATTGGAAGTCTTTCTGGTGCTGTCACACCTTTAATAGGATGGGCGGCAATAGAACCGGCTTATCATATAGTCCCAATTGTACTGTTCCTGCTTTTGTTTATTTGGCAAATGCCGCATACCTTTGCTATCGCAATGAAAAAATATGAAGAATATAAAGCTGCTGAGGTTGCGATGCTTCCAGTTGTATATGGATTTGAAATGACCAAGCGGCAAATTGTTGTATATATCGCTTGCCTACTGCCACTGCCATTTTTCTTAGCGCAGTTAGGTACAACATTTATAGTAATTGCTACAGTACTTAACATTTGTTGGTTAGCAGCGGGGATCGGTGGCTTTTTTACAAAAAAGGATTTAAAATGGGCCCAAGTAATGTTTCTCTGTTCAGTGAATTATGTAACGATACTTTTTCTAATGATGATTATTGTTACATTGCCCGTTTAGTTAATAAAAAAGGGAGGTTTTACCATGACGGATATTAAAAAAGGCGACAATAAATTTTTTGTTGGCGATAACGAAGAAAAGCCTTTAGCAGAAATTATCTTTGTTCCAGCAGATGATGATAAGTTAATCATTGAACATACAATTGTATCGAACGAGCTTAGTGGCCAAGGGGTTGCTGGGGAACTTGTAGAAAAAGTTGTTAACTACGCGAGAGAAGAAGGAAAGAAAATTATTACTGAGTGTTCCTATGCTAAAAGTAAAATTGCAAAAACCCCTGAGTTTCAGGATGTGCTTGCTCAATAGCGGAAAAGTAATATAATTGCTAAATAAAGGCATTTTACAAACTTAAAAAGCGAACTATGCCCATTATGGACGTTGTTCGCTTTTCTTCATCCTAATTAACTATTTCAAAAACCCAAATACCTCTTTAGCTATATCCGTATTTTCAATCAGCCCCGAAAATACTTCACTCCTCGGTCCGTAGGCATAAACCGGGACATCGATACCCGTGTGTCCGCTCGTTGTGAATCCAACGCCTGCACGGTTATTAAACACTTCGGAGATAACGCTATATAATGTATCAAAGTCATCTTTACTAGCGGCTTCTTTGATAGACGTGAGCTCTTCCTCAGTGAAATCAAACGTTACATATTCATCTAAAACGTCCTCAACAGTTTCGCCATCCATAATTTCCTTCGCCATAAACTCTGGTGTGCGTTTAGCTGCTTTGATTGCTTCAGGATAAAAATTGTAATCTCCGTCACGGCCAATGGAAAATCCGCCAGTAGAATGATCGGCTGTTAATACAACCTGTGTGTGTCCATTTTCTTTAGCAAATTCAACTACTGCCTCAAATGCTCTTGCAAAGTCTTCCATTTCACTCATTGCACTAACTGAATCGTTGGCATGTCCCGCCCAATCAATTTGACTACCCTCTACCATTAGGAAGAAACCATCTTTATCTTGCTTCAATTGTTTAAGTGCTGCTGTAGTCATTTCCTCAAGTGAAGGGATAGACTCTTTGCGATCTTTTGCTTTTGGTAATCCTACTGGTGCAAACAAACCGAGTAATTGGTCATTCTCGTTTTCTAGCATTTCTTCTGTTGTGGTTACATAGTTATAATCATCTTGCTTGAATTCTTTTATAAGATTCCTGTCTTCCCGATCAAAATAGTTCGTACCGCCACCGAGTATGACATCTACTTTATGTTCGCCATTTATTTTATCATCAAAATAATCATCGGCAATTTCATTATAATTGTTACGTGAAACGTCATGTGCACCAAAAGCGGCTGGAGTTGCGTGGTTAACTTGTGATGTTGCTACAAGTCCTGTAGCCATTCCGTTTTCTTTTGCAGTTTCAAGTACTGTTCCTACTGGTTCTTTATCATTATCGACAGAAATCGCACCATTATATGTTTTAATAGCTGCTGCCATAGAGGTTGCTGCTGCAGCTGAATCTGTCACATTTTCTTCGGTATCTTCAGGATAAGTTTTTGCCATACCCACAAAATGTTTGTCAAAGATTGTTTTCTCCATTTGCGTTGTGTTGGGATCATCCTTCATGTAACGATATGCTGTAGTATAAGCAGGACCCATTCCATCACCAATCATCACAATAACGTTTTTTGCTTTCCCATTGTTTCCTTTTTGCTTGTTCTTTCCACTATCAGCACTTGAGTTTGTGCTACTTATTCCAATGATGCTTGCAGCTATTAACATAAATAAGGCAACGAAAATCCACGCTCTTTTTCTCATGTTCATCCTCCTAGAGTTTGTATTGCATCTTCACTTATATGGTAGAGTAAAAGGGTGATTTAAAAAATAGTAGATTCGTTGCGAATTTTGTAAAATTTGTAAAAGGAGTGTAAATATAAGATGAAATTACTACATTAACTGGTAGAAAAGTATGAAGAAACTTAATGGAGGGTTAATAATGAATGGGGTTTCTTAAAATAAGATAGTAGTTTTTACTTGTGTCTAATAGACTAGTACATAGAAACAGGATTTTCATGGGTCATGTCGAATTATATATATAGGTTTATTGAAAGGGGAAGGTGAGATAAATGAATTACATTTCTGAACTAGAAACGTTTATACCTAAAGAAAGAGTCTCAACAAATATAACTATTCTAGAGCAACATAGTAAGGATGAATCCTATCATACACCAAGTCTTCCAAACGTGGTGATATATCCTGAAAGCGCCGAAGAAGTGAGCCAAGTAATGAAAATAGCGAGTAAACATAAGATCCCGGTCACACCTTTTGGAGTAGGCTCAAGCTTAGAAGGCCATGTTATTCCATTAAACGGTGGGATTTCGCTTGATTTTTCATTAATGGATAGCATTATTGAGGTGTTACCCAATGACTTTTTGGTGAAGGTACAACCAGGGGTAACGCGGTCAAAGTTAAATCAAGAGCTAAAAAAGCATGGACTGTTTTTCTCTGTTGATCCAGGTGCAGATGCCACTTTAGGTGGTATGGCTGCGACAAATGCAAGTGGAACAACGTCTGTGAAATATGGAATAATGCGTGATCAAATAAGGGATATTGAGGTAGTGCTGGCAAATGGAACCACTATGCATACAGGGAACTTAGCTGCCAAATCCTCATCAGGCTATAATCTAAATGGATTATTTGCAGGGTCAGAAGGGACACTAGGGTGTTTTACCGAATTAACATTACGAGTATATGGAATTCCTGAGATGATCGTAGCTAGTAGAGCAACTTTTCACTCAATAGATTCCGCGATTAATGCGGTAGTCAATATTCTGTCTGCTGGGATCCAGGTAGCAAGAATAGAATTGATTGATGAGCTTTCCATAAAACAAGTAAATAAATTCAGTGATACAAACTATGATGAAATGCCTACATTATTTATCGAATTTCAGGGAAATGAAGCAGGTTTATTACAAGATATTGAGTTTACAAAAGAGATACTTGCGGATCTAGATAACCATGCATTTGAGTTTGAAAAAGATACACAGGGACGCAATAAATTATGGGGGGCCCGTCATAATGCAGCATACGCATTTAAACATGGATTTCCCGGAAAGCAATTGATGACAACCGATGTTTGTTTACCACTGTCAGAGCTTGCTGGAGCGATTAAATCCGCAAAAAAAGTGTTAAAAGAATATAACCTTGATGGCGGAATCGTCGGACATGTAGGTGATGGGAATTATCATACAACCCTCATGATTGATACCGAGAATCAGAGGGAAGTGGAGTATGCGGAGAACTATAATAAACATATTGTGGAGTATGCACTTGAGAGAGGTGGATCTTGCACAGGTGAGCATGGTGTCGGAATTGGTAAAATGAAGTACCAAGTGCTAGAACATGGAACTGCCTTACCAGTTATGCAAGCAATTAAGAAAACTCTTGATCCAGAAAATATTTTAAACCCAGGAAAAATATTTTATGACGAATAATTGTTTAATTCCTGTTTTTTAGATACTATAAAAGGTGAAGAAATTAATATAGTCAGAAAAAAGGAGTGCATCACATGTCCGTCATGGATTCTATTTTGGAATATAATAAACAATTTGTACAGAACAAGGAATATGAAAAATATGAGACTACAAAGTTTCCGGATAAAAAGTTAGTTATCCTTACGTGTATGGATACGCGTCTATTAGAATTGCTCCCGCGCGCTATGAATTTGGGTAACGGTGATGCAAAAATCGTAAAAAATGCTGGTGCTATTATTTCCGACCCTTTTGAAAGCACGATGGCAAGTATTATGGTTGCTCTTTATGAACTAAAAGCTGAAGAGGTGGTGGTGGTTGGACACTACGGATGCGGTATGACTGGTTTGAAATCTGAATCCGTCATTGAAAAAGCTTTACAAGCAGGAATGGATCCGTCCAGCCTTGATGCTTTACGATATGCAGGTGTGGATATGGAAAAGTGGCTTCAGGGCTTTGATGATGTTGAGGGAAATGTACGTAATAGTGTTGGAATCATTCGTCGTCATCCGTTTCTTCCTGCTAACACACCGGTTCACGGACTTGCCATTTCCCCTGAAACAGGAGAGCTTACTGTCGTGGACATAGAGGATTAGAAAGACCTTATGATTAATTATAATAACCGTAAGTTTGTCTCTGTGGAAAACACAGCTAATGGCGAGGTTTCTTCTAAAACTTATTTTAATTATAAGCAGGAAGGAAAAATACTCTATGCAGATTATTCAGGGGGAGAAATAGTAAAAGGAAAATTAATAGGTATTGTTCATGATGATGATTCTCTTGAATTTCGATATAATCACGTAAATACAAGTCACGAAATACGGGGTGGGAAGTGTAAGTCCATACCTAAGTTAACAACTGAGGGCAAAATTGAGCTAGTTGAAAAGTGGCAGTGGTTAGACAGGGAACAAAACGAAGGGCATTCCCTTATAAGAGAAGTCTAATATCATTACTTACATAAACGAGCGCTTTCCTTGAATAAGGATTGCGCTCGTTTCATTTATCGGAAGTGAGGTGATTACATTATATTAAAAGCTGTTATGCATATTTGCTTGAGATACTCACACTTCACATTCTAAGTCTTTTTAAGAAAGGCTGTTTTAGTAAAGTTTCTGTTGCTATTGATATAAACTGCGACGTAACAGCAACGTGATTTCCGCTGCGGGCAGTCGCTTTCCGCGGGCGGCTGGTGAGCCTCCTCGTGCTGTCGCACTGTGGGGTCTCACCTATGCCTATCCTCCCGCAGGAGTCGACTGCCCTCCGCTCCAATCACTGAAGAGTGAAGAGATGAATGTTATGAATTTTAGGAGGAGCTCAACCCTAGTGAAGGAAATCCACGTAGACTCCTGCGGGAAAGCGAAGACGATGAGACCCCGCAGTGAGCGGTTTTTGCTCGCGAGGAGGCTCATCGCGAGCCCGCGGAAAGCGTAGTGGATTTCCGGAACGGTTGTTCAAGCACAAAACATGGCACTTACGTCGCATTTTATATCAACTATGAAGATGAAAAAGCAACAATGTGTACGAAAACAGCTTTAATAAAATAGTACATAACTTACAGAAACCTGTGAATATTGTACCATTTTTTAACTATTTTAACGTTTTTCAACATTTATAGTGTATAATGTTGGGGACGGGTAATGCAGGGTGAGTAAGAGTAATAAATTCTTTTACACTGGTGGCTTACACCCCTTAAAGAAAGGGGGATGAAGCTCGTGATACCAATTGACAAAGTTATTGAGTTGATGCTTATGTCTTCGACGCTTGTGTTGTTAATTGTAAACAGCCATGAAAAAAAGTAATCACCCTGTCGATTGAGTTAACTGGATAATTACTTTTTTCAATCCCGAAAACGAAGTCGCCGTACCTTGCGGATACTGTCCGAGTCGTAAGCGGACACTTACGACTCGCCTTTTTTAATTACCTTTTTATTGTATTCTATTGATTTCAATAAAACAACTACTAATTTATTACGTTATCATTTCAAAAGGAATACGTACTCCCTATACATTTAGTAAGAGGACAGTAAAGGCCCATGTTAATAATACCTTTAGAAGGTGAATGTTAAACTGTTCCCTTTTTCAATATCTATATCATCTTTTCCGTCAACTCTAAATACTCGTGTATTGCTTCAATAGTTGGTTGTAGGGAAGCTTCCCAAAATTCCTTTTCTTCGATATCCTTGTTCAGGTAACGCCCTGCTAATTGTTCAACCGTCATTCTTCCTGAGTTCCGCAATAAGGCATCATACTGCTCAGAGAACTGGTCGCCCTGTTCTTTAGCTAATGCATAAATTCCATTACTAAATAAATAACCGATTGTATATGGAATGTTGTAGAATGCTAAATCTGTATGATAAAAATGTGGGATAGTCATCCAGAAATACTTATTATTTTCATCGACAGTATCTCCGTAAACGTCCTTTATCATTCCTTCCATCAAATTTGATATCTCATCTGCGGTAAGTGGTGCGTCCTTTCGTTTATCATACAGCCGTTGTTCAAATTCAAACATAGCTGGTACGGTTACTTGGTATTTCAAACCATTTAAGATTTTCATTTCTAGTAAGGATAGTTTATCTTCATCAGTAGATGCCTGTTCGATTGCAGCATCCAGTACTAAATTTTCAGCAAAGGTGGAAGCTGTTTCTGCAACACTCGTACTGGTTTCTTGTGAAAACGCTGGTTCATCCTGCAATATATAATTATGATAAGCGTGACCAAGCTCATGGGCAATCGTCACGACATCTTGATAGCTCCCTGTGAAGGTTAGGAAAATACGGCTTTCCTTTTTTAGCGGCATAAATGCACAGAAACCGCCATGCATTTTTCCTTTCCGATCTTCAGCTTCAACCCAACCTTCATGAAATGCCTTTTCTGCAAACACACCTAACTTTTCACTAAATTTATGAAATTGCGTAATCACTATATCAGCTGCTTCACTATAGGAAACCTTTTTATTAGAAGTAAAGCTCGGGGTGTCCGTGTCATACCAACTCAATTTTTCTAATTTCATTACTTGAGCTTTTCGTTGTAAAAATGACTGTACGATTTCTTTATTTTTCTTGATGGCTGAAACCATCGTCTTTACAGTTTGTTCTTTGATTCTATTCTGTTCCATTGCTTCCTTCAAAACGTTATTCCAGCCGCGTTGTTTATATACATCTAACCTGAATCCATTAATTCGATTGAGGACTGTGGCAAATGACTCCGCTTGTTCTCTACAGATCTCAACAATCTTTCGAGCGGTTTTCTGACGTATCGATCGATCACTTGAAAACATAGCATAACTTTGAGCCTGACCAATCGACATTTCTTCTTGTTGGCCATCTTTTTCAACCGGAATTCGTAAGTTTCCCATCATTTGTTCATAATAATCTTCCCATCCAATAAATCCATTAATGGAAAGTTGATTTATCACCTTTTCCATTTCAATTGGCAATTTATCTTCCATTTTTTGTTTACGTTCTTCTAAGTAAAATTGGTATTCTTTCACTCCGTGATGTTGCAGCAATTCTTGCCAATCTGTTTTTGAAAGTCTTACTAATAATTCATCCATATCCATTTTCAATGATTCAATATCAGCTTTAATTTTCTCACTTTCATCAATCAACTTGGCAACATCGGGATCATCCACATTCACGGAATATAGACAAATCAGGAATTCATCTAGCTCAAAAGCTTTGCTGATGTATTCCTGCACCTTTTGAAAAAAGTCAACCAAGTCTTGCGTATCATGTTGATCAAACGTTTGAACATTTTCTTGTAAGCCTTTCATGCCCTGCTTTAGATCTGAAATTAACTCGTTTAACCTTTTTGATTCCTTACCATCTGGATATAGAGAATCAAGATCCCAATTTTCACTAATTACTTTCTTCATTACGAATTCCTCCCAAAAGTTTTCCTTACACAGAAGTATAAAGTATTTATAATTTTCATGCATCCATCTTGAGGCTGACTCAGAATCATCATTACGAATGAAAATAGCATTGACATTACACTTGAAAAGACGTACTATATTTCTAACTTAATAGCAATTAGCGTTGACGGAAATAAGTAGTGTAGATTTCGTTGTTTCAGAAAGTCGATGGGTGCTGCAAATCGATACAAGTATCTAGATGAATTACCTTCCTGAGCTTCTTTTATGAAAACCAAATTTGGTTATTAGTATAAGACGGTAAAACCGATAGCTTGTTTAAGCGGAAGGCCTTGGTCTTCAACTTGGGTGGTAACGCGTGATAAGACACGTCCCTTGATTGGGATGTGTCTTTTTGTATTTTATATTTTATACGAGGGGGATTAGAAATGAACTATATAGAACAATTAACGGAAGAACAGCAAAAGGAACTTGCACGGCAATACAATATTTTAGCTTACGGTGTAGATGGCATTATTCCTGATAAAGAATTCAAGCAAAAAATTGCTAAATCCATTCTTAAGAATCAACCATTAAAGGTAAAACTAGGTCTGGATCCAACTGCGCCTGACATCCACATTGGCCATACGGTTGTATTAAATAAACTAAAACAATTTCAAGACTTAGGCCATACGATTCAGCTCATTATCGGTGACTTCACAGGTAAAATTGGTGATCCAACTGGTAAAACAAGTGCTAGAGTTACGTTGACAGATAAAGAAGTGCGGCACAATGCCCAAACCTATTTTGAGCAGTTTGGAAAAATTATCGATATGGAAGCAGTAGAATTGCATTATAATGCGAAATGGTTATCTAAACTTGATTTTGCTGAAGTTTTACAACTAGCAAGTAACGTAACGGTTGCAAGAATGCTCGAACGAAATGACTTTCATAATCGATACAAGGAAAATAAACCTATTTACCTGCAGGAGTTTTTCTACCCTGTTATGCAAGGATATGATTCATTGATGCTCGAATCTGATATCGAATTAGGCGGAACGGATCAGGAATTCAACGTGTTATTTGGTCGTCAAATTCAAGAACAATTTGGAAAAGAAAAGCAGGTTGTCATGTTGCTACCGTTGTTAGAGGGGTTAGACGGTGTAGAAAAGATGTCTAAGTCCAAGAAAAATTATATCGGAATCGATGAGAAACCTAACGATATCTTTGGAAAGACGATGTCGATTCGCGATGAACTGATTGGTAAGTATTTTGAATTAGCATCTAATCTATCTATTGATGAAGTGGCTGAAATAATGGATCAACTAAAAAAGGAAACCCTTCATCCTCGTGATGCAAAAGTCCGATTAGCTTTCTCGTTTGTCGAAATGCTTTATGACAATGCTACTGCCGAAACAAGTAAGGAATATTTCCTAACCGTTTTTCAAAAAAATCAAATGCCAGATGAAATTCCAGAGGTTACATGGGAAAAGGAAGCTACGATAGGTATCGTAGATCTGATCACTGATTTAGGTCTACTCCCATCTAAGAGTGAAGCTCGCCGTATGATAAAAAATGGTGGAATTCGCTTGAATCAAAAAAAGGTGGAAGATCCTAATTTTAGTGTAACGATTCATAATGGGCTAGTATTGCAGGTTGGAAAGCGCAAGTTTGTTAGGGTGAAAATGTTAACAAAATAGACCAGCCTATTCCCGTGAAAACATTCTGAAAATTACTTCACAATTACGACACTTTGGTATAAAATAATAATCACTATTATTAAATAACGGAGGACTAACGCGATGTAAAATAGAATGAATACCCAAAAATTGAATAGACACGTTTTAAATTTGAGGTGTAAGCATGTTGCGAGAAAGAAATTTTCTCATGTTGTGGTTGGGTCAACTCGTTTCTATTTTTGGTGGAAGGTTTAGTGAGCTTGTTATTCCTTGGATTGTTCTCGAGATTACTGACTCACCAATAAAAGCTGCAATCGTAGCGATAAGCACACATATCGCCCCATTACTTTTTTCGCTTCCAGTAGGAGTTTGGATTGAAAACAGACCGAAGAAGAAAATAGCGATGTCAGCGGAATTGATTCGTGCGATTATGATGTCCTTACTGGTATTTGTTATCTATATTGATCAGTTCAATGTTATGGTGATTTCTTCAATCTTATTTATCACAGGTATAGCGGGGTTATTTTTCACCATTTCCATTAACTCTTTACTGCCAGGGATTGCTGGCCGAAAACGCCTTGTAGAAGCATATAATTATTTGGAAGCTGCTGACGCTGTTAGTACGTTGATAGGGCCATTACTAGCTGGTTTTGCATTGACAGCGATCGGCGCTGCTGCGACGCTCGGAATTGATGCATTTTCATTTTTACTATCCTTTATCGGGATTGCTTGTTTAACGATTCGAGAAAAAGTTTCTAATAAAAATCAGCAATCAACTGAGAAAGGCTCATGGAAACAAGTATTGGTTGGTCTTAAACTATTGTTTTCAACTAAAATTCAGCGATTCATTACACTCAATCTCGCTGTTCTTAATTTTAGTACACACTCGGTAAGTTTGCTCGCAATCGTTTATGCGAACCAAGTATTGGGGTTAACCGCTGCCGAGACAGGGATTCTACTATCAGGTGCTGGGGCAGGTAATATTGTTGGGATCTTTCTGATGCACCGAGTTAAAGATATGCACTGGAATAAGCTATATGGAACAATATTAGTAGTATCAGGACTTGGTGTTATGCTCATTGCAATATCTTCTACCTTGTGGAGTGCTTTTGCAGGTATGTTTTTATTTGATGGTGCACTATCGATGGCTTTTGTCATCAATGGTGCAGCCAGGCAAACAATCACTTCCGATAGCTTTTTAGCTCGAGTGAGCAGTGGCGGAATTCTACTAGCAGGAATTGTTGTCATAATAGCCATTGGATTCGCAGGTGTCGTTGCGGAATTAATCAATCCAGTATTGGCATTATCACTTTGTGCTGTCCTATTACTGGTGAATAGCTTAATTTCCTATGTACAAAAGCACCTGAAAAAACCGCTCTCTTCGTTTGGAATAGAGTAGAAAACTGAATAAGTGAGGTATCAGAGTATGTAATCTACCTTTTTTTCATCTAATTGAAAAATGATAAAAAAGGGGTAGTAAAGATGAAAAATAATTCCTTTCGTTTCTTATGGATAGGGCAGTCGTTAGCTAATTTTGGTGATGTATTTTACATCGTTGGGCTTATATCAACCTTGTATTCAGTATCCGAGTCTGTATTTTATCTAGCATTGTTGCCATTTATTAATACTTTTGGACGTTTCCTAAGTGGATTCATTTCACCAGTATTATTCAATAAATATAAATTGAAAACACTCTTGGTGGGCTCTCAGATTGGAAAGACAATTGTTTTGTTAGGTTTAGCATCTTGGGTGAGTTTACAATCCATTCCATCTATTTGGGTTCTGATTGTTTTTATATTGGTGATTGCCTTTTTGGATGGATGGGCGATGCCAGCAACCGGAGCCATGTTACCAAGAGTTGTAGATAAACAAGAAATCGTGAAGGCAAATAGCTTTGTATCAGTCATAGACCAAACCATTCAACTTGGGGGTTGGGCTCTTGGGGGCATAATTGTCGCATTAATTGGCGGAAAATATGTTATTTGGGTTACGTTTTGTTTGTTTGTCGTATCTTCTATTATGATTAGTAGGATTGTGGATTCGACACCATTTCATGTGAAAGATGAGAATGCTAATCTAGGTGGGGTTTTGAAGGGAAGCTGGAAAATCATTTGGAATTCCTCACTTTTTCGAAGCCTTCATGTGGTGTTCTTTATTGAAGCAATAGCAAATGTTGTGTGGATTGCAGCTATCATCTATGTTTTTGTTTCAGAGGTGTTGGAAAAGTCTGAATCCTGGTGGGGGTATATAAATACTACTTTCTTTATTGGTCTACTGATAGGTGGGGTGTTTTGTTCGAAGTATTTTAGTATTGTTGAACGCCATTTGAAAAAAATTATGATCGCTACTTCCTTTGGTGTAAGTATCATTACCTTCATGTATGGCCTTAATTCAGTTGCATGGATGGCTTTAGTGTTTTCTGTTCTTTTTGGAATTGTTGAGCAAGTGAAATCAATAGCCTACGACACGTATATACAATTAGAGGCAACTCCAGAAGAGCTACCTAAATTGTATGGTGCCCAAAGTGCTCTGATTTCTCTAACGTTTGGATTATCTTCTCTAATGATGGGAGCAATTGCGGAGATTTTTGGCGTGAGGTATGTATTTCTTTTGGCTGGATTTTTGTTGGCTAGTGCCGCTATATATCTTACCGTCAACAAAAACTGTTTTCCAGAGAACTATCAAGATGTGAGTGATGATTAAATCAGTATAGAGGGACGAAGGGACAGTTCACAGGAACCTTGTCCCTTTCCACCTGGAAATGTAATACGGTGAAAAATGTCAGGAACTTGTTTGTTAGAAGACTTCTATCATTGTGGGACAATAAACCTGTCCCCACGTCCGGGGAAAAATAAATAGATGAAGGAGAACTTTAAAATGAATAGATTGAATCTTATAACACTTGGTGTAACAAATATTGGTCAATCGTTAAAGTTCTTTCGGGATGGTTTAGGCTTTGAGACATCAGAAGAAAGTGAAAACCCGGTTGTTGTTTTCTTTAATAATGCTGGAACAAAGTTAGCTCTATATCCCTTAGATGAACTGGTCAAGGATGTAAACGAAAACGAATCAACTACTAGAAAGGGTTTTTCGGGAATAACACTAGCATACAATGCAAAGTCAGCGAAAGAGGTTGACGAAGTTATGGAAATGGCTAAAAAGGCAGGAGCTACCATTGTAAAACCTCCTGAGCGTGTATTTTGGGGAGGCTATAGCGGTTATTTCTCAGATCCAGATGGCTATCATTGGGAAGTCGCATTTGGTGACAACTGGGAGTTTGATGAAAACGATATGTTGATTATTGAGTAAATTGGAGGAAGTGGAGATGACTAAAGGATTGATCCATCATGTCGAACTATATGTTTCTGATATAAAGGGTTCAATTGAATTTTGGGGCTGGTTTTTGGAGGACCTGGGTTATCATGTTTTCCAAAAGTGGGACGCGGGACAAAGCTTTAAGCTTGGTGATACCTACATCGTTTTTGTCCAGACTGACGAACGATTTCTTGATGTTCCTTATCACCGATGTAGGGTAGGACTAAATCATTTAGCATTTCATGCAGAATCACGTGAGCATGTGGATAAAGTAACAGATAGATTAAGAGAAAAAAGGATTACTATTTTGTATCCCAATCAACACCCTTTTGCAGGTGGGGAAGACCATTATGCGGTGTATTTCGAAGACCCTGATAGAATGAAAGTAGAATTGGTGGCTCCCAAATAATATAGAAGGAGGTGCTTGTATGCAAATCAAAGGTATTAATCATCTTTTACTTTCTGTTTCGGATCTGGAAAAGTCAATTGAGTTTTATCAAGATGTGTTTCATGCAAAGCTACTCGTCAAAGGAAAGACAACTGCTTATTTTGATGTAAATGGAATATGGCTTGCGCTAAATTTGGAAAAAGATATTCCGCGTCAGGAGATTAAAGAGTCCTATACACATACTGCATTTAGTATTAATGAGAGTGAATTTGATGAGGCTTGTGAACATCTTGAAAAGCTTGATGTAAACATTCTTGAAGGCAGAAAAAGAGATGGGCAGGATAAGCTATCCATTTATTTTACCGATCCCGATGGACATAAATTTGAGTTTCATACAGGTACCCTACAGGATCGGATGAACTACTATAAAAAAGATAAAAAACATATGACTTTCTATTAGAAAAGATGGAGGTACTACATGAGTATTCCGAAACATATCGTATCCGCAGCAGCAATCGTTCTCAATGAAAAAGGTCAACTATTGCTTATCAAAGGCCCGCGTAGAGGTTGGGAAATGCCTGGCGGTCAAGTAGAAGAGGGCGAGACTTTGAATGAAGCGGCAATTAGAGAAACTAAAGAAGAGTCGGGAGTTGATATTGAAATAATAAAGTTTTGCGGAATATACCAAAACGTTTCTAGAAGTATTTGTAATACATTGTTTTTGGGTAAACCAGTTGGTGGGAAATTGACAACTAGCAGTGAGAGTCTAGAAGTTGGTTATTTCCCACTCAACGAGGCTCTGGAAATGGTGACATGGAACAATTTTCGCGAAAGAATCGTAAGTTGTTTAAATGAAGAAGATTATCCATTTCTAGTGGAGTTTAACAAGTGAAATTTAATTTAAATGATGATCATGTGAAACCCAAAAAAATACATATTATTGGATCAGTTGGAAGCGGAAAAACAACCTTTGCTAGAAGATTGTCGAAAAAGATGAATATAGCCCATTATGAACTAGACAATGTGGTTTGGAATAGACGTGAAAATGAAGATGTACACGATGTGAAAAGATCTTCTCAGGAAAGAGATGAATATTTTTTTAAAATAGTAAACGTGGACGCGTGGATAGTCGAAGGTGTCCACAGCGTTGATTGGGTAATAAAAAGTTTTGAGCGAGCGGATGTTATTATTTTTTTAGATATAAATTATTTTATTAGGATATACAGAATTATACGCAGGTTCTTATTGCAAAAACTTGGCCGTGAAAAGGTTAATTACGTTCCCTCTTTCAAGATATTTTGGAAAATGTTCAAGTGGAATAGGCTTTTTGAAAAAGAAAAATCAGAGATATTGAAAAAGATATATACATATAATAGTAATTTGGTAATCTTATCTGACAACAAAGCAGTAGAAAACTATATAGAAGGAATAAGGTGGCAATAATATCAACAGTCAATTAGAACATGCATTAAAGTTGAGAGCCGATGGTGAAGAAGAACAATCTAGACAATTGTTCATCGAATTAGTTAGGCAGGATCATATGAATGCTGAATTGAATTTTCATTGCGCCCAAACACATGACGATATGGGATTAGAAGAGGAAGCAGTTGAGTATTATGAAAGAGCAATCCGAATAGGATTACCAGATGAACTTTTAAAAGATGCCTATGTTTGTTTAGGTAGCACCTATAAAGTCATAGGAGAATTCCAAAAATCACTTGAAGTGTTGTTGAAAGGCGAAAAAAAATTTCCTGAATATGAGCCAATTCAAGTATTTAAAGCATTAACTCTTCACAGTTTGGAAGATCATTCTAAAGCATTGAAAACAGTTTTGCATACACTTTTAAAAACAACAAATGATAAAGGGATTCAAAATTATAGCAGAGCTTTACATTATTACGCGGAAGTTCTGGATAAATCTTGAAAGGAAATACGAACGCGGTGAAACGGAAGGCAACTGGTGTTTTCAACAAACTAACAAATGCACAGAAGCATTTAAAGACAATTGTTTTGAAGAGTTAATTGATACGGAAGGTCTTGGAATAACTGATATTGTTAGAATTATCAAAAGGAAATTGATATGAAAACTAATTATAGGAGAGCCATGACAATGGACGAAAAGAAACGATTATTACCAGTCGAAGCGGCGGAACAATTTGTGGACCGCTTTTTCCCTAAATCGCTTGGAGCTGTATTGGGCGGAAGTGTAGTAAGAGGCGAAGAAACAAGTACTTCTGATCTTGATATTGTGGTAATTGATAATACGATTAAGTATGCATATAGAGAGTCATTGATAGAGTTCGGATGGCCTATTGAAGTTTTTGTGCACACTATGACTTCTTATAAAAAATTCTTTGAAATTGATTATAAAAGAGCGAGACCATCTTTGCAAAGAATGATTTCAGAGGGTGTTATTCTAAAAGACACTGGTGTCATTGAATTAATCAAAAAAGAAGCCAATGAGATACTAGATAAAGGACCAGAAAAATGGACGGAAGAAATAATTAGACAGAAACGATATTTTATCACCGACGCACTGGATGACTTTATCGGGTCTACTAATAGAAGTGAGCAAATTTTTATTGTTAATTATTTAGCCGAAGCAGTTCATGAATTTACTCTTAGAACAAATGGGCATTGGATTGGTTCGTCAAAGTGGATTGTCAGGGCATTGAGACAATATGATGAAAACGTTGCGGAGGAATTTGTAGAAGCCTTTGACGCTTTTTATAAAAATAATGAAAAAGAAAAGATCATTAAACTGGTTCATACTACACTTAAACCTTTTGGTGGACGATTATTTGAAGGTTTTTCAATGGGAAAGGATTAACATTCAATACATGGTATTAAAACTGTATTAATTCCGCAAGAGAAAAGGTGGTTGTGTAAGATATGACACATGATAAAAACTTCTACCGTACAATGGGTGTATACGGTATCTACCAGAAAAATAATCGGCTACTAGTAATTGACAAAAATGGCGGACCATATATAAACCGATACGATCTTCCGGGTGGTAGATTAGAAGATGGCGAAAGTTTAACAAATGCGATGAAAAGAGAATTTTTAGAAGAGACAGGGTTGGGAATTGAAATAACCAAGAATATAGGAACGATTGATTTCATGCTGCCATGGGACTGCAAAGACTATACACATGTACATCACATTGCGATTTTCTATTCTGTGAAAAAGACTGGTGGAGAATTAACCAAGCCAGAACAGTTTGAAGGGCAAGATTCGGATGGGGCACATTGGGTATCTGAAGATGAAATATCTGTAGGAAATGCATCACCGTTAGTCATGAAAGCATTTGAATGGGTTAAGTCAAAGGAATTAGGATTAGATCGAGTTAACTATAAGGATTGGGAGATCAAGTAACCATTATCCATTCTTGGAAGAGACCAACTATTCAAATCGGAAATCGGTAAATCTAAGGAGAGACAAGATACATGAATGCAACTGAACTAAAAGAAACGCTAATGACCTATAAAAATAACAACTTTCAAATGGATGAATCCATTAGTATTTCTGAGCTCACTACTGCAATGCTAAGAGAAATAGGGAATGTTGATCCAGAATTAAGGGATGAATTGATCTATAGTTCCTTTTCTCAGCTAATACTTGAAGATTCTTATTCAGACGGAGAACTTAAGCGTATACTGACAACCTGCATGGACACTGACCATTTGTTTTATAAAATTGGAGAAATCGGGAAAGATTCAGTTTTTACGAGATCCTTTTCTTCATTAATCATTGCTATGATTTTACTTGTTAATTTGCAAAAAAACTTTTTAGCTTCGAATGACATAGAACAGATTTCTGTATCGTTATTAAAATACCTTGATCAAGAACAGGATATTAGAGGGCTTGTCCACGCAAAAGGCTGGGCGCATAGTATTGCACATGTAGCAGATGCTCTAGATGAGTTAGTTAAACAACCAAATCTATCAATTGAAAACGCAGAAAATGTCTTTACGGCTATTTTTAATAAAATGGCTTTCAATAAGGATTACTTTCATTATGAAGAAGATGAGCGAATGGCTAATCCAGTCATAGCTATGTTGCAAAGAGGGTTTAGTGAATCCATGGTTTGTGAGAAAATTGCCGAACTCGCAAATGAGTTAAAGCAAAATTTTTCAACAGGTGATCAGGCGTATTTCGTATATAGAGCAAATATAAAGCAATTTTTAAGGAGTTTATATTTCCATCTAGAAACGATAGAAAAAAATGTAGAAGTTAGAAATTCTATTAAACAAGCGCTTGAAGGGATAAATCAACCGTATTATCAAATGTAAGTTTTGATATATAATCGAAACTATTACTGGTATTCTTTCCTGGGTTCATATTTTAAGAATTGATAAAATTTAAGCACCTGTCTCCGATAGAATATCGAAAACAGGTTGCTTAGATGCATTAATTTGTCTTTTAATGGTTCTCACTATTAAACTTTATTTTCTAATAGCAAATTAATATTTTTTATGCTTCTTATCTACTTCTTCAATCTCTGTTGCTGTGAATACCTTCGTTTCTGAAGTGAAAGTTAAAGCAGGTAGAAACGATGAAAGAAGTCCCGTTACTCCACCAACAGTAATACTAGGATCATTAGGAAGATTTAAGTTAAGTGTCAAGAAATAACGATTATCTCCACAACAAGGATTTTGATCTACATAGTGAAATCCGGTAGTTATTGTGCTTAATGGAAGCGTAAGTGCTGCCGGAACAAGAAGACTACCAAGATCAAGTCCATTAATTGTAGACGTGTCTGTTGTTTCAAAGATTGGTACAGGTGAACTACCATCCTTGCAGCTTCTGAATATTCTAAATGTTCCTTCCAAAGATAGAGGTGCAACAATTCCTGCTGTTGTTAATGCTGTGACTATAAGTGTGGTTAAAGCGAGATCATTTGGTGTCCACTCAACCGTTCCCTGTAGTAATACTTCATTATCCTCACAGTCCACATCAACTTTCACTTGAGCAAGTGAATTTATTCTATTACCATTACCATTTCCATTATCATCACCATTACCATTGATACCAGGGAAAAATATTCTAGTGCTCTCATCTACATCAAATTCAATAAATCTATTTTCCTCTTCTTTGCACTTACATTTATCGTCGCATTTATCGCACTTATCGCATTTGTCATATTTGTCGTATTTATCGCATTTATCACATTTGTCATATTTATCATGACAATCACAATCATTGTAATACTTATAACCCATTTCTTTTTCCTCCTTTTTTTCAGGTGATTCGCAAACTTCTTCGTATTTCTTTCTTGAATAATTCTTTTTTCTTGATTTGTAATATACCATTTTCTCACCTCCTACTTTATATAAATGAAAATAAAAGCCATTACGAAACGGTCAATAGTCTATTATATTAAAAAACAAGCTCTTGTCTCATATTGGAGTAATCATCCTAAATACAGGAGTGTAGAAGTGTTTTTCTATAATAAAAAGAAAGCCAGGGATCAGTTGGCTTTCTATGGAAGGAGTGATATTCATGGGTAAATCTTATACAAGTCTTGTATCGATTTATATTATGTTTATGTGTTTGATAACAATTTGAATTGGCGCATCCCCTATGGTATCTACACATTTTATTACCTTCCCTAGGACAACTTGCTTATTTTTAGTAGAAATAGACTTTTAAACAAGCTAATAAAAAAAGAATACATACATTAATATAATAACGGGGAGTTTGATGTTTGACTTTTAAAAATTCATGTTGCATTTTCCTCTGCAATCGTATATATTTTTTAGAACTCTAAAAAAGGATATGACGCTTATGAACCCAATTTTACTAGACTTCCGACACGAATTTGAAACCGAACGATTACGATTAAGAATACCTATGCCCGGGGACGGAAAAGCTATATATGACGCAATTAATGCTTCTATCAATGAGCTTAGACCATGGATGGGTTTCGCGCAAAACAGCCAAACTGAGGAAGAGACAGAAATTAATACACGCGAATCACACATAAGCTTTTTAAAAAGAGAGAAACTGAGAATGCTAGTATTTCTTAAAGAGACCAATCAATTTGTGGGATCATCAGGCTTACATAACATCGATTGGGACGTACGGAAATTTGAGATTGGATATTGGGGTGATACCAGATTTAGTGGGCATGGATATATGACAGAAGCCGTTGCTGGTTTAACAGAATTCACGTTTAACGAACTCGGTGCAAATCGTGTGCAAATACAATGTGATACCCGTAATAGCAAAAGTTGTGCAATTCCGGAGAGATTGGGGTTTCAATTAGAGGGTATCATTAGAAATGAGGATTTATCAGTTGATGGGAAAGAGCTTCGGGATACATGCATGTATGCTAAAGTGAAAAGTAAATAGACGAAAAAAACAAGGGTAGAGGAAGTTATTTTCTTCTACCTGGTTTTAGTCTTATAAAAGACGGAAGGGTAAGACTTGATTTCCGCCGGGAGATATGTAAAATAGGATAGAATGTATTGGACATTTCTAATGAATAGAAGTTTTTAACTAGCTCAGAAACATTGGCTTATCGCCAAGCCTTAGTTGCACTTATGCAGTAAGAAAGGATTTATACTTTTTTAACTGCTAAGAATAAACGATCTCAAACTCTTTTCACATCGGTTGATCTACCAGATGAAAAAGTGAAATCCTCTTTTAAAAGTCGTTCAGGAGAACCACCATCTCCTTCAATTCTAATTGAAAATGAATGACACCTTTGACCTACCTCTTAGTAATTTTTTTTAAATATGTAAGCTTAAAGTTTAACTGTCCGTATAGTTGGGTTTTAAATAAGTAGTATACTTTGTTACACATTTCACAATCTATAAACCAAAATTGGTATTTACAAAAAATTCTTATTGTGATGTCTTATTTAGTTATGTCTAATACTTCTTTTGTAGCTTTCAATTTATTCTTGCTAAGTATTTAGAAGCGTGAAATAGGGGAAGCTTTTAATAAATAAAAAAACGGATAGGAGGTATCACATGCAATTATTACCACGTGAAATTGATAAACTTTTAATTGTAGTTGCAGGGGATCTTGCAAAACGCAGAAGAGAAAGAGGTTTGAAATTAAATCACCCGGAATCTATAGCACTGATTACATATGAAGTGATAGAGGGTGCAAGAGATGGCAAAACAGTTGCAGAGCTTATGGAATATGGTGCAACAATACTAACGCGTAACGATGTAATGGAAGGTATTCCAGAGATGATTGATGATGTACAGGTAGAGGCTACTTTTCCTGATGGTACTAAATTAGTTACGGTACACAATCCGATTCGCTAAAAAACATGAAAGGAGATAGATCAACGATGATTCCAGGAGAATTTATCTTAAAAGAGGAAGACATTATTTGTAATGCAGATAGAATAAGTTCAAACGTGACGGTTGTTAATACAGGTGATCGACCTGTACAAATTGGTTCACACTTTCATTTTTATGAAGTGAACGAGGCATTGAAATTTAAGCGAGAAGAAGCTTACGGGAAACGTTTAAATATTCCCGCAGGAGCTGCAGTTCGTTTCGAACCTGGCGATGAGAAAGAGATAGAATTAATCGATTATGCTGGGGAACGGAAGGTTTATGGTTTTAATAATAAAGTGGACGGACCATTGGAAGGTGGGGTACCAAATGACTTTTAAAATGTCTAGAGAGCAATATTCTCAAATGTATGGACCAACTACAGGCGACTCTATCCGTTTAGCTGATACAGAACTGTTTATTCAAATTGAAAAAGATTTTACCACATACGGAGAAGAAGTAGTTTTTGGTGGGGGCAAAGTACTTCGTGATGGTATGGGTCAGCATCCACTAGTAACACGTGGGGACGGTATACCTGATGCGGTCATAACGAATGTTATTATTCTTGATTATACAGGCATTTATAAAGCCGACATAGGGATACGTGATGGTTTAATTTCTGGAATTGGGAAAAGCGGAAATCCATTAATTATGGATAATGTTGATATTGTAATAGGTGCTTCTACCGAAGTTTTCGCTGGAGAAGGTAGAATCATTACAGCAGGTGGAATTGATACCCATGTACACTTTATCAATCCAGCCCAGGTTGATGTCGCATTGACTGCAGGATTGACCACTTTAATTGGGGGAGGAACTGGCCCCGCCACAGGTTCAAGAGCTACGACTGTTACTCCTGGTGAGTGGAATATTCATCGGATGTTAGAGGCGATAGAAGGGCTCCCAATAAATGTCGGTCTCACTGGAAAAGGACATGCTGGAGCTGAAGAGCCGCTAGCTGAACAAGTGCGTGCAGGTGTAGTTGGCTTAAAAGTCCATGAGGATTGGGGAGCAACGAGTGCTTCACTTGACCATTCATTACGAGTCGCAGACAAATATGATGTACAGGTAGCGCTTCATGCAGATACATTGAATGAAGGTGGATTTATGGAAGATACGATGAAAGCAATTAAAGATCGTGTTATTCATATGTACCATACAGAAGGTGCTGGTGGCGGACATGCCCCTGACCTAATTAAATCTGCGGGGATGATGAATGTCTTGCCATCATCAACAAACCCAACATTACCATACACGATTAACACTATTGATGAACATCTTGATATGTTAATGGTTTGTCATCATTTAAATCCCGCCGTACCTGAGGATATCGCTTTTGCTGACTCTCGTATTCGCAAGGAAACAATTGCCGCAGAAGATATTTTACAGGACATGGGTGTCTTTAGTATGACAAGCTCTGATTCCCAAGCAATGGGACGCATTGGAGAAGTTGTGATACGTACATGGCAAACAGCCGACAAAATGAAAAAGCAGTTAGGAACGATGACTGGTGATAGTGAGTATGCGGATAATAACCGCGCAAAGCGCTATATAGCTAAATACACCATTAATCCTGCAATTACGCACGGTATTTCTGAACATGTGGGATCGATTGAAGTGGGAAAAGTAGCTGACCTTGTATTATGGGATCCTAAATTTTTCGGAACAAAGCCAGAATTAATTCTTAAAAATGGTTTAGCGGTTCAAGGATTAATGGGTGATGCAAATGCTACCATACCAACACCACAACCAATGATTTATCGTCCGATGTATGCTTCATATGGAAAAGCATTAGCAAAGAGTTCCATTACCTTTATCTCGCAAGCAGCTTACGACAATAAGGTCCATGAAAAACTTGGATTAGAAAAAATAATTCGCCCAGTAAGAGGGATTCGTAATTTAACTAAAAAAGATATGAAGTTAAACTCTGAAACACCAGAGATTGAAGTGGATCCACAAACATATGAGGTGAAAATAAACGGTCAGGTAATCACATGTGAGCCCGTTGATAAAGTACCAATGGGTCAACGATATTTTTTATTTTGAGGTGAGTTTTGATGATAATTGAAAAGGTCGTAACAAATATTGACAAAATGGACCAAAAGGAAATCGAGAAACGGCATAAAGAAAAGGTATATCTTGAAAGTGCCTATTTAGTTAAACGTATTCAACGTGTTACAACCGATCATGGACGTGAACTTGGGATTCGACTAAAGGAATCACGGGATCTAGAGGCTGGTGACGTACTTTATATGGATGAGAAAAATATGGTCTTAGTTGAAGTCTTGTCCGATGATTTATTGATTATTAGCCCGCGAAGTCTTCACGAAATGGGAACAATTGCTCATCAATTGGGCAATCGCCATCTTCCAGCACAGTTTGAAGATAGTGACATGCTTGTTCAATATGATTATCTCGTAGAAGAGTTACTGAAAGAACTGGCTATACCTTTTTCCAGAGAAAAACGCAAGGTGAAACAAGCATTCCGTCATATAGGGCATAGCCATGGATAGAAATGTTTTATCATTGTTTCAATTATGTGATTCTAATTTACCAACAGGGGCATTTAGTCACTCATTTGGTCTTGAGAGTTATATTCAGGATGGATCGGTCACGAATCAAAAGACTTTTTCTCAATGGTTGGAATTGTATTTAAACGAACAACTTGTTTATGCAGATGGCTTAGCCGCAAGAATAGTTTATGAGGCTATTGAACAGGACAATTTTGAAAAGGTATGGAAGTTAGATCGGATGTTAACTGTACAAAATCTTGCCCGTGAAACTAGGGAAGGAACCCAGCGTATGGGTGATCGGATGTTGAAGCTTGCGGAGGCATTGTATGATGCACCAGCTTTATCTTTGTATCGAGAAAGAATAAAAAACAAACAATCATTTGGTCATCCTGCGATTGTCTTTACAATGGTTGGTCATTTCTTACAAGTGAACAAAGAAACTACCATTTTATATTATTTATATTCTTCTATAGCAAGCTTAGTTCAAAATGCAGTGCGTGCAATCCCGCTCGGACAAACAGCTGGACAAAAGATTGTTTATGCATTTCAGAATAAGTTAATACATGCAACAGAAAAAATAGAGCAAATGGATGAAAATGATTTCGGGATTGTATCACCTGGAATAGAGTTATCACAAATGCAACATGAACGAGTAAATATACGTATTTTTATGTCTTAAACTATTAGAAAAGGACTGATGTAAATGGAACCAATAAAAATTGGAGTAGGTGGGCCTGTTGGTGCAGGTAAAACGATGCTGGTGGAAAAGATAACGCGTCATTTGAACGGGCAAATTAGTATGGCGGTAATTACCAATGATATCTATACCAAAGAAGATGCAAAATTCCTAGTCGCAAACGGTACATTACCGGAAGATCGCATTGTTGGTGTGGAAACTGGGGGGTGTCCACATACGGCAATTCGTGAAGATGCGTCAATGAACTTTGCAGCAATTGATGAACTTCAAGAAAAACACCCGGATGTAGAGCTTATTTTTGTTGAAAGTGGTGGAGATAATCTAGCTGCTACATTCAGTCCGGAACTAGTCGATTTCTCCATTTACATTATTGATGTTGCACAAGGAGAAAAGATTCCACGTAAGGGTGGGCAAGGGATGATAAAATCTGATTTATTCATCATCAACAAGACTGATTTAGCGCCATTTGTGGGTGCTAGACTTGATGTAATGGAATCTGATACAAAAGTGTTTCGTGGAAATAAACCATTTGTGTTCACAAATTTAAAAGATAACAAGGGTCTTGAAGAAGTAATTGACTGGATTAGAAAAAACGCATTACTAAAAGGATTGGAACAAGATGTCTGATTGGACAGGCATCCTTGACCTTAATGTAGAAGATAATCAGGGCAAATCAGTGGCTAAAAACATATATTTTCAAGGTGCCTTAAAGGTAATGCGCCCTGTCTATCATAATAAATCAGGGCAGCCTTGTTATTATATCCTTAATCCTGGCGGGGGGTATTTAGATGGCGATACGTACCGGATGAAAGTATCACTAGGTGAAAAAGCTAAACTTACTCTCACAACACAATCTGCTACCAAAGTATATAAAACGCCAAGCAGAGGTGCCTATCAAGAAACAGAAATTTTTCTTGAAAAAGATAGTTATTTAGAGTATTTACCTGATCCGCTTATCGCGTACAAAGATGCGCGATATCATCAGAAAAATGTTGTACGGATGAAAAAAGGATCTACCTTTCTCTATTCAGATATTCTTACACCAGGATGGTCGCCTGAGGGAAAACACTTTAGCTACGAAACGGTTAGGCTTATCAATGAAATTTATCTAGAAGATGAGCTGGTTGCTTTTGACCATATAAAATTGACGCCCGAGGCACAGCATATGAATGGCCTTGGCTATATGGAAGGCTATACACATTTAGGATCGTTTATCGTAGTTGGGGAAAAAACGAATTCGGACCTTCTTGACCGATTATATGAAACTATTTCTAAAGAAAAGAGCGATGTTAAAGCTGGATTGTCAAAATTATCTATCCCAGGTTTTACTATTCGAGTGATGGCTAATTCAACACAAGTAATTGAACGAATTTTCACCGCATGTCATCATATAATAACTCAAGAATGGTTTCAAACAAAACCTAGTTTTTTAAGGAAATATTAATATGAAGAGCCTGGCAAATTAAATGATTGCTGGGCGTTTACTTTACGAGGGGGGTAGCTGATGAGAAATGGGACTGCTTTAATACTGTTTTTTATATTAATTATTACGTTGGCTGGGTGTTCAAGTGTGAGTCATCAAGAAATAGATGATACACGTAAAGATGAATTAGTGATGGCTATAGGTGGGGAACCAGAAGAAGGCTTTGATCCTACAACAGGTTGGGGGCGTTATGGTTCACCACTATTTCAAAGTACATTATTAAAATATGATAAAGACTTTAACATTAAAAACGACTTAGCTGTCAACTATGAAGTTAGTGATGATGGACTAGATTGGAGAGTTAAAATCCGTGATGATGTAAAATTTTCAGATGGGAAGCAGCTCACTGCTGAGGATGTAGTCTTCACCTTTAAAACAGCTAAAACAAGTGCTTCAGTTATTGATCTAAATAACTTGAAAAAGGTGGAAGCAATTGACCCGCAAACAATTAAATTTACGTTAAAAAAGCCACAATCAACCTTTATTTATCATCTTACAACAATTGGAATTGTTCCAAAACATGCATATAGTGACACGTATAATGAAAACCCAATTGGTTCAGGGCCGTTTCAATTGGTTCAATGGAATAAAGGCCAACAGTTGATTGTAAAACAAAACCCTTATTATTATGGTGAAAAGCCTTATTTTAAAAAACTAACCTTTTTGTTTTTACCTGAGGATGCTGCGTTTGCTGCTGCAAAAGCAGGTGAGGTAGATATTGCTTCTGTCCCGCCTTCTTTTGCAAAAGTTGAAATAGCTGGAATGAAATTAATAGAATTAGAGAGTGTCGATAATAGAGGAATTATGTTTCCATATCTACCAGCTGGAAATGAAACAGAAGAAGGCATTCTCATTGGAAATGATGTAACAGCAGATAAAGCAATCCGAAAGGCAATAAATATTGGGATTGATCGCCAAGCACTAGTTGATGGGGTGTTAGAAGGGTTTGGGACCCCCGCATATACAGTCGCAGACCATCTGCCATGGTGGAATCCTGATACAGTAATAAAAGATGACAATATGGAGCAGGCAAAAGTAATTTTAGAAAAAGCTGGCTGGATTGAAAATGATAATGGTGTAAGAGAAAAGGATGGTTTGGAAGCGGGATTTACTTTGCTTTATCCAGCTGGTGATCAAATTCGTCAATCATTATCAATTGCTTTTGCAGACATGATAAAACCTTTGGGGATTAACGTGAAAACGGCAGGGAAAAGCTGGCATGAATTAGAAGCGTTAATGCATTCAAACCCTGTAATGATGGGCTGGGGAAGTCATGACCCACTTGAGATGTATAACTTATATAGTAGTGAGACAAGTGGCAAGGGATTCTATAATGCTAACTACTATTCAAATTCAGTTGTTGATGAATACATGAAAGAAGCAATGAGAGCAACATCACAAGACGAGGCAAATTCGTTTTGGCAGAAAGCCCAATGGGACGGGGAGACAGGCTTTTCCGCGAAAGGTGATGCGCCATGGGCATGGCTAGTGAATCTTGAGCATCTATATTTTGTAGATGAAAATTTAAATATTGGCGACCAAAAAATTCAACCGCATGGACATGGTTGGCCTGTGACTGAATTTATTGAGGAGTGGCGTTGGGTCAATAAATAGAAAGAAGGGTAGTAAATTGCAATTGAAACGAATATCATTTTATATTACAGGTAAAGTTGTAAAACTAGTAACCTTGCTAATTGCAATTAGTATTCTATCCTTCATGCTAGTAAGCTATTCTCCAATTGATCCTGTGCAAACCTATGTCGGAGCAGATATGACAAGAGTTAGCCCTGAACAGCGAGAACATATCGCAGAATACTGGGGATTACAGGAAACCAAAACAGAGCAATTTTTCCGCTGGGGAAAAGCTGTTTTGCAAGGAGACCTTGGTACATCATTACTATACCGAAGTCCAGTAGCTGATGTAATCTTGGAACGTTTTATTGCTTCATTGGCATTAATGGGAATTGCTTGGGTTTCTTCTGGAATCTTTGGATTTTTACTAGGAATACTCGCCGGGATGTATGAGGGAGCATGGATAGATCGAATTATTAAAGGCTATTGTTTCATACTTGCATCTACACCAGCTTTTTGGTTAGGAATACTAGTTTTAATATTATTTTCAGTAAAACTCGGTTGGTTTCCGGTTGGCCTTGGAATGCCAGCGGGTATATTAACCGAAAATGTAACATTGTTTGAACGGTTAAGGCATTTATTTTTACCTGCGTTAACACTGAGTATTATCGGTGTAGCAAATGTAGCGCTGCATACCAGGCAAAAACTGATCGATGTGTTAAATAGTGAATTTGTTCGGTTTGCAAAAGCTAAAGGCGAACATGGGTTAGTTCTTTTATGGCGTCATGGACTACGAAACATTTCCCTGCCCGCAATTTCATTACATTTTGCATCATTTGGTGAACTTTTCGGTGGGGCGGTTCTAGCAGAGCAGGTATTTTCCTATCCTGGCCTTGGCCAGGCTGCTGTCCAAGCTGGTCTAGGTGGAGATGTTCCGCTATTATTGGGAATCGTCTTGTTTAGCGCAATCTTTGTATTTGCTGGAAATCTTATTGCTGATTTGTTGTATAAAGTAATTGACCCTCGGATTAGGAAGGAGGGTATTCAATGAGTAATCGAATGGTTATAAAATTAAGAGATGCTTCTGGTTTATTTAACTGGAATTTCAAAAAGCAAACAATGGCTGTTATTATCATTGCAATGACACTTTTACTCGGGATGGTAATAAGTAGTTTCCTAATTGGGGCCGATAAACTCGGGGTAAACCTAGCTATAAGGAATAGCGGTCCAACGTTTGACCATCTATTTGGAACAGATTGGTTAGGTCGAGACGTGCTAGCTCGTACGTTAAAGGGACTTACATTAAGCCTTTGTGTTGGTGTGTTAGCTGCCTTTCTAAGTGTGGTTATTGCACTTTCGCTTAGTTTGCTAGCTTCGTGGAATAAAACAGTAGATTACATGGTTACCTGGTTAATCGATCTTTTTCTTAGTGTTCCTCACATCGTAACTTTGATATTAATTTCTTTTGCTCTTGGTGGTGGCTTTAAAGGACTATTAATTGGTCTTGCATTAACACATTGGCCGAGCCTAGCCCGTGTACTCCGGGCAGAAGTCTTGCAAGTAAAAAAAGCAGAATATGTTGAGGTCTCACGTCGATTAGGTAAATCACATTTGTGGATTGCGAGACACCACTTATTCCCACAATTAATACCTCAACTTCTGGTTGGTTTCATTCTTTTATTCCCTCACGCTATTTTGCACGAGGCAGCAATTACCTTTTTAGGCTTTGGCTTGTCCTCAGAAGTGCCTGCGATTGGAATTATTTTATCAGAGTCGATGCGTTATTTATCAACCGGAATGTGGTGGTTAGCGCTTTTTCCAGGACTATTATTATTGATTATGGTAGGTATATTTGATGTGATTGGCCATAGTTTACGTAGTTTAATCGATCCTTTCCATGGTCAGAAAACTTAAAAGGAGGATAAAATGAACACTTCATATGCAACAAAAGATGTTGATTCTAGAGCTGTTGAAGATGAAAATCCACCATTATTTGAAGTGGAAAACTTTAGTCTCGCATTTCGACAGTTTCGTGGAGGTTTTCAAGAAACAACAGTAGAGGTTATTAGCAAACTGGACTTAACAATAAATGAGGGTGAGATTGTCGCTGTTGTTGGCGCAAGTGGATCAGGAAAAAGTTTGCTGGCAAATGCAATTTTAGGGGTGCTTCCTGAAAATGCGATACTTAATGGAACACTAAAATATAAGGGGGTAAATCTTACACCCAAAAAGCAAATTCGTCTACGCGGGAAAGAAATTTCTCTAATACCACAATCAGTAAATGCACTAGACCCTTTAATGAAAGCTGGAAAACAAGTACAAACTGTCATAAAAAGAAAACAGAAGAAAGCGATTCAACGTGATATCTTTCAAAAGATGGGTTTGTCAACGAGAGCAGCCAAACGTTACCCCTTTGAACTTTCGGGCGGGATGGCAAGACGAGTTTTAGCCTCAACTGCAATGGTAAGTGGAGCAAGATTAGTGATTGCTGATGAACCTACACCAGGACTGGATGAACATGTATTGAATGAAACAATTAACCATATGAAACAGCTTGCAGTTGCTGGGAAAGGGATTATGTTTATCACCCATGATATTGGATCAGCGTTACGTGTTGCAGATAAAATAGTGGTATTTTATGCAGGCCAAACTGTTGAAGTTGCACGTGTAGAAGACTTTAAAGGTAAAGGTGAGAATCTACGGCACCCATATACAAAAGCACTATGGAATGCATTACCCCAAAATGACTTCACTCCAATCGAAGGCTCCCAACCACCTGTTGGTAATGTCACCCTAGGATGTGTTTTTGAGGGAAGATGTTCAATTGCCTCCGAGTTATGTACCAAAAAGCAGCCGAATTCTCGTATCGTTAACGGGGGAATAGTTAGGTGTTTTCATGCTTGAAGTAAATGGAATTAGCTATCGTTATCAAAATGAATCCTGGCTGTTTAAGCAGTTAAACATAACGATTGAACCTGGAGAAGTTGTTGGTCTGTTTGGCCCGAGTGGGTCAGGTAAATCAACGATGGCAAAAATAATTGCTGGATATATCAAACCACAAGAAGGCTTTGTCAAAGCGGACGGAGAGCACTACTTTCATAATAAGGTGAATCCTGTCCAATTGGTTTGGCAACATCCTGAAAAGGCTATAAACCCTCGTTGGCGAATGAAGGAAACAATTATTGAAGGCGAACAATTGGATGAGGGGCTACTTCATACGCTTGGAATTAGAAACGAGTGGTTAACACGCTTTCCAAGTGAATTATCTGGAGGAGAGTTACAACGCTTTTGTCTTGCACGAGCACTTGGACCTTCAACGAGGTACCTGATTGCAGATGAAATGACCACCATGCTGGATGCATTAACACAAGCGCAAATTTGGCATGCTGTTTTAAGGTTAACCAAAGAACGAAATGTAGGTATGCTTGCAATAAGCCATGATCGGCATTTACTGAGCAGGATAAGTGGGCGCATTATAGATTTCAGTGATCTTGTTCATAATAGTAGTGAAACAGTTTAGGCATATCTGTTCACAATAAAGGGAATAAGAGTAAATACAATAAGATTACGGAGGTGAATACACTGGTTGATGACTTTGAAGTAGAAACGGTTTATGAAGATCGCACGTATGCACGGTATCGATTTGTTCTATTAGTGGATGGTGTAGAATACAAAGGTGACTTTCATGAAGGTGAAATCCAATGGTTACATCCTCATCCAAAGCAAACTCTAAATGAGGGTAACTTAAAATGGATTGAAGCCGAGGTGCACGAACTAATAGGTGAGCATGTAAGTAATAATGGAGAGTCAGAGGATGACGATGATATTGAAGTAACACCATTGTTAAACGATCAATCGCATACGGCCCATCAATTTAGATTAACGATTGAGGGTGATGAATACAAAGGGATTTTTCGCGATGATAAAATGGAATGGTTTCATCCTAAACCAAGACGTAAACTGAAAGATGAAGATGTGGAAGAAATAGAAGAAAAAATACATGAAAAAATGAAAGAGCATTTGGACGAATAATAAAACTTTTAAAGTATCCGTGATGAGGCATGGATACTTTTTTGTTATAATGGTAGAAGTCTTCACGTGTAAGAAAGGAACTGTCGCATGTATTTAACGATAAAAGAAACGGCTGAGCATTTATCCATTCCTGAATCTCAATTAAAAGCACTCATCCAACAAAAACGAATACGCACAATTCATGATGGTCAACAGCTTTTGATTAACCGGGATCAATTTTCTACTCACTTTGAGCAAGTTGAAAAATATAAACGAATGATACAGGATTATTTGGATGAACCTATACCAGAGGATTTGGATGTTAAGGACGAGGATTAGGAGAGTTATTTGATGAAACGAAATAAAAGGTCGAACCATGAAACCCATACAATTGATGAACCAATGGAATTATTGCCATTTTTATTGAGCGTAATGGAAAACCGTAGTCGAAATTCGGTAAAATCGATTCTTACGAGGGGACAGGTTTCGGTAGATGATGATCTGACAACGAAACATAATTACCAGCTAAAGCCTGGACAAACAGTGATGATACTTAAAAATAAAGTTGCAGCTAAAGTTAATAAAATGATTGGGTTGTCTATTATTCATGAGGATAAAGATATTATTGTGATTAATAAGGATGCAGGATTACTTTCGATAGCATCAGCAAAAGAGAAAGACTTAACAGCGCATAGTCAGTTGATGGACTACGTTCGTATTGCGAATCCAAAGAACCGTATTTTTGTCGTTCACCGATTAGACCGTGATACCTCAGGTGTGATGGTTTTTGCAAAAAATGAAAAGGTTAAGCGAACGCTTCAGGATAATTGGAAGCGTATCGTAAAAGAGCGGACGTACACAGCAATTGTAGATGGGACAGTTAAGAAACCTGAAGGAACGATCACTTCGTGGTTAAAAGAAAGCAGTACGTTAGTTATGTATTCTAGTCCAAAAGAAGGTGATGGACTACGTGCTGTAACCCACTATCAAAAGCAACTGTCGAATAAACATTTTTCATTATTGAAAGTTAATTTGGAAACGGGAAGAAAAAACCAAATACGTGTTCATATGAATGATATAGGACATCCAGTTGTCGGTGATAAAAAATATGGATCGAACACAAATGCGATTGGTCGGCTAGGCCTTCATGCTAGTGTTTTAGCTTTTGAACATCCTGGAACAGGTAAGCTCTTGCGCTTTGAAGCGGATGTTCCAGATAGTTTCATGCGCAAATTCAAGTAAAAAATGTACGTTATAGGACGTACGTTTTTTATTTGTATGCTAGTATAGTAACTTACCGAATGATGTTAAAGAGGAGTTTACAATGATTAGAAATAATTCACTTCCATTTACTGTAACAAAGGTAGACAATTTTTTTGACCGATTAGGCGATTATGTTGGAGATGTTTTTTATGACATTTTGCCTGAAAAAGGTTATGAACTACGGGATGAACAAATATATATGGCCTTTCAATTGGAACAGGCTTTTAAAAATAAACGTACGATTTTCGCTGAGGCAGGGGTTGGAACAGGGAAGACCTTTGTTTATTTATTGTACGCTATTTGCTATGCACGCTATCGTGGGAAACCGGCAATCATTTCTTGTGCTGACGAAACATTAATTGAGCAGCTCGTTAAAAAAGGTGGAGATATTGAGAAGCTTGAGGAAGCATTAGGTCTAAACATTGACGTAAGATTAGCGAAAGCGCGGGAACAGTACGTTTGTATAAAAAAACTAGATCCTATTGCTAATCGAACAGATGACAAGAGCATTTTACAAGTTCATGATCAAATTCCTGATTTTGTCTTTGATACAAGTGCATCAATGAAATCCTTCGAGCGTTACGGGGACCGGAAAGAATATCCGTGGGTATCAAACGCGACATGGGAGAAAATTGCTTGGGACCCATTACAGCAGTGTTCAACTTGTGAATGGCGGCATCGCAGTGGGCAGACATTGAATAGGGACTACTACCGCCATGCGACGGATATTATTATTTGTTCCCACGACTTTTATATGGAGCATGTTTGGACGAAAGAGTCACGAAAACGGGAGGGTCAACTGCCATTGTTACCAGAATCGAGTAGTGTTGTCTTTGATGAAGGCCATTTGCTGGAGTTTGCAGCACAGAAAGGCCTAACGTATCGTTTTAACTTTGAGGCGTTAAATAAGGTATTAACAGGCTATATGGGACAAGATGTAAGAGAGGAATCACTTTTACTTATTGAAGATATTCTACTGTTACATGAAGAGTGGTTCGATTTGTTAAGTGATAACGCTTCGGCAGTGGAAGGGTCTAACCGTATTGAAATTTCTCTAACGGAAAACATAATTGATATAGCGCAACGTCTGCACGATAACGTTCAGCAATTACTTGAAGAATTAGTGTTCGATGCGGAACTGTTTACGATTGAAGATTATCATGTAAAGATTATCGAGGAATATTTGGAATTTTTCTCTTACGGTCTATCTATTTTATTAAAAGATGACGAGGGAATTTTTTGGCTCGAGGAAAATGACATGACGAGTACATTGGTTATTATGCCGCGATTAGTGGAGGATGTTTTGAAGAAGGAAGTATTCTCTCAAGGAATTCCATTTGTCTTTTCGTCAGCAACATTGTCACGAGGCAAGGACTTTACCTACCTTGCTAGTAGCTTGGGAATTAACAGGTATGACTCTTGTTCGGTTGCTTCACCATTTGATTACGAGCAGAAAATGAAAATAAACGGGCATATTGAATCGAGCTTGCAAGAAAAGTGGGAGAACATTGGTAACCAGTTAGTGGACAATAACGGTAAAGCTTTGGTTTTATTTTCCTCTATCGAAGAAATGAATCTGTTTCGTCAGTGGGCAATAGATCAAGAATGGCCATTTACTATGTTGTATGAGGGCGATCAGGAAATCAGTAAGACAGTAAAGGATTTTCAGAATGATCAACCTGCTGTTCTCTGCTCTTACAACTTGTGGGAAGGATTGGATATACCTGGAGAGGCATTAACAAAAGTGATTATTTCGTCGCTTCCTTTTCCACCGAAAGACCCTGTTTTTCAAGCTAAGCGAAAGCATACAGAACATCCCGAACAGGAAGTCGATGCGCCGTATATGGTCCTTCGTATACGACAAGGAATTGGCCGGCTAATCCGTACGAATGAAGATTTTGGGACAATTGATATTTGGATGACAGAGAAAGAGAGCGAGATGTATCAAAAGACGATTGAGAGCGTATTGCCTGTAGAAATGGAATGGAAATAAAACCTCGTTCAATATAAAAAAGCATTAAAACGCCAGATCATTTAATTGATCTGGTGTTTTAATTTTTTGTCCTGATTTTATTTATTGCACGATTCAAAATAATGTGGAATTATTTGCAGAAAAATCAAACCGTTTGGAGATATTATGCGTTACCTTTAGTGAAAATAATTTTTAAGGAGGATATGAACATGAAAAAATGGATGTTTATGATAACAATTTTAACAACGATATTGTTGTTAGCTGCCTGTGGTAATGAAACAGAAAACACCCAAGGAGACCAGGGAAACAATGATAAAACGAGCGAATCAGAAAGTGCTAGTCTACAATTATTGGATGATGCAGAAATAGGGAAATATTTAGCAGATGCTGAAGGCATGACGCTATATTATTTTACGAAAGACGAATCTGGAAAGAGTAATTGCAGTGGGAAATGTCTAGATAATTGGCCACCATTTATTGCAAAAGATTTTGAAGTTCCAGAAGGTTTTAGTAAAAATGACTTCGCTACAATTGAAAGAGAGGATACTGGAGAAAAACAAGTGACATATAAAGGATATCCACTCTACTACTTTGTTAAAGATCAAGCAAAAGGTGATGTAAAAGGACAGGGTGTAAAAGACGTTTGGTATATCGTTAATGCCAAAACAACTTTTTAATTAAGATGAGAGGAAAGGGAACGATCACTAATGTGATGGTTCCCTTTCCTCTTCTCAACTTGTATAATTAACAGAATAAAATGTTTTCTAGAGTGAGGAGTGTCTGATACAAGTGGAGGAAAAAACGGATGCTGCGCTAATAAAATTAATAAATAAAAAACATCGTCCAGCATTAGAAGAGCTTTATGAAAGGTATATCAAATTAATCTATAGTGTTGTTTTTAAGTTCTGTAACGGAAATGAAGAAGTAGCTAAAGAAATGGTTCAGTTAGTTTTTTTAAAACTTTGGACGACGAAAAGCAGTTATGACCCCTCTAAAGGAAAGTTTGTAAATTGGTTACTTACTATCGTTCGAAATGTGTGCATTGACTATATCAGAAAAGAGAAAAAGCATCCACATGATAACAGCCAGTATGAAACGGATAGAACAAGTAATTTGGCTGATCCAATTGATCCAATTGATGAAAATATTAAAGGTATTGAAATCGCTAAAGCAAAAAACAAACTTTCCGCTTCTCAAAGAAGAGTAATAGATTTACTTTATTGGGAAGGGTATTCTCTTACTGAAATAGCGGAAATTGAAAATGCACCAGTAGGTACCATAAAAAGCAGGCTGTATCAGTCGCTCAAACAATTAAAGAAATACCTAGAACTGGAGGGTTCATAAATGGGGAGGGAATGTGAACATTTACTTTATTATATAGCAAATACACTCGATGATACTGAACGAAAGAAGTTCAAAGAGCATTTGAACCATTGTGAAGAATGTGCGAAAGATTATATACAGCTAATAGACACATGGGATGAATTACAGTTTGATTTTGAAGAACGAGAGGTTCCGCAATCTTTAAAGGCGGAAGTGCTTGATTATGTATTCGAAAAAGATAATAAGACTATAGATGATAATACAATGAAAGATAGGATGAAACAGTGGGGGCTGAGCTTGAAAAGACAGTTTACACCATTGACAACAGGTTTAGTGCTAGTGATGTTGATTGTGATAAGCGTATTAACATTAGGAAGTATTCAATCAAATAATCAACTAGTTAATGAACCTAGCACTCCTATTACAATTTTATCCGCCATGAACCTTACAGCAGCTGATGAAAATTCGAGTAACGCTACTGGTAATGCGTTTGTCGTTAAGGAAGGGGAGGCCAGAAAGCTAGTTATTCAAGTAAGTGATTTACCAAAATTAGAAGGAAGTAAAGTCTACCAAGTATGGCTATTGGAAAATGGTGAACGACAAAATGCAGGTATATTCACAACGAATGAATCTGGGTCTGGAATTTTAACGTATCAATTATCTCAAGAACAATCATTTGATAAAATTGGAATAACGATGGAACCTGACCAAAACAGCAAGCAGCCGAGAGGTGAGAAAGTAATTGGGTCATAACATATAAGCTGTCCCAAAACCCAGGATTAGACCCTTTTGGGACAGCTTTATTAAAATCTTATTATTTTTTACAATTGTACCTATAGTTTTTTCTTAAACTCTTTGACCTTTTTTTCCGTTTCGGCTGTTAACTGGTTAATCTTTTCCATATTCAATTTATCTTTTTCAACCTCAGCTTTTAGTGGGTATAGACTTTCTTCAATATATTCATAGTCCTCTGGATACTTTTCTTCCACCGTTTTTTCAATTTCATCCCATTTTTCTCCTACTTCACTCCCTACATTTTGAATTTTCTCCGTATCCTCTGGGGATTCAGTTATAACTGTTTTCAATTCATCTATAGAACCCAGTACCTGATCAACCCCGCTTACAAGATTGGTCGAATCGCTTTCATCTGATTGTCCAGTATCTTCTTGTGGTGCATCACTTTCTGGCTTTTCCGTGTTTGGTTCATTTTGCCCTTCATTTGTCTGCTCCTCATTACCTGTACTGCATGCAGCAGTCACCAACAATAAAGATGTAAGCATTAGAAAAAGAATTTTTTTCATTAGAAATACTCCTCCTTTTGATATATAACTTTCTAACTTGTGCTGTAATTCCCTAGGACGATTCGTTTGTGCTAATGAAGAATGGAAATTGATCTGAATTTATTGTATCAACCACTTCATTACTTGTCCTGTCGATTACAACGACTTTATTTTCTCCGGTGACAGCGGTGTAAATCGTTTTTCCATTTTTCGAAACAATAACACCATGTGGTCCCTTGCCAACTTTAATTTCTTTCACTACTTTCTTTGCTTGAATGTCTATTACCGATAAAAAGTTCTCACCGATATTTGCCACGTATGCATATTTCCCATCTGGTGTGATATCAAGAACATGGTGGCCTATACCAACAGGGATTGTTTTCACCATCTCACCTTTGTTTACGTCAATAACACCAACCTCACTGTTTTGTGTTAAAGTAACGAGCAACGTTTTTCCATCAGGAGTAATGTTCAAGTTATGTGGTGAACCTTCCACACCTTCAATTGTATGGATCACCTTTTGGGAAGCGGTGTCAATAACAGAGATGGAATTGGAGCCTGTATTCGTTACATAAAATATGCTGCTGTCAGGACTTGCTACGCCATTATGTGGAACCTGACCGACATCAATCGTTGTTGTTTTCTCCATTGATTTTGTATTAATGACTGTAACGGTATGTTCCCCTTCATTTATAACAAATACCCATTTTCCATCTGGTGTAAAATTAATCCCTTTTGGTGTTTTGCCAACAGGTATTGTTTTGATGACTTCATTTGTTTTCACATCAATGATCGATACATCTTCCGACTTGCTGTTAACGACATACACATAATTTCCTTTTGGGCCAATTTCGTTATAGGTAGGTTTTTCTCCCACCTTAATGGTACTTACAATTTCATTAGTTTCCGAATCGATAACTTGAATATTATTCGAATCCCGGTTATTTACATAAACCATTACACCTGTACTGGAACCACTGGATGGTTGTGCCTTTTTGCTTTCAGTTGGCTTTGTACTGCTTTCATCGTTATCCATACAAGCCGATAATACGACTAGTATCATTAGTATGACAGCCCGTACTATAAACATTTTCTTTTTCACGTAAAAACCTCCCTCCTTTAAAGTGACTTATCCTAGGTAACGAAAAAAAACAGGGAACGGTTCGAAAAGATTTTTAGTTGTTTATCGACTACTGATTTTGTTTTAGAAATTTTCTTTTTACACGTTAGGAAAGAATATAAGTTTTAAGGAAAAGCCGGTATAAGAAAAACTTCGCAATTCGCTATTAAGGGACGAGGAGGTGAATGGCGAGTTTTTCTAAAAGAGACTTGCAGAAAGAGGCTGTGATAGTGATTAACAGAGGGTGAAATAAACTTATTTAATTGGTAAAATAAAAGAATTTAAAACGACGCACTCCTATGATACATGGAATGTGTCGTTTTAAATTTATAGTATAGCCTTTTTCACAACTCTACCAGAACGTCCAGTAGTAGTTTCAGCATATTTTAATGAGTTAATTACAGCTTCTTCCGTCGTTTCAATAACTGCCTGAAAAAGTTTATTCATTATTGTGTGGTCATCCCGAATGAAGTCCGTGGATTCGGTAGCTTGTTCAGAAGTATGTTCATATGGATTGGCGGTTGAAAAAGCAATCGCAATGTCACCACTTCCATTATCGATATGACTACCAGTTCGCCCGAGGCCAGCTGCACAACGTTTGGCTAACCTCTTTAACTGTCGATCGTAAAGTGGAGCATCTGTAGCGATAATTATCATGATTGATCCATCAGGTGAATCTACTTCTATGTTTACTAAATCTGCAAATAATGCATCAGCTGGTTTTCCGAAGTTACTTAACACCAAACACCCGACAGTGTACGCTTGATTACCGGAAGCAACCAGTCGTGATGCGGTTCCTATTCCACCCTTGTGCCCAAAGCACATCATACCTTTTCCTGCCCCAACTGCACCTTGCTCAATAGGATTTGAACTCGCATTTTTGATAGCTTGTATTGCATGTTCAGGTTTAATAGCTGGAATGCGCATCGAATTTAGAAAACTGTCATTACATTCACCTACAACAAGATTAATAGAGCTAGTCGAATCCCCAATTTCTTCGTTTTGATTGAGCATATATTGAAGTGTACCTTGCGTAACAGCACCAATACTAAACGTATTTGTTAGCATAATAGGTGATTCTAATAATCCAAGTTCATCTAATTGAATTAATCCATTCGTTTTTCCATAGCCATTGATTACATGACTTGATGCACGAGTTTTTTTCATGAAACTGTTGCCACTATGAGGAAGGATTGCGGTAACGCCGGTACAGATAGTGTCTGTGTCATTAATGTTTTCATATAACGTGACATGGCCTACTTTGATGCCAGATATATCCGTAATACAATTTGATTTACCTTTTGGTAAGGACATGAATACAACTCCTTTATAAGCATTTAGGTACTATTTTACACGTAAAGTGCCTTATCATTTTGTTTTTTTTGAAATTCCAAAAGCTAGTGATTTTCTGCTCTCTTTCGGTTTGACTGTCAACAAGAGTTTGAAAAAGCAGTTTACTAATTTTTTTCCTATGTTAACAGAAAAAAAAGCCAGGGATCAGCTGGCTTTTTAAAAGGGTACTATTCATGGGTAAATCAAACAAGACTTGTATCGATTTATACTATATTTATGTCTCCCTTAACAAATTGAATCGGCGTAACCCCTAATGCATCTACACATTTCACTAGTATTATCGGGACAACTTGCTCATTTTCACTAGAAATAGACTCATAAACAGGCTCATTTTAAAGGTTTACATATATTAATAGGGATATAAATTAACCTAAGGATAAGGAGAGATTCTGTGAGTAAGTCTAAGAATTCTAAGTGTAGAGAAAATGTTAATTCCGTTAAATCTAAGCGATATTCGGATGAATGTGTATGTGATGTGGTAAAACGTATTGTTGAAGTGCAGGATGAAGTTGGAGGAAATGGTTGCTCCTCAGGGTGCGATAGGTCCATCCATCAATTATTATCAAGAGGAAATCAAATGGGTCCTGCAAATACAACAGTCCCATTTATTCTTTATTGTGGCGGGACTTGTGAGCCGTTTATAGGAAGTGGAGTATTCCAGGCACCTAGAGGTGATAACGGGAGTTTCTTTGGCTGTGTAGAAACCCCAATTTTCCGGGCTAAAAACTTCGTGAAAGGTAGTGACTGTTGTGTGAGGTTGGAGTTATTGGTTCCTGTTACAGAGGAATGTGACCCACCAGAATGTAAGATGGATACAGTAAGTAAGGTTTGTCCGTTTTTCCCAGCAGATTACCCGATTACTGACTTTCAAGCTACTGGTATTTGTATAACAGTAGATTTAAAGCACTTTCTTGCAATTACTTGTTTAGATCCTATTACCCCAATCCCTGCAAATGAATTTCAACCTGTTGCAGATCACGATCATAAAAAATATTAATTTTCCTAGGGGGCTGTATTTTATACAGGCCCCTTCCTATTAGAGTGCTTCTTACAAAGAGTTAATAGGGATAGCTTTATTAATCCACCATAAAGGAGGCTGTGTTAATGAATTTAAAAGTTCGTTTTAAAAATCCTATCTTTATCACTCAGCTTATATTGTCTATTATTTTACCAATGCTGGCTTACGCAGGAATTGCAGCGGAAGAATTAACTACATGGGGCAAACTGATTAATTTATTGTGGGACTCTATTTCTAATCCATATGTAGTTGCAATGGTAATCCTAAGTGTTTGGAATGCACTTAACGACCCTACAACAAAAGGGTTATCTGATAGTTTGCAAGCTAAAACTTATACAAAACCAAAATAGAAGGAAAGAAAATAGGAAACAGGAATTGCGATAGATTACTTATTTCTGTGTACTAATTTCTTTAGCTATCTATCTGAAAAAGTTAGTTTAAAAATAAAATTACTTAAGCTAAATAGTTGCGATTTAATCAGGTTTACTATATAAATAACCTTAAGAGGATGTTCAAAAAGTCACCAAATGATAAACGGCGAATTTCTTCGTTGCGCAGTTTTTCCGGTCCTCACGTATTAAAAGCATACGTTCCGGTCCTCAAAATCTTCGCGCCTTGAACTTCTTGTTTTTAATTTGCCGACTTTTTGAACACACACTATAACATTATATTATTAATTCCTTCGGGGTCGGGTGAAATTCCCAATCGGCGGTGATGAAGTATCTTGCTTCTTAGTCCGTGACCCGTGCGGTTATTCCTATAACCAAGCGGTGGATCTGGTGAAACTCCAGAGCCGACAGTTAAAGTCTGGATGGGAGAAGGGATTTCTAGGTAGCAGTACATTCGTGATATTATCATACACGGTTTTTGTGTGTAAATTAATAGCTTATGTTTCTGTACGTTGCATTTCATTTAAAAAGAATGCTTATTTTACGATACCTATAAATTCTACCATTACGCCCTTGAAGCTTATTCAGGGGCTTTTTATTTTGTTAAAAAAGAAAGGATAATGCACATGAATGATGAGGGATATATGGATGTTGCATTAGATCTTGCTAAATCTGTACAAGGTCAAACGAGTCCAAATCCGCCTGTAGGTGCTGTGATTGTAAAGGATGGATCAATTGTAGGTATTGGGGCGCATTTACAAGCAGGCTCTGCACATGCGGAGGTTCATGCTTTAGAGATGGCGGGAGATAAAGCTTATAATGCGAGCATTTATGTAACACTTGAGCCTTGCAGTCACTACGGAAAAACTCCGCCATGCGCAGATGCCATTATTAAAAGTGGAATAAAGCGAGTCATTATCGCGACAGTGGACAGAAACCCAAAAGTAGCAGGTAAAGGAATTGAAAAGTTACAAAAGGCCAATATAACAGTAGATACTGGTGTAGGAAATGAAAAAGCTGAAGAGTTATACGGTCCATTTTTTCACTATGCAGCTAGTCAAACGCCATATGTAACATTGAAATCTGCGACAAGTCTTGATGGTAAGACTGCTACAATAACTGGTGAAAGTAAGTGGATCACGGGTGAGAAGGCAAGACTTGATGTTCACCATTATCGACATGAAAATGATGCGATTTTAGTTGGCGTAAATACGGTAATTGCTGATGATCCCAAGCTCACAACAAGATTACCGAATGGAGGAAGGAATCCATTACGCATTATTTTAGATACGCATCTGAGAACCCCTCAAGAAGCGAAAATGGTAACAGACGGTGAAGCGGAAACGTGGATTTTTGTTGCAAATGGGGTATCACAGGACAAGATAAATTTTTTCACAACTAATACAGATGCAAGAGTTATTCAACTAGAAACGGAAACAATTGAGATTGATCCAGTTCTTCGTTATCTAGGGAGGGAAGGGATCATGACCCTATATGTGGAAGGCGGATCAGGAGTCAACGGAAGTTTTCTAAATGCAAAAGTGGTTCAGCAGGTCATCACATATATGGCACCTAAGTTAATTGGTGGTGAAGACGCACCTACTTCATTTGCAGGCTCTGGCATCGAATCACTAAAAGAAGCCCTACAGTTAAGTATTAAATCAGTCGAAATGCTCGGCGATGATATCAAAATTATTTCCGTACCTAAAGAGGTGATATAAACATGTTTACTGGAATTATTGAAGAACTCGGTCAGGTTAAAAAGATAGAAAGACAGTCAGCAAATTCAGTGGAGCTAACAATCCATGCAAAAACAATTAACTCAGATATGAAAATTGGTGACAGCATTTCAGTGAATGGTATTTGTTTGACCGTTACTACATTCGATGCAAATAAATTTAGTGTAGATGTAATGCCTGAAACGATAAAAGCAACGTCACTTAATACATTAAAATCTGGCTCAGCAGTTAATTTAGAACGAGCTATGCATGCGAATGGGCGGTTTGGAGGCCATTTTGTTTCAGGTCATATCGATGGAACGGGCAAAATTACCAGAAAAGAAAAGCAGGAGAATGCGATTTACTATGATATAGAAGTTCCTGTAGAGCTCCAATCCTATTTACTAAAAAAGGGATCAATAGCTGTTGATGGGGTAAGTTTGACTGTATTCGAAGTGAACGATCAGACATTGACTATCTCGTTGATCCCACACACTGTGGCCCAAACGGTTTTAGGTGAAAAAACAGTAGGGTCTATCGTTAACATTGAATGTGATATGTTAGCGAAATATGTTGGGCAGATGATTAAACAAACAGAAACCGGTAACAGCGGGATTAATCAAGCATTTTTAACAAATAACGGATATCTATAAGGAGATGTCATTATGTTTCATACAATTGAAGAGGCAATAAATGATTTAAAACAAGGCAAATCTGTCATCGTAGTGGATGATGAGGATAGAGAAAATGAAGGGGACTTTGTTGCTTTATCTGATATGGCAACACCAGAAACGATTAATTTTATGATTACACATGGAAAAGGTCTTGTCTGTACATCGATCTCAGAGGAAATCGCTAACAAACTGAATTTGTCGATGATGACTAATAATAGCTCTGATCCGTTGGGTACAGCCTTTACAGTGAGTGTGGATCATCAGGAGTCTACAACTGGAATTAGTGCTGCTGAACGATCAAAAACCATTCAGGCATTGGCAAATCCGAATAGTCATGCGAAGGAGTTTAAGCGGCCTGGACATGTGTTTCCATTAGTAGCTAAAGATGGTGGTGTGTTAACTAGACAAGGGCATACAGAGGCATCGATTGATTTAGCAAAACTCAGCGGTGCAAATCCGTCAGGTGTGATCTGTGAAATTATCAAAGAAGACGGGACCATGGCACGCGTTCCAGACTTAGTGGAAATGGCTGACCGCCTTGATTTGAAAATAGTATCAATCGAGGAATTAGTTGCTTATCGTAAAAAAAATGAAAAGCATGTGAAGCGTGAGGTAGAAACAAAATTGCCAACAGAATTTGGTGATTTTAAAGTTTTTGGTTACTCCAATGATATTGATGGGAAAGAACACATAGCTCTTGTGAAGGGTGAAATTGATCCAGAAAAACCTACATTATTGAGAGTTCATTCAGAATGTCTAACTGGTGATGTCTTTGCCTCCAAGCGTTGTGATTGTGGCCCTCAATTACACCAGGCTTTAGCTGAAATTGAATCAGCAGGCAGTGGTGTATTGATATATATGCGTCAGGAAGGCCGTGGTATTGGGCTTTTAAACAAACTCAAAGCATATAAGCTACAGGAAGAGGGTTATGATACGGTCGAGGCAAACGAGCAGTTAGGTTTTGCAGCTGATAGTCGAGATTATCTGCTTAGTGCACAAATCTTACAAGACTTAGGCATCAACCAAGTAAAAGTTTTAACAAATAACCCTGAAAAAATAACGGCATTGGAGTTATATGGAATTGTGATTAAGAAACGAATTCCACTAACAACCACATACAACGAAGTCAATATGCCATATATGCAAACGAAATATAGCAAAATGGGACACTTATTAGAACTACACAATTAATAATGAGGAGATGGTAACTATGGGTCAGACATTTGAAGGGAAATTAGTAGCTACAGACTTAACGATTGGTATTGTTGTAGGAAGGTTTAATGATTTTATTACGAGCAAATTGTTAGAGGGTGCAATCGGTACATTAAAAAGACATGGTATGAGTGAGCAAAATATCGATGTCGCATGGGTGCCAGGTGCATTTGAAATTCCATTGGTTGCAAACAAAATGGCGATGAATGAAAAATATGATGCAGTTATCACACTTGGGGCCGTTATTCGAGGAGCAACACCTCATTTTGATTATGTATGCGGGGAAGCGGCAAAAGGGGTCTCGCAGGCATCGTCTCAATCAGGTAAACCTGTCATATTTGGCGTGCTTACAACAGAAACGATTGAACAGGCAATTGAACGTTCCGGAACAAAGGCTGGAAATAAGGGGTCAGAATCAGCAGTTGCCGCCATTGAAATGGCAAACCTAATTAAAGCTTTATAGTATTGTCGATAGAAATTCGAATCTAAATACGATACAATACTAAATAGAGATGTTCCATCAGTGGAGGGAAAGATCGATGAAATTAGTGTTATATCAAATAATAGGCTTAGGATTTATATGGATGGGAATGGCATTCTTTTTTAATGATATGCAACCAACAAGTAAGATTCTTTTTTATTGTGTTACTTCCTGGCTGTTATTTTTGATTGTAATTTATATAAAACAGCGCATTAAGGGAACAAAAGATGAAAAACTCTAAAAGCACGCGGGCGATTATGCTCGCGTGTTTGTTGTTTACTTTCCACATGCTATATATTCCCTTATACTAATGGATAGAGTGAAGTTCGAAATGAGGAATGTTGAAATGCTTACTGTTGAAAATGTTGTAAAATCATATGGCGAAAAGATTTTATTTAATGAGGTTTCTTGTACTATAAAAGAAAATGATCGTATTGGACTTATTGGTGTCAATGGGACTGGAAAATCAACCTTTTTAAAAGTTATTGCTGGGATTGAAACACCCGAAAGTGGTCTTGTGAAACATGCGAAAGATTACCATATTGAGTACCTATCCCAAGACCCTGTTCTAGATCCAGAATTAACAGTGATTGAACAAATCTATTTTGGTGATTCGGTGATCATGAAAACGATGCGGGAATACGAACGTACACTTCTTGAACTCATGGAAAATCCAACCAGTCAAACCGCGCAAAAACGTATGCTAACTACGCAACAAAAAATGGATGAAAACAAAGCATGGGAAGCAAATACAACCGCAAAAACAGTTCTGACGAAACTTGGAATCACAGACTTTAATAAGCAGGTGACTGATTTGTCAGGGGGACAAAAGAAACGAGTCGCAATTGCTAAGGCATTAATTCAACCCGCTGATTTATTGATATTAGATGAGCCAACAAACCATTTAGATCACGCTACAATTGAATGGTTGGAGAAGTTTCTTGCATCGTATCGTGGCGCAATGCTACTTGTTACGCATGATCGATATTTTTTAAATCGTGTAACGAATCATATGTATGAATTAAATAAAGGCAATCTTTATAAGTACACAGGGAATTATGAATCGTTTCTTGAAAAAAAAGCGGAACGTGAAGAATTAGAAGAAAGTAGTCAGCAAAAACATGAGAATATCTTAAGGCGTGAGATTGCGTGGTTAAGGCGTGGAGCAAAAGCGCGATCAACGAAGCAAAAAGCTCGGATTGATCGGGTAGAGGATATGAAGGAAAAGAGTTTTGATACAAATAAAAATCAAGTGGCATTTCAAGCAGGATCGAAACGTTTAGGCAAGAAAGTCCTTGAATTGACGGGTATTGAAAAATACTTTGGTGATAAGCAATTGTTCACTAGCTTTGATTATTTAGTTGTACCGGGTGAACGATTAGGAATCGTTGGTCCAAATGGTTCTGGGAAAACGACCTTGTTAAACATAATGGCTAATCGTCTGAATCCTGATACTGGGACAATTGATGTTGGCGAAACAGTTAAAATTGGCTATTATACGCAGGAAAATGAAGAAATTAATGAAGATTTACGAGTTATTGATTATATAAAAGAAGTTGCTGAGGTCATTCATACAAAGGATGGGGAAGTGATCACAGCTGAACAAATGTTGGAACGCTTTTTGTTTCCACGATCAGAGCAATGGAACTACATTCGTAAGCTATCGGGTGGAGAAAAGCGTCGACTATATTTATTAAAAATATTGATGCTTGAGCCTAATGTTTTATTTTTGGATGAACCAACAAATGACTTGGACACAGAAACATTAAGTATTCTAGAAGATTACCTAGCAAATTTTCCAGGGGTAGTCATTACCGTCTCACATGATCGCTACTTCTTGGATAGAGTGGTTGATCAGCTATTGGTGTTATCTGAAACGCCAGAAGTTACGCGTTTTTATGGCAATTACAGTGAGTATTTGGAGAAACAGGAAACTGAAAAAGTATCTACACCAATGAAAGAGAAACCTTCTTCATCTGGCAAAAAGGCAAAGAAAAAGCTTTCGTATAATGATCAGAATGAATGGAATCAAATCGAAGACCAAATTACTGAGCTGGAAACCCGGATAGAAAGTTTGAAAGAAGCTATTGCTGGAGCTGGAAGCGATCTTGAGAAAGTTCAAGATTTGTATAAACAACAAGAAGAAGTAGAAAATCAATTAGAACAAAAAATGGAGCGCTGGGAAGAATTATCTATTTTGGTTGAAGAAATGGAAGCGGGTAAATAACTTATAAACCATAAAAAACCTTCGCTAACAGTTAAATCAAATTAGTGGGGTTGGAAGAAAACCCCTACTGAATGAAGTCTCACTTTATCGGCCGATTTAACTGTATATCCGCCAATCCAGTCCCGAACCACAGGTAAAAACAAACAAGAAGGATTGAACCCGAAATGGGGACAATCCTTCTTGTTTTTCCGTTTTATTCCGTTAATCCGTCAATAGATATAGTCTCTACAATTCCAGTGCCATTATCACGAATGTTTGCTTCTAATTGTACGTTATCTCCTGCCTGCAAGAATAGTGCAAGGGGAGCTTTCCCAGCGGTTATCGTATAAATAGTTTTATCTCCTTTTAATAAAAACTGAACAACTTGCCCATTGTTTTGTGTAGTAACTAATACACGGTTAACTTCGCCAGAACGCTTCTGTAAAGGAGTTTCGCCTGAAGAAGATACATTACTTGGATCCTGTAGTAACTGCAGACGGTATGCTTCTAGTGTTTCACGTGCTGTGTCACCAAATACGACGAAATCAGAATCGGATGCTTTGATATAAGCATACTTTTTAAAGAGTCCGTTTGGATCGAGGACATTCACAATCCAAGTAGGGTTACCATCAATGTTATATAAAACTGGCATTGATCCTTTCCAGTTCTTCTCAGGAAATTCCTTATCTACAATTTCCTTCGCTCCTGTGCTATCCATTATGCCGCTATTCTTCTTACTATTGTAATAGGTTAGGTCGCCAGTACGAGCATTTATTAATGTGTAACCTAGAGCAGAGTCAATATTTTCTTTTGGCGATGTCATATCAGTAAAATAAAACATGTCACCATTTTCATCGAAAATTGGTGTAACACTGCTTTCCGTTCCAGATTCATTTGGTATTTTTACATCTTTCTTTCCAAAAATGGAGTTCAGCCATCCGTGGACATACTTACCAAAGTATTCATTTACATCAGTGGCCATTTCTGAGCTTACAGATCCGTCTACAAAATCAGGTGCTTCACTTGTTGCATAAAGTTTAACATCACCTTCTACTGGATCAACAATCGCAACCTTTAAATCTTGAAGGTCTGGTTTATTTGTTATTCCAATTGGTTTGTATAACGTTTGGACATACCAAGGCTTACCATTTTTATCTACTTCTATTTGAGCTTCACCACTTCGAATGTAACTTGGGTAAGCACCATAAATCACTCGTTCGATGTTTTTATTAAAATAGCTAGAATTTGTATATTCCATTTTACTTTCGACAAATTCTGGCTGTGCATTGACGTTTGTTGCAGAAATAGTGAAATAGCCTTCTGTTTCCTTACCGCGGAACCATTTCCAAAAGCTGGTAAACTCAACAGGTCCGACAAATACAACATCATTCTCTAGAGTTTGGACTTGTAACTTACCAAGATCGTAAAATTGAGTGTTCGGAATAACACTCATTGATTTTTGCGTCTTGTTTCGTGCAAACTCAGGGGATACGCTAATTGGTGTATCATCCTTGCTTAACGGTTTTGCCTCTTCGACTTCATTTTGATTAATAGACTCATACGAGTTATCTAGCGTAAAAATACCTAGTACGAAAATAGTTGGAAGTGCTAAGACTGCTAGAATTACTACTAAACCTAACGCTGCCTCGAATGGCCCGCTACGCTTATTTTTTCCTGGTGTTTGTGTCATTCCATATAACAAAAAGATTCCGATAACTGCTATCACAAGATTTGCAATGACCATATTGGGAATGGTTATTGGAAGTAAAATAAAATAGTTTGCGATACTTGCAATGATGAATAACAAAGCAAAAATGAATGCCGCATGTTGCGTGGTTATTTTTCTCTTTTTCTTAATCTTATTCTTAACGATAAGTATAATCGATAAGACTACATACAAAATGAATGATAAAATAGCTGTTAGCAAAATTCCCGTCATAATAGTTACTTCACTCCTACTAGTATAGTTTTCATCTGTTCGTACGTATGATGACGGTCAATAGTTTCAAAAGTCACCTAAACAATTTCGTTTTATTATTTTTTAAAATCCATTAAACTATGGTAATAGCAAAAAAAATTAAGTGGGGTAATACGAATGAAAAAAATATATAGCGATATTTTACAATTTCGAGGAAGCCATTATGATTTTGGTATTAAACAAGGCGAGGAACTGAAAGATTCGCTCACAATCAAGAATAGACGGAAACAATGGAAGACACGTAAAGCGCGCTTTATCATAGATGAAAAATCCGTCAAAGAGGCTCTTGCACCATATGCACCAGCCATGTGGGATGAACTTGTTGGGCTTCGAGATGCATTAGAATGGCCAATGGACGAGGTTTTGAAAGAATTCGGCGGTTATCGGTTGGAATATGTACGTTCTGGATGTTCTATTTTTACAAGCAATGATTACATGATCAGAAACTACGATTATCATCCGAGGACATATGAAGGACGATTTATGATTTACCAACCAACAGATGGCGGATATGCTGTGATTGGACCATCGCAACGTATCACAGGTCGTATGGATGGTATGAACGAAAAAGGGTTAATCATGGGCTATAATTTTATGCACCGTAAAAAGCCTGGTGACGGCTTTATTTGTAACATGATTGGGCGTATCATTTTGGAACGTTGTGCAACGGTGAAAGAGGCGGTTAGTATGTTAAAGGAAATTCCTCACCGCCATTCATTCAGTTACACTGTATTAGATAAAAATGAAGAAACATTTGTTGTAGAGGCCACGCCACGTGGGGTAGAGGCATACCAATCAAACGTTTGTACAAATCATTTTGACGTATTAAAACACGAAAACCGTCATCATCTTGATGATTCTTATAAAAGAATGAATGCGATCAACGCTCAAAAAGGTAATGTTTCAAATGGCTATGAAGCGTTTCGTATGATGAATGACATGGATAAAGGTGTATTTTCAAGTGATTATCGAAATTGGTCTGGAACGATTCATACATCTGGTTATTTTTCCAAGGAGAGAAAAGTATGGTTTGCGCTTGGTGGAGACCGAGAGCCAGTTGTTTTTGATTTTGCAAAATGGTTGGCAGGTGAAAAGATTTACACTAAACGTATAATGGGTGAAGTTGATACTGATTTGCCGTTTGCTCATATGGATTGATTGAAATTCAATAAACTATGCAAAGCAAAGTATATTGTATACTAGAAAGAATAAAAGGGGGTGAATAATAATGAAGTTTGACGAAAAAGTAGTTGGTATGTTTGAACAAATCATGAATAGACTAGATGAACATAGCCAAACTTTTGATGAGCACAGTCGTAAACTGGACGAGCAAGGTCGTAAATTAGATGAGCACAGTCTTAAACTAGACGATCATAGTAAAAATTTTAACAGCCTTCAGATCTGGCCAGGAATATTTAGCTGCTGAGGTAGAAGGAATGAAATTGTCTAATGCAAAAGAATTTGGAGCGATTAATAAAAAACTAGACGAGTTTACAATTAACTTTGAAATTCTTCGTGATGAATCATGGAAAAGTAAAACAGATATACGGAACCTCATCCTAGTTTCCTACAAATAGAATCTCCTTATGATAACCTTTCTACTCCAATTAAATAATATTCATCTTTACAATTAATCAAAAAGAGTATAATAAAATCATTTCAAGTAGAAAGGAGCAACAGTTTTGTTTGGAATTGAGTTTACACAAGAATCTTTACTAGCATTAATACAAATTATTGCAATAGATATAGTACTTTCCGGTGATAATGCTATAGTTATCGCAATGGCTACTAAAAATTTACCTAAGAGACAACAAAACAAAGCCATTATTATTGGTACTGGCGGAGCGGTAATATTACGAATTCTGTTTGCAGCTTTAATCGTTTATTTATTACAAATTCCATTCGTTCATTTAATCGGTGGACTACTATTGTTATGGATTGCCTACCATGTTTTGGTAGATGACGAACCAGATACAAATATTAAATCATCAGGAACTATGGCAAAAGCTGTATGGACCATTGTTATGGCTGATGCTGTTATGAGCCTTGATAATGTTGTTGCAATAGCAGGGGCTGCACATGGTCACATCGGAATGATTGCAATTGGTGTGTTAGTTAGTATTCCGATTATGATTTTTGGATCTAAGCTTATTGTTCGAGTTATGGACAAATACAAATGGATTGCCTATGTAGGTGCGGGGATACTAGCATGGACAGCTGGTCAAATGATAACTGGTGACGAGGTTGTTATTGATTGGTTAAACCTTGATCATGGACTGGCTATGTATACGATTATTGCTGGTCTTACAGTTGCAGTATTATTAATTGGTTATTTAAGAAATAAGAGAGCAGCATAATAGAATAACGTAGGAGGGAAGCTAATATTTGTAGCTTCTCTCCTTTAGTAATTCTATATAAAGAAGAATTTCTAATATATGTTTGACTACTGGGGTATAATGGGAAAATGACAGGAGATATATTTTTAAATTAAAATTAGTATGATTTAACATTAGGAGGCTATTAAATGAATCTCTTTCAAGTAAGAAAAGGACAATTTGTGTATTACAACAACGAATTGCATAAGGTTTATTCCGTCAAAGCCATGTTTAAAAAATCTGTTCACTTATATCGATTAAAAGACATGCAACAGGTATTATCAAAAGCTAGTGATATTCAACTGTATAAACCCAGGCATTTAGATTCATTTATCTTTTATGGAAAAAGGTACACCATCGATCAGAGTAAACTTCCTGAAGCTGGGGATTATATTTTAATTGTAAAACCAGCACCAGATTTTCTTGATCATTACTCACTTAATGAAATTGAAAAGGTTGATAATGTAGAAGATGGTAATGTAGTAACCACAAGGGATAACGGGGTTAAGCATAGTGAATATGTTTTATTAGTTCCAGGTAAATTAGAGGGAAGTCATGAGATTGCTTACTTTGATATAAACTTAGTATCATCTATGCAACAGGCAGATGATGAAGCATTAGCATATCTGTCAGATGATGATGTAGAAATGAAACCTGCTGTTGGTGATATTTACTTAGATATTCAAAGTAGTACAAAAACAATGATTGTTGCAATGACAGAAGATGAAGTCATGTTTGGTCATGGTGTAAAAGTTCATATAACTGAACTAAAGGATGAAGATAAGTTTACGTTAATTTACCGTTCAGAAGAAGATCTATAATAGGAAAAACGCTCCAGAAAATAATTTCAGGAGCGTTTAATTTATTTTTTAGTATTTATTGCCTTATAACCAATAATATTGATTGGATCTTTAGGGGAAGAGTATGGAGGAGAATAAGCAAGCTCCAACTCTGCCAATTCTGTTATGGTAATCCCACCTTTAATGGCAGTAGCTAAGATTGCTAATCGTTTATCGACACCATCTTCACCAATAACTTGAGCTCCTACTATTTTTTCGTTAGCATCAAACATAACTTTGATGGAAACCTTCTCTGCCCCAGGATAATATCCAGCATGTGACAAAGCTTCATGTGTCACTTCTTGATAAGCGATACCGAGTTGATCAAGCGAGGCTCCGTTATGACCCGTAACAGCTACACTCAAATCAAAAACTTTAAATATTGCGGATCCAAGGGTTCCCTGATAAGGAATCTTTTTTCCCTTGAGATAGTTAGCGATAATATACGCTTGGCGGTGTGCAGGCCAAGCAAGTGCTACATGCCGCTGGGTTTGGGTCAAATAGTCAGCTGTTTCAACAGCATCGCCTAAAGCAAAAATACTTGAATCATTCGTCTGCATAAACTCATTTACGGCAATAGCTCCTGTTTCACCAATCTGGAGATCTGCCTCACTTGCCAATTTTGTGTATGGCGTAATTCCAACAGCTAAAATGGTCATATCAGCTTCGACGCTTTTTCCGCTAGAAAGCTGTATTGTTTTTCCCTCATTCGTAAATGATTCCATTCCTTCATTAAGGATAAGATTTACCCCTTTAGCTTTGAGATGATCTTGTATCATTGTTGCCATATCAGGATCAACAAGCTTCATTACCTGCTTTGAACGATCAATCACTGTACAATCTAAACCAAGTTTGTGTAGATTTTCAACCATTTCTAGACCGATAAACCCAGCCCCGATGATAGCACACGTTTTTGGTTTGTTTTTAGCAATATATGCATGAATAGCATCCATATCTGGTATGGTATGGAGTGTGAATGTAACCTCATTATTCAATCCATCCAAGTCTGGAACTGATGCATGTGCACCTGGTGCTAGGATTAATGTATCATAAGATTCTTTTTGTTCGTGATCTTCTGCTCGGTATGTAACTTCCTTCTTCTCTCGATTAATTTGAACAACCTCGGAATTAATGTTTAATTTAACTTTATATTTTTCAGCAAAGTCATTTGAATCGCGAAGTAATTTTTCCCGTTCATCAACGATTCCGCCAATGTAATAGGGCATTCCACAATTGGAAAAAGCGATGTGCTCGCCTTTATCAAAGAGAATAAGTTCAGATTCTGAATCCATTCTTCTAATTTGAGCCGCAACTGTTGCTCCTCCGCCAACTCCACCAACTATAACAATTTTATTTCCCATACGACACACTCCTTCTCTTTATTAGTGTACCCGTTTGTAACTAATAATAAGCAAATTAAAAAGCACTGCAAATACAGTACTTTTTAAATCGAAAATTATAAAATTCCCAGTGATCCAAGAAAGACAATAATGATTGTTATCGGTACAACCCAGCGCATAAGCTGAAACCATAGTTGATACCAGCCGCTTGATAAATGGCTACTATAAGAAAACTCTTGCTTCATTAATTCTTTATTCATTTTAAACCCAATAAAGAGCGAGATTAATAAACAACCACCTGGTAACAATATATTACTCACTAGAAAATCGCTTGCATCAAAAATGGTTAAACCAAATAGCTTAAAGTTTGATAACGTGCTTGAGGATAAAGCAGCAGGAATACCTGCAAGGAATATAATAGTTCCCGCAATAGCTGCTACTTTTTTTCGTGAACGATCTTTGTTTGCAGTAAATGCAGATGTTACGATTTCCAGCATACTGAATGATGAAGTAAGCACTGCGAATAGAAATAGTAATAAAAACAAACTTAAAAATACTTCCCCAAAAGGCATTTGAGCAAATGCTTCTGGTAACACCATGAATAACAGACCTGGCCCTTCTGTTGGTGCTAGTCCAAACGAGAAAACGACAGGAAATATAGCTAATCCCGCTAGCAGTGAAACAATAATATTCATGATGGAAACAGAACCTGCAGCCATTGGTAAGCTAACGTCTTTTCCTAAATAAGAACTATAGGTGACCATAACAGAAATACCAACAGCAAGTGAGAAAAACGATTGACCTAAGGCATATAAAACACTTTCCCCAGTAATTTTAGAGAAGTCTGGTTGAAGGAAAAATCGTAGGCCTTCCATAGCACCTTCAAACGATACTGCCCTAAATACCAAAACAATAAAAAAGACAAATAATAATGGCATTAAAACTTTACTCGCTTTTTCAATTCCATCCTTAATTCCAAATGAAACCACGATAATATTAATTAACATAAATACAGCTAGTCCAATAATGGTTATTAATGGGTTACCGGTTATAGAAGCGAATATTGTCTCATAATTAGCATTATCATTTATAATCATTCCTGGAATGGATAATGCAGAATAAATAAGTACCCATCCACCAACAACACTATAATAGGACATTAACAAAAATGATCCAAATACACCCCAACGCCCGATGATAGACCAACCACTCTTTGGAGCGAGTTTTTTATATGCGCTTATTGCTTCCTTTTGTGAACCTCGTCCGATAACAAACTCGGCAATTAATAAAGGTAAACCAATTAAGATGGTGAAGCCAATGAAAAGTAAGAAAAAGGCACCGCCACCATTCATACCTGTCATATACGGAAACTTCCATATTGCTCCAAGGCCGATCGCTGCACCAGCTGATGCTAAAATAAATCCTAATTTTGACGACCACTGATCTTGTTTTTCACTCATATCTTGACCTCCTTTTCTTATAATAGTGTGTGTTCAAAAAGTCGCCGAATTAGAAATAAGAAGGTCGAGGCACGAGAGTTTTGAGGACCGGAACGTATGTCCTTAATACGTGAGGACCAGAAAAACCGAGTAACGAAGAGATTCGCCATTTATCATTTGGTGACTTTTTGAACATCCTCTAATAGTTAAAAATACCATGTTCTTATAGTAAAGTACAAGAGCCAATAAGAACATGGCGAAATATAGTTATATTTTTGTACGAATATCCCATAATTCTGGGAAAAAGTAATGATCCAATACCTTTTTCAAATAGCCAACACCAGACGAGCCGCCAGTGCCAATTTTATGTCCAATAATTCGCTCCACTGTTTTCATATGACGGAATCGCCACTGTTGAAACGAATCCTCAACATCTACGAGCTTTTCTGCCAGCTGGTAAAGTTCCCAATTATCTTCAACATTTTTATAAACCTCAAGCCAAGCCTTCTCAACTGAGTCATCTTTTGAATAGGTTTCTGAAAAATCACGGTCTAGGATGTTTTTGTCTATGTCAAAGCCGTTTCGCGCAAGTGCTTGAATCGCTACATCATAAAGTCCTGGTGCGTGATAGGCTTCTTCCAGTATTGCATGTAATTCTGGGTCTTTTTTATAAATGTCTAGGATAAAATGTGTTTTATAGCCTAGCACAAATTCAACTAACCGATATTGATACGATTGAAAACCTGAAGCATTACCAAGTTTATCGCGAAATTCCATGTATTCCGCGGGAGTTAAGGTTGAAAGGACATCCCAAGCTTGGATAATTTGTGTTTGGGTTTTAGATACACGGGCTAGCATTTTAAAGGATGACTGAAGATCATCCTGCTTAATTGCTTCAATAGCGGCCTTTGTTTCATGAATAATAAGCTTTAGCCATAGTTCACTTACCTGGTGGATGATAATAAACAACATTTCATCATGGTGATTAGATAAGCGTTTCTGACTTGCTAATAGTGTATCTAATTGTAAGTAATCACCATACGTCATCTTTTCGATGAAATCAGTATGAATGCCTTTTTCTTCTTTAAATGAGTCATTCTCATGTTTGTCTGACAAAATGATACCTCCTTGTTAAAGTGGTCTTAATACTGCGCGAACTGGACTACCATCTGATCCTTCAATCGCAAGTGGTAAAGCTATTAATTCATAGTTTCCTTGGTCAATTTTATCTAGCATTAGATTTTCTAGTATATTTATTCCATTCTTATAAAGGGCATGGTGGGTTGCTAAATCCTTGCTATCAAGTGCATCAACAGAGGGCATATTAACACCAAGCAGTTTTACTCCTTTTTCTGCTAATAAATTAGCTATCCTTGGATCAAGAGTAGGAATTTTTTCTGGAAACTGTGTAGGATCGTTTGGGTGGGAGGTTTTCAGTAATACGCGTTTTATCCCATCAAACGAAAAATTAGCAAGTGTTTCCACAGTAACTTCATCTACATGACTTACATCTATAACCATTGCTTCACCGACATATAAATTCACATCCAACTGATCGATTGTTTGACCGTTATCATCAAAATGAAAAGGTGCGTCAACATGTGTGCCAGTATGCACACTAGTAGTTACTTGGCCGATGTTTACCGACCCAGAATCTTTTTTCGCAACTGTAAGCGAATAAGAAAAGGGTGCATCCTCAGGCCAGTGTGCTATATCATTTGTCAAAGGTTGTGAAATATCTATCCAATCATGTGCCATTAAGCTATTACACCTCGTTTGTTTTCATATTTTTTATACCGTTCTTCTTTCATGATAGTCTTTAAAATCATGACTGTTTCCCAGACTTCCTCAAATGTGTTGTATAAAGCTACTGGTGCAAGGCGTATTCCGTTTGGGGTTCGAAAGTCTGGAATCACTTTATCGGCCTTTAATGCTTTACAGATTCGAGCAGCCTCCTCGTGTTCAAGGAAAATGTGGCCACCACGTGTTGCATCATCTTTCGGATTTGCGATCGTGAAATGGTAGTCACTTAATTCCGATTCGATAAGCTCCATCATATATTTTGTTAAATGCAGTGACTTTTTTCGGACGCGGTCAATGCCAGCTTCTTGGAAAACTTTTAATGAGCCAAGAAGGGGGGCAGCACTTAGTACATGCGGCGTTCCAATTTGATAGGCACCAGCATCCCAAGCTTGAGTAAGCGTATGTGACATATCAAACTGCTTTTCTTTTGATGAACTAAACCAACCTGCAAGACCTGGTTCATTTCCAAAATATTTTTTATTTACATATAATCCCGCAACACTTCCTGGTCCTCCATTTAGGTGTTTATAATTACACCAAAATGCAAAGTCAACTCCCCATTCGGATAAGTGGTGAGGAATGGACCCAATGGAATGACATAAATCAAATCCAATCACAATTCCACGCCTGTGTGCCTCTTTAGTCAGTGTTTGCATGTCCAAGATTTGCCCGCTTCGATAAAGAACGCCAGGAAGCATGATTAAAGCCACATCGTCCGTCATTGCTTTGATGATATCATCAGTCTTAAGTGTATTTCCATCTTGACTTTGCACTTGGACAAGATGTTCACTCGGGTCGTATCCTTTAATTTTAAGTTGACTTTTTAATGCATAAATATCGGATGGAAAATTTAATTCATCCGCCAAGATCTTTGTTTTCTTGCCATGCGGCTTATAAAAGGTTGAAACAAGCTGATGAAGATTGGTTGTGGTTGATCCTGTTACGATAACCTCTTCCGTGTTGGCACCAACTAACGGTGCGGTCATTTTACCAAGCTTTTCAGAAAGGTAGAACCACGGCTCTACACCTTCAGTCCAACCATCAATAGCATGCCTTTTCCAAGAATTTAACAGTATTTCTAGTGACTCTTCTGCTTGTTTTGATAGTAAACCTAATGAGTTTCCATCAAAATAAATGGTTTCACCTGGAATGTAGAATTCATCTCTAAATGACTTTAAATCATCTTGTTCATCCAAAAATTGTGCATATGTTTTTTCTGTATTCAAATCAAAGCACCTCATTTCGATAGTTACTTAAAGTGTATATTTTCACAGATGAAGTGTCAAAAGGGACCATAACAGCCAAAAAGTTTTTCAAGTATAAAAGAGGAATTTCCCAAATATGTATAGAATACTAGGAATAGTCTAATTTTGGGAGGGGGGTAGTTGGAAGTAAAGTTGAAGATTCTGGTTCACATTTAAAAAATAGAACTTGAGGAGGACTACCATGGAGAATACAATTTGGTCGTTAGTACCACCGTTAGTAGCAATAATTATGGTGTTATTGACAAAGCGGGTATTGTTATCACTTGGTGTGGGGATTATTGCTGCAGCGCTCTTCATTGAAAGTTTTGATGTAATCGGATCACTGGGCTTAATCTGGGAAGCATTTAAAGGAGTTTTTGTTGCTGAAGGTGCATTGAATCAATGGAATGTTTTCATTCTATTATTTGTTTTAATACTAGGTATTCTGACAGCTTTCGTAAGTATGATGGGAGGAACAAGGGCTTTCGGTGAATGGATGATTACCCACGTGAAATCGCGTGCTGGTGCTCAAGTTATGACAGCGCTGTTAGGGGTTATTGTGTTTGTCGATGATTACTTTAATAGCTTAACAGTCGGGCAAGTAGCTAGACCAGTCACAGATAAACATTCCGTATCTCGAGCAAAATTATCGTATATTGTTGACTCTACTTCCGCACCTGTTTGTGTGATTGCACCTGTATCTAGTTGGGGCGCTTATATCATTGGAATAATTGGTACTGTGTTTGCAACAAATAATATTACGGAATACAGTGCATTTGGTGCGTTTATTCAAATCATTCCGATGAATTTTTATGTTTGGGCTGCTTTAGGTGTGGTTTTTGTAATTGCCATTAAACAATCAGATTTTGGACCAATGAAAAAGCACGAAGACTTAGCAATTAAAACCGGACAGGTTATGAGTTCAGAAAGTAAAGAGAAAATCGATACGTCATCAAATTTACCAACCAGTAAAATAGGACGAATTAGTGATTTAGTTGCTCCAATTATAGTACTATTTGTCGCAACACTTGGGTTTATCTATTGGACAGGGCTTAAGGCAGTTGAAGGCGAAGCAACATTAATTAACATATTTGGAAGCGCAGATGTACCAAAGTCTCTTTTATATGGTGGTTTAACGGGGCTATTTTTGACTTTTATCTTGTTTATCCGTCATTTGAGAAGTGGAAAATTAACGGGCAAGCATTTTGGATTGGGTGTATGGGAAGGCACTAAGTCAATGATACCTGGTTTCTCCATTCTAATTTTCGCGTGGGCAATTGTTACATTAATTGGCGAACTTGGAACTGGAACATATTTGGCTGGGGTTGTGGAATCTTCAAACTTAAGTATCATGTTATTACCATTTATCGTATTTATAATGGCTGGATTTATAGCTTTTGCTACAGGAACTTCATGGGGGTCATTTGGGATATTACTTCCGATTGCAGGTGAAATTGCAGCATCTACAGATATAACCTTACTTCTACCAATGCTTGCAGCAGTTTTAGCTGGCGCTGTATTTGGTGACCATTGTTCACCAATTTCTGATACGACAATTTTATCTTCAACAGGCTCAAATTGTGATCATATGGACCATGTTACAACACAAATACCGTATGCGCTTCTAGCGGCAGGGCTTGCAGGACTTGGATATTTGGTGCTAGGAATTGTCGGTAACGTCTGGGTTGGACTTGCGGTAGTGTTAATTGGTCTAGTTGTTTTATTTTTCACATTAAAGAAACCTGAAAAGATTTCTGAGGTTGAAGAAACCATTGCTAAATAAGTATCTTTAGGGTTAATTAAAATTTGTTCAGTATAAACAATTGCAAATTTTAAATCACTGATTTATACTTATACTATAATCATGAAATACCGTTTCATTTAATGGAATAGGGAGGAAGAATGATGACGTTTGTTTCTGAAAAAATAAACACATTACCACCTTACTTATTTTCAGAATTTCAAAAAAAGAAAAAGAACCTCATGGAAAAGGGTGTGGATGTCATCGATCTTGGCATCGGAGCACCTGATTTACCTACACCAGACTTTGTAATCGATAGACTAGTGGAGGAAGTGAGAAACCCGTTAAACCACCGTTATTCAACTTATAGTGGCACACAGGAATTTAGGCAATCGGTCGCTGACTTTTATAAAAGTCATTATGCAGTTGATCTTGATCCCGACACAGAAGTCTTGGCACTAATAGGATCCAAGGAAGGGATTGCCAATATGGTGCAAGCGGTGATTAATCCAGGAAACACAGTGTTAATACCAAATCCAGGATATCCAGTGTATCGTACAGCTGTACATTTAGCTGGTGGAAATAGTGTAGATTTGCCGCTTGATGAATCGAATGGATATCAACCATTGTTTAATCAAGTGTCAAAAAAGGATTCTGAATCAGCAAAGCTTATGTTATTAAATTACCCCAGTAATCCAACAGCAGCTACCGTAAACCTTGATGTATTTTTGAAAGCGGTTTCATATGCAAAAAGTCATAATATAATTGTAGCGAATGATGCTGCATATGACTTGGTGACATTTAATGGCTACAAAGCACCTAGTATCTTGCAAGCACCGGGAGCAAAAGATTATGCAGTAGAATTTGGATCCTTATCAAAGAGTTTTAATATGACGGGGTGGCGTATTGGCTATTTGGTAGGAAACAAAACCGTAATTAGAGCACTTTCAACCTTAAAAAGTAATATCGATACAAGTCAATTTCTCCCTATCCAATTGGCAGCAGCAACGGCATTAAAAAGCGATTTAAAAGCAGTTGAGGCAAATAATAAAGTATATCAAGAACGAATGGAAAAATTACACGAAGCATTAAACAAAATAGGACTGGAAGCTGAAAAACCAAAAGGGACTATATTTTTATGGGCAAAAGTTCCACAAGGATATTCATCCGCTTCATTTGCTAACCAAATGCTTGATAGAGCAGGCGTTATTGTTACGCCTGGTTCTGCATTTGGAACAACGGGAGAAGGCTATATCCGTATTTCATTATCTGTCACAAGTGATCGATTAGATGAGGTAATTAAACGAATCAAGAACATGTCTTGGCAGTAAAGAAAGTATATCCATATTTCTTTCTGCATAAGTGCAACTAAGGCATTCGCCCAAAGGATTGGCGAATGTCAATTTTCTAAGGATGAGGTGAATTAACTTGATTGTAAACACATCTTTGCAAAAGAAAGTCAAAATGACGGCAGCGCAAGCAATTGTTAAATGTATGGAGTTAGAAGATATAAAACATGTATTTTGTGTGCCTGGTGAAAGCTATTTACCACTACTTGATGCTTTGCATGACGAAAGGTCAATTGAAGTTATTTCTACAAGACATGAAGGTGGAGCTTCTTTTATTGCAGAGGGGTATGCAAAAGCGACACTCAAGCCTGGTGTGGTTATGGCAACTCGAGGTGTTGGTGCAGCGAATTTATCAATTGGCGTACATACCGCCTTTCAGGATTCCACTCCAATGGTTGTATTTTTAGGTCAAGTGCATAGTAAGTTTAGAGGGAGAGAAGGCTTTCAAGAAGTTGATTTGGATCAATATTTCGGGCACATTGCAAAATGGGCTGTCGAAGTGAATGATCCAGAGCGTATGCCGGAGCTTGTTCAACGTGCTTTTCGTATCGCCCAAACTGGTAGACCAGGACCTGTCATTGTTTCACTACCAGAAAATGTGCTTCCAGCTCAAGCGGAAATGTCATTTGGGGCACCGACCGTTAAGCCGAAACCGGCCCCTTCAACAGAAGAAGTGATACGGATAGAGAGCATGCTAAGCAAGGCAAAAAATCCGTTAATTATTGCAGGAGGCGGAATTAAATCTTCTAAGGCGGAAGAACGACTGCTAGCCTTTGCTGAAAAGTTTTCTATACCGGTAATAGCTGCCTTTAGACGGCATGATGTTTTTCCAAATAACCACGCCTTATATTGCGGGCACCTAGGATTAGGAACAAGTAAAGAAGTCTTGCAAACCGTAAAAGAAGCAGATGTCATACTGGCTTTTGGAACTAGACTATCAGAGGTAACAACACAAGATTATAAAATTATCGCGTCAGATAAAAAGTTGATCCATATTGATATAGACTATGAAACACTCGGAAAGGTTTTTGCCCCTGACATCGGTATTGTGGCTGATAGCGGAGAGGCACTCGCTAAACTAGCTGAATTAGCGCTTTCAGGTTCATGGGTAGTTTGGGCAACTGAAAGAAGAGCAGCATATCAACAGGTTAGTAATTTGGATGTAACAAGTGAAGATGTGGTTAATAAACAAATCATAGCTTTGTTAGAGAAAAGGTTACCAAATGATGCGGTTTTAACAAATGATGCGGGTAACTTTGCAGGCTGGCTTCATTCTTTTTATCCATTTACAAAACCGCACACCTATGTTGGCCCTACATCAGGAGCGATGGGCTATGGGATGCCAGCAGCACTAGGTGTTCAACTTGCAGATCGCAGTAAAACCGTTGTTTCTCTATCAGGTGATGGTGGATTTATGATGACAGTACAGGAACTTGAGACCGCTGTTAGATATCAGATACCAGTAATAAGTCTCGTTTTTAATAATAATATGTATGGAACCATCCGAATGCATCAAGAGATTCATTATCCAGAAAAAGTAATAGCTACTAATTTAGGTGACGTTTCTTTTAGTAAACTAGCAAACAGTGTTGGAGCAGATGGTTATACCGTTTGGACACTTAGTGAATTTGAAAAGGCGTTAGACAAAGCGCTTCATAATCAAGGTCCAACTGTAATAGAAATAATAACAGATGGAGAAAACATTTCAGTTTCTTCAACGATACAACAATTGAGAGATCGCTCGAAAAAGTAATCTATTAATCTATATAGATAATAATTTTTAGGAGGTATTTATCATGGTAGAAACACTATTACAGGTAAAAAAGCTAGCAAACTATATCGGTGGAGAATGGATTGAGGCGAAAGGGGAAACAACACCTGTCATTAATCCAGCAACAGGTGAAACCGTGGTAGAAGTCCCGCTTTCGGACGCATCTAGTGTTGATGATGCAGTGAAGGCAGCCAAAAAGGCACAAAAGGAATGGGCACTAGTTCCGGCACCTATGCGAGCTGAAGTTTTATACCGTGTAGGAAGCATAATGAAAGAGCGCAAAGAGCGTCTTTCTCAATTATTAACAATGGAAAATGGAAAAGTAATCGAGGAAGCTCGCGGAGAAGTCCAAGAGGGGATCGATATGGCATTTTATATGGCTGGAGAGGGTCGTAGAATGTTTGGGCAAACAACACCAGCAGAGTTGAAGGATAAGTTTGCTATGAGTGTTCGTGCACCAATTGGTGTAGTTGGTTTGATTACCCCGTGGAACTTTCCAATTGCAATTGCAACGTGGAAGTCATTTCCAGCAATCGTGGCAGGAAATGGGGTTGTATGGAAACCAGCAACAGAAACACCAATAATGGCATTTGAACTTGCGAAAATTTTTGAAGAAGCTGGGTTACCAAAAGGTGTTGTAAATGTGGTGTTCGGTTCAGGTTCAGCTGTAGGAAACGCCATGGTCAATCATGATGGGATTCGGGTTATTTCCTTTACAGGGTCTAATGATACGGGGCGTAAAATCGCAGCGCAATGTGGTCAGCAATTGAAAAAGGTTTCCCTTGAAATGGGTGGTAAGAATGCAGTGATTGTCATGGATGATGCTGATTTAACATTAGCTGTTGAAGGTATTCTTTGGAGTGCATTTGGAACGAGTGGCCAGCGTTGTACGGCGTGTAGCCGGGTAATTGTCCACGAGAAGGTCAAAGATGAATTAGAAAACAGGCTACTCGAGGAAATGAAAAAATTATCAATTGGAAATGGTTTGGATGAATCCATAAAAGTAGGTCCTATTATTAACAAAGCCGGAATAGATAAAATTAAAAAGTACATGGAGATTGGTAAAGAAGAAGGCGCTGAGTTATTAGCTGGTGGCTATGTAATGGACGATGGAGAGCACAAACAAGGAAATTACTTTGCACCAACATTATTTTCAAATGTTAAACCTGATATGCGAATTGCATATGAGGAAATATTTGGCCCTGTCGTCTCATTGATACCAGTTAAAAGCTTTGAGGAAGCAGTAGAAGTTAACAATAGTGTGGAATATGGACTTTCTAGTTCTATTTTTACGAGTGATGTAAATCAAGTGTTTAAAGCGCAGCGTGACCTAGACACAGGTATTGTCTATGTGAATGCAGGAACTACTGGAGCGGAGATTCATTTACCATTTGGTGGTACAAAAGGAACTGGAAATGGGCACCGCGATTCTGGTGTTCAAGCCTTAGATGTATTTACTGAATGGAAAGCGGTATACGTTGATTACAGTGGGAAATTACAGCGCGCTCAAATCGATGTGGAATAGATAGAAAAATAACTTTCAAATCTTACACAGGGAGTGATTGGATGAAAATAGGTGTACTTGGTTCTGGTTTAATGGGGAAAGAAGCGGCTCGTGATTTAGCGACGAATGAGGGGGTAACAGCTGTTGGTTTAGCAGACATTGATATCAAGCGGGCTCAGGCGGTTTGTGATCAACTAAATTCCACGAAATTAACGGCCTACCAAGTAAATGCGAGTGATATTGGAGACCTTGCAGACTACATGAGTCAGTTTGATGTGATTATTAATGCATTGTTTTATTCGTTCAATGAAATTGTTGCAAAAACTGCTATCCAGGTTGGTGTTAGTTCCGTTGACTTAGGTGGGCATATTGGTCATATGACAGATAAAGTTCTAGCACTCCAAGAAGAAGCAAAAGAAGCGGGTGTTACATTAATTCCTGATTTAGGTGTTGCGCCAGGAATGATCAACATCTTATCAGGCCATGGAGCAGAAAAACTCGACAAATTAACATCAATCCAGTTGTTTGTTGGTGGAATTCCGGTTCGTCCTGAACCACCATTTGAGTATAATCATGTATTCTCTATGGAAGGTGTATTTGATCATTATACAGATCCATCGCTAATTGTTCGAAATGGTATCAAGCAAGAAGTTGAATCACTGACCGAAGTAGAAACGGTTTACTTTGAAAAATTTGGACCATTAGAGGCATTTCATACATCAGGAGGTACATCTACCTTATCACTCTCATATCCAGATATTGACACACTAGAATACAAAACAATTCGATACCCAGGTCATGCTGAAAAGTTTAAACTCCTAGTGGATTTAAACCTTACTCGAATGGATTATGAAGTAGAATTGAATGGACAAAAAATAAACCCACGAGAAGTATTATTAAAGGTACTTGATCCAATTGTGGATTTAAAAGATAAAGATGACGCCGTTCTCTTACGTGTTAAGGTTTCTGGTGAAAAAGGCGGTGTTCCAACCACTTATGACTATGAAATGTCGACATTTAAAGATCGGGATAACAATGTAACTGCTATGGCTCGGGCAACAGCCAATACCATATCAGTAGTAGCGCAAATGATTGGAAATGGTACAATTACCAAATCAGGTGTTTATCCACCAGAACAAATCGTTCCAGGCGATAAATACATCAAGGAAATGGCTAAACGTGGCGTCACAATCCATGAATCAACTAATTCAAAAGCACACGTAAATATATAACAAAGCCTATACGTTCGTATATGTGTGTAAAGTGGAATGAGTGTTGATATCCAGGAATGATTCTTGATATATCGGGATAACGGTTGATATAATGGAACGAGTGTTGAAATAATGGTTGAAGTAAACAACCCTCTACTTGTATAGGTAGGGGGTGATTTTCTAACTTAATACGCAACTAAGGAGTAATTACAATGAATCAAAGTGTAATCAAGGCGTTAAAACTGCTTGATTTATTTAACGAGGACATACAGGAATTATCGTTAAGAGAAATAGCATTGCGAGCTGACCTTCCAAAACCAACCGCATATAGACATTTAGCATCATTAGTGGAATGTGGTTTTTTACAAAAATCAAAGGAGAATGATCAAGACAGTCGCTACAGACTAGGCCTAAAACTATTAGAACTTGGACATTTGGTAACAAACCAACTTGAAATAAGGGAAGTAGCTTTACCATTAATGGAACAATTAGCACAAGATATCAATGAAGTGATCCATATTGTTATAGCAAATCAAAAAGAGGCTACCTATATAGAAAAGGTTGATAGTACACGAGCTATCCGTTTATATACAAGAATAGGAAAGAGTTCACCGCTTTATATAGGATCTGGTCCTAAACTATTACTAGCATTTATGGATAAAGAGAAGCAGAAAGAGGTTTTAGGTGACGCTGAACTTTATGCAATCGACGAGCACCGAAAAATTGATAAAAAGAGGCTGCAAGAAGAATTAGACATTATTCGTGAAGAGGGTTATGCTTACAGTATTGGGGAACAGGACTTAGAAACAACAGGAATTTCCTACCCATTATATAATTATAGAAGACAAGTTATTGCTGCATTAACCGTTAGTGGATTATCTAGTCATTTTGAAGGAGAAAATCTGCAGGTTATCAAAATGAAAACACAACAAAATGCAGAGAAGATATCTGAAAAACTTGGCTATCAAACTACTAAGTTATGAACAGGAGTGAAAGCGATGCACACAGTGTTTGTTGCCGGACATGCCAAGTTGCCTTCAGGTATGGCGGCAAAGAGTATATATGATACATTAACGATAACCGCTGAGGTTGATAAGAAATATGGTGTAATTGTAACGGCAAGCTGTACCTTGGCAACGCTTCACGGTCGAGAGTTCGTCCAGCAATTATTGCGTGGCTATAGCCTACAGGATGGCATTGAGGCCCCAGTAGAAGAAATTCGCTTACATTATTTAGGAAAGGCCGGAAATGCACTGATATCGGCTTTGAAGGATTTGTACAAGCAATACGAGCAATATACACAGACATAAGAATGTCCTACCAAACAATTTGGCAGGACATTTATTTTTAATTTCTTGGTGAATCAAATTAACTCGGGCCACGAATGCTTAAACTCGGGAGACAAGCACTCAAACTCAGGAGGCAAGCACTCGAACTCGGGAGACAAGCCCTCCGCCATACGTCCCCTTAATCTATCGAAATTGAAACAAACTTCATTTCTAAGAACTCATGCATACCATGGTGTCCGCCTTCTTTACCCATACCAGATTGTTTTATCCCACCGAATGGAGCTTCTGGAAGTGACGGGAATACATCATTTACACCAACAATTCCATAGTCCAGGCGTTCTGATACTCGCAAGGCAACACTTGTTTTCTCAGTGAAAATATACGCGGCTAATCCATAATCGGTATTGTTTGCTTTACGAATGACGGAATTTTCATCCGTAAATGTTTGGATAGGGATAACAGGACCAAATGTTTCTTCATTCATGACGATCATATCATCAGTGACATCGGATAGAACAGTAGGTTGATAGAAATAACCATCAAGATCACTTTTCCATCTACATCCTCCCGTCATAATATTTGCTCCCTTTTCAACTGCATCATCTAAGTGTGCTTGAACTTTTTTTGCGGCATTTTCATTGATAAGTGGTCCAAGATCCGTGTCTCTTGTTAGACCATTACCAATTTGCAGTTCTTTAACTTTATCTGCTAACCTATTTGTAAACTTTTCTTTAATAGATTCATGTACATATAAGCGATTGGCACAAATACAAGTTTGACCGTTATTACGAAACTTACTTCCTAACGTGAGAGTTGCAGCTTTTTCAATATCTGCATCATCAAATACAATTATCGGGGCGTGCCCACCAAGTTCTAATGATAGCTTTTTTACATGTTCAGCACCTTCACGCATTAAATATTTTCCGACTTTAGTTGATCCAGTGAAGGTAATTAACCGTACCTCTTTATCGGACAGCATTGCCTGACCTATTGCTTCTGCGTCACCAGTTACAAGGTTCACAACGCCTTTTGGTAAGCCAGCTTGTTCCAGTATCTTTACTATTTCGATAGCTGATATTGGTGTTTCTGGTGATGGTTTAAGTACGACTGTACAACCTGCTGCAAGCGCAGGACCAATTTTTCTTGTGATCATAGATGCTGGGAAATTCCAAGGTGTAATCGCCCCAATAACACCTATAGGCTGAGGTATAACCATTAGCCGCTTGGATTTAACAGATGAGGGAATTAACTCACCATACCCACGGCTTGCTTCTTCTGCATACCATAATAGAAAATTGGCCGCGCTTTTAACCTCACCAATCGCTTCTTTTAGTGGCTTTCCTTGCTCGGTAGTTAAAATTTCACCTAGTCTATCCGCTTCTTCCAACATGATTTGTGATGCTTTGTATAGAATTTGTGATCGTTCACGACCTGTCGTTTGCCCCCAAGTTTCAAAGGCTTTAGAAGCAGCTTGAATTGCTTTTTCTGTCTCTGCCTTTCCTCCATAGGATATTTCACTTATTGCTTCCAGTGTAGCGGGATTGTAAATCGTTTCTGTTTCTTTTGTATCAGCACCTTGCCAGGTTCCATTTATGAAAATACTATCGATATATTTTTCAATCATTCATTACCCCTCCATGCAGGCAACATATTGTTTAAGGCTTTATCTTTTCGGTAACCTAGTACATATTCTGCTTGCATAACAGTGTGAATCTCACGTGTTCCTTCATAGATAACAGGTGCTTTAGAGTTACGTAAATAACGTTCAACAGGGTATTCATCCGAATAACCATAAGCACCGTGAACCTGCACCGCATCATCGGCTGCTTTGTTCGCAAAGTCACAAGCCTGCCATTTCGCAAGGGATGTTTCACGAGTATTTCGTTTTCCTTGATTTTTTAGTTCTCCTGCACGGTAGACAAGTAAGCGACTCATTTGCAGTCCTGCTTCCATCTTCGCAATCATTTGTTGCACTAGCTGATGACGACCAATTTCTTTTCCAAACGTTTCGCGTTCATGACAGTAGTCAACACTAGCTTCAATACATGCCATGATTTGACCGCATGCTCCAGCAGCAACTGTAAAACGCCCATTATCTAGTGAGGCCATTGCAATTTTAAAGCCCTCTCCTTCTTTTCCTAGCAGGTTTTCTTTTGGAACCTTTACATTATCAAAAAATATTTCGCCAGTATTTCCAGCCCGAATTCCATGCTTTCCTTTTGTCGCCTTTGATGAAAAACCTTCCCAAGTACGCTCGACGATGAATGCCGATATACCATTATGCTTTTTCGATTTATCGGTATAAGCAAAAACCAAGAAATGATCGGCAGAATCGCACAGCGAAATCCAGGTCTTTTGTCCGTTTAAATGATAATAATCGCCATCTTTTGTCGCTGTTGAGTTTAAGGATGCAACATCAGATCCAGCACCAGGCTCAGTTAAGCCAAATGCTCCTACTTTTTCACCTTTTGCCTGTGGAACAAGGTATTTTTGTTTTTGATCTTCGTTACCCCATTGAAGAATGGACATACTATTTAAGCCAGTATGTACGGAAACAGCTGTACGAAAAGCGGTGTCACCTCGTTCTAATTCTTCGCAAACAATGGCGAGTGAATTATAGTCCATGCCGCTACCACCATATTCTTCAGGAATACAAACACCCATTAATCCAAGATCGGAAAGCTTATTCATGACAGAAGGGTCAGCCTTTCCAGTCCGATCCCACTCAGATATATGTGGCATGATTTCTTTATCTACAAAGTTACGAACCGTGTCTCGCAGCATTTTTTGTTCTTCCGTGAATTCAAAATTCATTTGATCATCTCCATATTATTATTTTTTACTTATTAAAACTAAGGCGATAGTTATCTAATAAAGCGTGCAAGAATTTCATCAGTGTGTTCGCCGGCATTAGGTGGATGATGTTTATATTGTACTGGTGTTCGTGAAAGCTTAAGCGGGCTTCCAATCATTTTTACTATTCCTGCAGTTGGATGCTCAAAATCGATAAACATTTCTCTTTTCTTAAGTTGTGGATCTTTTGTTACTTCCTCGATATTTTGAATAGGCCCACATGGGATACCGTTCTCTTGACACTTTGTTTGCCAGACAGCTGTTGATTTTCTATCGAAAGCTTGTTGCAGTAGTGGAACTAACACCTCACGATTTTCTACACGATCAGAATTTGTTTTAAATCGCTCATCATAAGCAAGTTCAGGCCTTTCTAAAATGGTACATAAAACTTTATACTGTTTGTCGTTCCCAACTGCAACTACCATTTGTCCATCACTTGTTTCAAATGTTTGATAAGGCACAATATTGGCGTGATTATTTCCAAGTGCAGTAGGAATTTTGCCAGACATCAAGTAATTACTGCCGATATTAACAAGAGAGCTGACAGCCGAATCGTAGAGGGAAATGTCTAGCTTTTGACCTTTTCCAGATATCGTACGTTCAAGTAATGCACCTTGAATCCCAATACAAGCATATAACCCTGTTAAAATATCGGTAATTGCTACACCAAACTTTTGTGGGCCTGATTGATTATCGCCAGTGATACTCATTAATCCACTCATCGCTTGGATGATAAAATCATAGCCAGGCATTGTTTGGTATGGACCAGTTTCACCAAACCCTGTGATCGAACAATAAACTATCCCAGGGTTTATTTCAGTGAGTGTCTGATAGTCTAATCCAAAACGATCCATCGTACCTGATTTGAAGTTGTGAAGAATGACATCGCTTTCAGATACAAGTTTTTTAATCATTTCAATACCTTCTTGGGACTTCAAATCAGCTGTAATACTTTTCTTGTTTCGGTTTGCACACAAATAATAGGCGCTTACATCATTCTGAAAAGGGGGCCCCCATTTACGGGTGTCATCACTGCCTCCTGGAGCTTCTACTTTAATTACTTCAGCACCAAGGTCACCTAAAATCATCGTACAGTAGGGACCTGCAAGTACACGCGACAAATCAAGAACCTTAATATGTTCCAATGCACCAGCCAAACAATCACTCCTCACATTCAATTAAAAAAAGCCAATTCAAACTGACCACAGTCGTACTGTAAGTCAACTTGAACTGGCTCATTATCTGTTGGAACTTACCTGGAATGGGTATGTAAACAGATTAGACAGTCTTCTAGTTGCGGCTCCTCGGGGTTTTTGACATAAGCAATGAACACTAGAGTGCTAGAGCCGTACTCTACAGCTCTTTGCATATGCGTGTCACCCCAGATCAGTCGCCTTCGTTTTTTTGTTTAGATTAATTAACGCAGATCATGTGGCATAAACGTTTGTACGTTTTACATGATTCTTACTAACTACTATTCTATTCTATTCAGAATTATATGTAAATGTTTATTTTAAAAAAAGCTGAATTCTTTGATAAGATTCAGCTTTGGAAAATTTGTACGTATTTGTGAAAAAGATGGAGGGACTCAGTCGTGATATCCGCTGATTAGTCAATATATCGGCCGTTATGAAAATATAACCACCGATATTTTCATATAACTGCCATTATATAAATATAACCGCCATTTTCTCGATATATCGGCCGATTGGCAAGATAAACGCAGCTTCCTTGATCCGTGGGCACAGGTCATAAACCAATACCCGGGCGCCTCCGCTTATCTTTCTGTCTAGCAACGTGGGCTAGCGACTCGAGACGTAGTCAATAGACACTCCGAGCACGAAAGACCGTGTGCTCTACGGTCTTTTGACTACGCTTGTCGTCGCTGAGCAAGCCCACTCCGCTTTTCTTCCTACTTAGCTGCTTTTTGTAGTTTGGTTATCATTTTTAGTGCTCGGCCTGTTCCGATTGCTACTGATTCAAGTGGGTTTGGAGCAATGTGTACCGGTACGATGATTTCTTTTGCTAACCAATCTCTCATTCCGTTTAATAATGCACCACCACCAGTTAAAACAATACCACGATCAACAATGTCACCACTTAGCTCTGGAGGACAATTCTCTAGTGTCGCTCGAATGGTTTCTAAAATTTGTTCAAGCGATTCCTTTAATGCAGAATGAATTTCTGTAGAAGAGACAGTGATTGTCTTTGGTAAACCAGTTACCATGTCTCTACCGCGAACTTCCATAGTATCTTCTTTATGATCTGCATTTGCATATCCAATCTCAATTTTAATATTTTCTGCAGTTCGTTCACCGATTAAAATATTATAGTGTTTGCGGATATATTGAATGATTTCTTCATCCATCTTATCTCCGCCAGTGCGTACAGAATTACAAGAAACAACACCACCAAAAGAAATGATGCCGACTTCAGATGTACCACCACCAATATCAACGATAACGTTCGCAATCGGTTCGTCTACTGGTAGATCTGCACCAATCGCAGCTGCAACAGGTTCTTCTATTAAATGCACATGTTTAGCACCATAGCTTGTTACTGCGTTATGGATTGCTCTTCTTTCAACAGAAGTACTTCCAGAAGGCGTACAAACAACTACTGTTGGTTTACGCATGGAAAGCCCCATTTTTTTGCTTACCTTTTTCAAAAATTCCTTTAACATTTGTGCGGTAACATCATAATCAGCTATTACTCCATCCCTAAGCGGACGAATAGGGACGATGTTTTGTGGAGTTTTACCAACCATTTCTTTTGCTTCCGTTCCAACCGCAACGACATTTTTCGTGTTAATATCAATAGCCACTACAGATGGCTCGTTTAAAACAATCCCTTTTGTCTTTGAATAGATAAGTATATTAGCAGTACCTAGGTCAATACCAATTTCTGCATTAGATAACATTTTTAGCTCCTCCAATGATGACAGTTTTCAATTATAGCATTTCTATACTATACCATGATTTGTGGGGGTAGTTAAGTGCTTTACAGATATTGGATTTTGATATATTACACAGATGAAGTGAACCAGGGGGGCCTTATATAATAAGGAATATTAAGGAACAAGGAACAAAATCATTAGGTTTTCCCGCGTAAATATCAAATTTATCATTTTTGTTACAAATGAAGCGTTGTTGTAATATTTTTCAGAAAATAAAAAGGTGTCAAGCGTGTTTTTTTAGTAGATTATGTCACTAGATTGAACTTTTTCCAAAAAAGGCTTATTTAAGCCATTTAGAAAACCTTAATTATAAAGGAATTATACCAATCTATTAGTTAATCAAACCCTGATGGAAGAGCCTTCCAAAATTATTACAAGAATCCCGTGCTATGATAATTTTGCAAGAAAAAACACAACTTAAAGGAGATGTTCAACACATGTTTAAGAAATTAGGTATTGTAACAACAATGTCTACAGCATTACTAATTGGTGGTGCTTTTACAAATACTGTTGATGCTGCAGAAAATACAGATCAAAAACAGAATCAACAGCAACAAACATATAAAGTCTACTACTCTATTAACGGGGAGTCTTTTTCAAATTTAGATGGTAATTTAAATGAATTTTTGCAAAATTATTTTGCAAATTACCAGGTGAATTGGAATAATCAAAAGGCAAATGATAAGCCTGCAGAACCAGTAAAGAATACTGAAGAAAAAGAACAAACAAAAGAACAACCAGCTCAGAAACAAGAAGAACCAAAACAGGAAGCTCCTGAACAAGCAGAACCAAAAGAAGAAGCACCAGCAAAGGCTGAGCCAAAGGAAGAAGCACCAGCAAAAGCTGAACCAAAGGAAGAAGCACCAGCAAAAGCTGAGGCACCTGCTCAACAACAACCAGCTAAAGAACAAGAGCAACAAACACAAGCTCAATCAAGCCAGTTAAGTGCTTTCGAACAACAAGTAGTAGAATTAACAAATAATGAACGTGTAGAACGTGGCTTGAATCCATTAAAAGTTGACGTTGAGTTAAGCAAAGTGGCACGCGAAAAGTCACGTGACATGTCAGTAAATAATTACTTTTCTCATAATAGCCCAACTTACGGATCACCATTTGACATGATGAAAAGTTACGGTATTGATTACCGTAGTGCAGGGGAAAACATTGCAAGAGGACAAACCACACCAGAACAAGTGGTAAATGGTTGGATGAATAGTGATGGACACCGTGCAAACATTTTAAGTGAGAAATTCACGCATATTGGTGTAGGCTATGTTGCGGATGGTAACTACTGGACACAACAATTCATCGGAAAATAATAGAGTAACAGACAAGGAGATTAGCATTGCTAGTCTCCTTTATTTAGCAGTTAAGAAAATATAAATCCTTTCTTACTGTATAAGTGCAACTAAGGCTTTCGCCATTAAGGCTTGGCGATAAGCCAAGTTTTCTAACATCTTTAAGGAATATTAACCTTTTATAGGGTTGAAAATTTAAAGGCTATCACTTTATAATGATTTCCTAACAAAAAATACATAAAACATCGTATAATGAAGTAAAACATCGTATAATAAAATTGGGGGTGATTACATGATTCGCAGTTTGTGGATCTATTTTTGGGGAATTATCACTGTTCTAAGAAGTGGTCTGAAGTTACATAAAGGTCGAAAGCTTTACAATGTGGGTACAAAACAAGCACAGCAAGAATTATTTGAAGCGCCAAAATGGGTTTCCCAAAAAGTGATTAAAAGCACTGGGACAGATGTTCATGTATCTGGTCAAGAAAAGCTTCCAGATGAAGCGGTATTATTTGTGGCTAACCATCAAGGATTGTTTGATATTCTTGCTTTAATCGGCTATGTCGGAAAACCGCTTGGGTTCATCGCAAAAAAAGAGGTGGAAAAGATTCCTATCGTTAGTTCGTGGATGAGTCTGATGCATGGAGTCTTTATTGACCGTTCAGATCGAAGGCAATCCGTTCGGGCAATTGGTCAGGGTATCGATAGCTTGAAAAAAGGGCATTCCCTTGTTATCTTTCCTGAAGGTACAAGAAGCCGTGGTAGTAACTTAAATACATTTAAATCAGGAAGCCTCAGGCTGGCAACAAAAGCCAATGTACCTATTGTTCCAATTGCCATAAATGGAACGTACCAAATGCTAGAAGAAGATAAAGGAAGAGTAAAAGGTTCAACTATACACATGTCAATTCTTGATCCAATTTATCCGAATGACTATCAAGAAAAAAAACATAGTGATCTAGCAATAGCCATACAATCAAGTATTGAAAAATCATTACAACAGATGTAAAATAAAAAGCTTTTCTATAGCACCCTCGATTATTCAGGCGGATTAATCGGGGGATTTGTTTGTTGGAATGGTAATTCGAATCGTTTTAGTTTCCTTTTCCGTATGGCACTTCTATTATAGGGAGTACAAATTTATTTATCTACCGTTTGAAAGCTTACGGACTAGACCATCATGATATAAAATAGAAGAGGTGATACGTATGGTACAAGGTTCTGCTAACTGGAATACAGAATTAAGTCAAGAATGGTTACAAAATTATGTGGATGACTGGGTTTCCTTTTATCGAAAACACACTAGTGACGGTAAGGTAGCCTCATATATTCCGATTTTGGCAGAAGCGAATCAAGACCATTTGGGCATAACCATTTTAGGGAAGAATGGGATGGCAATTCGTTCAGGAGATGTAGATATACCATTTACCTTACAAAGTATTTCAAAAATCATCAGTTTTATTGTTGGGTGTGTAGAGCGCGGTATTGCATATATGCTTGACCGGGTGGACGTTGAACCAGCCGGAGAGGCATTTAATTCAATCATGCACTTGGAAATGAAACAACTCAAAAAACCATTTAATCCACTAATTAATGCTGGAGCAATAACGGTTACATCTATTCTTGAAGGGGAGACCTCTGAAGAAAAAATTGGACCAATTTTAGATCTTTTAGAAAAAATGCTTGGATATCGCCCGAAAATTAATAAAGAGGTATATCTTTCAGAGAAGCTATCTTCTACACGAAATAAAGCAATTGGATACTACTTACTTGAAACAAACTTCCTTGAATCAGAGCTAGATGTAACGTTGGACACTTATTTCAAGCAATGTTCTATTGAAATTACTGTTGATGACCTAGCAAGAATTGGTATGATTCTTGCCAATGATGGGGTCAATCCTGATACACAAGAAGAAATCATTCCAAGGCAGGAGGCGAGAATTTCCAAAGCGCTAATGTTGACTTGTGGAATGTACGATGCATCCGGAAAATTTGCAACATATGTAGGAATACCAGCAAAAAGTGGTGTTTCAGGTGGAATTATTGCAGCTGCTCCTCCACGTGTACGTGAAGAGGAACTTCCGTTTTTAGAAGGTTGTGGAATAGGCGTTTATGGACCAGCGCTTGATGATAAAGGTAATAGTATCGCAGGTATCCGCTTGTTACGACATATTGCGAAACAATGGGACTTAAGCATTTTTTAAAAGAGGTGATTATATGTGTGGTAGGTATACACTGCTTAGAGATGAGGTTGAGATCTTAAAAGAGTTTGGTATAAACTATTCGATTGATTCATATACACCAAGCTATAACGTTGCTCCAGGACAAAACGTACTGGCAGTCATTAATGATGGAAGAGAAAAGCGAGCGGGGTATTTGAAATGGGGGCTTGTTCCTTCATGGTCAAACGACGAAAAGATTGGCTATAAAATGATTAATGCTAGAAGTGAAACTGTTCATCAAAAACCAAGCTTCAAATCGTTGTTAAAGCGTAATAGGTGTTTAATAATTGCGGATAGTTTTTATGAATGGAAAAAAACAGACCAATCAAAACAACCGAAGCGAATTCAAACAGCTGATCGTAAACTATTTGCATTTGCAGGGTTATGGGATAAATGGCAAGATGGTGGACGAAATCTTTTTACATGTACAATTTTAACAAAGGATGCAAATGATTTTATGCAAGGTATACACCACCGGATGCCAATTATTCTTCCTAAAGATAAAGAAGATGAATGGATAGCGCCAATTGAGATGGATCCTAGTTCAGCACATGATCTTTTACAGTCGATACAGGTTGATGACCTTAAAGCACATAATGTTTCTAGTTATGTAAATGCAGCAAAAAACAATGATAGTACGTGTATTGAGCCATTAATAAAATAAAAGGAGCGAGACCATTGAATGGTAACTCGCTCCTTTTCATATTCGTCCGCTTCTGACCAGTCGCCTCCGCTTTTCTTGATCTAGCTGTGGCTCCTAGCGACTACCAAATAGTTAGTCCTGATGAATGTACGTAAAGATCGACGTACTTTCACAGTCCTATCTATTTGTACGTCGCTGACCAGTCGCCTCCGTTTTTCTTTCCTGTCTAGCTATGCGGGCTAGCGACTCGAGACATAGTCAATAGACACTCCGAGCACAAAGAGCAGTGCTCTACGGTCTCTTGACTATGCTTGTCGTCGCTGAACAAGCCCGCTCCGCTTTTCTTTCTCTACGCGGCTTTTGCTCGTTTTCGTTCTTTTTCTTCTTCTTTTGCAATTTTTATGAATTTCTTGGTTTCGTATACTACGACACCTGAGAGGCCGAGTAATCCGATTAGGTTTGGAATCGCCATAAGTGCATTCATAATATCGGCAATGCCCCAAACAATACCCAACTGCTCAATAGCCCCGTAAAATACAACTAATACAAATACAACTCGATAATATGGAACTGCTTTGTCATTAAATAAATAACTGAAGCACTTTTCTCCGTAATAGGACCAACCAACAAGCGTCGAGAAGGCAAATAATACGATACCAATAGTAACAATCAAGCTACCAGTATCACCTAGGAAAAACGCAAATGATGCCGCTGTGAGATCTCCACCATTTAATGTGGAACCAGCATACATATCTGCCATGACAATCGTTATTCCAGTGATGGAACAAACGATAATTGTATCAATAAACACCTGTGTCATGGATACAAGGGCCTGACGACCAGGGTAGTCTGTTTTTGCCGCTGCTGCAGCAATAGGTGCTGATCCAAGGCCAGCCTCGTTAGAGAACACCCCTCTGGCTACACCATATCGAATCACAGTACCTAAGATACCACCACCAATGGCACTCCCGGTAAATGCATCATTAAATATTAGGGCAATCGCGTTTGGTACAATATCTAAATTCATAACAATAATAACTAAACCACCTATTACATAAAACAAAGCCATTACAGGAACAAAAAATGCTGTTACACGACCAATACTTTTTATTCCACCTAAAATAACTAATCCAGTTAAAAGTGTAAGTATAATTCCAGTCACCCAAGTAGGAACACTAAACGAGCGCTGTAATGCATCAGAAACGGAATTTGACTGAACCATATTTCCGATACCGAAAGCTGCTATAGAACCAAAAATAGCAAAGGTAACACCAAGCCATTTCGCTTTTAAACCGCGTTCTAAATAATACATCGGTCCACCAGACATTTCACCGCGACTGTTGACCACGCGGTATTTAACTGCAAGAAGTGCCTCTGCATACTTGGTTGCCATTCCGAAAAATGCACTAATCCACATCCAAAAAACGGCACCGGGACCACCGAGTACAACAGCTGTTGCAACACCAACAATGTTTCCTGTTCCAATTGTGGCGGCCATGGCAGTAGTGAGAGCCTCATAGTGACTAATATCCCCTTTAGAAGCTTTGTCCTGTCTTTTAGGACTAAACGCTAATCGTAAAGCGTAGGGAAGCGTACGAAATTGTAAAAAGGCTAACCTAAATGTTAAATATAGTCCTGTACCAACGATTAAAATGAGTGTTGGTGGACCCCATACAAAACTACTAATATCGCTAATAATATCCCCCATGTTTTCCCTCCTTTGTTTTTTTGGTATTGTATACCTATAATAAATATTCCGAAAATTATGCGGAAAAGTCAAGAGAAATTTTAAAAATTTTTATTTCACTGATAAGAAAGTATAGATTTTTAGTGGATATCAGTATAAGGGCAACTAAGGCTTTCGCCATTAAAGCTTGGCGATAAGCCAAGTTTTCTAAACATCGTAAAAATCTTAGTTTATTTATTGCTTTTGAGGGAAATGGTAAGATAGATAAAATGGTTCATGTCTACATGATATGATAAAGTATTAAGTGTTAAAAAAGATTATTGGACAAACATCCAGCATAAAACAATAGAAGGAGAGACAAACATGCAAAATAACAAATTAGTATATGGAATAATAATTGGTGCATTAGTAGGCGGATTAACCACTCTTTTTGATCGGGAGACACGCTCTACAACAAAAATGCAATATTTCAATACAAAAAGGAAAACAAATTATTATCTGAAGCACCCTTCAGAAGCCGTGAGGAAGGCTCGCGTTGCATGCAATCAATTCAATGACACATTCAATTCAAGTGCTGATACCGCAATTAATACACTGGAACAGGTTGAACAGACAATTGATAAAATGCAAAATAAAAAAGATGAAGGTCTAAAAAGAATTGAAACAAACGAAGAATAACTAGTAAGGATTTGAGGGGGATGGATAATGAAAAAAGCTGTTACGTTTTCAAAACAACTTTTTCAAAAGATAACAGAAGTAGATGTATTTGGTATGGCAGCACAACTTGCTTATTTTTTGTTGCTATCTTTATTCCCCTTTTTATTATTTTTAGTAACACTTATAGGTTACTTACCAATAGATCCGAAGAGTGTAATTTCTTTTATAGGTGTTTATGCACCAGGTGAGATCATGGACTTAATTTCCACGAATATTAATCAACTGTCTCGTAATCAAAACGGTGGTTTACTGTCGATAGGTATTATAGGTACGATTTGGTCAGCTTCTGCAGGTATTAATGCAATTATGAAAGCCTTTAATGGGGCATATGAAGTGGATGAGGATCGATCATTTATAGTATCGCGGTTGATTGCAATCGTCTTAACGGTTGCAATGGTGGTTGTTATTTGTATAGCATTTATATTACCTATTTTTGGAAAAATGATTGGGGACTATTTGTTTTCATTTCTTGGATGGTCATCAAACTTCATACAAGTGTGGGAAACATTACGATGGGTTATATCATCTATTGTGTTTTTAATTGTACTTTTAGCACTTTACAAATTGGCTCCCAATCAGAGGGTTTTGTATAAAGATGCAATCTGGGGTGCTATATTTGCAACAATTGGATGGCAACTGGTTTCTTTGGCATTTTCTTATTATTTAAGTACCATTGGAAGTGGAAGCTATTCTGCAACTTATGGAAGCTTGGGTACCGTAATTACATTAATGATCTGGTTTTATTTATCAGGAATTATTATCATTACTGGTGGTGTCATTAACGCCATTTTTAAACATAGGCGTGTTGGTAGGCTTGAGATATAGAAGAAATGGACTATGGTCAAACACCATAGTCCATTATTTAAGTAGGCGCAACCCATTTAAAATTACTAAAATTGTACTTCCTTCATGGCCGATTACTCCAAGTGGTAAATCAAGTACTTGAAAAAGATTTGATGCAATTAATAAACCAATAATGCTTAAGGAAAATATAATGTTTTGCTTTACCACCTTATTCATTTGTCTAGATAACTCGAAGGCATTTGCTAGTTTAGGTAATTCATTTTTCATTAAAACTACATCTGCTGTCTCTAATGCAACATCCGTACCTTCTCCCATTGCGATTCCGACATTTGCGGTTGCTAATGCAGGAGCATCATTGATTCCATCCCCGACCATAGCTACATGTTCGTACCTTTTTCGTAAATCCTTTACATGATTTACTTTTTCTTCTGGTAAACACCCAGCTATATAATGATCAATCCCTGCTTCAGTTGCAATTGCCTTAGCGGTTATGTCATTGTCTCCAGTTAACATAATGGTAAATATATTTCGTTTTTTTAACTGTTTAATTGCTTGTTTTGCTTCATCTCTAATTGTATCCCTTAACGCCAACAAAGCAACAATCTCCTTATTTTTTTTAACAAAGACAATTGATTTCCCTTGAGACGCTAGCTTATTTGCTACTCCATTTTGAAATTCATCCGCTTCGTTTTTACCAACAAATTCTGGTTTTCCAATCATCCATGTATCATTTTCAACAGTTGCAAGGATACCATTCCCACTCACTGTTTTATGTTGCGTAACATCACTAGTAAAATTCTTACTATCAAGCTGTTCTCTACTATAATTTGAAATTGCTTCTGCTAAAGGATGTAAGGATTCATTTTCGATTGCACCAATAATTTCTAAAATAGATTGTTCGTCTAAGTTGGTATGAAAATAGGTGTCTGTGACGACTGGTTTACCATTCGTCAGTGTACCAGTTTTGTCAAATGCAATTGCCTTGATATGACTTAAATTTTCTATGTTTACGCCACCTTTAAAAAGCACACCGTTTTTAGCACCTATAGAAATTGCGGATAAGGTGGCTGGCATTATTGATGCGACAAGCGCACAAGGCGAAGCAACCACAAGTAAAATCATAGCGCGATAGATACTTTCGGTTAGGGTCCATCCAAATAAAAAATAGGGAAGGAACATCATTATTCCGACAGCAAGAAGTACCGCTTTTACATACTTTCCTTCAAATTTTTCTATAAAAAGCTGTGATGGCGGTTTTTCTTCTTGTGCAGATTGGACAAGATCGACTATTTTTTGAAATAAGGTTTGATCGGTTGATTTAGAAAGTTGAACATGGATTGTACCGTCAACTGCTACTGTTCCAGCAAAAACTTCATTATTTTTTTGTTTACTTACTGGAATAGATTCACCCGTTATGGCACTCTCGTTTATCGAAGTTATACCTTTGATAATTATGCCGTCTGCTGGAATACGTTCACCTGCCTTTACTACAATTGTATCCCCAATTTTCAAATGCGAAACAGCTACAACTTTTTCTGTTCCGTTTGTTAGAAGAAGAGCTGTCTCAGGTTGCAAATCCATCAAAGAAGAAATCTCTTTCTTACTTTTGTTCATGGTATAGGTTTCAAGGGCGCCAGATAATGCGAAAATGAAGATAAGAATTGCACCTTCAGTCCAATAACCTATAGCAGCAGATCCAACCGCTGCAAAAACCATCAACATCTCAACATTTAATTCCTTATTTTCAATGGTTTCTTCAATACCTTCTTTTGCCTTTGCATAGCCCCCAATCGCAAAGGCAAGAAGATGAAGGATAACCCATAAAGGTTGTTCTATATAATCAGCTATTAGCCAAGTTGTTAAAATGATTAACCCGCTTAACAATGCTGCGATTAACTCTATATGTTCATAAACCTTCTGAATTGATGATGATCTGAATAGATGGAATAATTTCTTTTCGCTAGTCTTCGTTAATGTTTCCAATTTAGTAGACATTTTTAAACCCTCCCAGTAAGTGATAATGATTTTTATTATTAATTATAATAATTACAATTAAATACTTATTATTATATTATCATTAGAAAAGATAAAGTCAATGAATATTTTTGGTTAAAAATAATACAGGTAATATTATCTAATTAAACAGACAGTATTTTCTTTGAATAATAATAATTAAACTGTTACAATCATTAAGAATTTATCACTATAACAACAGAGGAGTGTAAAAATATATGAAACATTTTAAATTTTTAATGATAGCTTTATTATTCGTTTTAGCTGCATGTGGTGATTCCTCCGGGAGTGAAGCGAAAAAGAATGATGATAAAGCAGATGCTGGTAAGTGGGAAGAAATAAAAGAAGCTGGTGAACTAGTTGTTGGAACATCTGGTACACTTTTTGCTGCATCCTATTATCCAGAAGGCTCAGATAAGTTGACAGGGTATGATGCTGAAGTAATTCGTGAAATAGCAAAACGATTAGACTTAAATGTGACATTTGAAACAATAGGAATTGACGGTTTACTAGCAGCAGTTAATAGTAATCGAATTGATGTGGCGATTAATGATATTGAAATTACGGATGAACGCAAGAAGCAATTTGCTTTTACGGATCCTTATAAATATTCATTTACTTCCCTAATTGTTCGATCAGATGACTTGTCGGGAATTGAAACGTTAGAAGATTTAAAAGGGAAAAAGGCTGGCGGTGGAGCTACAACAGTTTTCAGTGATATTGCACGCCACTTTGGAGCGGAAGTTGTTACATATAGTAACGTTTCCAATGATGTATATCTTCAAGATGTTAATAATGGACGAACAGATACTGTAATTAATGATTACTATTTACAAAAGTTAGCGCTTAAAGCTATTACGCGGTTTGATATTAAAATTCATCCAGATATAAAGTTCCATCCGACGGAACAGGGCATTGTAGTTCATAAAGATGCTACAAAACTGGTGCAAAAGATGAACCAAGCACTTCAGGAAATGCGTGATGATGGAACATTGACTGAACTAGCTAAGAAATTCTATGGTGGGGAAGATGTTTCGAAACAACCTGAAGCAGAAATTCGGGAAATTAAAGAATTAGATTTGTAGGTGTGTAACCATGTTTCATATTGAATTTAACGACGTTCAATTAGAAAAAGTATTTAACACTGAACTAGCGTGGGAAAACCTGCCATTCCTATTAGAAGGCATTCCATTGACGTTGATGATCTCTATCATCGGGATGGCTTTAGGACTTGTGATTGGGTTGTTTTTAGCATTGGCCAGGGGTTCGGAGGCAAAATTATGGCGTTATCCAGCTCGAATGTACATTTCGTTCATGCGAGGCACGCCAATTTTGGTGTTTTTATTTATATTATATTTCGGATTGCCATTCATGGGGATTGAGCTATCAGCAGTTCTAGCAGCAACGCTTGGATTTGGCTTAAATAGTGCAGCATACATTGCAGAAATTAATCGTTCAGCATTAAATAGTATTGACCGGGGACAATGGGAATCTGCTAAGGCATTAAATATTGGCTATTGGAAAACGATGCGCAAAATTATTTTGCCACAAGCCACACGTATTGCGGTTCCACCTTTAACAAATGTGTTTATGGACATTGTGAAAGCTACTTCACTTGCAGCAGTAATTACTGTTCCTGAAATTTTTCAAAAAGCACAAATCGTTGCGGGTCGATCATTTGACTCCATGACAATGTACATCACAATTGCACTAATATACTGGCCGATTTGTATGCTGATATCATTTGCTCAAGACCGATTGGAAAATAAATATAGTAAATTTATTTAATAAGACACTCTGGAGCCCAGAGTGTCTTATTAAACCATTACAGGATTTTTCTTATAAATTGTAGCTACTAATACGGACAATAACATAAATACAATTACATAAAAAAAGGATATACCGGGAAGGAATTGGATGAATAAACCACCTAAATATGGCCCAGTTATACTTCCAATACTAAAGGCTACACCAGTCATAATATTTCCAGTTGGTAGTAATGATCGAGGAAGAATGTCTGCTAAATAAGAAATACTAAGTGAAAATAGCGAACCAACAAAAATTCCAGCGAGTGTAAATAGAACGAACAATCCTAGAGTGGATGTTTCAAAAAATGTTGCTAAAAAGAAACAAACACTTCCAGCGGATAGTACCATAATTAAAATGCTTCTACGGCCAAATCGATCACTTAGAATCCCAAGAGGTATCTGTGAAATAACGCTACCAGCAGCAAAACAAGGTATGATAAGGGACAGTGTTCCTACCTCGTGACCAATTCGCAATCCGTAGATAGGGAAAATCCCGTGTAGTGTTGCCTCCAAAAATCCGTAGCCAAATGCAGGTAATAAGGCTACCCAAGCAATTCTACCTGTTTGAATAAATCGTTTAAAAGAGCTTGTTCCGTGACTTGTATTTACATCTTCTTCAGGCCATTTGTTGCGAACAACTATGAGCATAGACCAAACGAGCATACTTAAAAGCGCAGAAAGCAGGAATGGTAGTGCTTCATTTATCGATAAAAGACGTGTCATTAATGGTCCAAGTGTAAATCCTACTCCGAAAAATAAACCATAAAAGGCTATATCTCGACCTCTAGATTCCTTACTACTAGTTGTTGTGATCCATGTTTGAGTTCCAAAATGAAGCATGTTATCACCAATGCCGATTAGCACTCGCAGAATAAACCAAAACCAAAGGGCATCCCATAATGGAAAAAGCGCTAGTGATACGAAAACGAGAAGTCCACCTAAAACAATAATGGGTTTAAATCCAAATTTCCGCATTGGTTTTTCCATGAATGGTGAGGCAATTAGTACTCCTATGTATAATGCTGTGGCATGTAGACCATTTACTGATGACGAGACACCATTTTGTTCTAAAATAATTGCAAGAAGCGGCAAAAGCATCCCTTGTGAGAACCCGGAAACGGCAACAAGAGAAACTAAGATCCAAAATCTTGATTGCGCTGAAGCCCTCAAAACGAATTCCTCCTTATAAACAAAAAATCCCCATACTCAATCGAGGCCACTGAAAAAGTTAAGTATAGTATTATGTGGATCTACCGTCGCATCCTCGAATATACTACGCTTTCCGCGGGCGAGTGTCAAGCCTCCTCGGACTGCCGTCCTGCGGGGTCTCGCCGATCTCTTACTTCCCGCAGGAGTCTCCGTATATTCAAGGATGCTAGGTTAAGGTGAAAAGATAATTTTTTAAAATCCGCCACTTTTTCAGTGGCCTCACTGAATCTAATTGTATTTTACTGATTGGTCAATCAAGATGGTCGCTAGAAACTCTCCTAAAAGGTTATAATAAATTTAAATTAAGGTAAACAGAACTAGGCGTTTAGTAAATTATTTAAGAGGAGTGAAGAAGATGAAATTTTACTTAAAAGATAGTGGTATGCGGATTGACCTTGATTATGGTGAACTATCGATTTCTGGTAATGAGGACTATGGGTACCGACCATTTCAGCTAATGGTTGCATCTATTGTTGGCTGTAGCGGATCTGTATTCCGTAAAATTTTAGAAAAACAACGAACAGAGATAGAGGATCTGACAATAACTGCAGAAGTTGAACGAAACCCTAAAGAAGCAAATCGAATAGAAAGTATTTCTCTTCACTATGCTGTAAAAGGATATCATCTGAGTAAAGAAAAGTTGTATAAGAACCTAGAACTATCAAGAAAAAATTGCTCAATGATACGGTCAGTTGAGTCTAGTATTACAATTGAGGAAAGTCTGGAAACAATAGAACTAAGTCGTTAAAAAGATTGAGGTATAATATTCGTGTGTCAGAAAAAACTAGTAAGGAAATGAAAGGAATGTGACACATGAATAGGACCCTACTAATTTGGACTGTGACTGCATTAATTTGCTTGATGACTGTTTTTCCAACATCTAGCTTTAGTAAGGAAAAGAAAGCAAAAGACTTTACCGTACCGAATCACGTATTGACAATATCTAAAGAAAATACCTATAGTAATTCTTCAGAAGATCAGGAAATTGTCGAGCCAAGCGAGGCTACAAAAGAATTCATTGAAAAACTAGATATTCCAGTAGAAAACCCTGATTTGATTAAAATGCTGAATGAATCAAGCGTAAACCCATCCCCGTTCTCCATTGGTTATCGCGGTATGATTTATTTAGGAAGATGGGCACTTAATTATAGTTCGTCGGATACGTCGGTTAACTGGGAATATCAAAAAATTAATACGAATGAACAGAGTAATTTTGGTGGCGAAGGCCCTCAACAAATGCATTTCACTCAAAAGGAACAAAAAGAGATAACAGGTGCATTGGTCAATAAAATAGCAAGTCCAGATGACGTGAAGAAGATGATCTTATTAGATGCAATCAAAGAAACGGATTTACCGCTTTCTTATCAAACCGTCATAGGGAAAGACACACAGAAAGATAATGAATATACTATCCCAGTAAACAAAACAGGCAAATTAACGGCATATGTTCCAGCAGTTATTAATAAAGGAAAAGTTACCTTTGGAGATGTTTATATTCAACTTAAAGGTAACAAAAAGTCAATCCAAATAAAAAATGTTACGAAGCAAGGAATTGGTGCATGGATTCCGATTCAGGACCATTTAGCATTTTCTTTCACATTAAACTAGTTAGTTTAAAAAGCCCCTTACGTTAAGGGCTTTTTGCTATGGATAAAAAAGCTTGATTTTTAAACTTTAATGCTTTATCATGGTGAAGTGTTAAAGAAAGAGGAGGTATCGCACCATGGAGTGGGTAGTACTAGTATCCGTTTTAGTTATGACAGTATTAAGTTTACTTCGGGTGAACGTTATTATAGCAATAATATTAGCTTCGATTACAGCTGGTTTGATGGCTGGGTTATCGTTAGTAGAATCAGTCACTATGCTTGTAGATGGAATGGGAGGACAAGCAGAAACTGCCCTTAGCTATATATTACTTGGAGCTTTTGCGGTTGCAATTAGTTATACCGGGATTACAACTATATTAGTAAATTATTTAATAAAGAAGTTAACGGGTAAGAAAACAATGATGATGTTAGCTATTGCTGGAGTGGCATGCTTATCACAGAATTTAATTCCAGTTCATATTGCATTTATTCCTATTTTAATTCCACCATTGTTGAAGCTTTTTGATGAAATGAAATTAGACCGTCGTGGAGTAGCATCTGCGTTGACGTTCGGATTAAAAGCACCATATATCGTGATTCCAGCAGGTTTCGGTCTGCTTTTCCATGAGGTTATTAAGGGAAGTATGGAATCAAATGGCGTAAACATAACAATGGGTCAGGTAACGCTTTCCATGTTAATTCCTGGTCTTGGTATGGTTGTCGGGTTACTTATTGCAGTTTTTATCACGTATCGAAAGGATCGTCTTTCAAAGCCTGGCTCTGGTGGAGGGGACGTGGAAGAAGTATCCACTGCCACTCCGAAAGATGTAGCATTCAATAAAAAGCATTTTTATACGCTAATTGCTATAGTAGTTGCGGTTGCGGTGCAGCTTATAACAGAAAACTTAATTCTAGGCGCATTGACAGGTTTAGTTCTTATGTTTGTATTTATAGTTGTACCGTTTCATAAAGGTGATAGCGTTATGACGGGCGGTATTGCAATGATGGGCACCATTGCATTTGTTATGTTAGTCGCTTCAGGTTACGGCAATGTTTTACAAGAAACAGGTGCAGTTGACGCACTTGTCGAGGTATCTTCAGGTGTCTTTGGAGAAAATAACCAGGCGTTGATTGCATTTATTTTATTACTCGTAGGCTTAGTCGTCACAATGGGAATTGGTTCCTCATTTGGAACGATTCCTATCATTGCAGCACTATTCGTTCCAATATGTATTGCTGCCGGTTTTTCGCCAATTGCAACAGCCACATTAATTGGAACTGCAGGAGCACTAGGAGATGCAGGGTCACCAGCGTCTGACAGTACGCTTGGTCCTACCTCAGGGTTAAATGCTGATGGTCGTCACCACCATATTTGGGATACATGTGTACCAACATTTGTGCATTACAATATACCGTTATTTATATTTGGTTGGATTGGGGCAATGGTATTTTAATCCTTGTATAAATCATATCTTAAAAGGAAAAGGTAAGAAAAAAATAGGGTGGGTAATCATGAAAAAAATAAACACGATGATTGGACTATTCACGTTGTCATTTCTTATCTTTTTCTCTATCTTTCCAGAAAGTATTGCTGCAAGTGGATATGGATGGGGTTTTAAGAAAAGCACAAATCATGAAATCCCTGAAATCGGTAAGTATAAGCAACTATTAGACAAGTATGGTGCATATTATGTTGATGGTTCAGGGGATAAAGTAGTCTATTTAACATTTGATAATGGGTATGAGCAAGGGTACACAGCAAAGGTCTTAGATATACTAAAGAAAGAGGATGTACCAGCAACATTTTTTGTTACCGGTCATTATGTAGATAGTAAGCCAGATCTTATTAAGCGAATGGCAAATGAAGGACATATAATTGGTAACCATTCCTATCATCATCCCGACTTTTCCGTTGTATCGAAAAAGACAATGAAGAAAGAATTAGAAACACTAGAGGATGCTGTTGCGGAAATTACTGATCAAGAGCAAATGAAATACCTCAGGCCTCCACGCGGAATATTTAATGAACAAACGCTGAAATGGGCAAATGATCTTGGTTATACTCATATCTTTTGGTCTTTAGCTTTTACAGATTGGAATACAGACAAACAAAAGGGTGCGAACTATGCATATGAACAAGTAATGAAACAAATTCATCCAGGTGCCATAGTTCTATTACACACCGTTTCATCTGATAATGCAGAGGCATTACCACGAATCATTAATGATTTGAAGGAAAAAGGCTACACATTTAAAAGCTTAGACGATTTGATACTGAAAGATATGCTACCAACTGGAATATACTAAAACCCTTTTAATATTTAAAATAACGAGTACGTTTTCGAATCGGAAGCGTACTCGTTATTTTTAATGAAAGCAATATTTCTAATAATCATCTGTTTTTTCTAATCAAATCTTAATGTAGTTTTCATTAAATATTAGTTTTCCATAGGTATCATCCATAGTAACAAAAGTTATGAGGAGGAAAACTAATGAAAGTTGTTATGATACCATCAGGTTTTAAGGAATGCCTTGATGCCGAAGAGGTAGCTTATTCAATGATGAAAGGTGCAAGGCGTTTTGATCCATTTATTAAAACAGAAATGATTCCAATGATTGATGGTGGGGAAGGTTTTGCGAAAGCCATAATCAAAATAAAAAACGGTGAATTGATTTATAAAGATGTTATAGGTCCGGTAGGTGAAAAAGTCAAAAGCCATTACGGTATTTTTATAGAAGGTAACAAACGAACTGCCGTTATTGAAATGGCAGCGGTTGCAGGGCTGAAACTGGTCCCTAGTTTTCAAAGAAACCCTTTGAAAACCACTACCTATGGTGTGGGTGAGTTGATAATTGATGCATTAGATATGGACGTCGATAAGATCATGATAGGTTGTGGTGATTCTGGTACATCTGATGGAGGTGCTGGCATGGCGCAAGCTCTAGGTGTTCAATTTCTTGATGACGAAAAACAAGTTATCCCAATTATGGGTGGCGAAGATTTACTAAAAGCTTCATCAATTGATACAACACATATAGATAAAAGATTATGTGGTATTCCAATTGATGTAGCTTGCAACTGGACAAATGTGTTATGTGGGAAACAAGGGGTTGCGAGAGTATTTGGTCCACAAAAAGGAGCGAAACCGGAAGAAGTTGAGACGCTTTCATTGGCGTTAGAGCATTATGCAATGTTAATTGAGCAGTCTACTAAAAAGAACGTACGTAATTCTCCAGGGAGTGGGGCATCAGGAGGATTAGGAGCAGGACTGCTTGCATTCGCGGACGCAACATTACATCGCCGATTTGATTTAATCATGAATTATATACAAATTGAGGAAAAGATAGCCACCGCTGATCTAGTTATTACAGCAGAAGGAAGTCTTGATTTTCAAACTCCGAATGGAAAAATTCCTTGTGAAGTTGCGAGGATTGCCAAGAAAAACAACATTCCTGTGATTGCAATAACTGGAACAATTGGACGTGGTGCGGAACTTAATTATGATGTGGGAATCGATGCTTACTCAAGCATAATTCAAAGACCTGTTACGCTTAAGAAAGCAATGTTTAAAGCACCTCAATGGATTGAGGAGAGTGTAGAAGGTATATTACGTCACATTGGGGTTGGCATCATAATGGCTGATAGGAAAACTCTCAGCGAGAGGGAGCTTTCGTATGACAACAAGATCAATCAGGCATGAACATGAAAAAAACCAGAATAATTTTGCTATATTTGTTACTGGATTTTCTACTAGATTATTAGTTGTTGTAGCTATTCATGTTACCTTCCTTGCTCTCATTGTTATGATAGACGGTTTGAATTATTCCGCAAAAGTATCTCTTTTTGCGTTTCTTTCAGCAATGACTTTATGGATAGCCACAAAAGTTCCAGCGGGTTATGTAGCAATTTCGCTTATTGTGTTTATTATTCTCATGAAAGCAGCAGATCCTGAACTGCTGTATCATTCCTTTGGCGAAAAAGTGATTTGGCTGATGCTGGGTGCATTTATCATTGGAGAAGCGGTTAAAGAGTCTGGACTTGCTGATCGATTTGGTCAGTCTATGATGAATCGTGCGAAAGATAAACATTTTGTTATCCGTTCTCTCACATACGTATTATGCCTATCAGCGTTTTTTATCCCTTCTACTTCAGGAAGAGCTGCTTTATCAATGCCAATTGTAAAACAACTGGGTAGTTATTTTTCTACTAAGGAAAGAGAAGTGCTAGCAATTTTAGCACCAGTTATCATCCTAATGAGCACTTCTGCATCATTAATTGGAGCGGGTTCTCATTTAATTGGAGTGGGCTTTTTAGAAACAACCACAGATGAATCCATATCATTTGTTCAATGGCTTATATGGGGAGTTCCATTTGCTGCTGTTGCTTCTTTTTTTACGATGTATATAACCAAAATGTTGTTATGGCCTAAAGAGCAATCAACTCAACGTACAACTTTTAATAAGGATTTCATTCGTACCAAACAGTCAATGTCAAAAATAGAAAAGAAGACAATGGGGATAATTATAGCTTTGATTATCAGTTGGATGACGGAAAGTTTTCATGAATATGATATAGCATTCGTTACGATGATAGGTGCCATTTTATTTATGCTACCTAAATATGGAGTAATTGGCTGGAAACAAGGAGTGAAATCTGTATCTTGGAATTTGATTTTATTTGTTGCTGCAGCTACAGCACTTGGGAAAGTATTAGTAGATTCTGGGGTAGTAAAATGGATTGAAAAAGAGTTAATCGGTGCGCTGCATTTATTTACGGACGCTTCGGAGTTTCTGATTATAGTATTAATTGTATTGGTTACTGTTACAAGTCATTTATATATTACGTCACATACAACGCGGGCGATCGTTTTTATTCCAAGTTTATTGTTATTTGGACAAATGATTGATGCAAACCCTGTGGCAGTAGTGTTTATAAGTTTAATAGGAATAAATTATTGTGTGACGTTTCCGGTAAGTTCAAAGGCACTTCTTCTTTTTTATGAAGAAGATGATAGTAGGTATAAAGCCCGTAATTTGCTCAAGATTAGTCTAGTGCTTATGCCACTATACATGTTAGCAATTATCATGTTTTACTTTACGTATTGGAAGTGGACAGGGTTGTCCATATAAAATGGGGTGTGTAAAAAATGAACAGTCACATATTGATTATTGAAGATGATGAAAATATTGCACGTGTTGTTCAGCTCGAGCTTGAGCATGAAGGTTTCAACACGAGTATCGCATATAGTGGTCGGGAGGGGTTGGCGATTCTTGAAAAAGAAAAACTGGATCTAGTACTTCTTGATGTGATGATTCCAGAATTAAACGGTATGGAAGTATTAAGGCGAATTCGTGCAGTAAACGAGGAAATAATCGTAATTATGCTTACAGCTAGAAACTCTGTATATGATAGAGTGAATGGATTGGATTTAGGTGCGAATGATTATATAACGAAACCTTTTGAAATTGAAGAGGTCCTTGCTAGAATTCGCACGCAATTACGCTTTCATCGGATACAAGTAAAAGATCAATCAGCAGATGTTATTTTCATACAAACACTTGCAATATACCCAAGCTCAAGGGAAGTGTTTATAGATAATGAGCCTGTTGAATTGACCCCTCGAGAGTACGATCTTTTAATTTATCTTGTAGAAAATAAGAATAGAGCACTTGAGCGTGATCAAATATTAAATTATGTTTGGGGATATGATTACTTCGGAGATACGAATGTTATTGACGTATATATTCGCTATTTAAGAAAAAAGTTGCAGGGTGTAAACAATAAACCACTTATACAAACTGTTCGTGGCTTTGGCTACATGATAAAGGAATAAATGGAAAATGGGCTTACGAACTCGAATACAGATGTCAACGACCGTTTTGTTAATTGTTTTACTAGTAATAGCTAATACATCGATTTATCTGATTTTTAAACATAATAGTATCGAATCTGAACAAAACCGTTTAGTGAACACAGCTAGCAATATTATTGAAGAACTCAACACAAATAAACAAAGTACAATTGAGCAGGTTCTCCATTCATACTTAATTACTGATGGTATGATTAGAATTGTAAATCATAAAAATAACCCCATATATCGGACTACAACAGATAATGCTTATAAAGAAATTAAAAGTATATTTAGGAATGATCAATACCAAGATGTAGTAACATATATGGGTTCCAAGTTCATAATTGTATCCATCCCAATTATTGACGAAAAAGGCAATATAATTAGTTTGCAAATTATAGAAAATGTAGATGCAATATTTTCAAACTTTGATGAATTGAAAGGAGTTTTGGTTCTCGCTTCAGTGGTTGTGATTACTATGCTCTTTATAGCTGGATGGATATTGGGAGGCATAATCTCACGACCAGTTCAAAGACTTATCAGCACGATGAAAACAATTGAGGAAAACGAATCATATGAGCAAATTGCAATCACAGAGAGTAGAAAAGATGAATTAATCCAACTTGCCATGTCATTCAATCGAATGATCGCGAAACTAGAAAAAAGCTATTTGACACAAGAACAATTTGTGTCTGATGCTTCTCATGAATTAAAGACCCCTTTAACCGTTATTTTAAGTTATGTAAAATTATTAAAAAGATGGGGTATAGAGCGGCCAGAAGTGAAGTTAGAAGCTATTAATGCAATAGAATCTGAATCTGTTCGGATGAAATATTTAACAGAACAGCTGCTACAATTGGCATCGGCTGAAAAACTAACAGATTCTGAAAAAGAACGTGCCAATATCGTACCGCTTATCGATAAAACAATCAAACGAATTCAACCTATGTATAAAAATAATATCCAGTTTATATCTAGATCAGCCGAACTATATGTAAATATACATGAACAAAGCTTTACTCAACTACTCATTATATTATTAGACAATGCCAATAAATACAGTAGTGACATTATTAAGCTAACACTTATAGAAGAAAAAGATATTTTAAAAATCCGAGTTGAGGATAAAGGTATAGGCATACCTGAAGAAGAACAGCCCTACATTTTTGACCGAATGTACAGAGTAGATAAAACTAGAAACAGAAAAACAGGTGGGACTGGTCTTGGATTGGCCATTGCAAAAAGAATTAGCGAACAACATGGTGGTTATATAATGCTAGAAAGTACTGAAAAAATTGGTTCTATCTTTTTAGTTATATTGCCAAGGTCGGAGGTGTAATTAAGTGAAAGTAAAACTATTTTTGTTAACATCGATCATGATTGGCTTGTTTTTTGTGTTCTATCAGGTTTTGGTGAAAGATATTTCTGCAACGGTTTCTCAAAAGGAGGCAGAAGCAACTGCGTCCAGGCTATATAATGGAGACGTTTTAAAAAGTGAAACCGTGAAAGAGAATAATAATTACACCATTTCAGTTAAAAACGATAGGGGTATTTATCGTTTAATGGTAGATGGTCAAACAAAAGAAGTTAGCAATGTAAAATTAGTTGAAAAAAATGATTCTCTTTTAAAACTGGAAGAAGCAAAGGATGTAATTACTCATGAAATTAATGGGAAAGTTACTAGTATAAAAAAGTCTAGTGAGAAAGCACCGACGCATGCTGAGGCACTCGTGGAAAAAAATCAAAAGAAATTTCACGTTATATACGATTTGAAAAAACAGGTGATTGTATCTTCGGCAGAAATAAAAGTAGACAAGGAAGAAACGAAACAACAAAAAAACGAAATTTCCAAGCAACGAGCAAAAGAAATTGCCTTGAGTCAAATAAACGGTAAACTAACAAATATGAAAAAACTGGATTCTAAGCATGGAATTTTATACAAAGTGACGGTTGAGAATAATTCAGAAGGTGCACATGTTTATGTGCAGGAAAGTACTGGAGAAGTCTCTTCTGTATCATGGTTTTTGAAAAATCAAAAGCCTGATGAGGCTAATGAAGATGAAGATAATGATAAAGAAGATGATAAAGAAGACACAAATGAATCAGACGAAGATGACGATACGGATATAGACAGTGATGATTGAAACAAACCAACTCTTGCTGAACCGTTTAGAATATCTAATTCATTTGAATAGTACAGGTATCAATTTTAAATTTTCATAACCTTTGCTATACTAAATAGATAATCTAGCATTGGAGATGAAAAGTAATGAAAAGAGAAGATTTACTAGCACCTAAAGATTATAACATCGTAATGGAAATGGAACGTTATGCAACTGATCCAACTAGAAAAGCATTGCAGTGGCAAGATGATGAAGGGAATAAAAAAGAAATAACGTATAGTGAGTTAATGAATAAAGTAAACAGAATTGGGAATGCGTTCTTAGAAAATGGTCTGAAACAAGGCGATAAAGTATTGGTAATGATTCCTCGATTAATCGAGGCTTATGAAGTTTATCTTGCAGCATTAAAAACTGGAGTTATCATCATTCCAAGTTCTGAAATGTTAAAGACAAAAGATCTACAATATCGAATAACGCATGGGGAAGTAAGCGGGGTTGTCAGTTATTTTCCATTTGTGGATCAATATAAACAAATTAACGAATATGAAGAATTAAACAGGTTTGTCGTTGGTGGGCCAGCTGAAGGGTGGCTCCATTTAGATTCCTTAGTAGGAGGTACATCTGATGAACTGGAGATGGCAAAAACGAAAAGTGACGATATAGCATTTTTACCATATACTTCTGGTACCACTGGAAATCCAAAAGGTGTTGTCCATACACATGGATGGGGCTTTGCACATTTAAAAACTGCATCAAAAAACTGGTTGTGTATCAATGACGGGGATAAGGTATGGGCAACCGCAGGACCAGGTTGGCAAAAGTGGATTTGGAGTCCATTCTTATCCGTACTAGGATCTGGAGCAACTGGATTTGTGTACAATGGTAAATTTGATCCGAAAACTTACTTACAACTATTAAGTGACAATGATATCAATGTATTATGTTGTACTCCGACGGAATATCGCTTAATGGCAAAGGTGGACAACCTTGATGATTATCAATTACCAGCTTTACATAGTGCTGTTTCTGCAGGAGAGCCATTAAATAGAGAGGTAATTGATACATTTACTAAATACTTTAATGTAACGGTGCGCGATGGTTATGGTCAGACGGAAAATACGTTGTTACTTGGTGTTATGAAGGATATGGAAGTGAAACCTGGATCAATGGGTAAACCAACGCCAGGTAACGAAGTGGATATTATCGATGATAACGGAGATCCTGTTGCAGTAAATGAAATCGGTGATATTGCTGTAAAACTAGACTGCCCAGCTTTATTTAGAGAATATTATAAGGATAGTGAGCGAACAAAAGTATCCCAACGTGGAAACTACTATGTAACAGGTGATCAAGCATCTAAAGACGCGAATGGTTACTTCTGGTTCGAAGGCCGAAGTGATGATATTATCATTAGCTCCGGGTATACAATTGGACCATTTGAAGTAGAGGATGCATTGGTCAAACATCCATATGTACAAGAATGTGCAGTAGTCGCGAGTCCAGATGAAATTCGTGGTAATATCGTTAAAGCATTTATTGTATTACAGGGAAATGTAGATAAAAGCAATCCTGATTTAGTGAAAGAATTACAGGATCATGTAAAAGGATTAACCGCACCATATAAGTATCCACGTAAAATTGAATTTATCAATGAACTACCAAAAACAACATCGGGAAAAATTCGTCGCATAGAATTACGTCAAAAAGAAAAACAAACTAATTAAAAGTGATGAGTAAAGGGTAAAGCTGTTGTATATGGCTTTACCCTTTATTTTTTCGAAAACTGTCTCTGTTTTCTTGACCTAGATCGCCTCCTATCTATTGTACACCGCTGAACAGTCGCCTCCGCTTTTTTTGATCCAGCTGCGCGGGCTAGCGGCTCGTGACGTAAGCAATTGACACTCCGAGCACAAGCCCAGTGCTCTACGGTCCCTTGCTTACGCATTTCGCCGCTGAGCAAGCCTGCTCCGCCTTTCTTGATCCAGCTTCGGCTCCTAGCGGTTAGCAAATAGTTAGTCCTGATGAAATGTACGTAAAGTTCGACGTACTTTTCACAGTCCTATCTATTTGTACACCACTGAACAGTCGCCTCCGCTTTTCTTACAAAAATTTGATCAAAACACTTGAAAGTCAAAATTGGTCAGAGTATAATGAAGTCAAAGGTCAAATATAGTCAAAGTCAAACGACCTTATGTTTTTTTAAGGAGGAATCGCAAAATGAACTGTCAACACTGTGGAGTTCGTCCAGCTGATATAAATGTAATGATGCAATTAAATAATGAAAAAGTAAAAATGCACTTATGTAATCAATGTTTAGAAGAGGTACAAGGGAAGTTAATGAAATCAAATGGATTCTTTTCAGGATCAGGATTTAATCAAAATCAACAAGATGCATTTAAAGAAAAGTTTGCTCAAGGGAATGGCTCTTCAAATGTTGGAATGAAAACTGGTCAAAAGCAAGGAAATGGATTATTAGATAATCTAGGGAAGAATTTATCACATGCAGCTCATGCAGGATTAATTGATCCAATAATTGGACGAGATAACGAAGTAAAACGAGTAGTTGAGACATTAAATCGTCGTAATAAAAATAACCCAGTTCTAATTGGTGAACCTGGTGTAGGTAAAACTGCAATTGCAGAAGGGTTAGCGTTGAAAATAGCTGAAGGAAATGTTCCAACTAAGCTAATGAACAAAGAAATATATTTATTGGATGTGGCATCACTAGTAGCAAATACTAGCATGCGCGGACAATTTGAAGAACGTATGAAACAACTCGTTGAAGAGTTACAAACAAGAAAAGATGTCATCCTATTTATAGATGAAATTCATTTATTAGTTGGGGCCGGAACAGCCGAAAGCTCACAAATGGATGCCGGAAATATTTTAAAGCCGGCACTAGCTCGTGGTGAATTACAACTAATTGGTGCTACAACGTTAAAAGAATATCGCAACATTGAAAAAGACGCTGCATTAGAACGTCGTTTCCAACCAATTATAGTGAAAGAACCATCTGCAGAAGAAGCAATTCAAATTTTAAACGGTATCAAAGATCGTTACGAAACATTTCATGAAGTGAGTTATTCAGATGAAGCAATTCGTTCTTTTGTAACATTATCCAAACGATATATCCAAGATCGATTTTTACCGGATAAAGCAATTGACTTAATGGATGAAGTTGGCTCACGTTTAAACCTTGCAAACACGGAAAAAGATACAGATGTACTTCACCAGCGCTTGGGCGAAATTGTTGAAGCAAAAGAAAAAGCTGCTGACGAAGAAAATTACGAACAAGCAGCGAATTTACGTTATCAAGAAATTCAATTGCAAAAGCAATTAGAAAAAGCAAAAAATGAATCACAAGTAACAGAAGTCGGAATAGAAGACATCTTATTAATTGTGGAAGAGAAAACAGGAATTCCTGTTACCAAACTACAAAAAGATGAGCAAGAGAAAATGAGGAATATTGCAAGTAACTTAAGTGAAAATGTAATAGGTCAAGAACAAGCGGTTGAAAAAATTGCTAAAGCGATTCGTCGAAGCCGCGCAGGCCTAAAATCAAAATATCGTCCAATTGGTTCATTCTTATTCGTAGGACCAACAGGTGTGGGTAAAACGGAATTAACAAAAGCATTAGCAAATGAATTATTCGGTTCACGGGATTCACTGATTCGTCTAGATATGAGTGAATATATGGAAAAACACGCCGTGTCTAAAATTATTGGTTCGCCTCCAGGTTATGTAGGTCATGAGGAAGCAGGACAGTTAACAGAAAAGGTACGCCTGAATCCATATTCCATCCTACTATTGGATGAAATTGAAAAGGCGCACCCAGATGTACAAAATATGTTCCTGCAAATTATGGAGGATGGTCATTTAACTGATTCACATGGTCGTACTGTAAGCTTTAAAGAAACCGTAATTATCATGACAAGTAACGCTGGCACTGGAGATAAGCAAATCCATGTTGGTTTTAATAAAGCTGAACATGATGCTGTATCTACGTTAGAGAATCTAAGTGCTTACTTTAAACCAGAATTCTTAAATCGTTTTGATTCCATCATTACGTTCAATGAGTTGTCTGAAGATCATTTATTAAAGATCGTTGATTTAATGATTGTTGACCTTGAGCAAACTTTAGAAGAAAGTCAACTTTCGATTGAAATTACTGAATCTGCAAAACGTGAATTAGTACGATTAGGCTATGATAAGCGGTTTGGTGCACGTCCACTTCGTCGTGTAATTCAAGACAAAATAGAAGACCAGTTAACCGATTTATTACTTGAAGAAGAATCAATAGAAAAAATTCACGTCGATCTGGTAGAAGATCAACTGGTTGTTAAAAAAGCATAGAAATTTTGAAAAAGTTGTTAGCCATAATTAAGTGGCTAGCAGCTTTTTTTTTGCACGTTAGGAAAATATATTAGTTTTAAGTAAACGCCGGTATAAGAAAAACTTCGCCATTTGCTATTAAGGACGAGGCGAATACCGAGTTTTTCTAATAAAAGCACAAAATGAAAAAATAAATTGTAAATGTCACTCATAATTGATAAATATCGGTGAAAAATAAAAAGAAAATATTTGATAACGAGGATGTTGTTCATGAAAAAGTTCAAATGGTATTTAGTTGTACTACTTATGTTCATCCATGTTATTCAACCAGGTGATGCCATTCATGCGGAACAACAGTCAAATATGGAAGTGCATTTCATAGATGTCGGGCAAGGGGACAGCATTTTATTAGAAACCCCAGAAAATAAAACAATATTAATTGATGGCGGGACACCTGAATCTGGCGATGATATAGTGGAATACCTAAAAAAGCAGCAAGTCACAAAAATAGATCTACTTATTGTTACGCATCCAGATATTGATCATATTGGAGGGCTTACAAAGGTGATGAAATCCACTAAGGTTAAAAAAGTTCTTGATTCTGGAAAGCTTTATACGACAAAAACATACCGTAAATATATAAGTGAAATAGCAAAACAAAATATTCCAGTTGAAATTGCTGAAAAAAATCAGCTTATAAAACTTGACCCCTCGATAAAAATTAAGGTCTTAAATACGTATGAGCCTTTTCGAAGCAACAATGAATCATCTATTGCATTGAAAGTAACGTATAAAAAAATGGATTTTCTTTTCATGGGTGATATTAAAAAGGAACAAGAAAAAGAATTAATCCAAACAGAGGACTTGCAGGCAGAGATTTTAAAAGTCGCACACCATGGTAGTAAAACCAGTACTTCCATTGGCTTTTTAGAAGAGGTTAGGCCAGAGGTTGCTATTTTAACCTATAGTAAGAAAAATGATTATGGCCATCCAGTTGGACGCGTCATTCAAAATCTTTATCAAGTGAATGCCTTTATTTTTTCTACAGCAGTATTTGGAAACATCTCGATTACCACAAACGGAACAGAATACTACATCTGGACTGAAAAGGGCCCTAAAAATGGAATAGGCAATGCTGCTAGTTAAAAACTCATGTTAACATGCATGAGTTTTTTATTTTCAAAAATGATTGACAAAAATTAAATACAGTTATATAGTTAGTTACATAACCAACTAACCAATTAACCGAGGGGTTGAACATGAAAAATACACTCGATGAAAATAAACCCATATTTATTCAGATAAAGGAACAGATGGAAGACTCTATTATCAATGGCAATGCTAAGGCTTTAGAACGAGTTCCATCAACAAATGAATTTGCCAATTTTTATCAAATAAATCCGGCTACCGCTGCTAAAGGAATCAATGAACTGGTGGCTGAAAATATTTTATTCAAACGAAGAGGTGTAGGGATGTTTGTAACTGAAAACGCAAAGGAGATTTTAATTGAAAAACGTCAAAAAACATTTTATGAAAATTATATGCTCCCATTAAAAAATGAAGCGAAAAAATTGCGTATTAATGAAAACGATTTAATGGAAATGGTAAAAAGGGAGGGTCATGCTGATGAAAATTGAAGTGAAAAATTTATCAAAGAAGTATAAGGGAAACTATGCATTAAACAACGTTTCCTTTACCTTAGAACAGCCAAAGATTTATGGATTACTAGGCAGAAACGGCGCGGGTAAAACGACATTTATGGATATCTTATCGGGCAACATTCTAGCAAATCAAGGGCAAATTCTGGTTGATGGAGAGAATCCATTTGACAATCAACAACTTACAGAATCAATTTGTTTAATTAAAGAAGGAAATAATTTCAAAAAAGATTTAAGCGTTAAAAATGTACTTAAAATTTATTCTTATTTCTACCCTACATGGGATAAGGAGCTTGCAGCTGTGCTTGTTAAAGAATTTAACCTAAGTCCAAAGGCAAAAGTAAAAACATTATCAAAAGGAATGGAATCATCGCTAGGAATTATTGTAGGTCTAGCGAGTAAAGCACCAATTACTATTTTTGATGAGCCATATATTGGACTTGATGCTGCCGCACGGAAAAAGTTTTATCAACTTTTACTCGAAGAATATGAAGCTGAAAAACGTACAATCATTTTTTCTACACACTTAATAGATGAAGCGAGTTTATTGTTTGAAGAAGTATTGATTTTGCAAGAAGGATCAGTTGTTCTACAGGAAGAAGCGGAACTTTTACGTGATAATACGTGTGTGGTGTCAGGTACTATCGAAGAAGTGGAGAAATTCATAAAGGATAAAGAGGTTTTTGAGAGGAAGCATCTGGCTGGAATGATGACAGCATATATTTATGGAAGCATGCATGAGGCCAAAATACATGGTTTAAAAGCTGAAGGTGTGCCAATTCAGGAGTTAATGATTTATTTAACGGAAAGAAAGAAGGGGGCCTAATAATGGGGAGACAAATTAAAGGATTACTTTATTTTTTCATCACTGATATTCGATATTCATTAATGATTTTTTGGGCAATTCTACTAAGCATTTTAGTGGTTTCATTAACCTTTGCGTATTTTTTGCTCAGTGTTGAAGATGGTGAATTTTATTTTGGCTTTCCCTTTGGGGTCTATATTTACTGCGCAATTCTTGGTTTTTTGACCATAAAAGAAAGTATTCCTTTTTCGATAAAAATGGGAGCTACTAGAAAGAATTTATTTGTAAGTATTGGACTGTTTTTTCTAGGATTAGCATTTGCGAAAGCAGTTTTGGCAAATACAGTACAATCAATTACGCTACTGTTCACGGAAAGTACAGGGATTCACACATTTAAATTTTTACACCCTGTAGTACTTTTACAAGACACCTGGGTAAATCGGGTAATTATTGATACCTCTATCATGTTTTTCCTGCTAGCATTTATGTCAATTATCGGATTGTTATTTTTTAAGCATGGATTGGCAGGTGGAGGCATTGTAGCAGGAACAATAGCTGTCGTATTACTTATTGGAGTAGCACAGGGTTGGATTTTTGACTTCTTTGTAAACCTGTTACCTACTATTGGACTTGAATTTTTTTACCAATTGTTAGTGATTGGGATAGTTATTTATTGTCTTTCGTTTTTGTTCTTGAGAAGGATAACTATTGTGAAAGTGAAATAGGATAGGGCTGGTGCCTTAATGGCACCAGTCTTTCTTTTTTGTCCCATGGAGGGTATAAGTTTTAACGAAACGCCGGTATAAGAAATACTTCGCAATTTTACTGTTATATAATTCCTTTGGTTGAATGTAAGAAGAAAGCTTTAATTTAAGTAATCAAGATTAAAATAAGATTGAGAAGCAAGGGAAAAGAGCTTCATTAACTTCATACATAGTTTTTAATTCAGTTCACAGGTTTATACACATTACAAACAGGTTATTAACAACTTTCTTTAATGTTATCCACATAATCCACAGGGGATATTCAAATTATACACAATTAATTGTGTATAAACAAGAAAATTAACCAGTATCATTAATAATTGCCACACTACCTTGCTAAACTGTGGATAACGTTATTCAGAGTGTGTCATTGGATGATCCGAAACTTCCCGAAAAAAAGCAACCGATTTTTATGATCGGCTGCTTTTTTGACTGTTTTGCTGATAGATACTGTTTGCCCGTTTAAATTCTTTTTGATATAAAACTTCTTGGGTTTTATTCAAATTATCATGTACACGAATTATGCTTTTCGATTTATCTTTCATTGTAGGAATCCCTCTTTTCTACAATTAGGATGGCAACTATACAATGAAAATATACATAAGTTAAGAAACCTCCTCACCATCTTCTGAAATGGCTGGCGTAAGAAACTGATGATAGGACATGTAATGATCCTTTGAAATTACGAATAACTCATATGCGTCATTTTCTTTATTAATTGCTTGATATATATCAGGATAAAGTGTATTTCCAAGGGCCACAAATGGTATTTTTAAAATAGCTTTTAATGAGCGTACGTTTGCCTTTCTTATTTTCATAAAAATACCATCAATGTTTTGTTGGAAAAATAATTCTTCAAAGAATAAATCTTTTGCTTCTTTGTTATAGCCTTTACCAAAATATGGCTTGCCAATCCATGTAGCCAAGAAACCGTAACCTTGTTGGACATCAAATAAATTAATGGTACCAATTGGTTGTTGAAATTCATCTAAAATAGTGCGGGATATTAATTCACCGTTCTCTTCAGCTTCTATTATTTGTTTTGTAATGAAGTAGAATTCATCACTTGTTTCTGCTTTATGTCTTACATATGGATATACTTCTGGATGTATTAACAAATCAAATAGTGCTGGTACCTCATGTAAATCTCGCTTTTTAAGCATAAAAATACCCTCCTTATAGTTAAAGGTGGGTATCTTGAAGAAGTCTGGTGTGCCCCACCCCCTGAATTTTTAGTTAGCGATCAACACAAAAATTCGGGATGGGAATCGAACCCATTAGAACCAGTGAATACTGGTGGCGCACCATTTGCCTTCCCTATATCATTTAATTTCTTTACTAACATTTTACACAGATTTTATTAAAATGTGAATCATTTTTTTATCCAGTTTGTGATTTTTTTTGTGGCTTTTTATGAAGGTTAATTTCATGTAAAGCTTCTTCTAAATTTGGATAAGAAAATTGATAATTTTGGTCTTCTAACTTGCCAGGTAGTACGTATTGTCCTTTTGTCATAAGCTCACTCATTTCACCAATCGCTGTACGGATTAATGGGGAAGGGGTAGTGAACCAATAAGGTCGTTTCAATACTTTTGCCAGTACTTTTGTGAAGTCTTTATTACGTTTTGGATTTGGCGCTGTAATGTTGACTGGTCCTTCAATATGATCATTTCGCATACAGAAGATAATAGAATTAACTACATCTTCAATATGTACCCATGACATCCACTGCTCTCCAGTACCAATTTTACCACCAGCAAACATTTTAATTGGTAAGGTCATATAGGACAATGCACCTTTCTCTCCTAGAATAATCCCAAAGCGTGCACTGACAGTTCTGATGTGTAGTTCATCTGCTACTTGCATTGCAGTTGTTTCCCAAGCAACCGCAACTCTTGCTAGAAAATCATCTCCATGCTTCGTTGTATTTTCTGTGAAGATGAGATCCTCACTTGTACCATAAAAACCGATGGCTGAAGCACTTATAAATACTTCCGGCTTTTTCTCCATTTGTTGCATCATTCCAACCACATGTTGGGTAACTTCAGTTCGGCTTTTCATAATATTTGTTTTCTTTTCTGTTGTCCAGTAACCAAAGAGTGTATCACCAGCAAGGTTTATGACTGTGTGTATTGCCGGTAGGTCACGTACATAATAATCATATGGTATATGTGTGATAAGATCTGTATTTTCATAGTTACCAGGAGAGCGTGTTAGTATGTACACATGATGATTTTCACTTGTTAATGCTTTTGTTAATTTCGACCCTACAAATCCAGTACCACCAGTTATTAGTATATTCAATACGAACACTCCAATCAAAATATTTATTGTTTCATTTCGCTTTTCTTGTCTAGCTTCGGCTCCTAGAAGCTGCCGTCATAAGCAATGAACAGTCGCCTCCGCTTTTCTTAGTATATGCAAGTTTTTGTTTCTTACAGTGGTGATTGGTAAAAAATTTCGTGTTATTATTAAAAAAAGGGGAGAGTAACAGTGAAAAAGATTACCCGTATCACTACACAGAAAAAACATAAGAAACGTTACAATATCTTTTTGGACGACGGCCAAGGTGAAAAATATGGCTTTAGTGTTGATGAAGCGCTTCTAATCGAATATAAGCTTCGTAAAGATCTAGAATTGGACGATTCGATGATCGAAACACTGATCAAAAAAGATGATGTACATAAATCCTATACCCTTACTATCAATTTTTTAAGCTACCGAATGCGAACAAAAAAAGAAATTCATGATTATTTGGTTAAAAAAGAAGTTGATGTGGAGCATATCAAACAAATTAAGGAGCGATTAGAGTCTGAAGGATTGCTTGATGATACAATATTTGCAGATGCATTTGTTCGAACAAGAATACAAACTTCTATTAAAGGTCCAATGTTAGTGAAAAAAGAATTGATTGAAAAAGGTGTTTCAGTGGCAATTGCAAGTAAAGCCATAGAGCAATATACGTTCGATGTACAAACGGAAAAAGTAGAGAAATGGATCCATAAAAAAATGAATAAACAGGGTAAAGACTCTTTCAATAAGCAGCTACAACAGCTTCAAGTTACACTTATGCAAAAAGGATTTGAACAGGATGTCATAAAAGAAGCGGTTGCTGACCTTGGAGAGGATAAAGATGATGATGCTGAATGGATAGCTATTACCAAACATGGAGACAAGCTATTACGAAAGCACAGAGCGAAATTAACCGGTTATGAATTACGAAATAAAGTAAAAGAGGGTCTATATCGAAAAGGATTTGGCATAGATTTAATCAATCAATTTTTAGATGAAGTTGAGGAAGAAGCGTAATAGTGTATTAAAAAGTAGCTGATATATGCCCTAATCGTAAGCATATATCAGCCCAGTAGTATTAATTATTTATCTATTACAATCTCTTTCCGCCCATCATCTTCTTCATAGATTTGTTTAGCAACAATTTCAGGTCCTTTTAATGAGGAGGCATCTTTCACATGAGATGAATTATCCCAGAAAGGTGTGTTCATACCGCCCATATAAACAGCAGTTATAGAAATAGACTCAGTTTCCCATTCTTTTTGCAAACTTTCCGTAAATCCTTTTACCGCGAATTTACTTGCACAATAAATGGATTCGTTCACTTTGCCGCGAAGTCCTGCGGTTGAAATTATTGTTAAAATTCGTCCACTACTTTTTCTAATCAACGGTAATGCAGATTGAACGGTCAAGATTGTTCCCTTAATATTTGTGTTCAAAGTAGACTCTAAATCCTCGACTGTATAATCCTCTACTGGTCCAAAAATACCAATACCAGCGTTATTTATAAAAACGTCTAAATTACCAATTTGTTGAAATGCAATACTTACGGATGCTGGTTCACTTACATCACACAGAACGATTGAGGCCTTGCCGCCATCCCTTAAAATTTCACTTTGTACAATATGTAGCTTTGTATCAGACCTTCCCAGCAAAAAAATGGTGTACCCATTTTTTGCATATTCTAAAGCTAAAGATCGTCCTAAACCACTTCCTGCGCCAGTTATTGCTATATTTGGCATATCGATAACCCCCTTAATATTTTCACTTTCAAGCATTCCTTATTTCCATTGTCCTAAAACCTTGGTAAAATGTAAAATGAAAGTAGAGGAGGCGAATAATTTGGATATTCGGTATAGCGATTATTCAATTGAACAATTACGAGAAGAAGTTGGTCGGCTAAAGGAAAAAGCACTTAAAGCAGAACGAGTAGGGAATATTAGTGAGGTAGCGATAAATGAACGTAAGATGCAAGTTGCGATGTCATATATGTTAAACCCAGAAGACTTTAAAGCAGAAGATATTCACCAAATTAAAGGTGATCCTGGACATCGATTTAAGATTAATTATATTAACGGGGTTTTCGCCTGGGGTCATCGGATTAATTTACTTGATGAGACCTATGAAAAAGAAGAAGCAATTCCAATTTCAATCGTAGGTGATAAGGTAAAAAATTAACAGCGGAGCGACTTGCTAGTCGCCTCGCTGTTTTAAATTGGATTATCTTCAAATAATAATTTGCTTTGAAGTTTTTGTTCAGAAAAGATCCAACCTGTATAGGAACTCATAATCCGCATATTATCATCAATCTGTACAACCGCGACAAAAGGATAATGTCCCTTTGAACGGTATCTCAAGTCAATAAATCTTACTTCGGTAAAATCATCATAATCATTTATCTCCCATCGATAAACAGGAGAGAACGATAGGAACGCGGAAACATTTTTATCTTCTTTAGCAAGTTGAATGATTTCTGTATCTGGTAAAGGAACCTTTTTAAATTCATCAACGATTTGAATATGACCATTTTCCGCTTTTCCGACATAAAAGTTATCTGTAGTCGTAATTGCTACTCTCCAGAAATTTTGTTTTAATGTTGGGGATGTAGCAATTTGTTTTACGTCGGGAAAATAATCGTGAATCTTTTTAATAATTTCCCTTTTATCCATATAACGTTTGATATAATATAAAGTAATCACCGCATAAATTACTAGCCATGTGTATCCTGGATTTGCACCTAGCATCCATGCAAAAATACCTGCTATATGCAAAATGAAAATATAGGGATCAAAGGTATTTATAAATCCATGGGCAACCCATTTATTTGTGAATGGCCTATATGCCTGTGTTCCATATGCATTGAATATATCGACAAATACATGAATAACAACAGCTAAGAACGTCCATAACCAAAGGTGCAAGAAATTCACCTGAGGAACAAATAAGTGAATGATTCCTGCAAGGAGTATACCCCATAGGATGACTGCTGGAATGGAATGTGTTATGCCACGGTGATGCCTTATATACACTGCATTATTTCTTAACTTTAAAATTGTATCAAAATCAGGTGCATGTGAACCGATTATTGTTCCTACTAGGACTGCACTAAATAGTGTAGGATCGTTATGCACAGTTGGGTCCAGAGTTGCAAGTCCTCCTAAAGCAACCCCCATGACCACATGGGTGCCAGTATCCATAATTCGAGCTCCTCCTTAGATGCGTATCTAGGTGTCAATCTCTGATAGTCGAAATTTATTGTAACATAAAGGTTGTGAATAAATGAAAGATAATACTTTACTACACATTGATATATCGCAATTCCAAGATGATCTAATTAACTGGTATCAAGAAAATAAACGTGATTTACCTTGGCGCGTAGAACAGAACCCATATAAAATTTGGGTATCTGAAGTTATGCTACAACAAACAAAGGTAGATACGGTAATTCCATATTTTAATAAATTTATTGATGATTTTCCCACTCTTTATGATTTAGCAAGTGCCAAGGAACAAGATGTCTTAAAAGCATGGGAAGGTCTAGGATACTATTCCCGTGCTCGTAACTTACAAAACGCTATTAGAGAAGTGGTTGCCTCTTATGGAGGAGAAATACCTGCTAATCCAAGCGATTTAGGATCTTTAAAAGGTGTAGGTCCTTATACGAAAGGAGCAATTCTTTCCATTGCTTACGATCAACCAGAGCCTGCTGTAGATGGTAATGTTATGCGTGTCCTATCCCGGATTTTAAAAGTGGAAGAGGATATCGCAAAGCCCCGTACAAAAAAAGTTTTTGAAAACCATGTTCGAGAACTAATCTCGCATGTTGACCCATCATCATTTAATCAGGGATTGATGGAATTAGGTGCAATTGTTTGTACGCCAAAAAATCCAATGTGTATGCTTTGTCCAGTTCAACAGCATTGCCAGGCATTTGCTGAAGGAATCGAGAAGCAATTACCGATTAAGTCAAAAGCTAAAAAGCAGAAAAGCCTGCCTTATGTTGCATTATTAATCAAAAACAAAGAGGGTAATTATTTAATTGAAAAAAGACCTGAGACTGGATTATTAGCTAATCTATGGCAATTCCCTATGGTTCCTTTAAATGAAATGGGTTTTAATCAAATCCCTTCTTGGTTTGAAAAAGAGTATGGCATTGATGTTGCTTTAAAAAGAGAAGCTGGTAAATTAAAACATGTTTTTTCCCATCTTATATGGGATTTAGAGATACATGAAGCAACCTCTATAAGTAGTCAAACCTGTTTATCAAATGCCCGGTTTGTAAATAAGAATGAAATGGAGGCATTTCCATTTCCAGTTTCCCATCAAAAGATGAAACAGTTTCTATTAGGATAAGCACTTATTTATTTATTATAGTATTTACTTCGTTTATATATGTAACGGCTTTTAATTATCCATTTTATTCCAAAATATGTTAAAATTAACTACTCTTTTTTTAGGATAACATCTCCCAAAATGGTTAAATTAATTATTGCGGAGGTGATATTGATGGCTAACAAACCACAACAACCTAACAAATCTGCTGCTGGTACAAATGTTCAAGAAGTAAAGAAACAAAACCAAAAAGCAGCTCAAGGTCAAGGACAATTTGGTACTGAATTTGCATCTGAAACAAATGCACAAGAAGTAAAAAAACAAAACCAAAAGTCTCAACAAAATAAGAAATAGTTTATCTACCCCGTTTTTTTCTGACTCAGAAAAGAGCTTTCTTCTCCCAAGAAAGCTCTTTTCTTGTTTTTTAAATGAAACAAAGAATGAGCTTGTTCCTTTATCTTTAACACGCTTGCTATTATAATGTAAAAAAAGGAAGTGGGAAGTAAACAGAAAGGAAGATAAGATGGCTGGCCCTGAAACAGGTTCGAAAATTCAAATTAAGAGCTACAAGCATAATGGACAGCTACACCGAGTTTGGGAAAATTGCCTTGTCTTGAAGCGGACAGAAGATGAAGTGATTGGCGCGAACGACAAGACCAACGTGGTTGAAAGCGATGGGAGAACATGGGTCACTAGAGAACCTGCAATTTGTTATTTTCATGCGAAGTATTGGTTTAATATCATAGGAATGTTACGAAATGATGGAATTCACTATTATTGTAATATTAGTTCGCCATTTGTTTACGATGATGAAGCTTTAAAATATATTGATTATGATTTAGATGTAAAAGTATTTCCAGACATGACTTATAATTTATTAGATGAAGATGAGTATGCTGAACATAAGGAACAAATGGATTATCCAGCAATATTAGATCAAATTTTGTACAAGCATATGGATTACTTGCTTAAGTGGGTGCATCAAAGAAAAGGACCATTCTCACCCGAGTTCGTGGATCAATGGTATGAACGGTTTTTAACTTATAGATGATAAAAGTACTGTAACTAGACAGTATATATGAATGTGAAACCTTGTTACAAATGTAGCAAGGGTTTTTCTTGCACGTAAGGAAAGTAAATAAGTTTGGCTGTTTTCGTAAAGAATGTTGCTGTTGAGAGAATGGATATAAAATGCGACGTAACATGCCGCTCCGGGCAGTCGCTTTCCGCGGGCGGCTGGTGAGCCTCCTCGGACTGCCGTCCTGCGGGGTCTCGCCGATCTCTTACTTCCCGCAGGATAAGGAATGCTCCCCTGAAAAGGCATCGCACGAAGAAAAAGTGCTTTTCTTTTTCGAGGAGTCTCCGTATATTCGAGGATGCTAAGTTAAAGTGAAAAGTTAAATTTTTAAAATCCACCACTTTTTCAGTGGCCTGCTGTCGCACTGCGGGGTCTCACCTATGCCTATCCTCCCGCAGGAGTCGACTGCCCTCCGCTACAATCAACTGCCACAAATTGTTGGCTACCTTTGTGATTAAAAGCAAGTAAATTGAAATTGTTAAGTAGAACCCTAGCGAAGTGGATTTCCGGAACGGTTGTCCAACCACCAAAACCAGCACTTACGTCGCATTTATATCAACTATGAAGATGAAAAAGCAACAATGCGTACGAAAACAGCCTTAAGTTTTAAGGGAACGCCGGTATAAGAAAAACGAGCAGTAAAGAAATAATAGTAAATAGATGAGGTAGATATAAAAATGAGTAGTGTAAAGCAATACATGCAATTTGTTAAACCGTATCGCTGGAAAATAGTTTGGACAATTTTAATAGGCATAATAAAGTTTGCTATTCCACTATTACTGCCATTAATTTTAAAATATATAATTGATGATATTATTAATGCAGAAAATATGAGTGATGGCGCGAAAACAAGTGAACTGCTTTGGATTATGGGTGGAGCTTTCGTTATTTTCTTAATCTTACGGCCACCAGTTGAATACATTCGACAATATTTAGCGCAATGGGTAGGGAACAAAATCCTTTTTGACATAAGGGATAGACTGTTCGATCACATACAAAAATTAAGTTTACGATTTTACTCGCAGACAAAAACCGGCGAAATTATTTCCCGGGTAATACATGATGTCGAACAAACAAAAAATTTCGTGCTAACAGGTTTAATGAACGTATGGTTAGACATAATAACCATTTTAATTGCAATTACCATCATGATGACAATGAATGTAGGATTAACCCTAGTTTCAATTATTTTATTTCCCTTCTTCGGTTTCTCAATTAAATACTTTTACGGTAGATTACGCCGTTTGACCCGTGACCGTTCGCAAGCCTTAGCGGAGGTTCAGGGTCACCTTCACGAACGTGTTCAAGGTGTCCCGGTAACAAGAAGTTTTGCACTTGAGGAATATGAGCAAGGACAATTTAATAAACGAAATGAAAACTTTTTAGATAAGGCTCTTAACCATACAAATTGGAATGCAAAAACATTTGCAGTTACAAACACAATCACTGATTTAGCACCACTGTTGGTTATTGCTTACGCAGGCTACCAAGTTATTAATGGTGGTTTATCGGTTGGAACAATGGTAGCATTCGTTGCTTATATGGAGCGTGTCTATAGTCCTCTGCGTCGATTAATTAATTCGTCAACTGTTTTGACGCAATCCATCGCGTCTATCGACCGTGTATTTGAATTTTTAAATGAAAAGTATGATATTGTCGATAAAAAAGATGCGAAAGCTATGACTGGGGTAGAAGGTAATGTAGATATTGATCGTATTTCTTTCCGTTACGATGAGGATGAACCTGATGTATTAAAGGATGTCTCACTCCAAGTGAAAAAGGGTGAGACCATAGCCTTAGTCGGTATGAGTGGTGGTGGTAAGTCCACATTAATCAGTTTAATACCACGTTTTTACGATGTTACAAAAGGATCGATAAAAATTGATGGAACGGATATACGTGATGTGAAAGCACGCTCACTCAGAGACAATATAGGAATGGTACTCCAAGATAATACGTTATTCAGTGAATCGATTTCAATGAACATTCGAATGGGTAATCCTGATGCTACAGATGAAGAAGTGATAACCGCAGCCAAGGCAGCGAACGCACATGACTTTATCACCGATTTGGTACACGGCTATGATACATTGGTTGGTGAACGTGGAGTGAAACTATCTGGGGGACAGAAGCAACGTATTGCGATTGCTCGAGTATTTTTAAAAAACCCTCCAATATTAATCTTTGACGAAGCGACTTCAGCACTTGACTTGGAAAGTGAGCATACAATTCAAGAAGCACTAGAAAAGTTAGCGTCAGATCGAACAACATTTATTGTCGCGCATAGATTAGCGACGATCACCCACGCAGATAGAATAGTCGTAGTTGTTGGTGGCGAAATCAGAGAAAGTGGTTCCCACGAGGAACTAATGAAAAAACAAGGTAGCTACTATAACTTATATCAAGTACAAAATTTAGATCAGCCCGATTTAAAAGGGTAATGACTGAGGCAAAATGCTGATGATTCGGTCGAGGTAGTTGATGACTGGACTAAGAATGCTGATACTTTGGCTGAAGTTGCTGATGGTCGAATCATCAGCTACTGATTCTCCGCCAAAGTAAACAAAAAAAGGTTTCCTACTGTCAAAGCAGGAAACCTTTTTTCTATTCAGCCATCTTACGAAACGCGTGATCCACTGCTTTGATTGTTTCATCAATATCTTCCGCTGTATGTTCAGTTGTTAAGAACCATGCTTCATACTTGGATGGTGCTAAATTTACACCTTGCTCTAACATTAACTTGAAGAAACGGGCAAAAGCTTCACCGTCACTTGCTTCAGCTTGGTCATAATTCGTAATTGTACCTTCGCCAAAATAAACAGTAAGTGCGCCACATAAACGGTTCAAGGAAATCTCAATCCCGTGCTCACTAGCTTTTTCTAAAATTCCCTTTTCAAGCTGAGCGCCGAGTTCATCTAGTGTTTCATATACGCCATCTTGCTGCAAAACTTCCAAGCAAGCAATACCTGATGTCATTGAAGCTGGGTTACCAGCCATTGTCCCTGCTTGATATGCAGGCCCGAGTGGGGCAACCTGTTCCATAATATCAAGTCTCCCGCCATATGCTCCGATAGGCAGACCGCCACCGATAATTTTACCCATAGCTGTCATATCTGGTTCAACACCATATACTTGCTGAGCACTCCCATAAGTAAAGCGGAAAGCGGTGATCACTTCATCATAGATAACTAATGCACCAGCATTATGTGTAATATCGTTCACAGCTTGCAAAAATCCGTCGTGCGGTTCAACGATTCCAAAATTACCAACGATCGGTTCAACCAAAACAGCCGCAATTTCATCTCTCCAATGATCTATTGCTTTTTCAAATGCCTCAAGGTCGTTAAAAGGAACTGTTATGACATCTTCAGCCACAGCCTTTGGAATCCCAGCAGAATCTGGTGTTCCGAGTGTCGCTGGACCAGATCCAGCTTGTACTAAAACTGCATCAAAATGACCATGATAACAGCCGGCAAATTTGATAACTTTCGTACGGTTTGTATAAGCGCGTGCTACTCGAATTGTCGTCATTACTGCTTCTGTTCCTGAATTGGTAAATCTGACTTTTTCCAATGACGGAATTGCAGATTTAAGCATTTTGGCAAATGTATTTTCAAGTTTTGTTGGTGTGCCATATAAGACACCATTTGTTGCTGCATGTGAAATTGCTTTTGCGATATGTGGGTGGGCATGCCCCGTAATAATTGGTCCGTAAGCAGCTAAATAATCAATATATTTATTTCCATCTACATCCCAGAAATAAGCGCCTTTCGCACGCTCCATATATACAGGCGCACCACCGCCAACAGCTTTATATGCACGAGACGGTGAATTAACACCGCCAACAATATGCTGTAAGGCTTCTTCATGTAATTCGTGTGATTTAGTGTAAGATTTCAATTGTTTAGCCTCCTAAAATATGGAAAAATATTACATAACTTTTCTTAGCTTGGATGTATATATATTTCGAATGAAAATAAAGTTAACAACGTGCACAATAAAGAAAATCGCAATAATAACAACACTTGGTAAAAATATTGATGAAGCTAACATATTTTGCAGTGCCTTAAACGCAAACCCGGCGTGAACAACAGCTACTAAAAAAGGGATGAAAAATAAATAAGCTAATTGTTTAGTTGCTATTTTTTTCATTTCATTATGTGTTAGTCCAATACGGTATAAAGAATGAAAATGATGTAAGTCTTTATCGATGTCTTGGTACATTCGAAAATATAAAATAGAACCAGCTGCCAAAAAGAATAGAACACTAATAAATATACCAAAAAAGAAGAGAAATGACATTCCTTGCTTCATAGAAATATAGAACTGAGCCTGGGAATCCGGAAATACATATTCGTTATCCGCGTGGTTTAAAATTTCTTCAATGCCTTCTGCTTGGGCAGTCCAATTAGGAATTTCCATGATATAGTTATAATAGATTTCATTACTATCAGCTTCTTGATAAAAGTTTTGATAGACTTCATCAGGGACGACGACTGAAAAGGGTGCAAAGATATTCCCATTTAGTGTTGCATTAGCAGTCTTTACTATGAATTTTTCTTCCACGTTATTGGATTTTAGTGTGAATGCTTTAGGTACTTCGTTGCCATCTTGTAAAACAAAATCTTCTGCTAGCACAACAGCTTCATTTTTGTTCAAATTGAAGGTAACCTTCTTATTATGGAGCTCCATCATTTTTTTGTAATCTGAAAAGGAAAAAATTGATAGTGGTATATCGTTCCAGTCTTTTTTGTTAGAATATGAGTTTGCTTGTGTAGAAAGGACAGTTGTTGCATCATATGGAATTCCTTGTTTCTTGAATTCTTTTTTTACATAGGAAACTTCTTTTTTGAAATCCTCCACATGGTCTACACCTTCAGTTACGAGAGATACGTCTTGTGGGACAAATCGCTCTGATTCCACTTCAGCACTTTGAAATAAACCATACAATACACCAGATGACGTAAATGCCACTGCGCTTAAAATTGCAACAAAGAATAATAAACGAGCATTGTCTTTAAGCTTAAATGTTAAGTCAGATACAGTTAATAAATTTAAATTTCTAAAGTAATAGCTTTTCTTCTTTTTCATTATAGTTATAAATGCAACACTGCATTGGGTGAATAGAAAATAAGTACCTGGAATGATCAAAACTAGAATTGGTAGCATGCGAATAAACATTGACATGATATCAGCTGTATAAGCCAGATAATAGGCACTCCCAATCGCAAGTAACGATATACAGCATAATATCCATGAAAACTTCGGTGTTTTATTAGGAGCTTTTGCCCCGCGAAACATCTCCATGATTGATTTAGTTCGCATTGTCCAAACTACTGCTAATGAGTTAAGCTCAAACATAATAAAAAATAAAAGGGCGGTAATACCAACTGCTTTTAGCGATAGATAAAATGGTAGAATTTCATCAAGCCCTAAGGTTTGGGAAAATACCATTAAAAATAGTTTTGTAAGAAGGGCACCAAGTAGTAGGCCAGTAATGATGGATACTATTCCAATAATCGTGTTTTCAAGAATAAGCATACGGTTTAATTGTGACTTAGTAATCCCAAGTGTAGTTAGTAGTCCATATTCTTTCTTCCTTGATTTGATAAAAGATCCAGTTGAGTATAGAACAAACAAAAAAGAGAAAACGTAAATAATTCCTTCTGTCATGAGGATTCCACGCTCTACAGTTTGTCGGAATTCTGTCTCATCAATATCAGGGTGAAAAATAATAACGGCATACATAAAGAAAACCGTTACAGCAAACATACAACTTAAAAAGTAACTTAAATATTGCCGCTTGTTTCGTCGTACATTATTAAATGCGAACTGTTTGAAAGTCATCTGTATTTCCTCCCAATAAAGATTGCACATTTAATATATCCTGGAAAAATGCCTGACGGTTGTCCCCACGATGAATTTCATTAAATAATTTACCGTCTTTGATAAAAATAATTCGTTCACAGAAGCTGGCTGCGAATGGGTCGTGGGTAACCATAATCGTTGTAGTTTCCTGTGATTGATTCAAATCCTTTAATGATTCCATGACACGCAAGGATGACTTTGAGTCCAAGTTACCTGTTAGTTCATCCGCAAAGATAACCGTTGGATCATGGATAATCGCCCGAGCAATTGCTGCACGTTGAAGTTGGCCACCAGAAACCTCAAAGGTGCGTTTATGGATGATTGTATCAATCCCGAGCTGTTTCGCGACAATTACTAGTTTTTTCTCCATGACATTTAATTTCGCGCCCTGAAGTGTTAACGGGAGTACGATATTCTCACCAATAGTGAGCGTATCTAATAGATTGTAGTCTTGAAAGATAAAGCCCATTTCCTTTCGACGGAATTTTGCTAATTTATTCTTGGATAGGCCTGTTACTTTTTCATTATTAATTTCTATTTTTCCTGATGTTGGTATGTCAATTGTTGATAATAAGTTTAATAAGGTGGTTTTTCCGCTCCCAGAAGGTCCCATGATTCCAAGGAATTCTGCTCGGTCAACTGAAAGATTAAACCGATCTATTGCTTCAAATTGAACACCACGTCTACTACCGTACATTTTGGATAAATTTTCAGCTACTAAAACTGCCATTGCTATGCCTCCAGATATTGTTCTCTACATCCAGTGTAAATAATAATAGGGAAGAGACCAATCGTTTTACCTTTCATAAAGCTTACAATGTTGAAAGATAATTAAATTTTAGGTTGGGTAAATTTTACGGAAATCGTTGTGCCGACGTTTTGCTCGGAATTAACGAAAATAATATGCCCCAATTCCGTGCATATTTCTTTTGATAAATAAAGTCCCATCCCTGTCGATTCCTGAAAAGTTCGTCCATTTTGCCCCGTGAAAAAAGGATCAAAAACACGGCTAATATCTTGTGTTGGTATACCATGGCCATGATCTTCAATTTGTAACACTACTGACCGATCTTTTTTAAAAGCTCGGAAAAAGATTCTTTCAGATGATCCTTTTGAATATTTAATCGCATTTGATATTAGTTGATGCAGTACAAACCGAAACCACTTAGAATCTGTTGCAACCACAAGTGATTCATCGATTAATTGCTCAGGAAATACATGGTTGCGGATAAAACTGGCTTTAAATTCCTGAATAGATTCTGTTACAAGTGTACGTAACAAGATCTTCTCTACATGGAAATCACGCTCGAACTTTTGTAACCGAGATTGATATAAAGCAAGATTCAAACCTTGTTGCAAACGCTCCATTTCCTCATACATACTGTTGGTGAAAGATTCTGGGAGATGCACTCTTTCTTTCTGCATAGTAAGGTGCATGATAGAAACTGGAGTTTTCATTTGATGAACCCATTGCTGAATAAAGTCAATTTCGAGCTGCTTCTGTTGTTCCAGTTGCTCAATTCTTTCATGATAAATGCTATATTGTTTGTCATGTTGATTCCGCACATTTCTTAGTAAATGGTTAGTCGGTTCAGGAAACCATGCGTGTTCACTATCTGCTTCTTCTAGTTGATAAAAGTCACGTTGCCTTACGTACTGGTAAATTAGGAATACTATGAAAAAACATGTTGGTAATAAAAATAAATAAAAAATAATCCCAGAGCTAAGCGGTGCATCAGAAAACATCGCTGCAAGCTGGGCAACTATAATGATAAGCGTAATTTGGGAATAGAAAAATAGGATATATCCAACTTGATCAAGTATAAACTTTTTCATAACGTACTACTCCACGTATTTACGAACTTATAACCTGCGCCCCGAACTGTTTGAATGCAGCTTTTAATGCCAATATCCTCAAGTTTTTTACGGATTCGGGTAATATTGACAGATAAGGTGTTATCATCGACAAAGTGTTCATCATCCCACAATATTTCTAATAAATGTGTACGGGATAAAACCTGATTTTCGTGTTCAACAAATTCCTTTAACAAGATAAATTCATTTTTCGTTAATGCGACAACCGAATCCTGAAACGCCATTTCCATTGACGTTAAATGTAAAGTAAATTGATTAATTTCAATAAAGTCAACCTGTCTAGTAACTGCGTATTCCCCGTATATACGGCGTATGATACTTTTAATTTTGGCTTGTATAACATCAAAATCAAATGGTTTTGTAATATAATCATCGCCACCATTTTCCATTGCCATAACTTGATCCATTCCAGAATCTCGTGCTGACAGAAAAACTATGGGACAATTAGAGATACTCCTTATTTTTCTGCACCAATAAAAACCATCATAACGAGGAAGATTAATATCCAGCAGCACAAGGTGTGGGTCATTCTCCTTGAATTCTTCCATGATTTTATCAAATACTTCCACAATCGTAACTATATACTCATATTTTTCTAGGTACCCTTTTAACAAGTTCGCTATTTTAGGGTCATCCTCAACTAAATAAATCCGTTTCATCTATGTACACCACCAATTAGTTTTCTAATTTTATCCTACCTTAGTTTTTCAAAAAAATAAATGACATAGACCACTTGGACAAGGCGTAAAGTAATAATAAAGAGGGGATAGTATGTCAATTGTTTCATGGGTCTTTGTTGTTTTAGTGAGCGTAACGATGATTGGTAGTATTGTCTACTTTATAAGACGCGGTAATAATAACGAGCGAAGTTTCTCAATGGATATATTTTTCACACTACTTGTGGTATATAGTATTGTCATTATTGGCTTTGCACTAATCTACTTTATTCTTTCATTTAACAGGATTTTATTGGTTGAGGGTGGGGAGCTTAGACAGGTTAATGCGCTAGGAACTTTAATACACTCTGCATACTTTAGTGGTGTTACCATGTTAACGATTGGATATGGTGACATTACACCACTTGGATATGGACGTTTGATTGCCCTGATTCAGGCGTTAATCGGCTATATTTTACCAACAGCATTTGTTCTCCGCTTAGTACAAAATAAGCAAGATGATTAAGCAAAGAGGGAAACTATGCTATAGTAGAAATAGTTGAAAAACTCGTTTGGAGGGGTATTAATGACAGTCGAAACAGGCAAATTAGCACCAACATTTACACTACCAAATCAACAAAGTGAAAATGTAAGTTTATCCGATTTTAAAGGTAAGCATGTTGTGTTGTATTTTTATCCTAAAGATATGACGCCAGGCTGCACAACAGAAGCGTGTGATTTCCGTGATCAACATGCGAGCTTTCATGACCTTAATGCGGTAATTATTGGCGTGAGTCCAGATCCAGTTAATAGTCATCAAAAATTCATTGATAAGCATGAGTTACCATTCTTATTGTTGGCTGATGAAGATCATCAGGTTGCTGATGAGTACGGGGTATGGAAGCTGAAGAAAAACTTTGGTAAGGAATATTACGGTATTGAACGCTCGACATTTATCATTGATAAAGATGGTAAACTGCAAAAAGAATATCGTAAAGTAAGTGTAAAAGGGCATGTGGAAGACGCACTAACATTTATTCGTGAAAATTTATAGATAGAGAAGGCAGTCCTAAGTTGTATGGGCTGTCTTGTTATTTGGATTAAACAGGGAGGTACATATATGCAAGATCCTAGACTAACAAAATTGGCTCACCAATTACTAACACATTCTTTGACAATGAAGGAAAGTGAAACCGTTTTAATTACTGGAAGTATAAATTCAAAGCCGCTAATAAAAGAGTTGATCAAAGCCTCTCATGATCTTAACATTATTCCACACGTAGAATACACAGATGATGAAATATCCAGACTTTTATTGACAAATGCTAAAAAGGAACAATTTACTGTTGTTAATAAGTGGAACTTATACAAATTTAAGGATATTGATGGTTTTATTCAAATCGTAGGCGAAGAAAATGATGCAGAATTAGTTGGAGTGCCACAAGCGCAATTTCGGTTAGCCGGAGAAGAAATGAAAGCCTCAAGCGATTTTTTAGTTGATGAACGGAAATGGGTTTTATTAAATTATCCAACCAATGGATTTGCACAAAAGGCAAAGATGAGTTACGACGACTTTTACAATTACTATATTGATGTTTGTTCGATTGATTACAAGAAGATGGAAAACGCCCAACTAGCCTTAAAAGACCTAATGGAACAAACAGATAACGTACATATTACCGCCCCAGGAACTGATTTATCATTTTCGATAAAAGACATTTCAGCCGTCATGTGTGCAGGGGAGTTCAATATTCCTGATGGAGAAGTCTATACGGCACCAGTTAAAAATACTGTTAACGGAACCATTACCTACAACACACCATGCCCATATCAAGGAAATGTTTTTCATGATGTTGAATTAACCTTTAAGGATGGAAAAATTATTGCAGCAACTTCAGATAAAACAGACGAATTAAATGCTATTTTAGATACGGATGATGGTGCTAGATTCATTGGTGAGTTCGCGATTGGTTTAAATCCAAAAATCACCGAACCAATGGGTGATATATTATTCGATGAAAAAATTGCAGGTAGTTTACATTTCACTCCAGGTGCTGCTTATGATGACGCTGATAATGGCAATGATTCTTCGGTGCACTGGGATATGGTACTTATTCAGCGCCATGAATATGGTGGGGGAAAAATTTATTTTGATGACGTATTAATACGCGATAATGGTATATTTGTATTAGATGAGTTAAAGGCATTAAACCCTGAAAACTTATTGTAAGATTGATGGCATTAGAGGGGGGATGAAAGTTGGGTATACTGTTTTCGGCAAAAGTTTCAGTGAAGCATCAAAGCGAATTGAAACGGAAATTTTCGAATGAATCGTTTACTTTTTGTGACAATATAGGCGAGGCAAAACCGCATCTAGCAGATGCTGAAGTTCTTGTGACGTATGGTGAAGACTTAACAGATGAGTTGATAGAGAAAGTGTCAAAACTAAAGTGGATCATGGTTCTTTCTGCAGGTATGGACCAAATGCCGTTTACGACAATTGGCAAGAAAGGTATTTTGGTAACAAATGCTCGAGGGATTCACAAAATTCCGATGGCTGAGTATGCTATTTCTAGCATTTTGCAGGTTTCAAGACAATCAAAAAAACTGATTGAAAATGAAAATAACCATACATGGGATCGTGCCGTTCGAATGCAAGAAATTACTGGAAAGACAATTTTAATCGCAGGCACGGGAGCGATAGGCCAAGAGGTTGCTCGTTTGGCACAAGCATTTCGGATGAAAACATATGGTGTTTCTAGAAGCGGAAGCGCTGTCGAATATTTCGATAAAATTGTGAAATCAGATGAGATGGAAAAACTATTACCAGAAGTGGATATTGTTGTATCGGTTCTACCGAGTACACCAGAAACAATGAACTTCTTTACAGATGAACACTTTAGATTGTTGCCAGACCATGCTATTTTTCTCAATATGGGGAGAGGAAATGCTGTTAGTGGCACGGTGTTGTTAGAAGCAATTCAATCAAACCAAATTGCCCATGCAATCTTGGATGTTTTTGAAGAAGAACCGCTTCCAGCTGATCATCCGTTTTGGAAGGAAGAAAATGTAACGATTACACCACATTTGTCAGGAATTTCTGCACATTATCAAACACGTGCATTAGAAATTTTTGAACAAAACCTTCATACTTATAAACAAAATGGATCAGACTTTTTAAATAAGATTGATCTTACTAGGGGGTATTAACCATGCGGATTTACACAAGGTCAGGCGATAAAGGAAAAACATCATTAATATACGGTCAGCGTGTACCAAAAAATGATTTGCGCGTTGAAGCGTATGGAACATGTGATGAAACAAATTCGATGATTGGGTTATCACTAAGCTTTTTGGAAAATGTGGAATGGGATGAAAAGGGTGCATTCTTGAAAACAATGCATCGTGTACAAACAATTCTTTTCCATGTGGGCGCAGAATTAGCTACACCAAGTGATAAAGAAGTAAGCTGGAAATTAAAAAAAGAATATATTGAGGAATTAGAAGCTCAAATAGACGAGTGGGATAAAGATCTTGCACCGTTAAAAAATTTCATATTGCCATCAGGTCATCGTGCATCAAGCGCATTACATACAGCGCGGACAGTTGCCAGAAGAGCAGAGCGAACTGCAGTTGGACTCGAAGAAGAATTGGCAAATCCATTAGTGGTTTCTTATTTGAACCGACTCTCTGACTTTTTATTTGTTGCAGCTCGCTATGTGAACTACCACTTGGATGGTGAAGAAATCCCTTTACAGGCAGATGTGTAGAATCAGATAAATGAACGAAATTGGTGCTAATAATAAACTCTTGTTCATATACTTTTATTGACAGATGGGCAGTGTAGCAGGTACACTAATTATAGTTATTATAATGTAATAATCGTAGTAGAATTGCGATTTAATAAATATAAACCTTTATCGGATAAAAAATATAAATGAGAGTGAGGTGCATGACGGTGTCTGAACGAAAACTCAATGAAGCAATCGACACACTAAAAGAATCAGGCGTACGGATTACACCACAACGTCATGCGGTTCTTGAATTTCTTCTTAATTCCGTGATTCACCCAACAGCAGATGATATTTATAAAGCGCTAGAAGGAAAGTTTCCTAACATGAGTGTTGCTACTGTATACAACAATCTTCGTGTCTTGCGGGAAATTGGACTTGTGAGGGAACTGACCTATGGTGATGCCTCAAGTAGGTTTGACTGTAATACGTCAGATCACTATCACATCATTTGTAATTCATGCGGAAAAATAGTTGATTTTCATTATCCGCCCTTAAACGAAGTGGAATCATTAGCTGAACAGGTGACGGGTTTTGAAATAAGTTACCACCGAATGGAACTTTATGGTAAATGTGAAACTTGCCAGAAAGTAGAGACGCAAAAGCATTAATATAAGTATTGAAACCCAGCAATCTTAGATGATTGTTGGGTTTTTTGATGGAACGAATTGGATTGATGTATGGAACACTCTGTAGTATTTTATGTTGGGGCGTTGATATATCAGGCTGAAACCGAGCAGTGTTGAAAATAGAAAAACGGTACTTCACTTAAATCAAGTCTATTTTCGTAAAGAATGTTGCTGTTGAGAGAATGAATTTAAACTGCGACGTAACTAAAATCATGTTCGGTGCCCTTAACCGCTACGGAAAAACACTACGCTTTCCGCGGGCTCGCGATGAGCCTCCTCGATCGCAAAGAACGCTCACTGCGGGGTCTCATCGTCTTCGCTGTTCCCGCAGGAGTCTCCGTGTTTTTCCTTCGCTAGGGTTGGAGCTTCACCTATAATTCTCTCCCATTCACCTCTTAACTATACAGTGATTGGAGCGGAGGGCAGTCGACTCCTGCGGGATTATAGGCATAGGTGAGACCCCGCAGTGCGGAGCACGAGGAGGCTCACCAGCCGCCCGCGGAAAGCGACTGCCCTCCGCGGAAATAACGTTGCTGTTACGTCGCATTTTACATCAACTATGAAGATGAAAAAGCAACAATGCGTACGAAAACAGACTAAATCAAAAACAACGATGTAATAAAATTAAGGATGGAAAGTCACCTTAACAGGTACCCATTCACGAACACTGTTCACGAAAAAAATAGATTCACATTCTTTTAATTCCTCAACATGAATAATACGCTCTTTTACCTTACCGGAATCCACTAACTTCTTTCGAAAAGTCCCCCCTAAGAGACCACACTCAATTGGTGGGGTAAACAATTGACCATTAATTTTTACCACGATATTTCCTCCAGTAAATTCGGTTAGTTCATGCTTTTCGTTCCACAAAAGTACATCATAATAATTGGGGTAACTGGACCTTGCATTTTCATAAACAGTTCGGTTTGTGGTTTTGTGATAAAGAAAAATATCATCGCTTGAAACGGGATTGTTAGCAAGGGTAACAGAAACTTGACCAATTGGCTTTTCAGAAATCTGTTTTGTCTCATATTTGAACTGTCCATCTTTTTGAACAAGCAAGCGGACTTTCCACTTCCCTTGGGTGTAATTAGAGGCAATCTCCACTAATTTTTTTCGTATCGCATACAAGTCAATTGAAAAATCAAAGTACTGTGCAGATTTTTCAAGTCTATCCATATGGTTTTCCAATACCAAATACTGTCCATTTACCAAACCAATAGATTCAAGCAATTGAAACTCTGGTTGTTTTCGCTTCAATAAAGCAGCCTTCGTTAAAATTTCGTCGTATTCTCCATCACTAGTGGAATCCCATGTTACACCACCACCAACTCCATAAGTTGCGCTATCATCCTGATGATCAATCGTCACAGTTCGGATTGGTACATTGAAAATAGCTTCGTTGTCAGGTGTCACATATCCGATTGCACCACAATAAGCGCCACGAGGAGAAGTTTCTAATTCCTGTATGATCTTCATTGTGCTAATTTTAGGAGCGCCAGTAATTGACCCACAAGGAAATAAGGCTTTGAATACATCTGCTATGGAAGTGTTCTTTTCAATTGTAGCAGTCACAGTTGACGTCATTTGGTAGACCGTTGGATATTTTTCAATCGAAAACAATTCAGGAACTTGGACACTGCCTGGCCTAGCAATGCTTCCGAGATCATTTCGCAACAAATCTACTATCATTACGTTTTCTGCCTGGTCTTTTTCAGATTGAACTAACCATGTCGCCTTTTCGTAATCCTCCTCATAAGTCTTACCACGTTTTACAGTACCCTTCATCGGACGTGTAGTAATTTTCTCCTTACACTTTTGAAAAAATAACTCTGGAGAAGCAGACAAAATAGTATGATCTGCTGTCTGGATATAGGCGCTATAATTAGCAGATTGTGCCTTGGCTAGCTGGTGGTAATAAGCTTTTGTATCACCGTTAAAGGAAGAATTCAAACGAATCGTGTAATTAACTTGATATGTATCACCTTGTTCAATATATTTCTTAATATGTTCCAAGTTTGTTTGGTAATCGTTAGCGGTTTCCGAAGCTGTCCATTCATCGATGGAAAAGTCTCCTGTGTCCTGCAACATTTCACGTATAGGCTCATTGAAAATTCCAAACCAGAGAAGCGGCATATTTCCGCCGTTATTCACACGAAACTCTGAATCAAATGCTGGAGCAGCTTCGTACGTTACATAGCCTGCAGCATAATATCCATCTTCAACAAATTGCTGGATTTTTTCAAGACATGGGAGCACGTCGGCAATGGATGTAGCGCAAATTATGTCAACTGGATCTTTGAACATCATAGGTTTCCTGATTCCTTGGGTATCATTGAAGTTAAAAAACAGCTCGGGGTTTTTTGTTTGACTCATTGATTAAATGCCTCCTTCTTAAGAAAGAAATTATTCAAAAGGGCAAGTCCATCTTCAGTTAGGATAGCTTCAGGATGCGCTTGAATCCCTTGTACAGGATAGACTTTATGACGAAGTGCCATAATTTCTCCTTCATTTGTTGTAGCAGTTACCATTAAACATTCCGGTAAAGTAGTAGGTTCAACAATTAACGAATGATAGCGTGTTACGGAAAGTGGATTTTGTAATCCTTGAAACAATCCTTCTCCATCATGATTAATAGAAGAAACCTTTCCATGCATAGGACTTTTTGCTTTTATTATTTTCCCACCAAAAGCTTGTGCTATTGTTTGATGTCCCAGACAAACACCCAGAAGCGGAATTTTAGTATGTAGCTTTTGAACAACATCAAGTGAAATCCCAGCCTTGGATGGGCTTCCAGGTCCAGGCGAAATTAATATATGGGAAGGATTCATGTATTCAATTTCTTCTATTGTAACTTTATCATTTCGAACTACACATACTTTTTTATTTAATTGCTTTATATATTGAACTAAATTAAAGGTGAAAGAATCATAATTGTCAATAACAAGAATCACTATATGTACCTCTTTTCAAAATGAATAATCTATATGTTTATTATAAGGGAATTAAGAAAAGCGCTGGAGCTAGACAGAAAAAATCCGCCATGGTGACGGATTTAATCTTTATTGCTTTTCACTTTTTTATTAAATTCACGGCGATGTTTACCTGCGTTATATTTTTCATCAAATTCTTTGCCTTCTAAGTCTTTGTCTAGTGTAAGTGGCTGTTTACAGTGCATACACGCATCCACTCGTCCAAGCATTTTCGTCGGCTTATCACAGCTTGGACAAATAATGGGAATTGCCTTTGTCGATAACATGCCAATCCAAAAATATACAACAGTACTAAAAATAACACACAGGATACCAATTATGAATAATGTAGCCATCAGCCACCCAATATCTCTTGCGAAGATTCCTCCATACATAAACCCGAATCCTGCAAAGATCAGGAACAATGCAAAGGAACGAATTCGATTAATTTTACTTGAATAGACCAACTGTGCCATGTCAATCCCCCTTAAACTTTTCCAAAACAGTATAGCATATCTTCATGTACTGATGGAGTAAAATAGATTCTAGGCAGGCCTTTCAGATTGGAACTTGGAGCGCAAGCTAAGCTATTCTTGAATTTTTTGTGACGGAAAGAGGAATTATGCTCTGTTATATCGAATAGAGAGAGTATAAAAGACAATGGAGGAGTTTACTTAATGGAGGATTTATTACGACCTATATATCAGGAACGAGCAAGTGACCTAGATACATTAGGTATTCTATTAATAGAAAAAACAAAGCCTAACAGTCCACTAACTGATAATTTTGACGTTATCTTATTAATCATTGTAAACAATACAAACAGACCATGGCATGTAAAACATTATGAGTTTGATGATAAAACGGCTGCTTTGCATGTAGTAAGTGAGGACTTACTAATGCAGTGGATTGATACAAGTACATACCGACGTGCAGTGGAGTGGGTTATATATGGGAAAGTAATATTTGACCGAAACGAGTATATTAGTAATTTAAAGGAACAACTAAGAAGCTTTCCTTCAAGTAAGCGTGACCTACGTAAAGCGATTGAGTTTGGCAAATTAGTAAAAAGTTATAGTGAAGCCAAAGACCTATATGAAACTTCACATTATAAGGATGCATATAGCAGGATGATTCACTCACTACACTATTTAGCGCGACTAGCCGTTATTGAAAAAGGCTTCCATCCGGAGGTGACAGTTTGGAAACAAGTAAGACAAATTGATCCTGAAGTATACAAGTTACATGAAGAATTAATTCAAAGCAATGAAGAAATTGAAAAGCGAGTTCAATTGATGATACTAGCAATCGATTTTGTTATTAGTACTCGCGCCAGATATTCAGCTAAACACCTACTTGATATAATGAATGAAAGAGGAGGAAGTTGGTCGTACAGTGAGTTAAAGGCTCATCCATTGTTATTACCATATGGGCTGGATCTTACAGCAATCGTAGCTTACTTATCTGAAAAAGATATTATTAAAACCGAACGTGTAGAAACAAAAGGTATTGGTGTTTATCAAAGAAAATACTTAGCAAATAACGTGGAATAAAAGCAAGGTAGCCTACATCCAACCATTTGATAGTGGGCTACGTGTATATAAAAGTAATTAATTGTAAATGATGTAAATCGTTAGTAGGCTAGTGTTTCACTGCGGATTTGGTTTATATAGCCTTGTAAAAATAACATTTTCATTAAAAATAGGTTTGACTTCTCCATTTAAGCATGGTAAAGTTAATTCTGTTGCAAAAATTCGTGTGAATGAGGCAACAAAAAATAATAAAGATTAACAAATTTCCTGTTGACATGATAGCAGTGATTATGGTAATCTATTAAAGTCGCCAAATTGAGACGGCGGTTAATTCGATCCTTGAAAACTGAACAAAACAACCAAGTATGTAAGTAACGAAACAAAGCTAAGACAATTGATAAAATCGATTGGTGTCGATTTTATTCAAACTTTTTTGGAGAGTTTGATCTTGGCTCAGGACGAACGCTGGCGGCGTGCCTAATACATGCAAGTCGAGCGCGGGAAGCAAGCAATCACCCTTCGGGGTGTGAGCTTGTGGAACGAGCGGCGGACGGGTGAGTAACACGTGGGCAACCTACCTGTAAGATTGGGATAACCCCGGGAAACCGGAGCTAATACCGAATAATACTTTTTATCACATGGTAGAAAGTTGAAAGGCGGCTTTTGCTGTCACTTACAGATGGGCCCGCGTCGCATTAGCTAGTTGGTGGGGTAATGGCCTACCAAGGCGACGATGCGTAGCCGACCTGAGAGGGTGATCGGCCACACTGGGACTGAGACACGGCCCAGACTCCTACGGGAGGCAGCAGTAGGGAATCTTCCGCAATGGACGAAAGTCTGACGGAGCAACGCCGCGTGAGTGATGAAGGTTTTCGGATCGTAAAACTCTGTTGTTAGGGAAGAACAAGTATCGTTCGAATAGGGCGGTACCATGACGGTACCTAACCAGAAAGCCCCGGCTAACTACGTGCCAGCAGCCGCGGTAATACGTAGGGGGCAAGCGTTGTCCGGAATTATTGGGCGTAAAGCGCTCGCAGGCGGTCTTTTAAGTCTGATGTGAAAGCCCACGGCTTAACCGTGGAGGGTCATTGGAAACTGGAGGACTTGAGTACAGAAGAGGAGAGTGGAATTCCACGTGTAGCGGTGAAATGCGTAGAGATGTGGAGGAACACCAGTGGCGAAGGCGACTCTCTGGTCTGTAACTGACGCTGAGGAGCGAAAGCGTGGGGAGCGAACAGGATTAGATACCCTGGTAGTCCACGCCGTAAACGATGAGTGCTAGGTGTTAGGGGGTTTCCGCCCCTTAGTGCTGAAGTTAACGCATTAAGCACTCCGCCTGGGGAGTACGGCCGCAAGGCTGAAACTCAAAAGAATTGACGGGGGCCCGCACAAGCGGTGGAGCATGTGGTTTAATTCGAAGCAACGCGAAGAACCTTACCAGGTCTTGACATCCTCTGATAGCGATAGAGATATCGTGTTCCCTTCGGGGACAGAGTGACAGGTGGTGCATGGTTGTCGTCAGCTCGTGTCGTGAGATGTTGGGTTAAGTCCCGCAACGAGCGCAACCCTTGATCTTAGTTGCCAGCATTCAGTTGGGCACTCTAAGGTGACTGCCGGTGACAAACCGGAGGAAGGTGGGGATGACGTCAAATCATCATGCCCCTTATGACCTGGGCTACACACGTGCTACAATGGATGGAACAAAGGGACGCGAAGCCGCGAGGTGTAGCAAATCCCATAAAACCATTCTCAGTTCGGATTGTAGGCTGCAACTCGCCTACATGAAGCCGGAATCGCTAGTAATCGCGGATCAGCATGCCGCGGTGAATACGTTCCCGGGCCTTGTACACACCGCCCGTCACACCACGAGAGTTGGCAACACCCGAAGTCGGTGAGGTAACCTTTATGGAGCCAGCCGCCGAAGGTGGGGCCAATGATTGGGGTGAAGTCGTAACAAGGTAGCCGTATCGGAAGGTGCGGCTGGATCACCTCCTTTCTAAGGAAAAACAGAAAGCGGAAGCTATTCGTAGTGGAAGCCGTACTGTTTAACGGAAAATCGGTGACGCTTGTCGTCATCGATAAGACCTGCCATTGGTAGGCCTTGCATACATGGTTGTTTGTTCAGTTTTGAGGGATGCGAATCTCTCTTTTTGTACCTTGAAAACTAAATAAGAGCAAGATAGACAACGACATCAAAAACGTAAGTTCTTAATCATAAAGATAGTTAAGTGAAGAAGAGCGCACGGTGAATGCCTTGGCACTAGGAGCCGATGAAGGACGGGACTAACACCGATATGCCTCGGGGAGTCGTAAGTAGACTTTGATCCGAGGATTTCCGAATGGGGAAACCCACTGTTCGTAATGGAGCAGTACACGTATCTGAATACATAGGATACGCGTGGCAGACCCGGGGAACTGAAACATCTCATTACCCGGAGGAAGAGAAAGCAAATGCGATTTCCTAAGTAGCGGCGAGCGAAACGGAATCAGCCCAAACCAGAAAGCTTGCTTTCTGGGGTTGTAGGACACTCCATTGGAGTTACAAAGAAATTCTTTAGATGAATCGATCTGGAACGATCAGCCATAGCGGGTAAGAGCCCTGTAATCGAAAAAGAGTTTCCTCCGGAGTGGATCCTGAGTACGGCGGAACACGAGAAATTCCGTCGGAATCTGGGAGGACCATCTCCCAAGGCTAAATACTACCTAGTGACCGATAGTGAACCAGTACCGTGAGGGAAAGGTGAAAAGCACCCCGGAAGGGGAGTGAAAGAGATCCTGAAACCGTGCGCTTACAAGTAGTCGAAGCCCGTTAATGGGTGACGGCGTACCTTTTGTAGAATGGACCGGCGAGTTACGATCGTATGCGAGGTTAAGTGGAAGACACGGAGCCGCAGCGAAAGCGAGTCTGAATAGGGCGAATTAGTATGCGGTCGTAGACCCGAAACCGTGTGATCTACCCATGTCCAGGGTGAAGGTCAGGTAACACTGACTGGAGGCCCGAACCCACGTATGTTGAAAAATGCGGGGATGAGGTGTGGGTAGGGGTGAAATGCCAATCGAACACGGAGATAGCTGGTTCTCTCCGAAATAGCTTTAGGGCTAGCCTCAGGCAGATGCGTACTGGAGGTAGAGCACTGATTGGACTAGGGGCCCTCACCGGGTTACCGAATTCAGTCAAACTCCGAATGCCAGCTACGTAAGCCTGGGAGTCAGACTATGGGTGATAAGGTTCATAGTCGAAAGGGAAACAGCCCAGACCGCCAGCTAAGGTCCCAAAGTATACGTTAAGTGGAAAAGGATGTGGAGTTGCCCAGACAACCAGGATGTTGGCTTAGAAGCAGCCATCATTTAAAGAGTGCGTAATAGCTCACTGGTCGAGTGACTCTGCGCCGAAAATGTACCGGGGCTAAACGTATCACCGAAGCTGCGGATTGTTCTATGAACAATGGTAGGAGAGCGTTCGAAGTGCAGTGAAGTCAGACCGTGAGGACTGGTGGAGCGCTTCGAAGTGAGAATGCCGGTATGAGTAGCGAAAAAAGAGTGAGAATCTCTTTCACCGAAAGCCCAAGGTTTCCTGAGGAAGGCTCGTCCGCTCAGGGTTAGTCGGGACCTAAGCCGAGGCCGACAGGCGTAGGCGATGGACAACAGGTAGATATTCCTGTACCACCTCATGAACGTTTGAACGATGGGGGGACGCAGTAGGATAAGGAATGCGCACGATTGGAAATGTGCGCCCAAGCAGCAAGGGAGTTGGATTGGCAAATCCGTCCAACAATTCTGAGCTGTGATGGGGAGGGAACTAAAGTACCGAAGTTCTGGATTTCACACTGCCAAGAAAAGCCTCTAGTGAGTTCATAGGTGCCCGTACCGCAAACCGACACAGGTAGGCGAGGAGAGAATCCTAAGGTGATCGGGAGAACTCTCGTTAAGGAACTCGGCAAAATGACCCCGTAACTTCGGGAGAAGGGGTGCTCCTTTAAGGAGGAGCCGCAGTGAATAGGCCCAAGCGACTGTTTAGCAAAAACACAGGTCTCTGCGAAGCCGAAAGGCGAAGTATAGGGGCTGACACCTGCCCGGTGCTGGAAGGTTAAGGGGAAAGGTTAGCACCTTCGGGTGCGAAGCTTAGAACCGAAGCCCCAGTAAACGGCGGCCGTAACTATAACGGTCCTAAGGTAGCGAAATTCCTTGTCGGGTAAGTTCCGACCCGCACGAAAGGTGCAACGACTTGGGCACTGTCTCAACGAGAGACCCGGTGAAATTATACTATGCGTGAAGATGCGCATTACCCGCGACAGGACGGAAAGACCCCGTGGAGCTTTACTGTAGCCTGATATTGAATGTTGGTACAGCTTGTACAGGATAGGTGGGAGCCTTGGAAACCGGAGCGCTAGCTTCGGTGGAGGCATCCGTGGGATACCACCCTGGCTGTACGGACCTTCTAACCCAGGACCGTAATCCGGTTCGGAGACAGTGTCAGGCGGGCAGTTTGACTGGGGCGGTCGCCTCCTAAAGAGTAACGGAGGCGCCCAAAGGTTCCCTCAGAATGGTTGGAAATCATTCGTAGAGTGTAAAGGCAGAAGGGAGCTTGACTGCGAGACCTACAAGTCGAGCAGGGACGAAAGTCGGGCTTAGTGATCCGGTGGTTCCGCATGGAAGGGCCATCGCTCAACGGATAAAAGCTACCCCGGGGATAACAGGCTTATCTCCCCCAAGAGTTCACATCGACGGGGAGGTTTGGCACCTCGATGTCGGCTCATCGCATCCTGGGGCTGTAGTCGGTCCCAAGGGTTGGGCTGTTCGCCCATTAAAGCGGTACGCGAGCTGGGTTCAGAACGTCGTGAGACAGTTCGGTCCCTATCCGTCGTGGGCGTTGGAAGTTTGAGAGGAGCTGTCCTTAGTACGAGAGGACCGGGATGGACACACCGCTGGTGTACCAGTTGTTCCGCCAGGAGCATAGCTGGGTAGCTACGTGTGGAAAGGATAAGTGCTGAAAGCATCTAAGCATGAAGCCCCCCTCAAGATGAGACTTCCCATCACTTTCGAGTGAGTAAGATCCCTCAGAGACGATGAGGTTGATAGGTTCGAGGTGGAAGCGTGGTGACACGTGCAGCTGACGAATACTAATCGATCGAGGACTTAACTAACAATTCTTGATGTCACTATTGCGCTCTTATTTAGTTTTTAGGGTATAAAATTCGAAAAGATGCTTGCATTTTGATGCAAGAATGCTTATAATGAATCTTGTCCTTAAATTTTAGCATGGTCTGGTAGTAATAGCGGAGAAGTCACACCTGTTCCCATACCGAACACAGTAGTTAAGCTCTCCAGCGCCGATGGTAGTTAGGACTTTGTCCTTGCAAGAGTAGGACGCCGCCAGGCATAATCCATTCCACAGTAGCTCAGTGGTAGAGCTATCGGCTGTTAACCGATCGGTCGTAGGTTCGAATCCTACCTGTGGAGCCATGGAGAGCTGTCCGAGTGGCCGAAGGAGCACGATTGGAAATCGTGTAGACCGCTAACGTGGTCTCGAGGGTTCGAATCCCTCGCTCTCCGCCACTATTTATAACATATAGGCCCGTTGGTCAAGCGGTTAAGACACCGCCCTTTCACGGCGGTATCACGGGTTCGAATCCCGTACGGGTCACCACTACTTGGAGGATTAGCTCAGCTGGGAGAGCACCTGCCTTACAAGCAGGGGGTCGCAGGTTCGAGCCCTGCATCCTCCACCATTTAATTTAATACTTTCTTTATATCGCGGGGTGGAGCAGTCCGGTAGCTCGTTGGGCTCATAACCCAAAGGTCGCAGGTTCGAATCCTGCCCCCGCAACCAATTATTTTTTTTGAAAAACTTACATAAATGGTCCGGTAGTTCAGCTGGTTAGAATGCCTGCCTGTCACGCAGGAGGTCGCGGGTTCGAGTCCCGTCCGGACCGCCACTTTCATAAAGTGTTAGTATTTTATTTTAAAATTAAAGGCTCAGTAGCTCAGTCGGTAGAGCAAAGGACTGAAAATCCTTGTGTCGGCGGTTCGATTCCGTCCTGAGCCACCATTTTTGCATTTAATGATTTATTTATTTGTGGAGGGGTAGCGAAGTGGCTAAACGCGGCGGACTGTAAATCCGCTCCCTCAGGGTTCGGCAGTTCGAATCTGCCCCCCTCCACCACTAATTTTATAATAAGTAGGGGTATAGTTCAACGGTAGAACTACGGTCTCCAAAACCGTCAATGTGGGTTCGAGTCCTGCTACCCCTGCCATTTTAATTATGGCGATCGTGGCGAAGTGGTTAACGCACCGGATTGTGGTTCCGGCACGCGTGGGTTCGATCCCCACCGGTCGCCCCTTTTTAATATTTCGATATTTATATTGGGCTATAGCCAAGCGGTAAGGCAGCAGGTTTTGATCCTGTCATTCCCAGGTTCGAATCCTGGTAGCCCAGCCATTTTGCGGAAGTAGTTCAGTGGTAGAACATCACCTTGCCAAGGTGGGGGTCGCGGGTTCGAATCCCGTCTTCCGCTCCATGACTTCAAATATGGCGGCATAGCCAAGTGGTAAGGCACAGGTCTGCAACACCTTTATCACCGGTTCAAATCCGGTTGCCGCCTCCAATACTATACGATAGAAATATGCCAGTGTGGCGGAATTGGCAGACGCGCATGACTCAAAATCATGTATCCTCTGGATGTGCCGGTTCGACCCCGGCCACTGGTACTTAAAACGTTAATATGACGGCGTTTCGACGGTTTAACAATCGTTGGAACGTCGTCTTTTTACGTTGAACGTACGTAAATTAGTCGTATGCCTAAACGAAGCCTACTTACGTATGTAGCGCTTTCCTTTGAATTATTCGGAGGGGAGCGCTTTTTCTATGTCTAAGCGACGAAACAACGAATTAAATCCATATGAAATCGAAATAGCAACCGAGCCAATTGAGCTAGAAACGTTGTCATACGACGAAGCGGTAAAGTTGTTTATCACGGACGCCGAACGTCGGGCCTTGCGACCACCTACGATAAAATATTACCAGAATGAGACAGGCATGTTCCGTCGTTGGTTAGTGTCGCAGGGGAAAGTGGGCAGTGATTCGGATTTTATAAGCCTGGTCATACGCGAAGACATAGACAACTACGTCGATTATTTGCGAAAAGTACGAGGTTTAAAAGACGGCGCAATAAATACAAGGATACGCGGAATACGTGCCTTTTTCGGGTTCCTAAAAGAATCGAAGTTTATCCGTAAGAATCCAATGGCAAAATATCCGTTGATGAAGGTTCGTGACGGTAACATAGAAACGTTTACGTTGAAACAGCTACGGCAGTTATTGAACGCGCCGGACAAGCGAACGTTTACGGGTGTGAGGGACTATACTTTTATGCTGCTTCTCATCGAGAACGGCCTAAGACTATCGGAGGCTACGGCAATTCAACTTGAAGACGTGAAGCTATCGGAGGGTGTTATATTCGTACGTCATACTAAGAACGGGTTTCACCGATACGTCCCTATTCAATCGAAAATGAAGGAGCAGTTACGTCGGTACATGCGATTACGTGGGACGTGTGAAACTAGCAATCTATTCGTAACACTAGACGGTGAAGCGATGCAACGCCAGGCGCTACAAAAAACAGTCGGAAAGTATGGCAAACGGGCAGGAATAAAGGGCGTTCGATGCAGTCCGCACACGTTAAGGCATACGTTTGCAAAACTATCTATTATGAATGGCGCCGGGGTGTTTGAACTTCAGAAGATTTTAGGTCATTCGACAATGGAAATGGTTCGTTTATATGTAAATCTGTATTCGAACGATGTAAATGAAAAACATAAAGACTTTTCACCATTAAAAAATTTATAAAACAAAATAAATAAGCATGTACCAGAACGGCTAAGAAAGCAGGGGTGCAAACCAACCGAACTGATAACGTGCTATATAGTCTCGCAAAAATATTATATATCAGAAAATTATTAAAGTCTATAAAAATAAAAAAAGGTGCATGCAACGAATATAAATTCGATACACACACGATACGCTAACGTAATTGTATCGAAAAAATGGACGTATTGCAAGGTTTATTTTCTACGCCTTGTAAAGGAACATACGTTTGCATGCCTCTTAATCGGAGGGGCAATCATTATGACAACGAATTATCTACCGAACACACCGGAAACATACCGCAAACTATCGACGTTTCAATCGGTCGAAGAGTTAAACGCAGCTACACGCACGCACCGAAATAGCCACGATCTGAGCGAAACAGAATCGGCGGTCCTGGACGTACTATCGCAACATTCCTGTAAGTATCCGGGTCTTTCCTATATGACGAAATCGAACATCGGTAAGGCCGTCGGCAAGTCACGTCGTACTATTATCCGTATATGCAACCGTTTAGAGGGTTACGGGATCATTCGCCAGTATGAACTTAAACGAGTCATAGGTGACCGCAGGCAGTCGAGTAACGCCGTTGTTATAATTCCGACGTCGGAAAAGCAGAAAACGGTTGTAACAAATTGTTACGATAAAAACCACGTAAGTAACACGGTTACAAAAGGTAAGTCAATTGGGACAAAATGTCCCGAGCATGTCTTCCATAATGTGGAGGAGAAGGCGACACACCGGAATGACACACCGTCCACGTCACGCCATAAAGCACAAGAGCCTAAAGCAAGTAATAAAACTACTAATACAATAAAGAATACGTATGGGGAATCATCGTACAAGCCGGCATACAGGAAGTTTAAACAAGCCGTGCAGACCTTCGTAGGCAACGACGACAAGGCGTTAACATCACGTCTCTACGGTGTCTATTTAGGACAAACGAAGGCACTACGGAAGGCATATAGCAACGAAGACAAGGAACACGGCAACAGCGAGTTATTAGACGTAGCGATAAAGGCCGTACATGCGACTATGCACGCTAGTAAGGTGAAGGTGATACGCACCCTAGCCGGCTACTTTAACGGGGTTCTATCGCAGTTATTAGACCGATTATGTAGCGAGTTAATGTCGAAGTTATGGGAGGAGGAAACCGCATGAAGTTGAAACATTGGATAGGTTGCCAAATATACGGAAAGCACCATTACGGATATACTAACGGCAAGTGTATCGTTTGCGGGAAGAAGCCGCGATAGAATAATGCTATGCGTTAATCGCGTAAATACGTAGTTATGTGCGGAATAAACTATCGTGTGTAACTAGGCAATCAAATGATGTCAAGGAGCCGATAGATAGTGGGATCAGCAAAACTGAACATTTGTAAATGTTTAAAATTGACTATTTTTTAAGAATTTATACGGTCATTGTCCATTATTCTCTATTTTCCATAGTGTTTCTTAATATTCTACATTTGACAAATTTAGAACCATTCGTTCCAATCGCAATATATGGTATTTATTTTCATTTTTTATACTATATATTGTTATCGTGGAATGAAATATGGTTTAATAGAATTAGAAAGGAAAAAGAGATCAAACGGAAAATAAAACTAAAAACATACTATGGAGGTAAGTTATGGATCCAATCCTTATAATAATTCTTTTAATGTACTTTTTGAGAAACGCAACAATAACATTAGACGTAAACAAAAATGATCCCAATAAATAATATTAGAATCACTTTTTCACGCAAATATTAATCGCTAGTTGCCGCTAGCGGTTTTTTTAATTATAACAATCACCATTACCACATGTAAACAAATATCTATCTAAATTCATTAAAATCTGTAATGGAGCGGACTATTATAATGGCGTTCTATCGTATCTATCTAGCGATTTAATGGCGGAAATGTTGGCAGTATGACCAGCCTTTGTGTAATCGGTAAAACCAAGTAAATAAATCGGAATTAACGTAGTATATTTACGTCTTAAGAAGGTACACGGAGTAAACGGTACTTTAGTACGTTAAATTGTTACGGTGGTTATTTCGCATTATTTCACATTGGGAGCAACGTTGAGGGCTACGAAAACCACGTGATAACACCGGCAACGGCGTTCACCGCGAGCAGCACGTCAAACAAACGGGGGTCAATCGTTATGTAGGCGTACGCGGGTTACATACGCATGATCCACGCAAGCAACTATGTTCGTGTCGTTAAGTAAGCGATATTTGTACATACACACTACGATAATACCTACACGGGTATACCGATGGTGTCGTCGTACAAATGCCTATACACCAACGTTTACAAAGGTAGTAGGGTATACGGTAAACTAACGGAAGTAATACCCGTTATATAAACGCAGTCATATCAACATTTGTTACGTTTAGTTAGTTTACATATTGCAACATATGGGAAGTCAGCGCGAAGGAACTATTCGGAGTATTACGTGCAAATGTCGGTAATTAATAGACGTATTAATTGTTTGATAATCGGGAGCTATTCCGACAATTGGGGGCGGGGGCGTACGAACGTTTGAGCGGTTACCGGGTGCCGGAAAATTGCTTACAAAATTTCGTTCATAGGGGGCCAAGGAATCGCGCTCAATTCGTCAACTTTCGTGTGATTTACGTTGATTTGGTCGTTAAGCGTTAAAAGTTGTACACTATAATTTAACGATTAAAAGGAGGTAACATTATGACGGGATTTGTTTGGATTTCCGGAACCAGTAAGCCGAGTAACGAGGAAGTAATCGAAGCCTATGAGCGTTCAAAGTCGGAGACGGAACAATTGAGAAAGGACGTAGTTAAGAGGTACTATGCGTCACACAATTTACCTTATTGGGCCGTTAATAAGGTGGCCAATATACGGTTTTCAGAGAAGGAGTTTATCGAAATACTCGCAAAATTACAGGAGGAAGACGAATAAATCCAGAGGGGTTGGTGTATGTGCCAGCCCTTCCGTTTCATCATCACCCACGCACCCGTTTATAAAGTCGCTATTTTGTTTCCTGGAGTCAATAATCCCGCAATGTCTATTTCCAACGTAACACACACTGCAGCTATGGAACGCCTATTCCACGTTATTCTTAAACGTAAGTATTTCGTTCATGTCCGTTATGTCAAGGGCGTCCGCGATCCTATGACTAACATAAATACGAAACTACACGATTGACAAGATCAGAACGTTTTACCTAGTAGACTTTGCGCTTACATCGGCTTTTCTGTTCTACACTATGACGACGGCGTGAAGTAAATCGAAAAAGTATGGCTCAATCGTTTTGGCGGACGGTCGGGCCTTTATTACGTTTAAATAAAATTGAATATTCTGGATTCTGTAGATGGTGGCCCATAAACAGCCTTATGATTGGTATAAGTAAGTAGATAGACAATACAATTCGCACAAAAATGTCCCACAAACGGTGCTTTTCAGGTTATTAGTAATTGTACGGCGAAAAGTTAGCGGATAAATGTCCCAAATTTAACGGCCATTGTGCTATTAGGTAGTATAGGCGGAAATATTTCGGCAGTCAGCGTTAAAATGGATCGGTTGCCAACGTAGTTGTATTCGAAGGGACATATCGTAAAATTTATTTTTCGTACGTCGAAGCTACGCAGGACAACGGTTATAGCAATTGTGGTAAAAATTAGGATGTCCCAAATTCGACGATTATTTTGGTATTAGTAAGTAGAGGGGTAAAAATTTTTACCACGTAATCACAATGTTACCACGATTAAAGGAGGCACGCAGTATGGACGTAAAGTTGTTCGTAACAATCCGTAAGCTAAGCGGATCAAATCAGTATCAATACGCCGGTAAGCTAGGAATCAGCCGCAGCCTTGTCGCTAAGATCGAGACAGGCGAACGGGCGATAACGACGGACATTTCCGCAAAGGTTCGTGAGGAATTCGGCGCGGATTACATCGAGCAAGTGGCGAAATTAGTAAAATAAATTTAATGGCGATTACGCCGGAATGGGAGAGGTTGCGGAATGGAAAAAATACTGTATCACTATACAAGTACTTTTCATTTACCAAAAATAATTAAGGTTGGTTTTTTAAAACTAACTGAAAGTAATTTACGGATGGATAAGGAACTTTATAAACCGGTTGTATGGTTGACGACCGCCTACGAACCCAATCCAAAAGGGTTGGGTTTAACCGGAAGTATCGTCGATAAAACAGAAATAAGAATTCATGTTAAAAAGAAAAATTCATTTCAATATTGGAAATCATACAGTCGAAAAAATAAAATTGATAAAAAATGGGCGGAAATATTAGAAACAGGACGGAAAAGCAATACATGGTGGGTATCAACCGAAATTATAGCATTGGATGATGTTCAATTAATCGAGAATAAATATACCGGAGAAATTTATTATTCAGCTACAAACTGATAAGGCTGGCAGTCGGTGCTTGCCTGGATAAGATGTACGCAGAGTTTGGCGCGGATTACATCGAGCAGGTAGCGCGATTAGTGGACGCAAAATAAAACTAAACGGAGGGTTAAGGAATGGAAAAGTTAACGGATCGGGTAAACCTTGATGACGCTAGAAGAGAATTGAAGGAATGGCAGCAGATTGAAGCCGGCGCAACCTTTCAAATAGGTAGGATATTGAAGGAAGTTAAGGACACCGACATTCAGCACGGACAATGGACGGAATGGCTCGAATCGGTCGGCTACAATCCACGAACAGCACAACGTTACATGCAAATATATAAGCGATTTAATGGTGTAGAAGGTGCGGAAAATGTACCGGTTAGCAAGTTAACGGAATTACTTTCATTACCGGAAGAACTCGACGTAAAGCCGTTTCTAATTGACGCCAAGACGGACACAAAGAAGGTTATTCGCGAAAAGGTGCGCCATGCTAAAGGTGCACCGGAGCGGCAGAAGGAAAGCCGTCGCCCGGAGACGCAAATAGAGCAGCCGAAGAAACCGAAGCAAGCAACGAAGGTACCACATGAGTCCGCCTACATTAACAAGGTAACGGCAGCGTTAAATAATTTAATACCGGAGTTTGCTACAGAATTAGAGGAAGGAGACGCGAGTATATCGGAAATATTAGCGATTGGCAGCGAATCGCACGAGATACAGCGGAAGTTACTAGTCCTATCCGAGATAGATGTGGAGATTGAAGTTAAACACAAAATTATGATTGCTAAATTAACGCCAGACAAGAAGTTAAAATACATTAAAGGGTTGGTCGGTGTGGTGGTTTCAACAGCTAAAATATTAGGTTGGGAATTTAATTGGAAGGAACTAGAAACATATTACGAAAATAACGATTATGAATCTATGAAGGCGGACTTTGAGGAATCACAACAAAAAGCAGACGAGGAATTGAAAAATCGCCGGGAACAAGGAAACACCGGCGGAGGCGGCAACAATTTTGATTGGAGCAGTTTATTCGGTCGCGGTGTATCATCGTCGAAAATATTAGGTGTACCGGACAACGCAACGAAACAAGAGGCAAAAGATCGGTATCGCCAGTTAATGAAGCTACTACACCCGGATCACGGTGGAGACGCGCAGTTATTCGACGTAGTAAAGAAAGCATACGACGGATTGACAGGCAAATCGGCGAGTTAGGAGTTACCGCAAATAAGGTCAAGACACAGCCTTCGGCAATCTATCAATCTAGTGATTACCTATATATAAATAAGTTATTAGTACCGAAAACCAGTACTTTTTAAACAACCAAAAGGAGAGGTTACATGGAAAAGTATAAATGTATTTTAAGTTTAAGGGTGGCTAATGACCTGGTTGCAAAGGATTTTCAGCTTGTGTATATCGAGCCGTCACATAAACGAGTAGGTAAGCTAGTTTTTGTCTTTAAAAACAGTAAGGAGTTAGAGGTCGAGTTAGTTAAATATAGAAAAGAGAGGAGCCGTTAAGGTATGGAGAATCCAACCAAGCAGCTTGTTAGCAAGTTTAACGAGTTGTACATTCAAACGAGAAGTAAATATCTTGTACAGTTTCAAAACGGAAAGTACATCACGTTATCATACGCGCCGGACAACAAGGTTACAAAGTTTAACGACAGTATGATAAACACGCATTTAAAAGGCGACCTAACTTACGGAGTATTTGCCGGAGGGCATTTCAGTAAGTTTATAACGTTCGATGTCGATTGCGCTAACGAGGGTTTATCACGTTGGATCGCGTTAAAATTAGTCCTCGTACTGGAAACGGAATATGAAATCAGCCGAAAAGATATACATGTTAGTTATTCGGGCGGTAAAGGCTATCACGTCGATCTTTTCTTTACGGAGCAAATTAAAGTCGAGGAACTAAAGGCGTTTCACCGATCCGTATTAGTTAGCGTCGGTTCACTTCCGGAAGGTCAAATCGAGTTCCGTCCGTCGTGGTCGCAGGGTGTTAAGATACCGCTAGGAGTTCATCAAAAAACTGACAATCGTTGTTGGTTCGTCGACAATGAAACGCTAGAGCCGTTAGTCGAGGACGCGTCATACGATTATCTGTTAAGCGTTGAGCCAATGCCAGCCGAAACTATTACCGATACAGACTTCGGATTAACCGACGAGCAAATAACAGAGTTTGAAACAATCGTAGCCAGTACGGACATCACCGTTAACGCCGTCGATTTATCCAAGGCATTACAGAACGCCGGACGAATTATTGAAACCGGCCGACTAACGGCGAGCGGAACGCGTCACAAAACAACCTTTACGTTAGCTTGCTTCGGAAATACGCAAGGGTGGGAAGAAGACGAAACGGTCGGCGTCATAATGGATATTATGCTCGCAACGCCGCGCGAATATTTCAGCGAAGGAAGTACGCCGGAATACTGGTTAAAAGAGGCCGAGCGATTAGTAAAATACGTATTCGATAACGACATTACGTTAAAGTCGAGCGACAAGGCGTTAACTATTTACAAGTCGGAAATCCTAGCCGTTTTAAGCTGCGGAACATTTCGGCAAAAGCAGTTAGCCTACGCGATGTTAGTTACGAGTAAGCGTTACGGCAATATCTTTTATCTAACGGTCAATACTGCCATGAAGATGATAGGCACAACGTCGAGGGAAACGGTGCAGAACGCCATAAAGAAGTTGGTGGAAAGTGGATTTATCACGTATCACCGTAAAGGCGAGTTAGATAAGGCACGCAGTTTTGAAATCGGCCAGGTACGTTATAAGCCGAATAAGTACAAGTTAGCGTTCGAAAAGCCGGCAGAAGGTGAGAAGGCCGTCCAAGTTACTTCTAATCAATCTATTATCGAAGTTGCGTTAATGTTATGTGACGTGAAGGAGGTACGTAAGTATGTTAAACAATACGAGTTCGATAACCGTTGGAAGGCGTATGTTACCGGTTAGTCGTGCATGGTGTTGCTTACATGGTATCTCTATATAAATAAGTTATTAGTACCGAAAACCAGTACTTTTTAAAACAACCGATACAAACAACCAAGGGGGAAATGTACATGCAAACAGTAGAAGAGCGAAAAGAGATAACGGAATATTGGGAATCATCGATAGACTTAGGCAGGGAGCCGGGCGAAGGCGCGATCCAATTCGCCAAGCAATTTATACAATCGCAGGCCGACGCGATACCGATACTTCAACGCCTGCTAGACGGTGAAATACACGACGCAACAGACAACCGGATCAAACGTTGCGCCTACTGTCAGTATTATTGGCGTGACGATAGCCTACGTAATACGAAGAAAACTTGTTGCGACGATTGCCACACCGCGAAAAAGTCTATACAGAAACGGCAACAGAGGGAGCGCCAGGACTTAATTAATCCGAAGCCAAGAAAGCGCAAGTTAATAGACGATTATATATGGTGGCTAGAATATCCGTTGTGGCTTGACGAGTATTCAATGCTAAAAATCGGATGGAAATTCGAAGTGCCGCACACGATGAAGACGATTAACTCTATTGAAGCGAAGAATCATATTTATGGCGATGGTAACCGTAAGACATCGATTAAGAAAGCCGAGTACTGATTTTAAGTGGCGACCGTACGGTATTGGTGAGGAAGGGATATTAAGCGCGCATGTTCCTTCACGACGGCGTTACTCGACGGGGTGGCGTCCTTAGCTTTGATTAAAGAATAGTAAATATTAATCATTTTAGTAAGAAGGGAGCCAGGGTTATGAGCGGAAAAACTGTACGAGTTATTCGGTTGTATCACGGATTAAGTCAAGCCGAATTTTCGAAGCAAGTAGGATTGTCGCAACAATTAATATCGAAGGTTGAAAACGGCGAATTAGAGTTATCGCACAAGACTAAGATTAAGATACTGAAACACTTTAAAGTATCAACGGAAATCATCGACTTGGAGGAGGAAATCACGTAGGGTTTTTATTTTTTAATGTCTGTATATGTAAAAGTTTAAACTTACTCAATATAAGAATAAGTCAACTTTGGCGAAATGTCAAGGATTAAATCTTTTGGGAGGTGACGGAATGGACGGGAAAACATTAGCGCTATATTTAATCGCACTTGCAATGCTAGAGGCAAATGGCCAAACGTATGTCAGTAGGGAAATACGCGAGGCTATGAATCAATTGCAGTATGAAATCGGACTAAAATAAAAATAAATTAAGGGACGGGATGAATTATGGAAAATCAAACAAAGAAATGTACAAAATGTAACGAGGTTAAGCCATTGGACGCGTTTAACAAGCACTCCAAAAACAAAGATGGTTATCGGTCGTATTGTCGTGAGTGTCAGAACAATTATGACCACCAATACCGCAAAGACAACGCCGATAGACTAGCGGAGTACAACGCAACGCCTAAACGACGAGCGGATCAAGCGTTACATCGAGCGCAAAGTAAGCGCCGACAGGTCGAGTCTAAGCTAGGCATAACGATAGCCGACGACTTGCAAAGCTACCATATAGCGATGATCCAATCTAGTGACGATGAATGTATATACTGCCGGAAGGAACTCGATCCGAGCACGGTTACTATCGATCATGTAATTACGTTCGCACAAGGAGGCACCAACGAGTATAAAAACTTACTTCCGTGCTGCGGTGGTTGCAACGCTAGCAAGGGTAACCGGCCGATCATGGAGTTTCTAGCGGATAAATGCGACGAGTATTCTACGAAACAAGTAATATTCCGATTAGCGCAACGTCGCGGCATAGAGTACGACGAAATGTACGAACTATTAAATACGCCGGAATTAACCGACGAATAAGCACGCAAGCTACAAGCCTTCGCCGATCAATCGGATCAATATGAAACGGAGTTACAACGAATCAAGGAGGCGACTATGTGACGGACACGACAACGAAGCAAAGCCAGTTAACATGCAAATATAAAGCCGTAGCAATCCGCGAGGACGACCGTACCGGCATAGGAATTTTACGTTACCTACCGGAGACACGAAACGGAGGCGCGACGCTAGAAATACATTCGATATATTGCCCGGACAAGTTATCGCATAAGCAAACGTTTCTAGCCGTTATGCAGCACATAAACGTTGACGACGGAGAATCGGCCTTGTTACGTACGGCAATGATGAACGTTAAGTACCAGTGGGCAGCGTTATATCCGAATGTATTCGTTAAGGGTGAACGGTACAACATCGGAGCGCATAGCGAGGTGCTACGTTTAGCAGAGGATGCACTACGAAGGAAATCGACTATATATGAGGAGGAAATTAATTGAGAAAATTGAACAGGCAAATTGGACAATTAACAAATCAATATAACAAGCATGGTATACCGATCCAAACTAACAGACCGCCACGAAAAATCCAGGAACTACGGGAATACCGGGAGGCGCAGCGATGAGGCTATTCGGAAACAAAGGCACGATTGAGGAAAGCGATCAACCGGAGCCAAGCGAGGTCATAGCACGCGTTGAGATTAAGCGAGTTGACCGAAAGACACGAGACATCAATGCGTTTATAGTCGATTGTGTTACGTCAGAAACGGTATACAAAGCGACGTACACAACGAAAGCAAGTACGGACTTTTACGCGTTCAATGGTGCCAGTGACGACTTAAAAAACGTGATTGATCGTGAGGACTATATTTTACGCGGAGATATAACAACGAATTCTACGGACATTCCGTTTGCACGAACGTTAGACAAAAGCACTTATGGGCGATAGAAGTACGCTATTTGTATGAACAAAAACTATAAAAAACAAAAGGGGAAATGACAAATGGAATTAAAACAGTTTGAAATTCAAATCAATCAGAAGGTAGATAAATTTCGCAAGGACACGGACTCAATTAATAAAAGTGACAATCCCGGCTTCACCGAAGATGTAAAGGCTTATGAAACACGAAAGTTACGAGACGCACTCGAAAAGGAAGTTGACGACATTAACCGTCAATACAAACACGCAGCAGAAGAAGCGCTAGTCATCGCAAAGGAAGATGCCGCGAAGTCCTACTTTTCTATTACGGAAATTGACCGCAAACTAGCGGATCATCACCTGGACACATACGTAAGTGACGTTGCTTTTAGCTATAACGACGATCAAAAAGCCGAAGCGTTCGATCGGCTTGAAAGAAATTTACAGTATTTATCACCGGCGCAACTAGACCACCTTCGGAAATCATTACCGAAAGTATTACAAAGTGTATCGGATAAGGACACGTTAAAAAACCTTCGAGGACTGAACACAACTTTGTCAGTATTACAAACACCGCAACAGGAAGCGTTGGACGAGGTACAAGCAGCCGCGGAACGTACGCCGGATGCTAAGTTTCGCAGGTTACGAATGAGTCATACGGCGTACTCCGACCACAAAGACAACCGGTCAGGTAAGACGGGAATGGGACAAGTGGAATAAGTTAACCGCCCGTCGGCACTACTTGTTGGATAGTAGGAGGGCGACAAATAAGACGCACACACGTTAGGGGACGGCGTCTTAAACCGTTTTAGAAGGCACAACGGCGGGGTTCGGATAAGCCCCGTCACATTTAAAATGTAATTCAAACTAAAAACAGAATGGGGCGATATATTGAAGACAATCACGCAGGTTAATAGAACGGTGTATAGTACCGAGGAACTCACGGAATTAATAGCAGCGGTCGAGCAGCAAGGCGGAAATATTACCCGGACTACTTCGCTAAGAAATGGTGCCGGGATTAGCGTTGAGATTGAATTGAACGAAAATACGCGACAGATTTAACGTAACCAATGACGGCGGTGCGAGGGTGGGCGTTAAACAACGGAGCAAAATTTAAAACTCCTTCCGCATGACGATATATATATAACTAACACTATCACCGCTAATATTGACGGGCAGACCTTGATGAGGGTTTGTCCGTTTTTTAAGCAGAATCTTAACCTCTGTTTATCCGGTTTCTAGGTCATTTGCTAATGAGGACTAGTTTAAATATTGAAATGTTAATTCTTCACCATTTATAATTTCCCCATTTTCTATTAAAATTAATGGGGTTTTAAAAGAAAAATCGTTGTTCTCTAAATCAAAACCATTAATCTCTATAAAACCTTCTGTATTGCTTTCCGCTTTCACCTCTATCTTAATAACTAATGCCTCGTATTTATCAGTTTCTTTGCTTGTACTTCCTTTATATTCACTATGAACCATTAGACCGTTAAATTGGCTTTTTACTATAACAGATTCTCCTATCCATCTAGCATTACTGATTACAAAAAAGGGATACCCCTCATTTACTAAACTAAACCAATAGTTTTGCTTTGTATCACTAGTGTTGTAATATTTTATTTTGAAATAAGGACGGAATTTTTTAAACCTATCCTTCAATTGTTCTTTATATTGCTTTCTAGTTAACACAACCGATCCCCATGAAGCAATCGCAGCTGCTGAAGCAATAATTACTGAAATTAATTCAATTTCCATCAAAAAACCTCCCCATAGTTAGACTTAACTCTATAATCAATATTCGACAACAAACGCTTTTCACCTTCTTTTTGGTTACATAAAAAAGACCTTGTCATATATACCTAGATATCACGATATATTTTATGGGGGTAATTTGATAAAAAGTATTTTACAAATTGATTACAAACAGGTAACATGTAATGTAATCTATCAAATTGAATAAAAGGAGTTTTTGTAATGAGTAAAGAAAAAGTGAAAAAGCCATTCTATAAAAAGATATGGGTATGGGTAGTAGCTATTATTATTATTTTTATCGCAACTAGCGGCGAGGGCGACACCGAGACTGCAAGTAGTAACGAATTGACCGAAACCAACACGGAACAGGCGACGGACAAAAGTAACTCCGACGAGAAGGAAAAAGAGAAGGAAAAAGCCAACGAGCCTAAAATGGCTAAGATGGGCGAGCCAGCAAAGGTTGAGAACGTTACTTTCACGGTAAACAGCGCCGAAGAAACTAAAGAAATAGATAGCGGAAATGAATTTGTTGAAAATGCTACAACTAGCGGTAAGTACGTAATACTAGATGTTACTGTTAAGAACGAAAAAGACGAGGCTATCACGATTAATTCTAGCTTTTTTAAACTTATCGCTGACGGGACCGAGTATGAGCCAGCAACGAGTGGAACCGTAATGATGGCTATGGGAGACTCTATGGGAGACTTCTTCCTAACGCAAATTAACCCTAACCTTGAGAAAACGGGTAAGGTAGTATTCGAAGTAGGAGCCGAGGTCGACCTAGCTAAAACAGTTCTACAAGCTCAAACAGGCGCTTTTGGAACCGAAACTATTAAAATATCACTAACCAAGTAACACACACACTAGCGGGCAGCCTTGCGAGGTTGGTCGCTTTTTACATAAACCGATGTCGTCAGAACGCCCTCAGACGAAATTACTTTTACTTTCGCGGGTGATTGTCCACTAATTCGCTAGAAATGCGATTCTACGAAACTACTTGTCTTTTCCGCATACATACGATATACTAAACGATAACAAAGGAAAGCGGTCATGTAACCGTTTATCCGTCTGAACGTACGTAAATATTAACGTGATGCCTTCCGGAAGCATGTACGAGGTGATAAGCGACTCAAAATCATGTATCCTCTGGATGTGCCGGTTCGACCCCGGCCACTGGTATTTCCATGTTACTTCTGGTTAAGTTTAAAAAAAATCATGTACACTTAAACGTTGTCATATCAGTGTTTAAGTGTACTTTTTTGTTTTGTTAGAATCCAATAGAAAATGATTTTATTTTACACATTTTTTACACAAGCATCTTTTCAAAAATAGATACTGTTTCTTGTTTATCTTCTGTACGCATTTCATTTAATATATGTGCATATGTCTTCCATGTTGTTTCAACATCTTTATGCCCTAGACCTTCTCCTTCAAATCGGCGTGGATAATGAGACCTATTTCTTTTTCTTGGTCATGAACTTCTACAAGGTTCAAGCTGTTTCCAATGTGATTTTCGCAACCTTTATTCGAAAGGTTGCGTCTGGATCAGATGGATTTTGAAGTATACGAGATGATAACTTAACTTTGTCCCTTCGATAGGAACATCGACTCCATCTTCTGTTTCGATTGATTGTTCTTGAAGAAGACGGGAAAGATGTCCACAGGAAAGGGAGTCTAAGGCAACTGATTTTTCTTGAACCCATGGGCTTGTCGGATAAGGGATTCAAGTTTAGAGCCTTCTTCTGTCGATTTGGTCTTGTATATTGTTTTATTTTTATGGCCTTTTTCAAGGTATGCCAAATAGGATTCAGGAAGTTCTAAATCCGGGTTTTTGCTTAATTCTCTTACCATATTACGAATGACCGTATACACCAGTTCAATACGCGTCATTTTTTTACAGGAACTGTCGATCATGGTGGAGTCCATGCGAGCCATCTATTTAATTAAAGAAAGGAACTCTGCCATCTTTTCAGCAATTGATTTCATTTCTTTTTGGAGATGACTTTCTCCAGTTTGGAGTTCATGTTCTACAAGGCAACATCTAAAGTTGGATAGCGTATTCACGCAGAGGCGTTCCTTGTCTGAGTTCGCCTCTAAGCCCAAGGCATACTGAAAGCGATAGTCGAAATATAGCGATACAATTAGTTCCTAGTCTGATAGTATATTCTGTTGTTTAAGTACAAGTAAGCTAACCAGTACATTGACTGGCTTATTCGGACGACTCGCTTTATCACTATACAAAGCAGAAAATCGTTCTTCATCAATTTGAGTAAGAATAAGGCGATAGAAATCATCTGCCAGCTTTTTTCAGTAATTCAATGATGTGATCTGGAAATGCTTGATCCTGATCAAAGAGCGTTTTTTGAACATCTTTTTTTCCTTGCCTGAACATGGTCTAACCTCCAACATAGAATATCTATCTCTATTATAATTGCTTGTTCAGTTTGGTTGAGGAAAAAAGATAGACCTTTTTGGGTGAGAATCTTCTTTTTTTAGTTTATAATAATTTTTAAATAGAATTAATATTTATAAAACTCTCCTCTTATTTTCCCTATCTTTACTTCATCCAGATTCTAGAATGTAAAAATAAATAAGTCTGTAATTAGAAATTCATAGGTTCGGTAAGTTAGTAGTGGTGATTTCAATTATTATGACTCTTGAACTTATATGGTTTTGGTATAAAACGAGGGGGTTAACGAATGAGTAATGCATTGAAGTGGCTGGAAAACATCCCGTTAACAGTGGCGGTAACAAATCATGATGGAGTTATTAAACAATACAATTCTCTTTTTGCTAGACTCTCCGCAAAAACGGCCTTTGGAATCAATATACAAGAGTTTTTTGATCAATGGACGGTTTGTGAAAATAACTTTATTTCTGCCCAGTTGGAAGGTAATACTTACGCTTTGCAATGTAACGAATGGGGGGATCAGGGTGAATCAAGCTTCTTTTATGTCGTTAACGACGGAGTTTACATTCAACAAATGCAACGTAACATAAACCAATTAAGTCAAGTGAACGAAGAACTTGATGCGATCATCGAAGGTTCATATGACGTGATATATATTACAGACGGTAAGGGAAACACTTTAAAAGCAAATTCAGCAATAGAAAAACTCACGGGTTTTCCTAAAGAATGTTTTGTTGGTAAAAATGTAAGAGCCCTGGTTAAAGACGGATATTTAAAAGACTCAGTAACGTTGAAGGTTCTTGAACAGAAGAAGATAGTTACCATTTTGACGGTTAGTAACGCCGGTCATGAACGATTGACAACAGGCAAGCCGATTTTTAACGAAGAAGGGGAAATTGAAAGGGTAATCACAAACAGTCGTGATTTTACAGAACTGGACGAAGCATATCGTGAGCTGAGAAAGGCACTTGAGTTAAATGAATACTACAAGAAAGAATTGGAGAAGTTGAAATCAAACAAACATCGGGATCCTGATGTCATTATGGAAAGCGCCAACATGTTGGAGGTTTACGATTTGGCTGAACGGATTTCAGAGGTTGACGCCACCGTGCTAGTTCTGGGGGAAACGGGAGTGGGAAAGGATGTGTTGGCAAGACACATCCATCGTTCAGGTCAGCGGAGTGAGAGTGGGAAATTCGTAAAGATCAATTGTGGTGCTATTCCCCATGACTTGTTGGAATCGGAACTGTTCGGATACGAATCTGGCGCCTTTACCGGCGCCAAGCGGACAGGGAAACTAGGTATGTTTGAGATTGCACACAACGGTACACTGTTCCTAGATGAAGTCGGCGATTTGCCATTAGCGTTGCAAGTTAAACTTCTCCATGTTTTGCAGGAGAAGAAAATTCAACGGGTTGGCGGAACAAAGACAATTGATGTCGATATCAGGTTGATTGCCGCAACCAACCGGGATTTGAAACAAATGGTGAAACAAGGAGAGTTTCGTGAAGATTTATTTTATCGGTTAAATCTCATACCGATTCATATCCCTCCTTTGAGAGAACGGAAAGAAGATATTTTACCGCTCGTTTATCATGTTCTTCGAGCAGTAAATACAAAATACGGAATGACGAAGGAATTTGACCGAGGAATAAAAGAGTTTTTTTACAATTATGAATGGCCTGGAAATGTGCGTGAACTGTCAAACCTAGTTGAAAGACTGATTCTTACAGTTGCGGAAAACATTGTAACTGTCAAACATCTTCCGACCGAATATGGTCATCAGGAATATAGCGAACCAGAATATGATCAACCAGAAAATGATCGAGAAGATGAGTATGAGAAAGAGATGACATTAAAAGAAGCGAAAGAAATTGCTGAACGGAAGATTTTGGCCGTCGCGATACAGAAGTATAGCAGTACGTACGAAATGGCTCAGCAATTGAAGACTAGCCAAACGACGATCGTCCGGAAACTGAAACAATATAAGTTACAAGTTCATCAATAAAAAGTTATTTTTGTTAACGAGTCATTTTTGGTTCGAGATTCAAAAAAAACTTACTAAAATGACAAAAAAGCACCCAAAGGGTGCTTTTTTGAATTGTTTTTGTTTCAAAGATAAAAAAAGTATGAAGGTGAAAGGTAGACTTTTGTTGGTATTTCTGGATTTTTCGCCTTTTCCTCCCATTTTTTAATGTTGGCATGGTACTTGCAATAAAAAAGGGTGTAAAGTCCTCACAGATTGGAGGGATGGAATGAAATGCCGAAATCATCGTGCATAAAGTCGTCTGTAAGAAAAATTAATTTTTCAGGAATTTTAGATAGGAGGAAGTTGGATGAATATACTCGTTTTATTAAAGCAGACCTTTGATACAGAAGAAAATATAGTAATTGGAGACGGACAAATTAGTGAAGAAAATGTTGAGTTTATTATGAATCCTTACGATGAGTATGCCGTTGAAGAAGCTGTAAAAATCAAGGAAGAAATCGGAGCAGAAATAACGGCAATTACAGTAGGCCCGTCTCGGACGGCAAGTGCCTTGCGGACAGCACTTGCGATGGGAGCGGATCAAGCTGTGTTGATCGGATGGGACGGGCAGGAATCCGATGAATGGACTGCTTCCAATTTGATCGCTGCAGCTATCAAAAACCGTGATTATGATTTGATTCTGGGCGGCAACATGGCCGTCGATTCTGGCTCAGGTCAAGTAGCGATACGTGTTGCAGAAAACCTTGGGATACCTCACGTATCGACGATTACGAAACTAACATTGAATGAAGGGATAGCAACTGTAGAAAGAGATGTGGAAGGTGACGTGGAAATTGTCGAGGTTCAATTACCTTTTCTTGTTACTGCTCAACAAGGATTGAATGAGCCTCGTTATCCGTCTCTGCCCGGGATCATGAAAGCAAAGAAAAAACCGTTGGAGACCTTATCGGTAGAAGATTTGGCTTTAGAAAGTGAAGATACGACAGCTTCTACATTGATCATTGATCAATTTTTGCCGGCTAAAAAACAAGCAGGACGGATTTTAGATGGAGAAATTCAGGATCAAGTCAGTGAACTCGTTCAAATTTTGCAAAACGAAGACAAAGTCGTATAAAAACAAAGGAGGAGAGGGACATGGGAAAAAAAGTACTTGTTTTGGCAGAAATTAAAGACGGGAAGTTAAGACACGTAACCTATGAGGCATTAACAGTTGCCCAGCAGGTGGCCCAAGGAGGAGAAATTACTTGTGCCTTGTTTGGCTCGGATTCAGCGGTTTTCACAGATGAGATAAGTAAATACGGGGCAAACACGCTATATGTCGTGAACGATGAACGGTTAGAAGTATATACGACGGATGCGTATGTACAGACGGTGAGGCAATTAGTTGACGAAGTTGAACCAGAGGTTATACTCATGGGACATACTGCGATTGGAAAAGATTTGGCACCACGGTTGGCGGCACGTTTGAAGCTTGGGTTGATCTCCGATTGTACAGAAGCAGTACTCGACGATGATACGGTTGTCTTTACTCGTCCAATTTACGCAGGTAAAGCGTTTCAAAGAAGACGTTTCCGTAATGGTACTGTTTTTGCGACCCTTCGCCCGAACAACTTTGAGGTGTTAGAAAAGCCTGTGGAAACAGAGGTGGTCCCCTTTCTACCGGCGATCAAAGATTTACGAACGACTGTAAAAGAAATCGTGAAGAAAACAACAGGCGGGGTAGATCTCAGTGAAGCAAAGATTATCGTCTCGGGTGGTCGTGGAGTGAAAAGTGCTAATGGGTTTAAGCCGCTCGAGGAATTAGCGGAAGTACTTCATGGAGCAGTCGGGGCTTCCCGCGGGGCATGTGACGCTGATTTTTGTGATTACTCCTTGCAAATTGGTCAAACCGGAAAAGTGGTTACCCCCGATTTGTATATTGCATGCGGCATCTCTGGGGCAATCCAGCATCTTGCCGGTATGTCGAATTCCAAGGTCATCGTTGCAGTCAACAAAGATCCGGAAGCTCCAATTTTCGAAGCTGCTGATTATGGTATTATTGGTGATCTGTTCGAAGTTGTTCCGCTACTCACGGAAGAGTTCAAAAAAGCAATTGCGGTAAATGCTTAAAACATAGTTAAGCTAAATTAAAGGATTTGTTAAGGAGGAAATGAACCAATGAGAGAAGCAGTGATAGTATCTGCAGTAAGAACCCCGGTTGCCAGACTTGGTGGAGCATTAAGGGACCTTCATCCATCTATTTATGGCGGTGTCGTTATGAAAGAAGCACTTGATCGTGCCCGAGTACAGGGAGAAGAAGTGGATGATGTTATTCTCGGAAACTGTCTCGCTGGCGGTGGAAACGTGGCACGATTGACCGCGCTTGAGGCGGGGCTTCCAGTTTCGATTCCGGGACTCACAATTGATCGCCAATGTGGTTCAGGAATTAATAGTGTCGCACTGGCTGCTGAAGCGATAATGGTCGGGAGCGGAGAGATCCTGATTGCAGGCGGAACGGAAAGCATGACGAGAATGCCTTACTTAATGGAACCGCCGAGCAAACCCTTTGATCGAGTTCCACCTAAGCTTATCGGGAAACGTAAGCTTTCTTCTGAACGAATCGGGGATCCGCCGATGGGGATTACGGCGGAAAATCTAGTAACACAATATAAGATTAGCAGAGAAGAACAGGATCAGTTTGCCCTAAGAAGCCAGAAGAACATGAAACAGGCAGTCGAAAACGGACTTTATGAAGAACAAATTGTTCCTGTGTCATTAAAGAACAAGAAGGGTGAGGCGGTACTATTTGAGAAAGATGAACATCCTAGGTCTGATACGACAAGTGAAGGGTTGGGTAAGCTTCGCCCGGTTTTTAAGGAAGGCGGAACAGTGACAGCAGGCAATTCATCTGGTGTGAATGATGGGGCATCGGCTCTTGTGATGATGTCAGACAAGGAGGCGGAACGCAGAGGATTGGAACCACTTGCTCGGGTCACAAGCTGGGCGGTGGCCGGTGTAGATCCGAATATCATGGGAATCGGTCCGGTTCCTTCTACTCAAAAGCTGTTGCAGAAAACGGGATTAAAGCTAGACGATTTCGATTTGATTGAAATCAATGAGGCATTTGCCGCTCAAGTTCTCGCTTGTGATTGTGAATTGCACTTTGATTGGGAGAAGGTAAATGTCAACGGTGGAGCCATTGCTCACGGACATCCGATCGCAGCTACTGGCGGAATGCTCGTAATGAAACTTGCGTATGAGATGAAACGCCGTAATGTAAAACGAGGACTTGTAACAGCATGTATCGGTGGAGGGCAGGGGATTGCCCTTATGTTAGAGCGCTAAACGTTGAGGGAGGGAACTTAATGGAGTTTCAAAATATTTTGTTGGAAAAAGAAGGGGAAATGGGGCTTGTCAAAATCAACCGTCCAGAAGTGAGAAATGCCCTAGATCCGAACACAGTGGAAGAAATTGTAAATGCGGTAAAAATCCATGAACAGGATGAAGAAGTTGGTGTTATCGTGTTTACTGGAGCCGGGGACAAATCTTTTGCGGCCGGTGCCGATATTCGCAGACTTCAGGAGAGGAAGACGCTTGATGCTCTCCTTCCTGGGATGTCTGATGCATATAGAGAGATCGAAAGCTGCAATAAGGCGACGATTGCCGCGATTAATGGTTTTGCTCTTGGTGGAGGATGTGAACTAGCGATGGCATGCGATATCCGTATTGCCGCTGATCATGCTAAGATTGGTCTTCCTGAACTTAATTTGTCCATTATTCCAGGGGCAGGCGGCACTCAGCGATTGGCACGTATTATTGGAAAAGGAAGAGCACTTGACATGATTTTGACAGGTGAAATGCTGACAGCCGATCAAGCAGAAACGTTTGGTTTGGTTTCGCAAGCGGTTCCATTGGAACAATTGTGGCAAGCTGTAAAAAATAAAGTAGATAAAGTTTTGGCTAAAGGACCGCTCGCAGTAAGAATGGCAAAACTAACGGTAAATAGAGGATTTGACCTCGATATGGATACTGCCCTGATGATGGAAAAAATGGCTCAGGCAATTCTTCTAGGGTCAGAAGATAAACAAGAAGGTACACAGGCATTTTTGGAAAAAAGAAAAGCGGAGTTTAAAGGAAGATAATAACGAGGGAGGTCTTAAGCCAATGTTGTCAGGTTAATCTTAACCTCCTTCCGCTCCATTAGTAACGTTTGAGAGGTTGGACAGTCAAGTTAGAATTTCTTAATTTTATTCTCTTTTTATCAATAACAGCCTATGCATTGTATGTGTTTGCCAGTGTCGTCTATGATCGTATTATGTTTATTAAACTCGGAAAAAAATCCAATTTGCGAAAAGATACGGGACGTCGTATTAACGAAGTACTTGTCAACGTATTCGGACAAAAAAAGCTGCTCAAAGATACTAAGAGCGGTATTATGCATGTCGTTATGTTCTACGGGTTTATCATCCTGCAATTAGGTGCTGTTGAGCTGATTGTGAAAGGATTGATAAGAGGGTACGAACTTCCATTAGGGTCAGCACATAAGTATTTTAGCTTATTTCAAGAGATTACAGCCTTCCTTATATTACTTGCGGTTGGCTTTGCCTACTATAGGCGCTATATAGAAAAATTGAAGCGATTAAAGCGGGGATTAAAATCTGGACTTGTTATTATTTTTTTATCTTTACTGATGATGTCCGTTTTTATGTCACTATCGTTTGAACAGCTTTGGTTGGGTTACGAAAGAAGCTTATATGCCCCGTTTTCGTCGGCGATTGCCTCTTTATTTATGGGGACGAGTCAAGCGGCTGCGGGCGTTCTTTTTTATATTTTCTGGTAGGTACATCTACTCACTTTACTTACATTTTTAGTTTATGTTCCGCAATCAAAACATGCTCATTTGTTGTTTGCGCCAGCCAATGTGTTTTTAAGAGATACAAAGCCGGTTGGGCAATTGACTTCGATCGACTTTGAAGATGAAACACAAGAGCATTATGGAGTAGGGGAAATTAAAGATTTCAGACAAAACCAATTAATTGATTTATATGCTTGTGTGGAGTGTGGGCGCTGTACGAACATGTGTCCAGCATCAGGAACTGGAAAGACATTGTCGCCGATGGATCTAATTGTAAAAATGCGTGATCATCTGACGGAAAAAGGGGCGGTTATTACTTCTCGTACCCCATGGATTCCTGCTTTTGCTTTCCAGCCGTCCAATGTCGAAGTTGCAGCGACTGCAGAAACATACGATACAAATTTAATCGGGGATGTTATTACAGAAGAAGAGCTTTGGGCATGTACGACGTGTCGAAACTGTGAAGATCAATGTCCTGTGGCAAACGAACATGTGGTAAAAATTATTGATATGAGGCGCTATCTTGTATTAACAGAAGGAAATATGCCGCATGAGGCTACCCGGTACTTCCAAAATATTGAGCGCCAAAGTAATCCGTGGGGAATTAACCGTAAAGAGCGTATCAAGTGGCGGAATGAACGAGAGGACATCGAGGTTCCTACGGTCAAAGAAGTGGAAGACTTCGATTATCTGTTATGGGTTGGTTCGATGGGATCGTTTGACAAGCGAAGCCAAAAGGTCGCTCAATCGTTTGCAAAAATTATGAATGCTGCTCGAGTTAAGTTTGCGATCCTCGGAAATGATGAGAAAAACTCTGGAGATACGGCCCGTCGTATGGGGAATGAATTCTTGTTCCAACAGCTTTGTCAAGAAAATATCGCGAATTTTCAGAAGTGCGGTGTAAAGAGGATTGTGACGATTGATCCACATGCTTATAATACGTTTAAGCATGAGTATACCGAATTTGGCTTGGAAGCCGAGGTCTATCATCATACTGAATTAATCCTTCAGTTAATCCAAGAAGGGCGTATCAAGCCGATAAAGGAAGTCAATGAGCAGATTGCTTACCATGACTCTTGTTACATTGGTCGTTATAATGACATTTATGATATTCCACGTGAAATCATGAAATCCATTCCTGGTGTATAGGTGCTAGAGATGGAACGTAGTAAGGAAGATTCCATGTGCTGTGGAGCCGGAGGTGGAATGATGTGGCTAGAAGAAACACAAGGAAAGCGGGTTAATGTTGAGCGAACTGAACAGGCACTTCAATTAAATCCAACGTCGATTGGTAGTAACTGCCCGTATTGCTTGACGATGCTAGGTGATGGAACAAAAGCGAAAGAAGTGGAAGAACAAGTTAAAACATTGGATATTGCTGAAATTTTAGAACAATCATTGGAATGTTCATAATAGCAGATTGATACGATAAACCTGGGATCATTGAGATTCAAGGTTATTTTTGTCACAGTTAGGAAAACTTACGAGTCAAAAATAACTCACAAAATCATAAATGTTTCAAAAGAATCAATATTTACTGTGTTTTAAGTTGATTTTGACTCGCAGGAAGATGCGATAGTTAAACAAGAGTTTATTTGCAGTGGTTTTAAACGTTGGCATTATTCTTGCAAGTATAAAAGGTGAGGAGAACGGGGAAGGCTGTTTTTTCTCGAATAGAGAAGATAAATACAAGGAGGAGTACATCATGATCGATTTTAGTTTAACCGAAGAACAGAAGGAGTTTCAAAAACTGGCACATGAGTTTGCGAAGAACGAAATTCGACCGGTTGCTCATATTTATGATGAGACGGAAGAATTTCCATCGGAGATTTTTCGAAAAGCCGCAAAACTGGGACTGACTTCTTTCAAGTTTCCCGAAGAATATGGCGGCTTAGGAATCAATGATCCGGTCACCTCCATGGTGATTGCTGAAGAAATATACTGGGGATGTGCCGGAATTGCTGTAACAATATTAGGTGGTACAAACCTAGCGGGGACATCAATTTTAGTAGCAGGAACAGAAGAACAGAAAAAAAAATATATTCCGATGTTTACCGACCCAGATAATCCGAAACTCGGTGCTATGGGACTAACGGAGCCGGGTTCCGGATCTGATGTAGCATCTATGTCAACAACAGCTGTACGAGATGGAAATGAGTATGTGTTGAACGGCACTAAGCAATTTATTACCAATGGAGGCATTGCCGATATCCATGTCATTTTTGCACAAACGGATAAGTCGAAAGGCTGGGATGGAATTGGTGCGTTTGTTGTAGAGAAAGGAACTCCCGGGTTGCAGATGGGCAAAAAGGAACAAAAACTTGGCGTAAGAGCATCCCATACAGCTCAGGTCATCTTAGAAGATTGCCGGATTCCTCTGGAGAACCGTCTAGGTGGAGAAGAAGGTTCTCCTTCGTATATTACAGGTTTAGGTGCGTTGAAAATGTTGGAATCAACCAGACCGGGCGTAGGGGCAGCTGCCTTAGGAATTGCACGGGCTGCTTATGAATATGCACTGGAATATGCCAGGGAGAGAAAACAGTTTGGCAAACCAATTATTAAACAGCAAGCGGTATCCTTTAAGTTAGCCGACATGGCTACTGAAATTGATGCAGCTCGTTTACTTATATGGCGTGCCGCCTGGATGACGAGGAACGAATTGCCCTATCGCCGGGGAGAAGGAAGTATGGCTAAACTATATGCAGGTGATATAGGCATGAAAACAACAACGGAAGCGATTCAAATTTTGGGCGGTTACGGTTATATAAAGGACTATCCAGTCGAGAAATGGTTCCGCGATGCGAAAATCTATCAAATTTGGGAAGGTACGGCGGAAATCCAGAGGCTGGTCATTTCACGTTTACTAGAGAAAAATGGTTAATAAAGGAGGGGATAATTTGAACAGACCTTGGCTTGAATTTTATCCGGAAAATGTTCCCTATGATATTGAAATTCCGTCCTTGTCCATATTTAATCTTTTGGAACGCACAGCTGAAGATTATCCAACCAATAAAGCTGTGATCGATCGAGACAAAGAGCTGACCTATGCCGAGTTGAAACATATGACCGAACGTTTAGCTGCAGCTCTCCATTGCCGGGGGTTTCGGAAGGGAGATCTACTCGCTTTAATGCTGCCTAATAGTATGGAATATGTTATTACCTATTATGCGGTCCATCGTTTAGGCGGTATAGTTGTCCAAGTAAACCCGATGTATCAGGCATACGAATTAGAGTATATTCTTAGAGACTCTGAAGCTGCATGGTTTGTCGGCTTTGAAGAACAAAAGGGAAAATTAGAACAGATCGATTTTGCCAATAATCTTAAGATTATTGCAGCTGATAGCGGAAAAGAACAAAAGGATAGTCTGTATAGTTGGATTGCCGAAGAAAATAACGAACTTCCACCACTTAATATTTGTCCTAAGGAAGACATTGCAGTACTTCAATATACTGGCGGGACAACGGGAAAATCTAAAGGGGTGATGCTTACTCATTCCAACTTAGTGAGCAATGTTTATCAATCGTTTACATCTTGGGGGGGGGTTATTCAAAGACCAGGTGAACGAATGCTTGGTGCTCCTCCGTTATTTCACGTATATGGGATGACAAATATGAATTCGGCTGTTTTTGTGGCAGCTTCATATATTGCTGTGGCAAAGTTTGAGGTAAATCAAGTTTTAAAGGTGATTCGGAAGCATCGGCCTACCATGTTTCCGGGTGTTCCAACGATGTATATTGCTTTATTACAACATCCGGATTTGACAGCGGCCGATATTGAATGTTTTAAGTTCTGCAATAGTGGATCAGCACCTATGCCAGCAGAATTGATGCATGAATTTGAACGAAAAACGGGGGCTCCGATTCTTGAAGCCTATGGCTTATCAGAAACTTCCCCTGCCACTCATCGTAATCCGGTAACAGGTTTGAGAAAGCCCGGGAGTATCGGAATACCGGTACCCAACACCGATTCAAAGATTGTTGATATGGAAACGGGTACAAAAGAATTGCCTGTAGGTGAAGAAGGGGAGTTAGTTATAAAAGGTCCGCAAGTGATGAAGGGGTACTGGAAAAATCCAGATGAAACGGCGTCAGTGCTACGGGATGGATGGTTTTATACTGGAGATATTGCTAGGATGGATGAAAACGGATATTTCTATATTGTAGGTCGGAAGAAAGATCTCATCATTGCCGGAGGTTACAACATATATCCGGTGGAAGTAGAGGAGGTACTTTATCAACATCCAGCGGTAGTAGAGGTATGCGTATACGGTGCTCCAGATTCGTATCTGGGGGAGACTGTAAAAGCAGTAATTGTACCAAGAAAGGGAATAAATGTTACAGAAGAAGAAATTATTATTTGGTGTACAGAACGATTAGCGAAATATAAAATTCCCCGCATGATTGAATTTAGGGATTACTTACCGAAATCGACGGTCGGGAAAATTCTCCGGCGAAAATTGGTAGAAGAAGAACGAGTGAAACTACAATCTGAAAGTGATCAAGGAAGAAAAGTAAATCTTCCATAATTTGTAGTATCTCGAAGCGAGATATGGATGGTTAACGGGAATGAGGATAATTGAAGCATTGTTGTGTAGATAGCAGTTGGAGAATGATGCTTTTAAATGGAGGTCTCTTAGAAATGAAAAATGATAAGATTAAAAACATAGCGGTAATTGGTTCAGGAACAATGGGATCACAAATTGCGATGGTGTGTGCTCTAGAAGGGTATCAAGTTACCTTGCAGGATATTAGTGAGGAGAGTTTGGCGAAAGCAAAGCAGTCTCTTGAAGGTCATATGCAACGTCGGGTCGAAAAGGGAAAGTTCTCTGAGGACCAAGTTAGTAAAGCGTTTGAATGTATGCGCTTTACTTCTTCCCTGGAAGAAGCGGTAAAAGATACCGATATTGTCATAGAAGCGATTGTCGAAAAGTTAGATGTCAAGCGTGCATTGTTTGCGGAGGTAGATCGATTAGCACCCGCTCATACAATTTTAGCCACAAACAGTTCTAGGATTGTCAGCTCCAAGATTGCGGATGCAACAAAACGCTCGGAAAAGATTTGTAACATGCATTTTTTCAACCCGGTATTAGTGATGGAATTAGTAGAAGTAGTGCAAGGTCCGCATACTTCAGAAGAAACTATTCAGGTAACAATTGAATTGACAAAGCGAATCAATAAGATCCCTATTCTCTTGAAGAAAGAGATTAATGGTTTTGTCGCAAACCGATTGCTCGGAAAATTGATGGACGAAGCGGTTTACTTGTTAGAAAACGAAATTGCTAACGTCGAAGAGATTGATTTAGCTTGCACGAAAGCATTGAATCACCCAATCGGTCCCTTTGCACTTATGGATTTAGTTGGAATTGACGTCGCTTACTACGCAAGGATGCAGAATTTTCAAGAGACGGGAGATGAATCGATGAAACCATCCAAAATATTTGTTGACAAAGTTGAAAAAGGGGAGCTCGGCCGTAAAACCGGAAAAGGTTTCTATACTTATTCATAACTGTCTGGAATCGTTGAAGGACAAGCTAAATTTTACTACATTCCGATACCGTAAAGGCTTTATAAAGGGGGATTTCTATGCGTTGGGGTATACTTGCTTTTTTGTTCGTAGCCATTTTTATAAACTTTGTTGATAAGTCACTCATTGGGTATGCGGCTGTTCCGATCATGGAAGAGTTTAACCTTTCATATGTCCAATGGGGACTAGTTGGCAGCAGTTTTTTCTGGGTTTTTTCAATTTCAGGTGTCATTGGGGCTGGATTGTCTGACCGAATTGGATCAAAGAAAATGTTGAGTATTCTCTTAATGAGTTGGACGGTTTTACAATTTGGTGCGTATGCTATTGTCGGTTTTCCGATGCTAATTCTTTATCGGGTTTTGTTGGGGATAAGTGAGGGACCATTTACTCCTACAGGTTATGCACATTTAAGGAAATGGTTTCCCCCGCAATCACGCGGTAAGGCATTTTCTATATTTAATTCCGGAGCAACATTAGGTGCTTTAGTAGCGGCACCAATCATTGTTTTTATGATTGAAAACACAGGATGGCGTACAACATTTGCTTCTCTAGGTCTTTTAAGCTTTATCTGGGTAATCCCTTGGATGTTGATAGCTAAAGAAAAACCAAAAGACAGTATGAGCTGGAGTGAACCTACAACGACTTCCGGTAAATTGAAGTGGTCAGAAATCTCTCCGATTATACTGTCTCCTACATGTATTTTTGTTTTACTTTCATGTTTCGCAAGTTTCTGGTTTACAACTTGGTCTGCCGTTTGGTTACCTACTTATCTTATCCAGGTTATTCATCTAACTACAATGCAGATGGGATATGCTGCTGCGGCAATTGGAGTTGCTGGAGCCATTATATCGATTTTGGTTTCGTCTGTTTCAGATCGGTTATTTGAAAAAAATCAGAACTACAGAAAATCCCGTGTATTCATCGGTGCTACAACCATGGTTATGGGGGCACTATTGTTATATGCTTCAATGAGCGTTAACTCAGCTGTCTTAGTAGTCATTTTCTTATGTTTGGCAAAAGGATGTATCACTTCTGTACTTGCAATTACACCACAGATTCTCATTCATTTGCTTCCCGAACGAAGTGGGTTTATGTCAAGCCTTGGTACGTCATTTATGAATTTTTCAGGTATGATTTCGCCGATTGTAAGCGGTTATTTTCTGAAAATAGCCGGCGATAATATAACTCTTGGGTTTAACTATGCGTTATTCTTCAATATCGGTTTATTGGTGATTGTTGCCGTATTATTTAGTATTTTTGCTAGACCTGATAAACCGAAGAAAATTGGGTGGAATTCAGCGGATAATGTTTCAGTAAGCTAATTCGTCTAGGGTAATTAAAACTTGATGATCGGTTATACAGCCTTCATAGGATTGCCGCTTTATCGAATAGTCAATCAACTTCCGCAAGATCTGAGGAGGTTGAATTTGAAGGTCTAAACGTACTTTAAGGAGGGTATTTTTTTGAAAGAAAAGGTTGTTATCGTTACGGGCGGGAGCAGCGGAATGGGAAAAGCAATGGCAATGAAGTTTGCAAAAGAAGGAGCGTTTGTCGTTATTACCGGGCGGAACTTAGAACGCCTTGAAGAAGCAAAAAAAGAAATGGAGCAGTTTGACGGACAAATTCTTTGTTATCAAATGGATGTACGTGATCCGGACAAAGTACAGAGTATGGTTCATACAACGAAAGATACGTTTGGAAAAATTGATTTTCTTGTCAATAATGCAGCTGGAAACTTTTTATGTCCTGCTGAAGAGCTTTCTTTTAATGGCTGGAATGCGGTCGTCAATATTGTTCTAAATGGTACTTGGTATTGTTCACAAACGGTAGGGAAAGAGTGGATCACGAATAACCAAAAAGGCAGTATTCTAAACATCGTTGCAACATATGCTTGGACTTCTGGAGCTGGAGTCATTCATTCGGCTTGTGCTAAAGCAGGTGTATTAGCGATGACGCGCACACTTGCTGTTGAATGGGGATCGAAATACGGGATTAGAGCAAATGCAATAGCTCCTGGTCCAATTGCAAACACTGGTGGTGTCGATCGTTTGATTCCAACTGAAGAAGCGCATCAACAAAAAATAAACAGCATACCTGCGAAACGACTTGGTCAACCGGAAGAGGTGGCTAATTTGGCTTATTTCCTCCTATCTCCACAATCGGATTATATTAATGGAGAATGTATAACAATTGATGGGGGACAATGGCTTAATCGAAAATAGTTGTTCAAGCCTAGATACGAGAAGGGAGAGAACCAACATAGAGGAACTTTTAGCGAGTACACAATACGGGGTTCGAACATTGACATTAAATCGTCCCGAACGTTTAAATGCAATCAATGATACGTTAAGTTCACAATTGCAGCCAGCTTTGAAAGATGCGTCATCTGATGATGAAGTTCGTGTGATTGTAATAACTGGTAAAGGGCGCGGTTTTTGTGCAGGCCTTGATCTAAAGGATCGTTCTGCTAGACTTTCGGAACGGAAAACTCGTCATAAGCAATTAGATGAATTAGGATGGGTTGGCCGTCAAGCATTAAGTTTAATCGAATGTGACAAACCAGTAATTGCTGCGATAAATGGAGTAGCTGCAGGGGCGGGATTAGCATTGGCACTTGCATGTGATTTACGCTTTATGTCTGAAAGTGCGAAAGTAACAACAGGGTATATCCGTCGTGGATTAAGCCCTGATGCAGGCATGTGTTACTTTTTACCACGATTGGTTGGCAAAACGAAAGCGGCAGAACTGATCTTTACCGGCCGTGAAATATTGCCGAATGAAGCTGAACAAATCGGACTTGTAAACAAGGTATTCTCCAATGAAGAGTTCGATGAACGTGTCATAAAGTTTGCTAAAGAACTTGCAGAAGGCCCACCAATTGCATTAACTCTTTCAAAACGGCTTCTTAAAGCAAGTGAGGAAGCTGATCTGACAACATTGTTAAAGCAAGAACTTTCATCAATTAAAACCTGTTTTGAAACGAAAGATGTAAAGGAAGGGATACAAGCATTTGTAGAAAAAAGAAAACCTCTTTTCAAAGGTGAATAAATGATGCATCAGGATGGTGTAAGGGAGGGGGAAATGTATGAGTATATCTTATTTTCGCACTGCAGATACGTTAATCACTGGAAAAGGTTCTATTAATCAAATTGGAATGGAAGCGAGAAAGTTAAAGGGAAGTAAAGTTCTTATCATAACCGATAAAGACATCCGGGAAATGGGTTTAATCTGGAAGGTAGTGGATTCTCTGGAAGCTATGGGTCTAAACGTTCATATCATTGACGATGTTGTACCGGAACCACCTTTTGAAATTCTGGAAGAGATAGCCGCATTAATTAAAGAAAAGGGATACGATACTTTTGTTGGTGTCGGCGGCGGTAGTACTCTTGATATAACGAAGGTACTCTCAGTAATGATGACAAACGAAGACGATGTTCGTGAGATGGTCGGAATTGAAAAAGTAGAAAATCCTGGTGTACCTGTTATTCTAGTCCCTACGACTGCTGGTACGGGTTCAGAAGTAACCCCTATTGCTATCTTTACAGATACAAGCGACATGGTGAAAAAGGGGATTGTTAGCCCATTTCTGCTCCCCTCTGTCGCGATTATTGATGCAGAGTTGACTTTAACTGTCCCTCCATCAGTCACGGCAGCAACAGGTATGGACGCATTAGTGCATGCAGTGGAATCTTATACAGCAATCGGGGCTAATAATCTCACTGACAGTATTGCACTTCAGGCAATTGGACTAATCTCTCGTTCCCTACGTCAAGCAGTATATAACGGTAAAGATGTACAGGCGAGAGAAGACATGGCAATGGGGAGTTTACTTGCAGGGATATCATTAGGGAATGCGGGAGTAGGTGCAGTTCACGCTTTAGCTTATCCACTCGGTGGTAAATTTAAAGTACCCCATGGTGTAGCTAATTCTCTATTGCTACCTTTTGTAATCAAATACAATATCGTGGGTAATTTGGAAAAATTTTCAGACGTAGCGAAAGCTATAGGAGAACAAGTAGAAGGCCTTTCCTTGCGCGATGCTGCCGATCGTTGTGTTACAGCAATGGAGACGCTGTCCAAGGACATAGGTATTCCAGCAAGTCTTAAAGATATAGGAGTTACGCCAACTGATATTCCAGCTCTTGCCGAGGAAGCTAGTAAAATAGACAGGTTATTAAATAACAATCCTCGCTGGTTAACTGTGAAAGAAATCGAGAGGATTTACACTGAAGCATACGGGGAAGAAGAGGCCTTTTCTGAAACAATTGTTTAGATTTTCTAGTAACGAAAGTGAAATAACTAAAGGAAGAGGGAGTGAACATTGTTTAGAACAACAATTCACCCACGGGTATCTGAAACTGATGCTTTAGGTCATATTAACAATACAACGGTTCCGGTTTGGTTTGAATCAGGTCGGCATGAAATTTTTAAAATGTTCATGCCAAATCTATCATTTGATAATTGGAAGCTGGTCGTTGTAAATTTAAACATTGATTATGTCAGCCAAATTTATTTTGGGAAAGAAGTAGAAATATTGACTTGGATTAAGAAAATAGGAAATAGAAGTTTTGTAGTTTATGAGGAGTTGCATCAAAATAATAACTTATGTGCAAAAGGAACTGCGACTTACGTAAATTTAAATCTTCATACACAAGAATCAGAGCCAATCCCCGAGCTAATTCATGGACAGCTTGAGGCCCATATGTTATATGAAAATGTGAAAGAGGAAGAATAAATTTCTTTACCAAAAAATCTTTACCATAAAGAGGAAAGAAGGGTGAAGCTATGACGAGATCAGATCTTCAACAAACGGGCGACGTAAAAAGAATATTTAATGAACAGCCCTCTCCATCGGAGTACTTATTAAATCATGCGAAGCGATTTAATAAAAGAATCGAAAAAGTAACTGATGGAGTGTATTCCGCCATCGGTTATGCGATGGGGAATTGTATCTTGATTGCTACAGAAGAGGGGAATGTTATTGTTGATACGACTGAGAGCCTACAAGCTGCCAAGGAAATAAGAGAGGAGTTTGATAAGATTTCCCCTCTACCAACCATTGCTGTGATTTACACTCATGGTCATACCGATCATGTCATGGGGACTTCAGCTTTTTTAAATGAAGAAACAGAGGTTTACGCGAACCAAAAGACAAAAGAGTTCTTCGATATGCAATTTAGTCAGTTACAAGACATACTTGGTCTTCGTGGAAGAAGACAGTTTGGCACACGTCTTCCTGAAGGATACGTTCCTTGTGCCGGTCTAGGACCCACCCTTAGTATCGACAGGGGTAAACCTATCTTAGTAGCCCCTACGAAAACATTCGAAGATTCAATGGAATTAAAAATTGGTGGAAGCAGATTTAATCTTTTTCATGCACCTGGTGAGACGGAAGATCAAATTTTTATTTGGTTACCTGATAAAAAAGTATTAATAAGTGCCGATAACTATTATCCGTCATTTCCGAATCTATATGCTATCCGAGGTACGGCGCCACGACCTGTGCATCAATGGATTCAATCGCTGGATAAGATGCGCGACCTCAATGCCGAATATATGGTACCGTGCCATTCGGAACCAATCCGTGGATCAGAAAGAATTGACGAATTATTAACGATGTATCGAGATGTGATCCAGTATGTTCACGATGCTGTTGTGAGAGGGGCAAACCAGGGAAAAACTCCTGATGAACTAGTAGAAGAAATTAAACTTCCGCCGCATTTTGATGACTACCCTGAGATCTTACAATTATATGGGCAAGTGTCATGGTCGATTAGAGCGATTTATGAAGGATACTTAGGTTGGTTTGATGGAAATGCTACCAATTTGGGCTCACTTTCTCCAAAAGTTCGTGGACAAAAAATTATTGACTTATCGGGTGGAAGTGACCGGTTACTTGAAAAGGGGAAGAAGGCGATAGAAACGGGAGAGTACCAGTGGGCAGCTGAAATTTCAGATATGTTATTGGCGGTTTCACCGGAAAATATTAGCGCTTTGGAATTAAAAGTGGAAGCGTTATACAAGTTAGGGGAGTCGTCTCATAGCTCAACGGGCAGATCGTATTACTTTACCCAGGCATTAGAATTAGCGGGTGAACTTCCTATTAGACCAATTCCACTCAAAGTGAAGCTTGCAAATGCATTGGCAATGCCGTTGGAAACGTTCTTCAAAAACATGTCTGTTCGCCTAGATCCTCTTGCCAGTGTTGACAAATGGATTGCAGTCGGTTTTCAAATCACAGATGCGGAAGAATCGTATATGGTCATCGTCCGTCGAGGAATTGCGGAAGTTCGTAGAGGTTATTCTCAGGATCCTGATCTAGTTGTACATTTGCAGGTTGATTTGTGGAAAAAGATTTCCCTAGGGACAGTTGATCCGGTAGAAGCAATTGATGAAGGGAATTTGAAAATTGATGGTGATTTGGAATTGTTCAAGGAATTTAATTCACTGTTCAATGCATGATTTGAGGAGGAAGTATAGAGAGCGACTTTTATTCTGGTTGGTAGACGAGGAAAGGGAGCGCATTAGAACAGCTCAAAAAGAAGGAATTGCAATTGCAAAGCAACAAGGGAAGTTCCGAGGTGGTAAGAAGAAATATCATGCCGAAGCTACAGGAAAAGATAAAGTGATCTATGACAGAGTGGTACAATTATTACATCAACATAAAAGTGTTATGGATGTTCACCGGGAAGTAGGTATTTCTATTTATGCTATAAAAGTTCATTAATCTACCACAATGATTTTGCAGATTTTATCAATAAAATGTAATTTTAGACAAGTTAGGGAGCGGACTAAATAATGCCACCGTTAATGGTGGTTTTTTCTTTAAGAATGTAATTGATTTTTTTTAGTAATCATCGCTAATCGCGTTTTGTTGGCGGTACCCCTGTTTATAAAAACGAAAAATTTACTGAGGTGGTTACATGAACATTGAAAGCTTAAAGATGTTTTGTTTAGTGGTGGAAGAGGGTACGATTAGTCAAGCAGCACGGAAGAGTTATGTTTCTCAACCCGCAGTTACAAGACAAATCCACCTTCTAGAAGATAAATATGGAACCTTGCTCTTTGAGAGAACGGAGGGTATTTTAAAAACAACCGAAGCAGGAAAAGTCCTTTATCCTTTTGCGAAAACTATCCTAGAAAGTATCGAACACTCCTTGGAATATGTTCAAGCATCAATGGGAGATTACCATATTAATTTAAGAATTGGTGGCACATTGACGATTGGCGAATATTTATTACCTAAACTATTGGGACAGTTTAAAAAAGAGTTTCCTGAAGTTAAGTTAATATTAGAAATTGGGAATACGCCAACTATTTTAGAGAAATTAATGAAAAATGAAATTGATTTAGCGTTAATTGAAGGGGTTGTGAAAAGTGATAAGTTGCATGTTGAAAAATTTACAGGCGATGAGTTAATTTTAGTGTGTTCTGCTGATCATCCTTGGAAAAATGAAAATGAAGTAAGTATAGGGGCATTAGCTAATGAACATCTGATTTGGAGAGAACCAACTTCTGGAACAAGGATGATTATCGAACGTGCTCTTGAGTCGTCTGGAATGCTTAACAAAATAGAAAGCTATATGGAATTAGGAAGTACACAAGCGATTAAAAATGCTGTTGAAGCTGGGCTTGGGATCAGCATATTATCCAAAATGACTGTTGTTAGAGAACTGGAGTATGGCACATTAAAGAAAGTAGAAATCACTGGAATTAATTTAAAAAGAGACCTTTGGTTAGTAAGAAAACCATACCGCTTTCGTAGAATTGGTGTAGACAAGCTGGTAAAGTTTATTAGAGATAACGTCTAATCAATCGTATACATTTTTGTTATACCCTATATATATTTGCTATTTTCCCTTCTTTAACACATGTGCTATGGTTTTAAAGAATGCACATAACATGGTTGGAGGAGGTGTACAAAATGGAAATCACAATGGGGATTTTACTTCTCTTTATTGGATTTTTTTCAGGCGCTTACGGGATCATAGTGGGAGCTGGAGGGGGATTTATTTTTGTTCCTGCATTATTGATATTATTTAATCTATCCCCGCAAGTTGCTGCAGGTACTGGTCTAACTGTTGTGCTATTAAATGCATTATCCGGGGTAGTTGGTTATGTAAGGCAAAAACGGATTGATTATCATTTGGGATTCACCCTTTCAATAGGAGCAGTTCCTGGAACTTTTCTCGGAGTGTTGCTTGCAAAGATTATCCCTTCTCAATCATTTTATTGGATTTTTGCTACATTGTTGGTTGCTTTAGGAGTTTTTTTACTGCTGAAAAAAGAACCAAAATCAAAAGCAGAAACAGCGGTATCCATGGATGATATTGCAACAAGGGGAAAAGATTCCGTTTCATTGAATGGGGATCAGGCAAAAGATACAAAAAATCCCTCCCATGAAGAAAAAAAAGAGATAAAAACAAAAATACTAATATTATTTACAGGTGTTTTATTAGGAACAGTATCTAGTTTCTTCGGTATTGGTGGAGGATGGTTAATGGTACCAATACTTGTTTATCTTTTTCGTGTGATACCAAGATATGCAACTGCGACATCAATTTTTGCACTTTGTCTTTATTCCTTAGTTGGCGTGGTCATATACCTATTTCAAGGCAACATATATTGGACCGCGGTCTTGTGGGGTGGACTAGGGGTTATAACAGGTGCCCAGATAGGTGTTTATCTATCAAATAGAATATCAGGAAAGATGATTATTCAGATGCTTTCCATTCTTCTTATAGGTGTTGGTATAAAACTATTTTTCAATTAAACCTAACGAACATCCGGTAGATTGTCAAAAAATCGATCCAAAAAAGGTTGGATTTGATCATCGGTAAGGATGTGTTCTTTTGACAGTACCTCGCCCAAACATTCTAGAATCATCAAGATCGCCTCGGAAAATTGAAGATCTTCCACCTCATCGCAACACATGTAAAACAGGTGACCAATTGTCCGAGGGTCTTCTTTCTAAGGTTACAGAAAATGATTATAGGTATGAGATAACAGTCTCAGGGAAGGTCGTATTGCAGATGCTATCTGTAATATTGGTTATTATTGGAATGATAATGTATTTCAACAATAGATTATACTTGGAAAACCAATTGCCTGATGGCATGTGGAAATTTTACCGGATTAGGCAGTCGAACAATTCTGTATTTATTAGAAATTTAGGAAGTAAAAAATTGTATAAATTCTTCAAAATTCTTTACAAATTTAAATATAGATGTTAGAGTATATTTAATCAAATCATTATTCTGTCAAATGAATACGTATTCATAGTATCGATTCCAAAAGGTATAAATTCTTTACGAAAAAGCTGCATTGTATACCGTATTCAAATTAAGATTAATATACTTGGAACAAAAGGTACTAATCTAACTTTTATAATGTAAAAATCATCACTCCATTAAATGTATACGTATACAAATTCACTCTACAAACTTATAGAAAGGAGAAGTGTTGATTTGGTTTCTTCTAAAGATGTTGCTAAATTATCTGGCTTTTCACAAGCTACTGTATCAAGAGTGATGAACAGTCCTGATAAAGTAAATAGTAAAACTAAAAAAAAGATATTAAAAACTATGGAACAACTGAACTATCAACCTAATTTGATTGCTAGAAGTTTAATAACTAATAGAACGAAAACAATTGCGTTAATATCAGGGGAGTTGCACAATGCCTTTTTTGTCGAAACTACAGACTCGATTGTCAATCTAGCAAGTAAATACGGATATAAAACTATGGTGTATTTTGACAATGGGAATAATGCTAAAGAAATTTATAATTCTGTAGTGGGTGCTAAAGTCGATGGAATATTAATGTCTTCTATTATGTTAGATGATCCGCTTTTAGAGGAAATTGAAAATTCTGGGATACCATATATGTTTTTTAACCGTCGTCCAAGGAGGGGGGGGAATTATGTTGTATCTAATAATAAATTAGCGGGTGAGCTAATAACAAAGCATTTAATAGGGTTGAATCATAACAGAATTGCTTATATTTCCGGTGAATTAAATATTTCAACTTTTCTTGAACGAAAGCAAGGATTTGAACAAGCTTTGAAAAAAGGTAATATTGAAATTGATTCTTCACTTCAATGTATTACAGACGCGTCAACAAGTGAAGTTGAAAAGAAAACTTTGAAGCTAATAAATTATTCTAATCCACCAAGCGCTATAGTTTACGCGACTGATGCGATGGCTCTTGTTGGTATGAATGCAATTTTGTCAATGGGACTTAATATTCCCGATGATATAAGCATAGCGGGTATTGATAATAATAGTATATCCTCACATTATGCGATTCAGCTAACAAGTGTAGGCAATCCTGGATTTAAGATGGAGGAGTTAGCAATGGAAATTTTAATTGAAGTGATGACTAATAAGAATATAACTAGAAGACAAATTATTCCAAACCCTGAAGTAATAATTCGTCGCACCACTTCGGTGAAGAATTAGATTCAACCATAAAAGTCGAAGATTCCAGACGTAAAATGTATAACCTTACTTAACTTGTAATCTTAAAATAAACAGTTATGAAGGCGCTTTAAATATAATGTATAAGGGAGAGTGTAACTGTGTATAAGAAAATAACGATTATTGTATTATTGACATTAGTATTAGGGGCATGCTCTAATTTTTCAAGTGGTTCAGAAAAAGGTAAAGCTAGCGACTATCCAACTAAACCAATAGAGGTTATTGTGCCATTTGCTGCTGGTGGAAGTACAGATGTAGCGGCACGAACAATAGCCTCTGTAGCACAAAAATATTTGCCAAACGGACAGACATTAGTGATTTCCAACAAACCGGGCGGTGGCGGAGCGGTTGGACTTACAGAACTTCTAAGTGCTAAACCCGATGGTTATACAATTGCACTGGCTAGTGCAGGATCTATTTCATATCAACCTTTATATGGAAACACTTCTTATTCAAAAGATAGTTTTCAATCTATAACAATGGTTAATACAGTACCGCAATTATTTGTTGTAAATGCAGATTCACCATGGGAAACTTTTGATGAATGGCTCAAATATGCTAAAGAGAATCCTAATGAATTTAAGTATGGAACTGCTGGTACTGGAATTCCATCCCATGTTGCAATGGAAGCACTAAACATAGCGGCAGGTATTAAAACTACTAATGTACCATATGAAGGAGCTGCACCAACAGTTACTGCACTATTAGGAGGTCATATTGATGGAGCTATCATTCAACCAACGGATGTAAAATCTCATGTGAAGTCGGGAGAACTACGGGTTTTAGCTAATGTTGGGGAAACCAAGATGAAAGGTTTTGAGGACGTACCTTTTTTAACGGATAAGGGAATAGATGTTGCTGTTGATGTATTTGCTGGTTTTATAGGCCCGAAAGATTTACCTGAAGATATTGTTGATATATTGGATGAGGCCTTTAAAAAGACAATTGAGGATCCAGAGTTAACTGAGAAGTTTGAAAAACTAGGTATTATACCTAAATATGGTAACCCTAATGACTTTCAAAAAGTCATTACAGATACCTTTGAGTCAAGTAAAACAGTGGTGGAAAAGGCAGGATTACTTGATTAGCAATTTATTTAATGCAATTACATTTCAGTAGATTCCGTACAAACCTGTGTCCACAAAATAGTGATTTTAACTAATATAAAAGATTGCATAAATTGTCTTCGAAAGTTGGAAGCCGTTTGGTTTGATACCCTGTAATTCCTGCCTATTCGCTGTACCAACTATTGCAGTTTTTTGTGGACTTAAATTCTACAGTAATTAGGTTTAACAATCTTTAGCATAGACACACGCAACTAGTTTATAGAAAAAAGTAGACATTGACTGTTTGTCACACATTACACAAGAATTGTTTATACAGGTATTAGGAGCTCAAGTGAAACACTTAATTGTGCAATCAGCACACCATAAAATACGTGCAGCATAGGGTTGCATCACTGTCTTCACCGTGCCATTGTAGTGTATCTGCTTATCCATTTATCTAGCAATCTTTATGGGGGAGAGAGTATTTCTTTACATTTTAAGCCTTGAGCGCAGTGGAAGGATTGATGTTTAATATGATTAATTCGATAAAATCTAATTTATCTAGCTTATTTATGATAATATTTGGGATTGTTATGATAATTATTATACCTTATGAGGTAAGAAGTTCAGGGGAAGAAGCCTTAGGCCCTAGATTCTTTCCATACATGCTCTCTATAATAATCATATTACTTAGTATAATTTCGATATTTGAAAAAGAAATAAATGAAAACAAGAAAAAAGATAAAAAGTTAAAGAAAATAGATTACTTTCGTTTGTTATATGTATTAATTGGTATGGTTGCTTGGGTTTTTTTGGCTCCACTTATAGGCTTTATATTAAGTACAGTTGTATTTACAGCTAGTGTAATGTATATCGTAGGTAATCGAAAACTATTTCAACTTATATTTATTCCGTTGATTCTTACGGCAGTTTTATATTATGTCTTTACAGGTCTATTAAATGTTTTCTTACCATAAGGCTTATTATTTTAAAATGGTAATGTAAAAATGTCATAAGAACAATTGGAAAATAGGGTTTAAAAAATTAGGAACTAAAATAGCAAAAAAACCCAACTGCTTTAGCAGGTGCAGTTCTTTAAGCAACTTTAAGTAGAAAAGTGGTGCTATCCAGATTGGTAAGACAATTTCGTTTATAACTGGTATAACTTGCCTTCTGCAAAGGATGAATGAACACAAAGGACCCTAGTCGGGTCGCGATGTTACAACTGATTAAATTCGTCTACTATACTAATAATATTCAGTTAGGGAAAAAATGTGAGGAGGCTATTTATGTTAGATTGGATATTGTATGGAATTGGTAATGTCTTTGAATGGCATATTATATTAGCAATGATATTCGGGGTTGCAGCGGGAATTGTAATAGGAGCACTTCCTGGCTTAAGTGCTACAATGGGAGTGGCACTTATGTTACCTTTGACATTTGGAATGCCCCCTACTGCAGGGATGTTACTTTTGATAGGTATTTATTGTGGGGGTATTTATGCAGGGTCTGTCTCGGCAATCTTACTCAAAACCCCAGGAACGGCTGCTTCAGCAGCTACTGTAGAAGATGGATTTGCTCTGGCGCAACAAGGGAAAGCTCACACTGCACTCAATTTGTCAATTTATGCATCTGTTGCAGGTGGCCTGATTAGTGGATTTGCGCTTTTATTTTTTGCTCCTCAAATTGCAAAAGTTGCTTTAGGATTTGGACCGCCTGAGTACTTTATGCTAGCATTATTCGGATTGACGATTATATCCAGTGTTAGTGGTAATTCTATAAGTAAAGGGTTAATAATGGGCTGCTTAGGGGTGCTCGTATCTACAGTTGGGCTTGACCCTATAACTGGGGGAGAACGTTTTATTTTCAATACTACATTTTTATTATCTGGAATAGATTTAGTGCCGGCATTAATTGGATTATTTGCTATTTCTGAGGTATTTAATCAAATAGCTAAAGGCTCTAAGTCAATAGCCTCCGGGGCTACTTTAAAGAAAGAGAAGTTTTCAATCAAAGACTTTTTATCGTTAAAAAAGGTGATAGCAAAATCAAGTATTATAGGTGTAATAGTTGGAGCTATTCCTGGGACGGGGGGAACTATATCGGCATTTATTAGTTATAACGAGGCAAAGCGTAGTTCAAAAAAACCTGAAGAATTTGGAAAGGGGAGTTATGAAGGAATTGTAGCTTCGGAATCAAGTAATAATGGCACTACAGGTGCTACGTTAATTCCAATGATGACACTAGGAATCCCAGGAGATGTAGTTACTGCCGTTCTTTTAGGAGGATTAATGATCCAAGGTCTAACTCCCGGACCACAATTATTTACCGAAAATGCGGATATTGTTTATACAATTATGGTAGGCTTCATCTTGGTAAATATTATTATGTTAATTCTTGCCAAAATGGCTATTCCATGGTTTGCGAAAATTACATCTATTCCTTCAAATGTATTAATGCCAATTGTATTGGTACTTTGTTTAATAGGTTCCTATGCTGTTAATAATTCATTATCTTCTGTGGGCATAGCTATATTCTTTGGAGTGATAGGATACTTCCTACCTAAATATGGTTATTCAGTAACGCCAATGCTGATAGCTATTATTTTGGGGCCTTTAGCTGAAAAATCTTTAAGACAATCACTTATTTTATCTGACGGTAGTTTTATGATCTTTTTTCAACGCCCAATATCAATTTTGTTTTTAGTATTCTGTCTCTTATCGGTATTTGTACCTTTACTTGCTAAGTATAAAGAAAGACGTAAGCAAAATATTTAATAATGTATACGTATTCATTGAATTAGTATTTGAAGGGGGGATTTCATGGTTCATACTGTTAACGTATCATTTACGTTAAAAATTAATTCCTTCTATTTAAGTTACTGAAATAACTTGCAAGAAAAATTAAATGAGGTGAAAACATGAAAAGTCGTGTAGCTGTTTTACATGAAATGGGTTTGTCTGCGCCATATGCAGAAAGTAAACCATTAAAAATTGAAACATTGGAGCTGGACAATCCGAAACAAAATGAAGTACTTGTGCAGATAAAAGCGGCTGGTCTATGTCATTCAGACCTTTCTGTAATCAATGGTAGCCGACCGAGACCAATGCCCATGGCTTTGGGGCATGAGGCAGCAGGTATAATTGTTCAAGTAGGAGAAAATGTAACACAATTTCAGGAAGGTGACCATGTAGTTTGTACGTTTATACCAAGCTGTGGGCACTGTCTTTCTTGTAGGGAAGGACGCCCGGCACTTTGTGAGCCTGGAGATCAAGTAAACAAAGAAGGTGAACTATTTGGTGGTGGCAGCAGGCTTCATTCAGAAGAAGGCCGTGTGAACCATCATTTAGGAGTATCAGGGTTTGCTGAATATGCAGTCGTTTCCACCAATTCAATTGTTAAAGTAGATTCAGGAATCCCTTTTGAAACAATTGCATTATTTGGATGTGCAGTCATTACTGGTGTTGGTGCAGTAATTAATACCGCACAAGTGCAACCAGGTAGTAGTGTTGCGGTAGTTGGGCTTGGAGGCATTGGTTTGAATGCAGTTATGGGTGCAAAATTAGCTGGTGCAAGGGAGATTATTGCAATCGATATAAATCAGGGTAAATTTGATATTGCCAAGAAATTTGGAGCAACTTCCGTATATGATTCCAGCGAATTAGATGTAGTGGATCAAATTAAAACAGCAACTGGTGGAGGGCTCGATTACGTCTTTGAAACTGCCGGAGTGGTCCCGGCAATGGAGGTTGCTTATCAAATTACAAAGAGAGGTGGTACTACTGTCACTACAGGACTACCACATCCTGAGCATAAATTCTCCTTCCCGCAAGTAACCCTTGCAGCAGAGGAGCGTACAATCAAGGGATCCTATGTAGGAAGTTGTATACCATCACGAGATATCCCGCATTTTATCGAACTTTTTAAGCAAGGAAGACTACCGGTCGATTTGCTTTTATCCGATACTCTCGCTCTGGATGAAATTAATGAAGGGTTTGATAGGCTAGCAAAAGGAGATGTTTCACGGCTTGTAGTGAAGTTATGATAGGTTGGATGGCTATTACATGAAAACATTTAACCAAGCCAAGTTTGGAAGATATATTTTCTGAATTAACCATTAAAAGATGAATTAATTTTAAGAAATAAAGAAAACTCTACTTTAATAGAGGATTAAAATACAGAGGAGGATATTTAAATGAAAAACACTAAATTACCACAATCGTTACCTGCTACAGACTTTACAAAGAAGGCCAATGAGGAATTTTATGAATATTTAAATTTTGACGATAGACAGGATTATGAAGATGCATATAAGAATCATATTTCTCCGTTACATTTTAAAAAGCTTAAAAATGATAGTGGGAAAGTTGTCTGGGACACAGAAAAAGTTGAATTTTTAAAGGAGTCTTCGTCTGAAACAGTCAATCCTAGTTTATGGAGAAATTCACAATTACAATCCATTTCAGGTTTGTTTAAGGTAGTAGATGGCGTATATCAAGTTCGAGGAGTATCATTATCTACTACTGTCCTTATAGAAACTGAAAATGGGGTTATCGTTTGTGATACTTTAAAGAGTGTCGAATCAGCAAAAGCAGCAATGGATCTATATTATAAGCACCGTCCCAAAAAACCAGTTACAGCCATCATTCTTAGTCAAAGTCATTCAGATCATTTTGGTGGTATTCAAGGGATTCTGGAATATGCAGAACATAAAGATATCCCAATTATTGCACCACAATATTTAGCAGAAGAAGCGATAAGTGAATATGTGATGTTAGGCTCGGTAATGAAGCGTCGTGGTCAGTATCAATTCGGTTCCTTATTACCAGCTGGTCCCAAAGGTGTTGTGTCCCAAGGTATTGGTCCTGTGGGTACTGATGGAATGAATAGTTTTGAGGTACCAAATATTGAAATAGAAAATAAAGTACAAATTTTGGAGGTAGACGGTTTAACCTTTCAATTTTTATTAACTCCAAATACAGAAGCACCAGCTGAAATGCATTTCTTTATTGAGGAATATAAAGTAATATTTGCATCAGAAAATGTAAATAAAACGATGCATCAAATTTATACTGTAAGGGGAGCAAAAACTCGAGACACTTTAAAATGGGTTGACGCAATCGATAAAACTATTGATTTATTCGGTCAATATGAGGTTGATGCTCTTTTAATGGCGCATGCTTGGCCTGTATGGGGAAAGGACCAAATTATTAAACATCTGAAATTGCAGCGTGATTTATACAAATATATGCATGATCAGACAGTTCGCTTAGCAAATCACGGCTACACAATGGATGAAATAGCTGAAACAATCCAATTGCCAGATACATTAAATCAATATTGGGGAAATCGAGGGTACTATGGTACTTTAAAGCATAATGTTAAAGGTATTTATAATTTTTATTTAGGATATTATAGTGGACATCCATCAGACCTAGATCCCCTGCCACAAATTGAAGCAGGAAAAAAGTATGTGGAATTTATGGGCGGGGCGGCAAATGTCATCCAAAAGGCTAAAGTTGATTATGAAAATGGTGAATATCGTTGGGTTGCTCAAGTGATGAAAAATGTAGTAATGGCAGATCCCGATAATATCGAAGCTAAAAATTTATTAGCAGACACTTTTGAACAACTAGGATATCAGTCTGAGTCAGCAAACTGGCGTAATATCTATCTCGTTGGTGCGTTGGAACTAAGAAGTGGAGTCAACAAAGATAGACTTCCATATGATAGTTCTATGCTTTTTAATAATATTCCAGTTGAAGAATTTTTAACCCTATTAGCGGTTAAACTAAATGGCCTCAAAGCGGATGGCCATAAAATGGTAATTCAGATTGAGGTATCAGATACAGATGAAGATTTCACATTGAATTTAGAAAACTCAGTACTGTCCTATAAGGTAGGCAAGCTAACTAACAATCCTGATATTTCGCTAACTGTCGAAAAGTCAACCCTTTATGAAATAGGAGAGGGACGTCTTTCATCAGAGCAAGCAGTTTCAGAAGAAAGACTTGTTATATCGGGCGACCAGAATAAATTTGATGAATTCTTGTCTTTATTAGATCAATTTGATCCTTTGGTAAATATAGTAACTCCCTAAGAGATAAATGTTATACATCCTTCGTTGCTGCTTGGGCTGTGTTGTTCGGTTATGTTTCAGTGATCACATTTGAAGCTGTAGCATTGCCAACTGTAATCGATTATGTTGTTCCTGTGAATCATCAAATATACTTATGGTCATTAGGGGGATGGGATGTTTATTTAACATGGGTGCTGATAGGTTCTGTTGGGGTTTTAGTTTATATATGACACAAGCAAGAACAAAATCAATTAAAGGAGTTCATACAAATGTCGAATCAGTTCAAAGTAAATAATCCTGCTACAGGTGAAGTCATTCAAGAAGTCAATGTGCATTCGGAGGAAGAAATTAATCAAGCGCTGGAGAATGGGCATAAAGCTTTTAAAAAATGGTCGAAAGTCAATGCACATGAACGATCAAGATTATTACAAAATTGGGCGCAAAAAATACAGGAAAATAAAGCATATATCGCGGAAACAATGACACTTGAAAACGGAAAGCCACTCCATGAATCTTTGGGGGAAGTTGATTATGCAACTAGCTATATTGATTGGTATGCGGAAGAGGCAAAAAGAATTTATGGCCGCACGATTCCAGCAAATACGGAAACAAAGCGTATTATTGTCAGCCACCAGCCAATTGGACTCGTTGCGGCAATTACACCATGGAACTTTCCTGCGGCGATGATGACGAGAAAGGCGGCACCTGCTTTAGCGGCGGGGTGTACGTTTATTGTTAAACCCGCAGTAGAAACCCCTTTAACGACAATTCGTCTAATCGAACTTGCGCATGAAGCCGGTATTCCACCCGATGCAGTTCAATGTGTAAATGGAAGAGGTAGTGTTGTTGGTGATTTATTCACAAGTAGCGAATATGTACGCAAAATTACCTTTACAGGTTCAACACCTGTTGGGAAGACGTTGATTAAAAATAGTGCGGACACCATTAAACATGTCACAATGGAATTAGGTGGACATGCTCCTCTTATTGTAGCTGAAGATGCTGACCTTGATTTTGCTGTAAAACAGACGGTCGGTACGAAATTCAGGAATGCTGGCCAAACATGTGTATGTGCCAACCGTATTATCGTGCATGAAAATATCGTAGACGCCTTTTCTGAAAAGCTAGCTGTGGAAGTTGAAAAACTTAAAATTGGCAACGGGTTGGAAGAAGGAACAGATGTAGGGCCGATCATTAATGGAAAAGGCTATGAAAAAATTGTGGATCAAATAAACGATGCCATTGAAAAAGGTGCTGAGGTACTAGTCGGCAATAAGTATGATACAGACAATGAAAAAGGTTATTACTTTGTGCATCCAACGGTGTTAAAAAATGTAAATGCCAGCATGGATATCATGCATGAGGAAACTTTTGGTCCAGTAGCACCGATTACCAGCTTTAAAGAAATTAAAGAAGCAGTGGAAATTGCAAATAGCACACCATACGGGCTTGCAGCTTATTTCTTTACCAATGATTATAGAACCGGAACTTACTTACATGATCATCTCGACTTTGGGATTGTTGGGTGGAATGACGGCGGACCATCTGCTGCACATGCACCTTTTGGAGGCATGAAGGAAAGTGGACTCGGACGTGAGGGTGGTTTGGAAGGTATTAAGCCATACTTAGAGACGAAATATTTGTCGGTGGGAAATTTGTAAAAAGACAAGAGATTTATGGAAATAAATTAATTATATAGTTGTAATAAGGAAAGGCCTCTAAAAGGGATTATGACAAGAAAAAATAATTCGACTAATGACGAAGAAGGTATTAGTGAATTAAGTAAGAGGCTAAATGAAAATTGTACTTCATATCCTGTTGCAGTCTTAAAAAATTCAATAAATGTTTACTATCCGAATATAAACAGTGCGATTTATCTACCGGGAGAGAACCCTGCAGTTGAAAGACTTATAGATATATTTGAAGAAACGGGGTTACTTCTTCTTGGTTAAATATGGCGGATAATCTTGATGGAAAAATAGAGATTGTTAAAAAATGTGTCCTCCCGAGATTCAAGAGTACAACCATTCAGATATTGAACTTGCAATACTTTACATTGAAAGTGAACTGGATGATGGGCAAGCCCAAGAAAAAATATACTCTAAAAATACTGGAAAAGAATTGGGGAAAAGGGACTTTGGAATTTTAGTCAATAAAGTGATACTCGAAATTTAAAGGTAAGAAAAGAATAGGATTATAATGATGCTAAGGACAACGGTGTAGCATTCCGATTCACTTTTATTAATAGAGTGACTAAGTTAAAAGAGACCATTGCCTTAACTGGATTCAATGACTTACTACAAATGATGATGAATCCAGTAGAAGTAAAATAGACAAAGGGAAAAAAATATTATTTAAAAATACTGATTCAATAGGGAATAATTGGTTACCGGCTTATAAAGTTTATGGAGAAGGAATTTTCTTCACGTTAAGTATAGAGAAACTTAGAACTTGGGAGCAAAGGTATGATGTAATGATTTATTTTAATAGACTAATTACAAGGGATAGAAAAAATAAGATAAAATTTAATGAAGCGATTCTTAAACCTAGGAATGTTTTAATTCATACCTTGTCCCATATTATAATTGTTGAACTCCTTACTTGTTGTTATAATTCTACTTCAATACGTAAGCGCCTTTTATATAAATGATAAGGAGTGTGGAATCCTAATTTATACTTCATCAGGAGATATCGATGGAACATTTGGTGGCCTTGTTATTCTAGAAAACTTTTCTCTAAGGTGTATTTCTAATTAACACGGATTTTTACACTTATTTTACACATAATGTTTAGCCAATATTGATATATCAACCTTTAAAAGCTATATTTGACCCCGGCCACTGGTATTAAAAAATATTAATGAACCAAGAATTTTTAAAAGACTTTCCAAAAATGGTGAGTCTTTTTTGTTTTTCGAAAGAGAATAGATCAATCATGTACATTAAAAGTGTCATTGCACAAAACTGAAAAAGGAAGTTATTATAAAGGATAGATTGTTTAATTTTAAAATGGTAAGTAAAAGGGTTTTTTGATAACTCTAAAATGGCTAGTTAAAAATAACGCATAACGCTGAACAGAAGGAGTTCTAGGATCTTGAATAAAATATTGTTTGCTCTTTTAGTAGTGACTACAACAGGTTTAATGGGTTCTTCATTTGCAGTTGGTAAAATAGGATTGAACTATATTTCACCTTTGTTACTAGTCGGAATACGTTTTACGCTAGCGGGTTTACTGATGGCCTTAATTGTTTTATTATTAAAACGAAATCATCCTAGGGGACTAACTGAATGGCTCAAAATCGGGGTTGTTGGCATTTTTCAAACCACTTTGGTTATGGGCCCTATATTTCTAAGTTTACGTACGATTACTGCGGGGGAGTCGTCTATTTTGACATTTACCAATCCTTTGATTGTAGTTATTTTTGGAACTTTTTTTATGGGGATGAAATATCGTTGGATTCAGTGGTTAGGTGTTCTAGCCGGCTTTCTAGGTGTTTTTATCACATTAGGTGCTAGCTTGGATATTCAGGAATCGGGGACTCTTTTGGGTCTATTGAGTGCAGTCTCTTGGGCTATTGCTACATTGGTTTTAAAAAAATGGGGTTCTTCTTTTGACACTTGGGTTTTAACTGCTTACCAAATGCTTTTTGGAGGAATCTTATTATTGTTAGGTAGTGTATTATTAGAACAAGCTCACATAGTGTTTACTCCAGTATCAATTTTTATAATAGTATGGCTAGCAGTTATGGCTTCCATTGTTCAATTCGCCATTTGGTTTTTCCTCCTGAAGAAAGAAGATCCAGGGAAGGTAAGTGCCTTTTTGTTTCTCGCTCCTTTGTTTGGGGTTGTCTTTGGTTGGTTTTTGCTGAATGAACAACTACATATCTCAACATTGGTAGGAGGAGTTCTAATATTAGCAGGCATATTTTTGGTGAATTACTCCCCAAAAAGAAATAAGAATGATAGCATCTCCTAATAACTTAGGAGATAATCATATTTTACATCTCTTTAGTCATTAAAAATTTAAAAAATACTTCTGCGGGACTTATTGTTGTGTGGTACTATTTACTCACTTGTTTATATATCAAATGATGTTGGCCTAACAGTTTCTTATATATGTACATTGAAACCGATTACCAGAACGAAACCACACGTCGTGAATATATTGATAAAGAAGATCTGCTATACAGAATACAAACACTTGAAAAAAAGGTTCATGACTTAGAGCGTGAGATTAGAGACAAGAATCATAGAAATTAGCAACCACTATTAGCATTTCCTACTTGTATCTTCCTCTAACATCCAGCAATATAAATGTATTGTAACTAGAAAGAAGGATGCTTTATGCAATATTTTTTACGTTGGGCGTTTTTTTTTGTTGGAGTAATCTTTTTTAGTTTTGGTATTTCTGTAACAATTAATGTACAGCATTTAGGTATTCATCCATGGGATGTGCTCAATGTTGGCCTATTTGAAAAATATGGATTTACCATTGGGACGTGGAATATTGTTTGCGGAATGATTCTTGTACTTATCTCTTATATTCTTGATAAGCGGTACATTAAACTTGGTACATTCTTAAATGCACTACTTGTTGGTGGATTTGTCGATTTATTTTTATGGTTAAATATTTTACCAATTGCCACAAATACGTGGGTAGACATCGTTCTACTTCTAACAGGCATAGTATTTATGGGATTTGGTGGGGGAATGTATAATGCAGCCGGAGTAGGTTCAGGGCCACGAGATGGATTTATGTTATCCATCTCTGATAAAACTGGTTCGCCTATACGGAAAGTACGGATTATTACGGAAACTAGTGTACTAGTATTTGGTTTACTTTTAGGTGGGCCCGTGTTTATCTTTACGTTTCTTTTTACATTTATACAAAGCCCATTATTCCAATACTTCTATATAAAAATTAGAGCACTTATTAATTTCATAGAAAAGCAGGGACTAAAAAATCAAAATCGATCGGCATGATTAATAAAAACCGTGAATCCAAGAAGGCTTTGCTAGTAGCTTCCTTGGATTTTTATATGAAACAGTATATGTAAGAATAATCGAGTATAAGAGATTATATGGAAAATAATTACGCTTACATACAGTTTTAATTCTATGTCTATATGTGGTATGATACATAGGTTGTTTACGGATAAAGCTTAAAAGAAAGCTTGAAAAAATAATAATTGAAAGGGGTATAGATTTGAATATAGAACAATTAAAGAATGATTGGTTTGGAAACGTCAAGGGAGATGTCCTATCTGGTATGGTAGTAGCTATGGCGTTGATTCCAGAGGCGATTGCTTTCTCTATTATTGCTGGCGTTGACCCAATGGTAGGCCTGTATGCTTCGTTTTGTATCGCAATTGTGATTTCCATTGTTGGCGGCCGTCCCGCTATGATATCAGCAGCTACAGGAGCCATGGCGCTGTTAATGGTAACACTAATTGCAGAACACGGATTACAGTATTTATTGGCAGCAACTATTTTAACAGGCATAATTCAGATATTATTTGGTATATTTAAATTAGCTAGAGTAATGAAATTCGTACCACGTTCGGTGATGGTCGGTTTTGTTAATGCATTAGCTATTTTGATTTTCATGGCACAGCTGCAACACTTTGTGGGTGAAACATGGGTTATGTATGCGTTAGTGGCTCTTACTCTAGCAATTATTTACCTGTTTCCCAGAATGACGAAAGCAGTACCATCAACGCTAGTTGCAATTATAATTATTACAGTAATTACCGTATTTGGTGGGCTAGATATTAGAACGGTGGGAGATTTAGGTAATTTATCGTCACAATTACCAGTATTTTTACTTCCATCTATCCCGTTAACTTTTGAAACATTTATGATTATTTTTCCATATTCATTAGCACTTGCGATTGTCGGATTACTAGAGACACTTTTGACCGCTAGTATTGTAGATGATATGACAGATACAGAGAGTAATAAAGATAAAGAAAGTCGCGGTCAAGGTATTGCAAATGTTGTGGCTGGTTGTTTTGGCGGAATGGCGGGTTGTGCAATGATTGGTCAATCAGTAATCAACTGTAAATCCGGTGGAAGAGGTAGATTGTCCACATTTGTTGCTGGTGCATTCCTGATGTTTTTAATTATTGTGCTAGGAAGTGTTGTTGTGCAAATTCCAATGGCAGCATTAGTTGGTGTTATGTTCATGGTATCAATTGGTACGTTTGATTGGTCGTCGGTTAAGAATCTGCATAAATTACCTCGAACAGATGCAGCAGTTATGGTAACAACAGTTGTAATCGTTTTGCTAACGCACGATCTATCAAAAGGTGTTCTAGCGGGTGTTCTGCTGAGTGCGATTTTCTTTGCAGCAAAGATTTCTAAAGTAAAGGTAACAGACGAATTAGTATCTAGCAATGAAAAACGAATCTATTATGTAAATGGACAATTGTTTTTTGCATCTGTAAGTGATTTTCCAAAAAAATTCAATTTCCACGATACTGTAAAGGAAGTAGAAATTAATCTAAGTCTCGCGCATTTGTGGGATGATTCAGCTATCGGGGCATTGGATAAAATTGAAACGAAATTTGAACAACAAGAGATAAAAGTAACATATACAGGGTTAAATGAAGATAGTAAGCATCTGAAAAATCGAATTGGTGGGTTGTCAAAAGCTTCAGGACACTAATATGCGAACATCTGAATGGAGAGAGGTGTAGCTTTGTTTAAAAATATCTTGTTAGCGACGGATGGTTCGGAGCACGCGATACGATCAACAGATCATGCAATCGAACTTGCTCAAAAGTTTGAAGGTACAATTAAAGTGATTTACGTTATTGACGGGCAAGCATCAAAGTCTGATGCATTACACCATGCAGATAAATTTGAGGTAGAAAAGAGTCGTAGGGAGAAAATTCACCCTGTAGAAGAGCTGCTTCACCAATCTAGTGTAACGTACTCAGTTGAAGTACTTCACGGAGAAGCAGGACCAACAATTGTATCGTTTGCAAATGAAGGTGATTTTGACTGTGTAGTGGTTGGAAGTAGAGGACTCAACGATCTACAAACATTCATCTTAGGCAGTGTCAGTCATAAAGTAGCCAAACGTGTTAACTGCCCCGTGTTAATCATAAAATAAATGAGAAAAAGCCCGATTTGGTATCTGACCAAACCGGGCTTTATTTACAGATAAGAAAGTATAAAACTTTCTTATCTACATAAGTGCAACTAAGTCATTCGTCCAAATGCTTGGCGAATGCCAAGTTTTCTAATATTGCTTGTGCCACATCATAGTCTTTCAGGTTAACATCTAGCTGTTGCTCTAGAGCTATTTTTGCCAGCTGCTCCCCGATAAACGGTCCCATGGTAAGTCCAGAAGCGCCTAGACCATTTCCGACTAAAAGCCCGTCAAAGCCTGGAACAGAACCAAATACGGGGAGGAACCCAGGTGTGAATGGGCGGAACCCTACTCGACTTTCTAAAAACGTACTTTCTGCTAATCCTGGTGCAATCGCCAGTGTCTTCGATAAAATTTCATGTATGCCACCAGCAGTGATTCGGGAATCAAATCCCACATCATTTTCATGTGTAGCACCTAATACAATTCGATTATCCGTTAATGTTAAGATATATTGATCATTTGGTGGCATAATGACAGGCCACTTGGACGAATCAAATTGGGGGTGTTGGACATGGATGAGCTGGGCCTTTTGACTGGTGACATTCATAGTTATTCCCAGTGGATGTAAGAGTTCATGCATCCATACACCATTTGCAGCAATGACTAATCTGGCGTCAATTTTTTCTCCAGCAATCTGAACACCATTAATCATTTTTCCGTCATAAAGTATTGATGCTTCACCTGAAATAAACTTTGCACCGTGCTTTTGTGCTCCGTTAATCAGCGATCTACAAAGTTTTCTTCCATCTACTCGTGCGGCACCACTGACATGTACGGCTTTATAACCATCTTCTAAAGGGGGAAACATGGCTTTTGTTTGTTCGTGGTCAAAAAGTGTAACATTACCAATTTCAGGCGCATCCTCTCGGCGTTTTAATGCACGTTTTTTCATTGCTTCCAACTTTTCGAGCGATGTATGGATGCTTAATGCCCCAACCCGATCATAGCCTGTGTCTGTCTCGCCATCATTTGCTAAGGAATCTATTAAACCAGGATATATTTTAGCGCCACCCTTTGCTAACTGATACCATTTTTGGTTTCGCCGTTGTGATAGCCATGGGCATACAATCCCCGCTGCTGCATCTGTTGCCTTCCCTGCATCACGTCGATCAATAAGAACAACGTTAGCACCATTTTTAGCTAGGTGGTAGGCAGTTGATGCACCCAATATTCCAGCGCCAATTACTATTATTTTCTTCATAAAAAATCCCTTTTCAATTTAGTATCTTTCTTCACTATAAAAACAAATTGCGAATTTGTAAAATTTATCGCTTTTTAGAGGGATTTATTTTTGTAATGTGTCATAATAATGAAGAGGAGGCAAAGTCTAATGTATGAAAATTTTATAGCAAAAATATTATTTATTATTGGTGTCGCGCAAATTACAATAGGTATATTTGCTGGCATACTGATAGGCTCGAACTATGAAAGTTGGGCAATATTTTTCATATGGTCTATAGGTGGTTTTATTTTGGGAATGTTATTTATTGGCTTTGCTGAAAATATCCAACTACTACAACGAATTTATATGAAAATGACTGAGGAAGAAGTACTACAAGACAATGATGTGATAGTAGAAGAAGTAAAAGAATCAGAACCAGTTGAATCCGATGGATGGTATTTACCGGAAGATCGAGAAAAAATTGAACATTACTATAAAAATGAAACAATTATTGAGATCGCGCCATCACCTATAGAAGGCTATTGCATCGTAAAACTTGCGTATGCATCAAATGAGTTTGTACGGGTGGTAGATATTCATGGATTTGGTCTCAAAGAAGTGCAAGATGAAGATATAAAAAGTTCAGTAATTAGTTGGTATAATAATATGGAATAAGAAAAGCGCAAGCGCCCGTTTAGCAACGTACAAACTGCGCCCGTGCAACACGGGTGGTTCGATGTTGTCGCGCAAAGCGACGGTCTTGATCGAACATTCTTTCGCAATGAGATAAAGGAAACATGCCCCTGCAACAGGGGTATGCCGACGCCTGAGCGACAGCCCGTAGTTAGTCGGCCTTCCTTTTTCAACAACCGATGTTGACTTATCGTAGTGGAGGAGTGTGAAGTTTGCTAGTTGCTGGGCGCTGGAGCTAGACATGACCGTTGATATAAGTAAGCTTAATAGAGCTAAATTTTATACTTTCCTTACGTGTAAAGTTAAACCCGGATCTTCACCGAGAAGACCGGGATTTCCCTAATTGCCCTAATTGTTTTCAACCTTACCCAAAGGCTCAAGTGCGGGACCTTCAATGACATCGCCCGTTGCATTGAACCTTGAACCATGACATGGGCAATCCCAAGTCTTGTCACCGTCGTTCCAAGCGACACCACACCCCATATGGGTGCATGAAATATCGAGAATGTGCAGTTTACCGTGTGTATCCCGGTATGCCCCAACGTTATCCCCATCTATCTCTACGACAGCTCCTCGACCATTTGCTAAATCTTCAGGCTTTGTTGCTGAATTTGAATCATTCCTAGCATTCGTTTCTGATTCATCTTCTTTATCGGTTTCGTTTAGTTCTCTTGCCGGGGAAAATAATGCTGTATATGCATTGAATTTACCAAGAATGAGATCGGTTATTACTTCTGCCCCAATTGTTGCACTAGATAATCCCCATTTGCCAAATCCTGTTGCGGTATAAATATTATCTTTATCTGCGAATATCTTTCCGATGAACGGGATTCGATCAGGTGAGAACAAGTCATGTGAGGACCAATGATCGACCACTTCTTTTACACCAAAGAGTTTATCTGCATATTCAACAAGTTCTTCGTACCTTTCTTGACTTGATTTTCCGTCACCCGTATCATGACTTTCTCCACCAACAAGGATATAGTTTTCTCCGTGATACTTCATGCCTCGCATAGTCCGCTTTGGTAACTCAGCATTAATATACATGCCTCCAGGAAATGGTTTTTCAGCTTTCACAACCAATGCGTAAGAACTTTCAGGTTTAAGATGGCCAGAATAAAAATTATCAGGTTCATACGTTGGTGAATGAGTCGCGAATACAACATTTTCACATATTATGCTGTATCCTTGATCTGTTTGACAGGTGATACCATCTTTATCATCTACATCCATGACGGCAGTGTTTTCATAAATTTCTCCACCATTATTCTCGATGGATTTTAATAAGCCATGTAAGTATTTCACTGGATGAAATTGGGCTTGTTTATGCATTACGATTGCTGATTGTCCATCTAAATCAAGGGGGATATTCTCAACAAGTTCACCATCAATTTCTAGTACTTCATATGCCTGTGCTTCTTTCTCAAGCCTATCCTTCCAATCACTGGACTCTGTGAAAACATAAGCGTCTGTTTCCTCTAATTCACAGTCAATCTGCTCTTCTTCTTGAAACTTTTTCACAAGTGCAAGTGCTTCCATGTTTGCCTGATAATACTTTTTTGCCGTGTCTTTACCATATCGACCAATCAACTCATCGTAAATTAGGGCATGTTGGGCAGTTAATTTAGAGGTGGTAAATCCAGTCGTACCACTCAAAAGCTTTCTAGCCTCAACTAGTGCGACTTTTTTACCTTTTTTGGCAAGCATATAAGCGGTTGTAATTCCAGCAATTCCACCACCAGCTACTACAACATCTACATTCAGATTTTTGTTTAAACAAGTGTGTTGAGGTAACTTTTCTGTGTTTCTCCAAAAAGATGAAGGAGCTTTTTGTAATGCTTTTTTCGTACTCATCCTGAGATTCCTCCTAATTATAGATTTATTATAGTTATTGGTTCATTACCTTATTTTTGGCTACTTTAAACAACTGGGTGTTTTTTCTTTTGCAATTAGGTACTATAATTGATATAAATAGTAAGTATAAAAAAAGTTTACATAACTAATAGAGGAGAGTCGTCTACCATGGCTAATACATTTATTTTTGGACATAAAAACCCTGATACAGACACAATAACTGCAGCACTTGCAGCTTCCCATTTGAAAAATAAGTTAGGACAAGATACAGAGCCTGTACGTTTGGGTGAAGTAAATAAGGAAACCCAATATGCACTTGATTATTTTAAAGTTGAAAAACCAAAACTAATTGATCGTGTTCCAACTGAAGTAGAGAACGTCATTTTAGTTGACCATAATGAATTTCAACAAAGCGTAGAAAATATTAATGATGTTAAAATTATTGAAGTAATTGACCACCATCGAATTGCTAATTTCGAAACAAGAGAAGCCCTTTATTTTCGCGTGGAGCCAGTAGGGTGTACAGCTACAATTTTAAAGAAAATGTACGAAGAAAATAATGTGGAAATCACAAAAGAAATTGCTGGATTATTAGTATCTGCAATCATTTCTGACTCTTTATTGTTAAAATCACCAACTTGTACACAGGAAGATGTGGATGCAGCACATACATTGGCTGAAATTGCGGAAATCAATTTAGACGAATATGGACTTGCAATGCTACAAGCAGGAGCCGATCTAAGTGATAAATCAATTAACGATTTAATCACAATGGATGCAAAGGAATTTGAAATGAATGGAGCAAAAGTAGAAATCGCACAAGTGAATGCAGTAGATACGAGTAAAGTGATCGAGCTTCAGCCAGATTTGGAACAAGAAATGAATGCTACGATTGCCTATAAGAAATTGGATTTATTCTTGTTTGTAGTAACTGACATCCTAAACAATGATTCAGAAGTAATTGCACTAGGGAAAGCTAAGGACAATGTGGAAAAAGCTTTTGATGTAAGGCTTGAAAATAATCGTGCACTATTAAAAGGTGTTGTTTCACGTAAAAAACAAATCGTTACAAATTTGACAGATACGTTTATGTAGTAAGAAAAGGTTTCTCACGTATGACAGTGGGTTCCGTTAGCGAAAAAACAAAAATAAACAATAATAAGTGCCCATCAATGTACATTGATGGGCACTTATTATTGTACATATTAGAAGGTTATTTTTTAAAAAATTAAATTAATCTAAATTTTCCGTTGACTTGGTAGCGCTTTCTCAATTATGATGAAATACATATTTAAAAGTGACGATTCATAACAAAAAGAGAAGGGTTTGATAAGATGAAGGCAGAAATGATCGCAAATACGTATCAGTTTTTATTAAATGGAGAATGGAGAGAGAGTTTATCGGGTAAAACGATTGAGAATCAATCTCCATCCGACAACACACCAGTCGGTTCTGTACAGGCAATGACAGAAAATGAAGTAAACCTTGCTGTAACAGGGGCAAAGGCAGCTCAAAAAGATTGGGCAAACCTTTCTTTTAGTGAGCGTGCTGAACTACTTTATGCGTGGGCGGACCAGCTGCTTGAGATGAAAGAAGAAATAGCGGAAACCATTATGAAGGAAGTCGGTAAAGGGTATTCTTCTGCAGAAAAAGAAGTCGTACGAACTGCCGATTTTATTAAATATACTGCGGAAGAAGGGAAGCGAATCCATGGTGAGTTGATCAATGGCGGAAGCTTCAACGCCGGAAGCGCCAACAAGCTCGCAATGGTACAAAGAGAACCTTTGGGCGTTATTCTTGCTATATCTCCTTTTAATTATCCAGTTAACCTGTCAGCCGCAAAAATTGCACCTGCTTTAATCGCTGGGAATGCAGTTGTTTTCAAACCAGCAACGCAGGGGGCAATAAGCGGGACGTTAATGGTAAGGGCGTTGGACAAAGCTGGGCTTCCTTCAGGGCTTGTCAATCTTGTAACAGGCAAAGGTTCTGAGATCGGCGATTATTTAACGACTCACCCTTCAATTGACTTGATCAACTTTACAGGTGGATCTGAAACAGGCGAATACATTTCTAAAAAAGCTTCCATGATTCCCGTCATCCTCGAATTAGGCGGAAAAGATCCAGCAATTGTGCTGAACGACGCCGATCTTGAAAAAGCCGCTGGAGATATCGTCGGCGGTGGATTTTCCTATTCTGGCCAACGTTGTACCGCGATTAAGCGTGTCCTTGTATTAGATGAAGTAGCAGATGCGTTAGTTGATAAATTGAAAGACAAAATCAAGGCTTTGGAAGTTGGGATGCCAGAAGATAATGCCACTGTAACCCCGTTAATCAACGAGAAAGCAGCCGATTTTGTTCAACAATTGGTGGATGACGCCGTTGGAAAAGGCGCCACACCTCTTACTGACATCAGGCGCGAAGGAAACCTTGTTTACCCTGTGTTGCTTGACAACGTAACAGTAGACATGACTGTTGCATGGGAAGAGCCATTTGGTCCGGTGCTGCCGATTATTCGTGTACAAAACATTGAAGAAGCCGTAATAATTGCAAACGAGTCGGAATATGGTCTGCAGGCAAGTGTTTTTACGAAAAATGTCGAACAAGCCATTCGTATCGGTAGTGAGCTTGAGGTAGGTTCTGTTCAAATCAACGGCAAAACGGAACGGGGACCTGATCACTTCCCATTCCTCGGCGTCAAAAACTCCGGTTTAGGTGCGCAAGGCATTCGAAAAAGTATTGAGTCCGTAACCCGTGAAAAAGTAACCGTTCTAAATATGAGCTAGGGATAAAAACAAAGTTATATGGTTACTTTAACCTCCCTTTTCAGGGAATGTTTCATTTGTTGAAATCATTGCTTTGAAAAAACCGTTACAATAGCGTGGCTGAAAGCTGCGCTATTGTAACGTTTATTTACCTAATAAAATAAGTTTTGTACCTAAAAGAGGTTGTTCAAAAAGTCCGGTAAAAATGACGCATCGAATTTCTTCGTTAGCTTGCTTTTCCGTTCCTCACGTATTAATAGCATACGTTCCGGTACTCTAAGCTACGCTGCCTCGAACTTCTCGGTCCTTTTTATCCTCCTTTTTGAACACGCACTAAAAGAACTCGTTACCTCGAATTACTTCTTTGTTTTTTGCGACGAGTATTCATAGGAACAGGATGTCTGAGTTAAACATTCCGCTGTCAGAGCCCAGAGATTCCATAATTACATCAGATTCGCTTAGCTAAAAAGCGATCCATTCGTTCAATCGCCTTTTGTAAATTATCCATGGAAGCTGCATAGGAACACCTGATATGGCCTTGTCCCCCTAGCCCAAAGACGCTTCCGGGAACGACAGCTACCTTTTCTTCTTTTAACAACTCTTCCGCAAATTCCTCTGAAGACAGTCCCAACTTATGTATCGAAGGAAACGCATAGAAGGCTCCACCTGGTTTATGGCACTCAAGCCCAATCTGGTTGCATGCTTTCACAAAAAAGTTTCTCCGTTGCCGATAACTGGTCACCATTTTTGTCACATCTTCAAGCCCATTTGTGAGAGCTTCCAATGCTCCGTGCTGCGCAATAGTGGGAGCACACATCATGGTGTACTGATGGATTTTTAGCATGGCTTGGATAAATACCTCTGGGCCAGCTAAATAGCCAAGGCGCCATCCTGTCATTGCAAAGGCTTTCGAAAAGCCAGAAATAAGAATCGTTCGTTCCTTCATATCATGTATACTAGCAATACTAACATGGGCTTTATCATAACTTAACTCGGCATATATTTCATCTGATAGAACGAGGAGATCATGCTTTTTAACTACTTCCGCAATTTTACCCAATTCAGTTTCGTCCAGTGTAGCACCGGTGGGGTTATTTGGAAAACAAAGTAACACAAGCTTTGTTTTATCTGTAATTTTTGCTTCCAATTGTTGTGGTAACAGCTTGAACGCACTCTCAGCTGATGCTTCCACTGGAATTGGTATACCTCCAGCTAATTGGACAATCGGAGCGTAGGCAACAAAGCTAGGTTCATGGATAAGTACTTCATCGCCAGGGTCCACTAAAGCACGAAAGGCAAGATCAATTGCTTGGCTTGCACCAGTAGTAACAATAATCTCAGACGCTGGTTGGTAACGAAGCTTAAATTGTTTAGTTAAATACCCAGAGATAGCTTCCCGTAATTCCATCAATCCAGCATTTGCTGAGTATGCCGTATAACCATTTTCCATCGCGGCATACGCAGCCTCGCACACATTCCAACTAGTTACAAAATCTGGTTCTCCTACACCTAGCGAGATGACGTCCTCCATTTGATTAGCTAGATCAAAAAAACGACGAATACCAGATGGTTTTATGTTTTTTGCTGTTTTTGAAAGGTAGCGTTTTGTAGAAACTTGGCTCATGGTGACACCACAGCTCGCTTATCTTTTTGACCAGATTCAAATATCACACCGTCATGCTTATATTTCTTCAATAAGAAGTGAGTGGTAGTGGAAAGAACAGAATCAACTGTAGATAGCTTATTTGAAACAAAATAGGCGACTTCCTTCATTGTTTTTCCTTCTACTTGTACCGAAAGGTCGTAAGCTCCAGACATCAAATAGACAGCTTTAACTTCAGGAAAACGATAGATTCTTTCTGCAACACCATCAAATCCTATATCTCTTTTGGGAGTGACTTTTACATCAATCATCGCAGCAACCCCGCCATTAACAGGTGCTTTATCCCAATTAATAACAGCCTGATAGTTTAGTATAATCCCTTTTTCTTCTAAAGATTTAATGATTTTTTCTACTTCTTCCTTCTCTAACTCAACCATATCTGCTATTGAATCAGTAGAGAGTCTCGCACCACCCTCTAGGATTTGTGCAATTTCCAAATCTTTTTCATTCATATGACCATCCTCCAAGTTCAAAAATCTTTTATTTATCAGTATATCATAACATTGTTCGAGGAAATTAAGCGTAAAAAATCCAGTATTAAACAAAACCCTAGACAATGCCTATTGGCAAAGCTAGGGTTTGAAAAGTATATCCATAAATATGAAATCCTGCGTTTTGCCTTAATGGAACCGTCGTACACGAAATCATACGTGGTAGTGTGAGAGAGTGACCCTTCTATCTTTATCTTATTAGGGCGAGAAGACCCCACTTCAAACACTCGAAGGTTTCAAAAACCAATGTTAAGTGGGGGATGAATCGCCCCTCCGAAGAAGATTTTTGTTGAAATGGGAACAGACATTCTGATATAATAAATACAATATAACAAGACAGGAGCATGACTTATGGGAATTAAGGCGTATTTTTCAAATCGTATCTATAAGAATACCATTTTGGATGAAAACGTTGATACTATTGGTCATGCTCTCTTTGTGTTTAATAGAGCGAAGCAGTTTGCCTTTAGTACAGCAACAAAAGAAAAACGCTCTGGATTGAAAAAACGAGACAAATCGTTGCACCTTACGGTAAAGAACAGGTTTTCGTTGGATGATTACTACACTAATAGCGCCGTTCAAGAGGCTAAAGCAAAAGAAAAGAGTCTAGTCGAGTTAAAGAAGCTATACATGAAGAACAAAGAGACTCAAATTAAGTCGATCAAAAAGAAAATAAAAAAAGACAAATCAAAACTAACGTCATTAAAAAAAATTAAAAAAACATTTAGAAACGGAAAGCCATCATTCCCCCAAAATTCAAGAATGAAAAAGTTGGGTAACTACTTTGTCGTGCAATTCAAAAATAAGACTGATTTGTATTATCATACGTATCAATTTGAACATACATACTTAGATGCTGAAATCAAAAGACTCCACACACGAACTGGTTTTTTAAACTTCAAATTGAACAAATACGATGATAGCCTAAAATCCTTAAAGACGAAAATACCGAGCGTCGTCTTTGGTTCAAAAAAACAATTCCAAGCACAGTACACTATCGATACGTATGTCAATAACCATAAACTTTGGCAAAAGACTTGGGAAGAGAATAGATACCGAAAGATGGTCATTTCTGGTCGTAAGGACTCAGGCTGTGGAAATTTTGTTTTTAACTATGATTGGACGAATAAAGTGCTTCGTTTCAAGACACCGAAAGGTGTCTTAGTTGAAATTGAGAACCTGTATTTCCCTTATGGTCAAGAAAAAGTAGAAAGTAGGATCCTTGCACAGACGAATTGTAAGAATAAAATGAAATACGGGAAGCCAGTAGCATGGGCAATAGAAGACTGTGGGGAATACTACATCTTTAAAACGATGTTCGATGAAGAATCAAAAGCGTATGTGAATCATTCCAAGACAGATGGAGCAATTGGCATTGACTGTAACGTTGACCATTTCGCAGTATCACATGTTAATTCGAATGGTCAACTCCTAGGTTCCTGGTCTTTAAAATTCGATTTGAAAGGCAAGACAAGTGGACAGACGACGAAAATCATTGAAGCCGAAGCAATAGAGGTCGTTAGCATTGCTACTCGTACAAATAAGCCGATAGTAGTCGAGAAACTAAATACGACATCATCAAAGCTATCTAATCCCTACGGAAACAAAAAAGCAAATAGGATGATGTCTGCTTTCGCATACAAAAAGATGCTTACTGCAATAAAATCACGAGCTGAAAAAGAGGACATTGCAGTTTTTGAAGTCAACCCTGCATATACAAGTCAAATAGGTAAGATGAAGTATATGAAAAGATTAGGTATATCGATACATGAAGCAGCTAGTTTTGTAATTGCTCGTAGAGCAATGGGTTTTAAAGAAAAACTTCCACCAGTGTTGGGCACACTACTACCAGAGAAGATAGTAGGTGCTCATCATTGGGTGCATTGGAAGTATATTTCGAATGCGTTGAAAGGTATACATACTAATTCGTACTACCATTCAAATTTTTTCAACTTAGACAGGTTTCGTTCTACGAACGAATTTTTTGCTTCAGGTGCTCTTACAGACTTGGAAATAAAAGGTCTGTTAAAGTTGAAAAATGGAAAAACCGCATCCTAGTTGAACGGGATACGGTCATGTACAATACATGTCTTTTTTTAGAATCCCCACTTCAAACAATCCGTATGGATGTTAAGTGGTGGGTAGTTCAATATTTCTGATAGGCTAATTGTTCCTTGCGTATTTCTTCAGCGGCTTCGGTCATCGCTGTTAATGCACCAATCGTTTCTGCTTGATTTCTTGTTTTTAAACCACAATCAGGGTTAATCCAGAACTGTTCCGCAGAAATGGTTTTTAATGCTCGGACAATATTTTGTTTAATTTCTTCTTTGTCTGGTATCCGTGGACTATGAATATCATAAACACCAAGTCCGATCTCCTTTTTATAGGTATTCTCTTCAAATGTACCAATAATTTCACCATGACTTCTTGATGTTTCAATTGAAATGACATCTGCATCCAAAGCGTCAATCGCATCAAAAATATCTTGAAATTCGGAGTAACACATATGTGTATGAATTTGTGTGTGATCCTGAACAGAAGATGTTGCCAATCGGAATGCATATACTGCATCATTCAGATAGGCTTCCCATTTTTTTTCGTCCAACGGGAGTCCCTCTCTTAAAGCAGGCTCATCTACCTGAATAATTTGGATGCCATTTTCTTCAAGAGCTTCCACCTCTTTGCGGAGGGCAAAAGCAATCTGGTTCTGTACCGTATTTCTTGGTACATCGTCATGAACAAATGACCAGTTTAAAATCGTGGTCGGGCCAGTAAGCATTCCTTTTACAGGTTTGTCTGTCAATGATTGTGCAAAGACACTTTCCTTTACTGTCATTGGCTGATCAAAAGAAACATCTCCGAAAATCAAAGGAGGCTTCACACAACGTGAACCATAAGATTGAACCCAACCATACTCAGTGACACCAAATCCATTCAGTTTTTCACCGAAGTATTCTACCATGTCTGTTCGCTCGAATTCTCCATGTACTAGTACATCAAGCCCGATTTCTTCTTGGATTGTTATCCATTTATCTATGTTATTGTTAATGAATTGTTCGTATTGACTCGTGGTAATTTCTCCTTTACGCCATTTTGTTCTTGTTTTTCTTACTTCTGTTGTTTGTGGCAGACTGCCAATCGTTGTTGTTGGAAGCAGTGGCAGCTTTAATTGTTCATTTTGCTTTTCGATCCGCTCGGCAAATGGTTGGGCACGTTTTGCATCGGAATCGTCTAGCTGCTCAATCGTTCTTCTCACGCGTTCATTGATCCGGTTGGTGGAATTGTTATAATCATCTACTTGCTGCTTGTTATTCTGTATTTCTTTGCTGATCGTTTCTTTTCCGGACTGCAGGCCTTTTGATAGCGTGATAATTTCCTCAAGCTTTTCATCAGCAAAAGATAATCCGCTTATAATCGCTGGATCAAGTGTCTCCTCCAATTTTGTGGTTACTGGTACATGTAATAAAGAAGAGGAGGGCTGTACGATCAGCTGATTATTGTTTACATATTGTTTAATATTTTTCAGTAGTTCCAGTTTGTCTTCCAAATTCGCTTTCCAAACATTTCGGCCATTGACAATCCCAGCTGCAAGTACTTTATCTGCAGGGAACCCGTGTTGTTTTAATAATTCCAGTGACTCTCCATGCACAAAGTCAATCCCGATGGCTGCTACAGGTAATTCAACGACATCTTTGTAATTTACAATGTTCTCAAAATAGGTTTGTAAAATAAGTTTTAGATTCGGTACCTTTTCGTCGAATTGTTTGTAAGCCTGTTTAGTAGCTGCTAGTACTTCATCTGAAAGATTTGTTCCAAAAATGGGTTCATCGATTTGTACCCATGATGCTCCGGCTTCTTCTAGTTCTTTTAATAGTTGGACATACAAAGGAATAAATGCTTGTAAAAGTGTAGGGAAGTCTTGCTCGTCATAACCTTTTGATAACTTTAGGTATGTAATCGGTCCTAAAATTACTGGTTTCCCATCAATACCCAGTTTTTCTTTTGCCTCTTTATAAAATGAAAGTGGGCGATTTTCTGTTAATGCTGGTTTCACATTTTCAAGCTCAGGAACGATGTAGTGATAGTTTGTATTAAACCATTTTGTCATTTCAGATGCGACCGCATCTTTAGTCCCTCGTGCAATGGCAAAATAAGTCTCTAGATTAACTTTCCCACCATCGTATTTGAAACGGTCTGGAACTACGCCGAACATGATGGATGTATCTAGGACGTGGTCATATAGGGAAAAATCTCCAACCGGTATCAAATCAACACCGAGTGCTTGTTGCTTTTTTAAGTTATCAAGTCTTAATCGCTCCGTTTGTTCCAGTAATTCCTTTTCTGAAATTTGCTCACTCCAGAACTTTTCCAATGATCGTTTCCATTCTCTTTTCTCGCCAATTCTTGGATACCCTAAAGTTGAACTGATTACTTTTGTCATTTTGTTTTCCTCCTCTAATTTTAGAAAGTGCTTTTACAACAATTCTTACAAACGGGCAGTAGACAACACCTCCCCAAGGCGTTTTGATTGTACTTTTTTCTGAATATACTCCACAAGCCGAATGGAGATGTCATAACGCATGAACGGTGTAATTAAATATATGCCGTGGAAGTTTTCCAAAGCAACGTCGATTAATCCCTTTGCGATTGTAATACCTTGCTCGACCGATTGCTCTTTATCCGCGCTTGCTGACCGCATTTTTGCCCGTATGCTTTCAGTTAGCTTGATACCTGGCACTTCGTTATGCAGAAACTCTGCGTTTTTCGTTGAAGTTAGCGGCATAATTCCAACAAAGATAGGTGTATCAATATGTTTAGTTGCTACAGCTAAGTCAATGATTTTTTCCGGGCTGTATATGGGCTGTGTTAGAAAGTAGTCTGTACCACAAGCGATTTTCTTCTCTAATCGTTCCACCGCTTTATCAAGCCTTGCAACATTTGGATTAAAAGCAGCACCCACATGAAAGGAGGTTGCCTGTCTTAATGACTTTCCGGAAAAGGAAAGACCATCATTGGATTGTTTGATTAATTTAATTAAATCAAAGGAAGTGACATCAAAAACGGAAGTGGCACCAGGAAAATCGCCTATTTTAGTCGGATCACCCGTGATTGCCAGGATTTCGTTGATATCTAGTGTGTGCAGTCCCATCAAATGGGATTGCAGTCCAATTAAATTCCGATCTCGACATGTTAAATGAACAAGTGGTCTAAGGCCAATTTCTCGCTTTATTTTTGTAGCAATTGCTAGGTTACTTATTCTTGGTGTTGCTAGTGAATTATCAGCCAATGTAATCGCATCAACACCCACTTCTTTTAATGCCCTTACACCTTCCATATATTCAGTTGTATCTAAGTGCTTTGGTGCATCAAGCTCAACAATAACGGTGTGTCGTTTTTTTACAATATCTAGTAGGGGTGTTTCAGTACGGACTTGGTTCTCTTTAACTTTGATTGATGAGGGTCTTTTGATAATTTTCTTTTCCGTTAAAGGTTTTAATCCTTTTACACCGCGTGCTAATGCATGTATGTGTTCAGGTGTGGTTCCACAACATCCCCCGATTAATCGAACGCCTTCATTACGAAAATCACGTGCACAGTTTTCGAAGTAATCTGGCTCGTTTTCATAGATTAGCTTGCCATCATGATAAGCTGGCAAACTAGCATTTGGATAGGATGCCAGAAAGGAGTTTCTGGATAATGGAACGTTCTTTAATGACTCCACCATATGGTGCGGGCCCAACCGGCAATTGATTCCGACAATATCGGCACCTGTATCCTCTAATCTTTGTAATGCATCAGATAAATGGATTCCATTTTCAAGAATACCGGCCTCATGCATGGACACATTGGCAATTATCGGCAGATTTGTTTCTTCCCGAGCAATTTCTAAGACTGTTGTTAATTCATCTAGGTTGTAATAGGTTTCCAATATCAGTCCATCGACATTTCCTAGAAGCAGGCAATACAATTGTTCCCTGAAGCTTCTTTTTATTTCCTCTTTTGTTCCTAGCGATGTTTGCGTTCCATGGATTCCTCCTATTGTTCCAAGGACAAATGTATGATCACTAGCTACTTGTTTGGCTATATTAATTGCTGCGGTATTTATTTTTTTAACCTGATCTTCCAATCCATACCTAGCAAGCTTGATATAATTTGCCCCATAAGTATTTGTCTGGATTAAATCAGCTCCAGCATCGATATAGGCTTGATGAACATGTGCTATTTGCACTTCATGTGTCAGGTTCAATTCTTCAAAACAGCGATCTACTCCGTAAGAATATAGTAGAGTCCCCATCGCACCATCACCAATCAGGATGCGCTCTTTCAATGTTTTTAATAAATCCATCTATTTCCTCCTTGAAAAGACTTATTTAGTTATACTAAACCAACTCCATTTGGTGGTGAGGTATTTTTAATGCTTGATCTAGATCTGCAATTAAATCTTCTACATGTTCCAGGCCAACAGAAAGTCTTAACAATCCATCCGTAATGCCTCTTTTCTCTCTTTCCTGCTTTGGCATTGCAGCGTGAGACATTGTTGCTGGATAAGAAAGAATCGATTCAACCCCTCCAAGGCTTACGGCGAATATAGGTAGTCGAATTTGTTCGACGAATGCTTTAGCAGCTGCTTTATTTGGTAAACGGAAAGAAAGAACAGCTCCTGACCCTTTAGACTGTCTGGCATGGATTGAATGCCCTGGATGGAAAGTTAAACCAGGGTAAAAGACTTCTTCAATTAACGGATGATCATGTAAATAAGTAGCTACTTTTTCTGCAGATTCGGATGACTGTTTTAAACGGGCACCTAACGTTTTGATCCCTTGGATAAGGGTGTAGGAATCCTGCGCACCTAAAATAGATCCAAAAGAGTTCTGAATAAATGCTAACTCATCGCCAAGTTCCGCGTTCCTTGTCACTGCTAAACCAGCAATAACGTCGCTATGACCTGATAAGAATTTAGTGGCACTATGGAGCACGATATCTACACCTAGTTCAAGCGGTTTCTGATAGAGTGGAGTCATAAAAGTGTTGTCGAGAAAGGTTAAGCAATGATTAGCTTTAGCAACCTTTACGACACCTTCAATATCTGTAATGTTTAAACACGGGTTAGATGGTGTTTCCATGTATATTACCTTCGTATTTGGTTGGATAGCACTAGCGGTTTCATTAAGATCTGTCATATTTACAAATGTGTGGTCTATCTCGTATTTAGTTAACACTTCTGTTATAAAACGATACGTACCGCCGTATACATCCTCAGAAACTAGCACATGGTCACCAGCAGAAAGCAACATAAAAGCAGAAGAAATAGCTGCCATTCCAGAAGCAAATGCTAACCCTCTTACACCACCTTCTAATTCAGCAATTGTTTGTTCCAATGCTTGCCTTGTCGGATTTCCCGATCGACTATAATCGAATGGGCCAAAATGATCAAAGCTTTCTTGGTGAAAGGTGGATGATAAATAAATAGGGACGTTTACTGCACCTGTTTTCTGTTCAATGTCAACATTTGATGATGCATGAATTAATTTTGTTTCCAATTGATCTTTGTTAAAGCCCATGTTCGCTAGACCTCCTCATATGAAATAAAAAATTAGGGACCTTCTAGAAGAAGAAGGTCCCTAATAACGAAAACAATCCCCTTATCTTCTAGGTAAGTAGTTAACCTATTGGAATTAGCACCATGGCCAAAAAGGCTGGTTGCTGAGACATCGTCGGGCCAATCCCTCCGTCTCTCTTGATAAGAATACTTTATTTAATTTTATGAAAAGTTTAATTTCCAATACTTTAATATACAATGGAAAATAATGCAAGGGGCAAATGTTAAATTTTATCGTTTTATTAATTTATGAATTGGTTTAAAACTAATAACTGCAACGGTTTTCATTACTATGAAAATATAATTTCCTTATTTTATTTTTTCAAAAACATTTATTTTTCCTGTTGACATTCTACGATAACAGCTGTAAAGTATGAACTAATTTAAAATTAAGTATGCAATTTTCTTATCCAGAGAGGTGGAGGGACTGGCCCTTTGAAACCTCAGCAACAGATTTTTAAATACTGTGCTAATTCCAGAAGTGTAAAACTTGGAGATAGGAAGAGTAGTGTTTAAACCTCTTCTTGTTTTTAAGAAGGGGTTTTTTATTTTAGCTTTTATTTGGAGGGATGTAGTATGAATAATGATTCGATTACATACAATGATTTTCCCGGTGATCCTTTTAAGGAATGGAATCCAGCTGACGCGACAAAAGGAGCTTCTAGAATTCTGAAATGGGCTTATGAATCATATAAGGATTCTGTCGTTTATGCATGTAGCTTTGGTGCGGAAGGAATTGTATTAATTGATTTAATTTCCAAGGTGAAAAAGGATGCAGAAATTGTTTTTCTTGACACGGAGATTCATTTTCAGGAAACATATGAACTTATTGACAAAATAAAGGAAAAATACCCTGAACTTCAGATTCATTTAAAAAAACCTGAATTAACGTTGGAGGAGCAGGCTGGTGAATACGGTTCTGCCTTATGGAAACGCCGACCTGACCAATGTTGTTACATTCGAAAAATAAAGCCCCTTGAAGAAGCGTTAAGTGGTTTTCCTGCTTGGATCTCTGGCCTGCGAAGGGAACAGTCCGAAACACGGAAGGATTCTGATTTTGTCAATAAAGATGAACGATTTAAATCCATCAAAGTTTGCCCGTTAATCTATTGGACTTTGGATGATGTCTGGAATTATATCCAAGTAAACAACTTGCCATACAATGAATTGCATGATCAGGGCTACCCAAGTATAGGCTGTATACCATGTACTTCTTCAGTGAAGGATTCTGATGACACGCGTGCTGGTAGGTGGGCCGGGGTTAATAAAACAGAGTGCGGTCTTCACACTGCTAGGTAGCGATCAAGTTAGATTTAATTATACCTAAAAAGCCGTTAATCCATAGAACTTGGAGGAAGTTTCGAATTAAATCCGAGTAAACACCTTTGTTTACAGTGAATTAGGTAATTAAAGCTATGCAAGCATAGGAGTTAAGCCCTAAGAAGGAGGTGATTGCAATAGGGAGGCCTTTGGATCGATTATTATAATGTGTAAATATGTTGAAAAATTCTTTGTGAGGTGATTATCTTTGCAGTTACAGGTAACGAATAGCCCTTTTAATCAAGAGCAAGTGGAGAGCCTTAATCGGCTTTTACCAACACTTACGGAGTCACAGAAAATTTGGCTGAGTGGGTATTTGTCAGCCCCTCATGCTACGGAATCTTCCATATTGGCCGGTTCTCCAGTGAGGGACGCCCCAGAAGCCGAATTGTCTCCAAACAAAGTTGCTCAGATTACTTCTCGTGAAGTGAGAATACTTTTTGGGTCTGATACTGGCAATGGGCAGGCGCTTGCTGAAGAGATGTTTCAGAAATTGGAAGAGCGCGATTTTAAGGTGTCTCTCTCTTCGTTTGATGATTTCAAGCCAAAAGACTTAAAAAAAGTCCAGGATTTGCTGATAGTGACGAGCACCCATGGAGAAGGAGATCCGCCAGATAATGCGCTCTCTTTTCATGAATTTCTACATAGCAAGCGAGCACCGAAGCTTGAGGATGTGCGGTTTTCAGTTCTTTCCTTGGGAGATCAATCCTATGAGTTCTTTTGTCAGACTGGCAAGGATTTTGACAAACGGCTGGAAGAATTGGGTGGGGAACGGCTTTATCCACGAATCGATTGTGACGTAGATTTTGATGAGCCTGCTGCTGATTGGGTTGAGGGTGTCTTAGGTACACTGCACGTGTCCCAGGAGGTTGATGATACAGTTGAAAACTTAGGGCAGGTTGATTCCAGCTTACTAACGACAAAAGATCCGGTGTATTCAAGGTCTAATCCCTTTAAGGCCGAAGTCTTAGAAAACTTGAATCTAAACGGGCGTGGATCTAATAAAGAAACCAGACATCTGGAGTTATCTCTTGAAGGATCTAATCTTGCATTTGAACCTGGAGACAGCTTGGGCATTTTTCCCAAAAATGATCCTAGTTTGGTAGATAAGTTGATCGAGCAGATTGGTTGGAATCCTGAAGATAGTGTACCAATAAATAAACAAGGTGAACAGCGCACATTGCGCGATGCTCTACTCTTTAATTTCGAGATTACTAGATTGACAAAGCCGTTGCTTGAGCAGGCGGCACAGCTTTTCACTAATGACGGCTTAAAAAAACTCGTAAAGCCAGGACAGGAGGAAGAACTAAAGTCTTATATTGATGGGCGGGACCTGCTTGATTTGGTCCAGGATTTCCAACCCCAGGGCGTTTCACCTAGTGAATTTATACAGGCACTTCGGAAGATTCCAGCTCGTCTCTACTCCATTACGAGTAGTTTTAAAGCGAACCCAGACGAGGTACATCTTACGATTGGAACGGTTAGATATCATGCACATGGCCGGGATCGAAAAGGCGTATGCTCTGGTGAGTGCGGGGAACGAGTAGAGCCTGGTGAATTCTTACCAGTGTATATCCAACACAATCGTAATTTTAAATTTCCTACCGATTCCAAAACGCCTGTGATCATGATTGGACCAGGAACAGGTGTCGCTCCTTTTAGATCTTTCCTGGAGGACCGTGAGGAATCAGGTATGGAAGGAAAAACCTGGTTATTCTATGGTGATCAGCACTTTTCCACGGACTTCCTTTATCAGATTGAATGGCAAAAATGGCTTAAGGAAGGTGTGTTATCCAGGATGGATGTCGCTTTTTCCCGTGATAGGCCTGAGAAGGTTTATGTACAGCACCGTATGCTTGAAAGAAGCAAGGACCTTTTTCAATGGTTAAAAGACGGAGCAAGTGTATATGTATGTGGCGATGAGAAACGTATGGCAAATGACGTTCATACTACACTGCTAACAATCATTAAACAAGAGGGGAACATGAGCCATGAGGAAGCGGAAGTTTATCTGAGTGAAATGCGACAGCAAAAACGTTATCAACGCGATATTTACTAAGAATTAAAGAACTTTGAGAAGCCTGAGAGGAGTTTGAAAATGGTTGAAAATAGTAATCCCAAGCAACCTGGACCGCCAAGCGATCTTGAGCGTATAAAGAAAGACAGTAATTATCTGCGAGGGTCAATTGCGGAAGGTCTTAAGGACCAGATTAGCGGAAGCATTTCTGATGATGATAATAAGTTGTTAAAGTTCCATGGAAGCTACCAACAGGATGACAGAGATTTACGAAATGAGCGGCGGCGACAAAAGCTTGAGCCTGCATACCAATTTATGTTGCGTGCACGTGTTCCGGGTGGTGTCGCAACACCGGAACAATGGTTAGTCATGGACGATCTTTCTCAAAAGCATGGAAATGGGACGCTAAAATTAACGACTAGGCAGACGTTCCAACTGCACGGAATTCTAAAGTGGAATTTAAAGAAAACGATGCAGGAAATTAACGATTCACTTCTAGATACATTGGCCGCATGTGGTGATGTAAACAGAAATGTGATGTGCAATGTGAATCCCTATCAATCAGAAATTCATTCTGATGTTTACGAGTGGGCAACAAAACTTAGTAGTTATCTATTACCAAAAACGAACGCCTATCATGAGATTTGGCTTGATAAAGAAAAGGTCGTTGACAGTCGCCAGCCAGAAGAAATTGAACCTATGTATGGATCTCTTTATTTGCCTAGAAAGTTTAAAATCGGCATAGCGGTTCCGCCTTCAAACGATGTGGATATCTTTTCCCAGGATTTAGGTTTCATCGCAATTTTGGAAGAAGGGAAGCTACAAGGATTCAATGTTGCAGTAGGTGGAGGCATGGGGATGACTCATGGTGATACCAACACATATCCACAGGTATCAAGGGTCGTTGGCTTCTGTCCTGCAGATAAAATCATCGAGGTTGCGGAAAAGGTCATCACAATTCAGCGAGATTACGGGAATCGATCCGAAAGAAAAAATGCCCGATTTAAGTATACAATCGATGCCAGAGGGCTTGATTGGTTTAAAAATGAACTAAACGAAAGATTAGGATGGAATCTTGAAGAAGCGCAACCTTATCATTTCGAGCATAACGGTGATCGTTATGGTTGGGTAAAGGGTAACGGGCAGTGGCATCTGAATTTATTTATTCAAAACGGTCGAGTCAAAGACTTTGAAGACTATCCACTTATGACAGGCCTGAGAGAAATTGCTAAAATCCATACGGGAGAATTCCGGCTTACCGCTAACCAGAATTTGATAATCGCTAATATAACTAGTCAAAAGAAGCAAAAAATTGTTGAATTGGTCGAAAAATACGGACTCACTGAAGGTAAACATGTATCTGCGCTGCGAAAAAATTCCATGGCTTGTGTAGCCTTTCCGACTTGTGGGCTTGCTATGGCTGAATCGGAACGTTATCTTCCATCTCTAATAGATAAAATCGAGGTGATCTTGGATGAAGTTGGCCTATATGAAGAAGAAATCGTTATTCGTATGTCAGGATGTCCTAATGGATGTTCGCGTCCAGGGCTTGCAGAAATTGCCTTTATTGGAAAAGCACCAGGAAAATACAATATGTATCTAGGGGGAAGTTTCTCCGGAGAGCGCTTAAACAAACTTCACCGTGAGAATATAGGAGAAGAAGAGATTTTAGCGACCCTTCGTTCAATCCTGGTTCAGTATGCGAAAGAACGACAGGAAGATGAACACTTCGGTGACTACGTAATCCGTGCTGGTTATGTTGAAGAGGTTCGTTCAGGACTAGACTTTCATGCAGCTGAATTGAGTAGAAGCTAAACACTTCGATTGAAAACATCATAGTAAATGTAAAAAGTAAGTGTGCGAGTTTCGTTTTAATAAATAAGGAATGAGGTGAAACGATGGGAAAGGTTTATTTGGTGGGCGCTGGCCCTGGTGACGCAGACTTGATTACGGTTAAAGGTTTGAAAACTATTCAACAGTCAGATGTTATTTTATATGATCGTTTAATCAATGAAGAATTACTCAGTCATGCACCAGAGAGGACGGAATTAATTTATTGTGGAAAGAGTCCCAATCAGCATTCACTTACGCAAGATAGGATAAACAACTTACTCTGTAAATTTGCAAAGCAAGGAAAAGTTGTCACAAGACTGAAAGGCGGAGACCCATTTATTTTTGGAAGAGGCGGAGAAGAAGCAGAAGTTTTAGGGGAAAACGGGATTCCTTTTGAAATTGTTCCAGGTATTACTTCTGGTTCTGCCGCTCCTGCCTATGCAGGTATTCCATTAACTCATCGGGATTACAGCTCTTCGGTAACTTTTGTCTCGGGAGTAAGCAAAAGCGGTGAAGACACAGGAAAATACTGGAAACATCTTGCTCAAGGGATAGATACACTTTGTATTTATATGGGGGTTAAAAATCTTCCCGATATTTGTAAAAGGCTTATCCTACATGGTCGTGATCCTAATACCCCAATCGCATTGGTGCATTATGGTACGACTTCAATGCAACAAACTGTGACAGGAACATTGGAGAACATTGTAGATAAATCCAGAACAATAAAGAACCCAGCAATGATTATTATCGGTGAAGTTGTTCAACTAAGGGAACAGATACAGTGGTTTGAAAAAATTTCTATTGAAAGAGAGGTTCCTGCTCATGCTGTTGTTGGATGATTGGAGGGGATAAAGTATGCAAGGAGTTCTATATGTTAGTCACGGCAGTCGAATTTCCGAAGCAACATCCGAAGCAGTTACATGTATCACCTCCGTGCAGCAACAGGTTGAGGTTCCGCTTCAGGAAATTTGTTTTTTGGAGCTTGCTGAACCAGATGTCGAGCAAGGAATTGATAATTTGGTAAATCAAGGTGCTTCGAGGATTTCTATAGTACCTGTCCTGCTATTAAGCGCTGGGCATTACTATAAGGATATACCAGAAGAGGTAAATCAGGCAAAATTGAAATATCCTTCCATTACATTTACTTATGGTCGTCCACTTGGCGTGCAGGATCGCTTCATAAACATTTTGGCACAACGAATAGAAGAGACAACTATATCAGTCAAACCTGATGCGAAGATCCTGCTCGTTGGGCGTGGCAGCCGTAATCCACAAACTAAAATAGATATAGAAAATGTTGGGGGAAAGTTGCAGAGAAAAACGAACGTTACCCGTGTTGATGTTTGTTTTTTAGCTGCTTGTGATCCTTCTTTTGAGCAGGCGATTCAGTCTTCTTTAAAAGAAGAACATTCACAAATTTTCATTGTTCCCTATTTATGGTTTACTGGGGTGCTCTTGCGTTCTATAGAGAAAGAAATAAGTGAGTTAACTAACTCAAATAAGAATGTTGTTTTATGTAGGCAACTCGGCGATCATCCTATCATTAAAAGGGCACTGAAAGAACGCGTTTATGAATCTTTTAAAAAGGGTGTCCAAAAATGACATTAACACCTCTTATGATTGATTTAGGTGGAAAAAAAGTCGTTATTGTTGGTGGGGGTCGTGTTGCAGAGCGTAGAGTCCAAAACCTATTGGAGAGTGGCGCTTTGCTAACCGTAATTAGTCCGGAAATTGAAGAAAAAATTCACTCACTATGGGAAAAAGGACTATTAAACTGGCGGCAAAAGTATTTTGAAGCTGAAGATCTTGATAATGCTTTTCTGATTATTGTGGCTACCAATAATTCGGTGGTGAATCAATCTGTCGTTCAGGCCACACCTCCTAATTCCTTACTAAGCGTAGCATCGGATGCTAACCAAGGAAACGTACAATTTCCTGCCCATTTTAAGCAAGGGAAATTATCGGTGAGTATATCGACTAATGGTGCAAGTCCGTTGCTTTCGGCCAAAATAAAAAAGCATCTTCATACTATTTACGATGAGAACTATGGGGACTATGTAGATTTTTTGTATGAGAGTCGACAATTAATTAAACATTCAGCCCTTGCTAAAAAGGAACAAAAGCTCTTATTAAAGGATCTTTTACGTGAAGACTTTCTAAACAAGGATAAACAAAGAAAAAAACTCGTTTGTCTGAAGGGGGACATACTCAAGTGAAAGATTTGAAGGGTAAAAGGATCGGTGTTGCGGCAACACGAAAAGCAGATGTTATTTCCACACTTATTCAAAAGAATGGTGGTACACCTTTTGTTTTTTCAATACAGGGGGAGCAGATTTTAAATGAAGAGACTAGCAAGAAAAATGTAAAAGAGTTAATGACCAAACCGTTTGATCTAGTACTTTTAACCACGGGAATCGGTGCTGAGACGCTAGAAAACACCGCTGATAAGATGAACCTTCTCCCCGATTTCATTTGGAAACTGGAGAATACAACGTTAGCAGTTCGTGGTAGTAAAACGGTCAATTGGCTAAAAAAACAATCCTTGTCTGCAAAATTCGTTTCTGAGGATGGTACGATGGAGAATCTACTAAACTCTTTGGCCGCCCGAAAGCCTGACACCGGTAATCGTTTATTTTTACAAGCTTATAATCAAGATGATATAACACTGAAGCAACACCTTGAAAATATTGGCTATTATGTCTACCTATCAAAACCTTACCATTATAAGGAGCCAGATTATAAAACTTTAAGTAACTTAAGACAAGAGATTATCAACGAATTACTTGAGGCAGTTATTTTTACTAGTAAAGGTCAGGTTCAAAACCTTTTTAAAGCGTCTAACAAATCAAAAGAAATGGTTGATTCGTTCAATAATGAGGTCTTAGCAGTAGCTGTTGGAAAAGTAACTGCCCATGAACTTGAGCAAAAAGGTATTGTGAACGTTTTTCAGCCCATTAAGCCGAAGATGGGTGCTATGGTTGTTGAACTTAGGGAGTACCTCGCATAAACCCCTATTAGTGAGTGTTCAAAATAGAAGCATTTAGGAGTGTGATTATGACAGTAACAAAAGAGAAGCAGCAGATACCACAAGCACATGGTGGTGCACTTGTTAATCGTGAACTTACAGGTAAAGAAAAGGAAGAAGAGTTAGTTGAAGCAAAATCTCTAAATTCGCTTACTGTAGATGCGTGGGGGATTTCAGATATAGAATTAATTGGCATCGGGGGATTCAGTCCTTTAATAGGTTTCATGGGGCAATCTGATTATGAAAGTGTTATAACTAATTATCGACTCGTGGATGGTACGGTATGGAGCATTCCAATTACATTATCAGTATCAAAAGAACAAGCTGATGAGTTTCAAATTGGTGAAAAAATTGCACTTAAAGGGGAAGACGGAGCTACTTATGGAACGATTCAATTAGAAGAAAAATACACCTATGATAAGAAACTAGAAGCACAAAATATTTATGGTACTACTGAAGAAAAACATCCAGGTGTAAAAAAATTATATGAACGTGGCGATGTTTATCTTGCTGGTCCTATTACATTGTTACAGCGTCCAGATCATGGGGAGTTCAACAAATTTTATCTGGATCCAAGTGAAACAAGGAAAATGTTTGCTGACTTAGGATGGAAAACAATAGTAGGATTCCAAACGCGTAATCCAGTACATCGTGCACATGAATATATTCAAAAATGTGCATTAGAAGCTGTTGATGGTCTATTTTTAAATCCATTGGTAGGTGAAACAAAAGCGGATGATATTCCTGCCGATATTCGAATGGAAAGCTATCAGTCAATCCTTAAACATTATTATCCCGCTGACCGAACGCGTCTTGCTATTTATCCTGCAGCAATGCGTTATGCCGGTCCTAAAGAATCTGTTCTACATGCGATTGTACGTAAAAACTTTGGTTGTACGCACTTTATTGTTGGTCGTGACCATGCGGGTGTCGGTGATTATTATGATACCTATGAGGCGCAACAGTTTATATCACAATTTGAAGGTGAGTTAGGCATTGAAATTTTTAAATTTGAACATGCTTTCTTTTGTACTGAATGTGGAAATATGGGAACTGCCAAAACGTGCCCACACGATAAAGAATATCATGTGCATTTAAGTGGAACGAAGGTTCGTGAAAAACTACGTAATGGGGAACGTCCGCCAAAAGAGTTTTCACGCCCTGAAGTAGCAGACATTCTCATCAAAGGAATGCAAGATAACTAATAGAGGGGATATACTCCCATGACATTTGATATGATTTTTGTATTGATCATGATTATCGCCATGCTGGTTGGATTACTTTTCGAGGTAGCCCGACCAGACATGGTTGTTTTTTCAGTATTGGTAGTTTTTCTTATTTCAGGAATTCTAACTACTCAGGAAGCTTTAAGCGGTTTTTCCAACCAAGGAATGCTTACTGTTGCATTATTGTTTATTGTTGCAGGGGCGGTACAGAAAAGTGGTTTGGTGGATCAATTGATGACCAGGTGGCTCCGGAATAGTACTAGCCAAATAGGATCCATGATACGATTTTTTATTCCAACAGCCGCGTTTTCGGCATTTTTGAATAACACACCAATTGTTGTTACGTTTACACCAATAATTAAGAAATGGTGTGAAGACAAAAATATTGCTCCTTCCAAGTTTTTAATACCATTGTCTTACGTAACCATTCTTGGTGGGACGATAACCTTAATGGGTACATCTACAAATTTGGTTGTTCATGGTTTATTGTTGGATATGGGATATGAGGGCTTCTCGTTATTTACACTAACATCTGTAGGTATACCAGTTGCTAGTGTAGGGGTGCTTTACATATTTTTCATAGGCCGCCATCTTTTACCCGACAATAGAGGATTTAGTCAAAAATTAAAAGAAAAATCAAAAGAGTATATTTCAGAAATACAAGTGGAGGATTCGTTTAAATATATAAATAAGAGTGTGAAAGAAGCTGGTCTTCGTGATTTGAAAGGTTTGTATTTAATTGAAATTATTCGGGAAAGTGGAAGAGTATCGCCTGTTTGTTCAACAACAAAAATTTTTGTAGGGGACAGGTTGATATTTACGGGATTGATTTCAACCATTGCGGATCTACAAAAAATAAAAGGTTTGAAATTGGAAACAGGTACCCATTTAGGGTTGGATCAATTGAAAAAGGGATCAACAAATTTAGTTGATGCGGTAGTTTCCCATCAATCTTCATTGTTAACTAGATCGATTAAGCAAAGTCAATTTCGTTCTAGATACGATGCTGGTGTTATTGCTGTACATCGAAACAATGAAAGAATCAAAAGCAAAGTAGGGGATATTACCCTAAGAGCTGGGGATACATTACTATTACTTGCAGGGTCTCAATTTATTGAAAAAAATAACCAATCAAATGACTTTTATGTTGTATCATCACTTGATACGCCAGAGACGTTAAACCAGAATGCAAAAAAAGGGATTTTTTCAGTCGGTATTTTATTAACCATGATTATACTCGTTACACTGGGCGTATTGAGTATGTTTGAGGCAATGGCACTTGGAGTGTTTATATTGTTGTTTTCTCGAGTGATTTCTGTTGAAGAGGCTAAGCGGTATGTACAATTCAACGTCTTACTATTAATAGCGAGTTCCCTGGGAATAGGGGCTGCAATGACGAAAACAGGACTTGCGAGTTGGATTGCAGATAAGTTAATGGCAATTGGGGAACCGCTTGGGCTCATAGCCATTTTAGTTATCATGTATGGCTTAACAAATATATTCACAGAATTAATTACCAATAGCGCAGCTGCGGTATTAATGTTACCAATTGGCTTAGAAATGGCTGAAGCACTAAACCTTGATCCAATGGGTTTTGCAGTTCTAGTAGCAATTGCTGCATCCTCAAGCTTTATAACCCCAATTGGCTATCAAACAAATTTAATTGTTTATGGCCCAGGCGGATATAAATTTATGGATTTTGTGAAGGTTGGAACACCACTAAGTATTTTAGTGATGATTACATCTGTTACATTTATTTATCATATATGGTTTTAGGAGGATTTTAGTATGACAAAATCAACGAATATCGTCTGGCATGATTCAAAGGTGTCAAAAGAAAGTAGACGGGAATTAAACAATCATAAAAGTGCGGCCCTTTGGTTTACTGGACTGTCAGGATCAGGTAAGTCAACTGTTTCTGTTGAGCTTGAAAAAGAACTTCATACATTGGGTATTCATACATATCGTTTAGATGGCGATAATGTGCGCTATGGTTTGAATAATAATCTTGGGTTTAGCCAGGAAGACCGTACAGAGAATATCCGTCGAATTGGAGAGGTATCAAAACTAATGGTTGATGCAGGTTTGTTTACATTAACTGCATTTATTTCTCCTTACCGCGAGGACCGTGACAAGGTACGCGCGATTCTTGATGAAGTTGAATTCATTGAAGTTTATGTAAAGGCACGTGTGGAAACATGTGAATCCCGTGATCCAAAAGGGCTTTATAAAAAAGCTCGTGCTGGTGAAATCAAAGGGTTTACTGGTATTGATGCTCCCTATGAAGAGCCAACTAAACCGGAGATAGTTATTGATACGGATAAGCTTTCTCTAGAAGAATCTGTCCAGACTATAGTTGCGTACTTAAAAGAGAAAGAATATCTTAAGCAGTGAAAAATTCATTTGACTATCATCAGCTGCTGGGAAAAGAGATAAATATAGCCAAAAGTAAAACAAAAAAAACACTTCTCACAGAATGAGAAGTGTTTTTGTATAAGTTAAGGTTACTTACGCTTTGTTAACGTTAGTAGCTTGTGGTCCGCGGTTTCCTTCTTCAACTTCGAAAGTTACTGCTTGGCCTTCTTCTAAAGTTTTGAATCCTTCGCCTTGGATTGCTGAGAAGTGTACGAATACGTCGTCTCCGCCTTCAACTTCGATGAAACCGAAACCTTTGTCTGCGTTAAACCATTTTACTGTACCGTTATTCATTAAAAATTCCTCCATGTGCATATTGCACGTTATTACTATTCTTGCTCTTCATCATAATTCAAGACGAGAATCACTTAAAAGTTGGTTCTGCAATCCTTAATTTACTACCGAACAACAATAATTAACCTAAGTATAGCATGATTAATTTCAAACAGCAACTTTTTCTGGGAAAAAGTTTAAAAATTACATTCATTAGTTGTTTTCATATACTGAAATCCTTGATATGATAGTCTTTAATACGTATTTTTTAAATGAAAAAAAGGAGGGATTTCCATGAAAAGCGGTAAAAATTGTCCATTTTGTGTGTTAAATCAAGATGAAGAACAAAAAATTATTTTTGAAAACGAAACCTGTCGTTACATACAAAAAAAGAAAGAACAAACAATATTGGAAGGAAGCGGCCTGATCATACCCAAAAATCATGTGCAAACGGTTTTTGATTTATCTGAACAGGAATGGAAAGATACAAGAGATCTGATGCAAAAAGCTAAACGGCTTCTTGATGAAGCATATGCGCCTGATGGATACAGCGTTGGTTGGAATACTGGCGAGGTTGGGGGCCAATCGATTCCACATGCACATTTACATATTATTCCTAGGTTCACTGATGAGCCTTACGCTGGAAAAGGAATCCGACATTGGATAAAGCAACCTGAAAATAAGCGCCCTAAAAAGTGATAAACTGAAGTTAACCCTTGTTTATTCTCTGAAAAAAAGTTCAAGTAGTAAACAAGGAGGCCGAAATAAGGGTTGATATCCAGGAGCGAGTGTTGATATATTGGATTTAGTGTTGATATGGGGAAACGAATGTTAAACACGCACTATTAGGGAGTTGTTTTTAATTGGAAAATGTTTTAGTTATCGTTCTGGCGATCATCTTTTATTTATTGTTAAAAAGCATCATGCCAGTAATTGGTGTTAGACGTAAGAACCCATCTGAATTACGGGGGCATTTGAAGGATAAAGATAAACAATTTATCGATGTGCGTTCACCTGAAGCATATAAGCAAAATCATATACATGGTTTTGAAAATATTCCATTGAGTGAGTTATCCTCAAGTATTGAAAAGCTTGAGCGTAGTAATGAAATCGTACTTATTAGTGATAGCAAGAGGCAAATGAAAAAAGCAAGTGCAAAAATGAAGAGAAGAGGATTTCGATACGTTACAACTGTACAAGGTGGTCTTCAAAGTTGGAATGAGGGAGAAAACAAATGATCAATGCTGAAGAGTCAGAAGAAATTTATGTACTCTATCAACAATTAATAGATGCATGGAATAAGCGTGATGCAAATGGGATGGCTGAGCTCTTCACAAATGAAGGTGAACTGATTGGGTTTGATGGAAGTTTAACAAGTGGTAGTAATGAGGTTTTTTCCCATCTCAAACCAATTTTTGAAGAACATCCTACACCTCCGTTTGTGTATAAAATTAAAGGTATTCGAAAACTAGATTCGGATACAGGAATCGTACGGGCAATAGCTGGTATGGTTCCACCTGGAGGGAAAGAACTTGACCCTAGCCTCAATGCCCATCAAACGCTAGTAGCTGTTAAAAATAGAGGTAATTGGCAGATTGAACTTTTTCAAAACACCCCAGCACAATTTCATGGTAGACCAGAATTAGTTGAAAAAATGACAAATGAATTAAGGGATATAGCTAATTCATAAAAATGGACTTCCGCACATAGGAAGTCCATTTTTTTATACTAATTTCTATGAATCGTTATATATATAAACTAGGGTGGAGGTGACGTTCGTGTGGAAAGAATTCAAAGCATTTGCAGTTAAAGGAAACGTTCTTGATTTAGCAATTGCGGTTGTAGTGGGAGGAGCGTTTGGTAATATCGTCTCGTCTCTCGTCGATAACATTATCACGCCTCTAATTGGAATTTTGTTAGACGGTATTAATTTTTCGAATTTAATGTACAAGATCGGTAGCGCGGAAGTTACGTATGGTATCTTTATTCAATCGGTATTTGATTTTGTTATTATTTCTTTTACTATTTTTATATCTATCCGATTCTTAATGAAGATTCAACCTAAAGAAGACCCAGTTGAAGATAAGCCCCCAAAAGTTGATTCAAAAGAGGAACTCCTCATTGAAATACGTGATTTACTAAAAAACAAAAAAATTAAATAACCATTTATTATTCAACGAACTTCAGGGGTGACAGGCACCGCCCAAATCTGTTAACATAATTATGAAAACTAAATAATGAAAGTAGTGGGGGGACCAGTGCATGCTGGTTGAGATTGTATCCGTTAGATACTGACCCTTGGAACCTGATCTGGTTGAAACCAGCGTAGGGAACATGTTCAGACGATAATGATAATGTATTTTCGTATGCGCCCTAGGACCGTTCCTATGGCGTTTTTTATATGTCTTTTTATCATACATATTCCCAGTCGCTTGTTAACAACACGATCAATCCAATAAAATCAAAATAGGGAGAGTGGAACATGAAAAAGATATTGCTAGCACTAAGCTGTGTCCTTGTTCTTATTGCATGTAGTAAGGACGATGAAACCAGCACGACAACAAAGAATCAAGAATTACAGGAAGTATCGATTGTCCTTGATTGGACACCAAATACCAATCACACAGGAATTTATGTCGCACAAGAAAAAGGATTTTTTGCTGATCAAGGTTTAAATGTGGAAATTGTTATGCCTGGAGAAGTAGGCGCAAACCAATTGGTTGCCTCGGGTAAGGCCGATTTCGGTGTTAGTTATCAAGAGGGAGTCACCCAGGCCCGTGTGCAAGGTGTACCAATTGTATCTATTGCCGCTGTCATTCAGCATAATACTTCAGGATTCGCATCACCAAAAGAAAAGGGAATCAATTCATTAAAGGATTTTGAAGGAAAAACATATGGAGGGTACGGTGCTCCTGTTGAAAAAGCGATACTTTCTTCTTTAATGAAAAAAGAAAATGCGGATATTGATAAAGTAGATATTGTTAATATGGGAAACACCGATTTTTTCACAGCGGTAAAGCGTGATATCGATTTTGCTTGGATTTATTATGGATGGACTGGAATAGAGGCAGAACTTCGGGATGTCGAATTAAACATGCTTTATTTAACAGACCACTCTGAGAAGTTGGATTACTATACGCCAGTACTTGCAACAAATGAAAAAATGATTGAAGAAAACCCGAAAACTGTGAAGAAGTTTATAGCAGCAGTTTCAAAAGGATATGGATTTGCAATAGACCAACCAGATAAGGCAGCGGAAATATTAATTGAAGCGGTTCCAGAAATAGATGCGGAATTAGTAAAAGCAAGTCAAAAATGGTTATCACCAAAATATCAAGCAGATGCAGAGCAATGGGGAGTACAAAAGCTTGAGGTTTGGGAGAATTATGGGGGCTGGATGTATGAACATGATCTACTAGAAAAAGAGTTAAATAGTAAAGCAGCATTCACAAATGAATTTTTACCTAAAAAAGAGGAGGAATAAGTATGAGCAATTCACTAGTAAGCATTCAAATTATACCAAAGACAAAAAACGGGGAGGATGTTATTCCATACGTAGATGCAGCGATCGCTGTCATAGAAGAATCGGCTGTGAAATATGAAGTTCATCCACTTGAAACAACCATGGAGGGAGACTTGTCAGAGCTACTAGTGGTCATTGAAAAAATGAATGAAAAGATGGTTGAACTTGGGAGCGAAAGCATCATTTCACAGGTGAAAGTTTTCTATAAACCTAGTGGTGCATCTATGAATGAGCTAACGAAGAAGTACCGCTAATGAATACTATGATGCAAAAAGGATGGAGACCTGCATTTGTTCTCCTCCTTCTATTTATACTATGGGAGCTGTCTAGTAAACTATTCGAAATACCTGCCTGGCTCCTTCCAGCACCATCGCAAATTTGGCAGGTTGGTATTGATGAGTGGCAGGGCTATCAGCACCATCTAGTAGCAACGATAACATTAACATTGGTTGGATTTTCAATTGGAAGTCTAGTTGGAATTGTTGTTGCAAGCTGTCTGCATCTACTTCCATTGGTTAGAGAGGCATGTTATCCATTAATAATTTTATCGCAAAATATTCCTATCATTGTACTGGCACCATTACTTGTTATTTGGTTTGGTTTTGGGATGCTACCAAAGATTATCATTATTACACTAGTTTGCTTTTTTCCTATTGTCGTAGCGGCATTAGATGGATTCAGGCAAACAGATCGTGATTTAAAGCATTATATGAAAATGGCGGGTGGAACAAGAAGCCAAATTTTTCGTAAACTCGAATGGCCACATGCGATGCCGTCTGTTTTTTCTGGATTAAAAATATCCGCCACCTATAGTGTGATGGGGGCAGTAATTGCTGAGTGGCTTGGTGCCAGTGAAGGAATAGGTGTGTATATGACTTTAGCATCTTCTTCGTTCCGAACTGATCGGGTATTCGTCGCGATATTTTTGATTATGATGTTGAGTCTATTATTTTTTGCCTGTATTAATCTTTTAGAGAAGAAGTTAATCAAATGGAAACCAGAGGGGAGTTAGTATGGGAAAACTTTTAGTAAACAAGCTATCCAAATCATTTGGAAATAAATCTGTTCTGGATAAAGTAACTTTTACGGTGAATGAAGGGGAGTTTGTTTCTATACTTGGCCCCTCTGGAAGTGGGAAAAGTACATTATTTCATTTGATTGGTGGTATCAGTATTCCTGACTCAGGTGAAATCTATTTGGATGAAAACCAAATCAATGGGAAAAGAGGATCAATTGGTTATACACCACAAGCTCCTTCACTATTACCGTGGAGAACAATCCTTCAAAATGTTTTACTCGGTGCAGAACTTAGTGGCGAGAAAAATGAGGAGGAGGCATTGAAGATGATTAAGCGTGCTGGATTGAAAGGCTATGAAAAAGCCTATCCTCATGAACTTTCAGGTGGAATGAGGCAACGTGTCGCATTCATACGTAGCTTATTAAGTCCGCAATCATTGATTTGCTTAGATGAACCATTTTCAGCCTTGGATGAATTTACCCGTTTAGATATGCAAAAATGGTTGTTATCCATTTGGGAAGATTATAAGCAATCGATTCTTTTTGTCACGCATAACATTGAAGAAGCGATTTATTTATCAGACCGCATTATTGTCTTGTCAGCTAATCCTGCAACCGTCAAAAAAGAATTTAGCATACCATTCAAGCGGCCAAGAGATGAAGATTTATTTTTAACAGAAGAATTTTTGCAATGGAAAAAAGCAATATATCAACAACTAAGTAATCTCGGTTAAAAAAATCACAAAAATGTATTGCCTTTTTCTCCCTTTGGATTTAAACTATAAAACGTTGTGAATTTGGATAGCAAGGGGGCCTGCAACATGAAGGGTAAAGGTAATGAAATGGTTAGAAAAAATTTCACAGATATGCTGTGGTATATACCCCTTATTGTTTTTGTTGTTGGGGTTATTGTAATGAATGTTAATTAAATACTTCTAAGATAGAAGGTCAACGTCTTTTAAAAGGTGTTGCCCTTTTTTACATTAAGGAAAGTATATAAGTTTTAAGGAAACGCTGGTATAAGAAAAACATCGCCATTAAGGACGAGGCAAATGACGAGTATTTTCTAAAATTTATCATCTTTTTATCAGGTGTGATAGGATTTGAAGGAGGGTGGTTTAATTTTTGTGTTTTTAGTGGTCCTTGTAGTTTAAAAGGGAGGTGCACATGATGAAAGTTCTAACAGTAACAGGCTATAAATCAATGGAATTAGGTATATTTAAAGTGGAAGACCCTAAAATTTCGTTCATCAAGGCAGCAATCAAAAAAAGATTGATAACACTTATTGAAGAAGGCCTGGAATGGATACTAATATCAGGTCAAATGGGTGTCGAATTGTGGACTGGGGAAATAGTTTTGGATTTACAAGAAACGTATGATGTGAAACTTGGTATCATTCCACCATTTGAAAATCAAGAAAATCGTTGGCCCGAGCCAATTCAACAATCATATCAGGCACTTGTTATGGCAGCTGATTTTCATCAACCGCTTTATAAAGGAGAATATAAGGGTGGTTTTCAATTTAAAGCAAAGAATGATTGGTTTGTTGAAAAAAGTGATGGGTGTCTAATCCTATTAGATGACGAAAACCCAGGCAGTAATCGATTTTTTTATGAAAAAGCAAAAAATGCAAGGAATTATCCCATATATTTAATCACTCCGGCCGATTTGGATGATGCAGTAGAAGAACAACGGATGGCGGATCCTGATTATTGGAGCTGAGCATATGTTAGCCTTCAATAATATGCTCTCTAATCAACGAAACTATTTGCTGAAAGCTATAAGCATGATTTACTATATCTACCAAAAAGTCTTGTTCCTTTTCCACATCCATTATCCATTTATAGTTATTTAACTTTAGAAATATAATAAGTGAGGCAAGGGCTGTTCGCTTGTTAGCATTAAAAAAGGTATGGTTCATTGATAATGATTCTACTAGCGCAGCTGCCTTTTCATAAACTGTTGGATATGCATCATCACCAAAAATAGTTTGTTTAGGTCTGTTTAGCGCCGAATCTAACAAACCTGGTTCCTTTACACCGACTTGTTCTTTGGGGGAATAAATATTAATTTGTAATGTATTAATTGCTATAACTTGATTAGTTGTTAAATAGATGATTGATTCATTGGATTTTTTCATTTATCGACCAACCCCTTGAAAGCCACATCATGCTCCTTTATAACATCATTTAATACATCCATGAAATCATTGTCGACACCTTCTGGAAGCCTAACTTCCTCTTTTTTATACAACACAATTTTTCCATCTTTTAATTCTAAGCGAACATTGTCTCCATAAGAAATTCCGGCTTCCTTCAAAAGTTCCAATGGAAAAGTAATACCATAACTGTTTCCAATCTTTGTGACCTTTCGTTCCAAGTTATCCATTTAACTCACCTTTTTCATGTAATATTGTTATAACGATTATAACGTTGTTTTGATAATAAAACAATAAGCATAACGATCATTTGATAAGTTACATTATCCTTCATTTGTTAGGGGGTAGCTTAAATCCACAATCAAGCATCCAAATTTCACATTTCAGAGAAGCCCGCTCCTAAGCCTGATCAACAATCTCACCATATAAATTCCTTTAAACCGTCCTCCTGTTCTTACTTATAGCAGTATATTTATGAATAAGAAGGACTGTGTAGCTAAGAAATGGATCCCATTGAAAAGAGGCTAAAGTCATTGATCATTCGACTGGTGACAGGCAAGGTGAAAAACGATACAATAAAGAATATATAGAAAATTTAGAGGGGGAATAAAGGTGAGTGTACCATCGATTAAATTAACAGAATTAACGAAGTCATACGGGAAACAGGAAGCAGTACATAGCATCAATTTAAATGTTAATAAGGGAGAACTTTTCGGATTTCTTGGTCCGAATGGCGCGGGAAAAACGACAACAATAAAAATGATGACAGGGCTATTGGAACCTACTAAAGGAAAAGTGGAGATAGGTGGAAGTGATATATGGAAAGATCCAATCAATGCGAAAAAAATGGTTGCCTATGTTCCAGATCAACCGAATCTTTATCCGAAACTAACGGGATGGGACTACCTTCATTTTGTTGCATCCATTTTCAAATTAGAAAAGAAAGAATACATAAACAAGGCAGAAGAGTTGCTCGATATTTTCACCTTAACGGATCGTGCAGATGATTTGATAGAAAGCTACTCACATGGAATGAAGCAAAAGATAGCAATATGCGGAGCGCTTGTACATAATCCTGATGTGCTGTTTCTAGATGAACCAACCGTGGGGTTAGACCCTAAAAGTGCTCGTAATTTAAAAAAACTTCTACGTGAATTATGTGATAAAGGAATGACTGTTTTTATAACCACACATATTCTTGAAATCGCTGAACAATTATGTGACCGCATCGGAATTATTTTAGATGGCTCAATCATAGCCCTTGGTTCAATGGATGAATTGAAAAAACAAGAAGGAAGTGCTAATCGGAGTTTAGAAGACATATTCTTAGAATTGACGGGTACCGAGGATCAACAAGCACTAATTTCCGAGATTTCAAAGGTTGAGCAAGGTGATTTTAAATGATGAAAGTATTATTGCGAAATCAGCTAAAAATGTTCATTAATACGATAAAAACGCAATCAAACAAAAATTACATTGGTTATGCAATATCGACAATCCTTTTAGGAGTGGTAATATATTTTATGTCTAAAGGGATTTGGAGCATTAGCCAATCTATACCCAAGCCAATTCTTGAAGGTATCATTTCCTATGGCTTTATAGCTGTCATTGGGTTTATTTTACTAGTTGGCTTACCGCAAGTATTTAAGCATTTATACGCGGCAACAGATTTACAAATGTTATTCACCATGCCAATACCTACACGAAACATCTTCTGGGTGAAGTACATTCAAAGCTTTATTGGAACTCCACTTGGTCTCTTTTTAGTATTTGTGATTCCATTAGTTGTTTATGGAATTGCTGTCAGCGCAAATATTCTTTTTTATCCTGTATTAATTTTGGTCACTCTATCGTTTGTAATTATAGGTCTTTCGATGGCTTATTTACTAAACCTGGTCCTTATTCAATTAATACCAGGAAACCGTGCAAATGAATTCATGACAATTATGAGCGCGCTTTCAGGATTAATTGTGTATTTACTTTTTGTATTTCCAAACATCACGAGTGACCAATCAATGACAGAAAGATTGATGAGTGGTTTACCATTAATGCCAGAATGGGTTCCGATGAGCTGGGGAAGCTCTGCCATCATGGAATCTGCAACTGGATCAAGTCAATTTTTATTACCTTTAGTATTAGTTTTATTACTTGCAGGTGTTAGCGTGGTCATTGCAACCTCACTCGTGGAAAAAGGCTTTCGAACGGGCTGGATCAGATTAAGTGAAGGCACCGGTAAGAAGTCAAAGAAACGCAGCAAGAAAAGCAAGATCAAAACTTCTATTCATCATCCAGCAATTGCGATTGGAATCAAGGAATGGTTCGCAATAAAACGGGATATGCGTGAGTGGCTAGTTTTCATGCCACTTATCTTTTTTATCATCTTTCCGGTCTTTGGATTTTTAAGTAGTGGAGCAGATCTTAGTGATTTACAAGGACATAATGAAATTTCATGGCCAATCACCCAAGGGGTCTTGCTGTTTGTTTATGCAATTTTCAACGGAAGCATGGCAGCATCATCTGTTGCCCGTGAAGGTTCATCTATTTGGATATTACGTACACTACCAGTTTCTGGACGTGACATTGCAGTTGGAAAGCTTTGGATCAGCTGGTTATTGCCATTTATTTTACTAACTGTAATTGAATGTATAGTTGGTGTTTTCCTCGGCTTTACACTTGTACAATTTGCTATCGGCATCGTGTTAAAAGCAATTATCACAGTTGGGATTAGTTCAGTGGGTCTGTGGCTAGGAACAGTTGGGGCAAAATACAACTCTAAAAATCCACAAGCTCGACTAAAGATTGGAACTGCGATTATCTTAATGTTTTCGTCCTATATTTATTTAGCACTGACAGCGATTCCCTATATATTTCTAATTGTGCCGATTGATGCTGTTGGTGTGACTGCTGAAATGGGTAATACGAGTGGGTTCTTAGGATTTCTTGCAAATGTTGTCTTTACATTGCTGTCTTGGAAAGTAAGCTTTCCAATATTAACAGGAGTTATTGGGGTCATCGTTATGCTTATTCTATCGATAGGAATCGCGACAATATTTGTACGCTTAAGTGCTAATCGATTTGATAGGGGAGTCGTAATTGATATGGGTCATGGAAGTAATTCTAAACCTCTAAAGCCTGGGAGAAGTTTATATTAAAGGCTGTTATCGTATAGTTTGTTGCTCATACCGCCGAAGTTGATATAAAATGCGACGTAAGTGCCATGTTTTGTGCTTGAACAACCGTTCCGGAAATCCACTACGCTTTCCGCGGGCTCGCGATGAGCCTCCTCGCGAGCAAAAACCGCTCACTGCGGGGTCTCATCGTCTTCGCTTTCCCGCAGGAGTCTATGTGGATTTCCTTCACTAGGGTTGAGCTCCTCCTAAAATTCATAACATTCATCTCTTCACTCTTCAGTGATTGGAACGGAGGCAGTCGACTCCTGCGGGAGGCTCACCAGCCGCCCGCGGAAAGCGACTGCCCGCAGCGGAAATCACGTTGCTGTTACGTCGCAGTTTATATTTTTTGTGTCAAAAACAACAATCTTTAAGAAGACAGCCATATTAAAAAATAGACTAAGAGAGAGGAGGAATCAGATGGAAGTAGCATTTTCGCTTGCGCCAATCATACTTTACTTACTATTCATGGGAGTTGCGGTGTTTGTTTTATATCTTATCATCCAAGCTGCAGTGAGAAATGGCATTAACTCATCGATTGTCGGAAAATGGGTGAGGGAAAAGAAGGATGCAGATTTAAATGACGAGAATTAGGTAGGGAGGGGGAAATGAAATAGTGAAAAAGTTCGGGTTGATAGTTTTGGTAATGGTTATAGAAGCTGTTGCCTTGTGGGTAGTATCGCTTGTATTTACTTGGAATGTGATGGATGTTTTGTTTTTAGGAAGTTTAGGGATTTTTGGTATGGTGTGGTTGGTTCTGTTAGCGTTGAATCAATCAAATAACGCATTTAATCATTTAATATTGCTGAAAAAGGTTGGACTGGTCAAGATGCTGGTGGAGTAAAACAGTTTCATGTTACCTTTTCACCGGTAATGATTGGTATGGTAGTGTTTATTATTATTAGTTTGATAGCTACAGTGATCTATTACGCTGAATATTTTTAATGGAAAGGGTGTTAAAATGAGTATTGAAGCATTCACAATTTTTCATGATCAGTTTTTACAGGAATGGAAGAAAACCATGGAAACAGGTGATACTACGTTTGTAGAAAGAATGGCTCCTGATTACTATGTTGCGTTTTTTACTGAAAACACAAAGCTCACTTATTTTAATCGGTCTGAGGCTATTGAAGGGTTAAGAGATTCTGTTGAAAATTCAATCGGTCGGTTCACCAAGAAATTTGAAAACCGTGTAATACGAATGAAAGCTGCTGACTTAGCAATCGTATTTTATGAACAAGTACTTACGGAAAATGATCAAGAAAAAGCTAGGTTATTTAGCATTGAGAACTGGAAAACTATCAATGGTGAGTGGTTATTAACGAGAGAAGTTGAGGAACGAATCTAGTAACTTAAGGAACACGTATATTTGTACAACATACTTAGGTCAAATTAATCAAGTTTATCCAAGGTTAAGGGTTGATGATGTTCAACTAAATGAAATAGGTCAAAATAATGAGGTGTTAATGCTTTTGAGAGGGAATGGAAGCATACATATAAAACAGTTAGAGGTGATTAGTAATGACTAAACAAGTAGTATTATCATTCAGTGGTGGAAAAGATAGTTGTCTTGCTTTGTACAAACTACAACAACAAAATAGTAAGGTTTCTTGTTTGATCACGACAATTTGGAAGCAAAGTCAGGAAACGGTTGCACATGATGAAAAACGCGAAAAGATAGCTGAGCAAGCTGATAATATAGGTATTCCTGTACATTTTATGGAAACGGATTTTGAAACATATACCGAGGATTTTGTTACTAACCTAGAAGAATTAAAAGGTCAATATAATATCGATAGTATTGCCTTTGGTGATATTTATTTAGATGGACACCGTGAATGGGGAGAACAAGTAGCGGAACATGCTGGATTAGAGGCGTTATATCCACTATGGACCAAACAAGCAAGTGTAATAGACTTGCTTCAAGAAGTTATTGATGTAGGTTTTAAGGCAAAGATAATTAAAGTTGATAAAACAAAGCTTCCTGAAGAATGGGTAGGCCGAAGCTTGGATGAATCATTCATCCATGATATCCAGCAAAAAGATGTATGTCCGATGGGTGAATCAGGGGAATATCATACAGCTGTTTATGATGGTCCAATATTTAAGAATTAGAAATGCCACTTCTATAAAGAAGTGGCATTGAATCATAGTCCTAATTGTTCAATTTGATCTAGTAGACCTGTGATGTCAGCAATCGTTTGATAGAGTTCCGATTGTTGAAGTTGATCGATTGCGACTTCACCATTTTGTAAAACTTGATTGACTGCTTCTTCAAGTTGTTGATTTTTAGCTTTTAATTCTTGATGAATGTCCTCTGCGAGTGCAGGTACTTCAATACCATTGTATTCTTGAATATTTTCCTTTAGTGATGTTAATTGTGATTCTAATTCAGCCTTGGCTTCCGAGTTGTTAGCTGCTTCGCTAACAAGTGAGGAAGTATCTTCTGCAAATGTGCTTAATTCATTTATATATTCTGTAGACTCATTGACATAGTTTAAGGAGTTATTTGCCTCCTCTAAGAAAGAACAACCACTAAGCGACAACAAAGTAGTGACAAGTAATAGACTGATAAATTTTTTCATCAGATTCCCCTTTCATACTTCCTGATCAAGTATATCATTAAACGTAAAAAAATACCTTATACGCCTTTTAATTTCTGAAACTTTGAAAAGGCAGTCTCCCTGTTTTTTATAACTAAAATTTTATCATTGAATTGCAGGATTTAAACCATGAAAAGTGGAATGAATATGTTAAGGGGTGTTATGAATTCTTTTGTTCATTAGATTGGGGATGATTTGTGTTGGGTGAGGATAAGAAACCTAAAGAGGACCGGGATCAGGAGAATGCGGATATAGAATACAAAGAAGAATACACCGATTATATGACTGAAATTATTAGAAAAGCCGAACGGGAAGGTCACTTTGATGATTTACCAGGTAAAGGGAAGCCGCTTAAGTTAGAAAAAAATTATTATAATCCTGCTGATAAGCAACTTTATCGGACACTAGCTGATAATCATATACTACCACGATGGGTACAACTTGGTAATGAAATCGATTTGCTAAAAGAAGAAATCGTTCATTTGGACGGAAAAGAAAAGCATAAGAAAATTAAAGAAGTCAATAAAAAGATAAAAGAATACAATTATGCATGTCCATCATTTTTGCAAAAAAATAAGATGAGTGAATCGTAGAAGCTTATTGACAGAAGGCAGGAAATTAAAGTGAACTTCGATGAATTCGGGGTATTTTTATTTGTTGAACGGTATGACGAATGTGTGAATTTTTAGAAATAAGTTTTAAAGCTAGAGGTAAGAAATGCAAAAGAGGTTCTTGTGACGTTTACGCTTCAGTGTGGATATCTAATGGATGAAAAGGACACAAGGTGATACGATTCTTGATGAACAGTTAGCTTTTGATTGGGGCAATATTGCAGTCTTTTTAGACCCAGATGGTAATCGTATCGAACTTAACGAAACGAGTGTCTCACACCAATAAATTAAGAAAGGAAATGCAATATGGAATTTAGTGACTTTGAAACAGCACAAATTAGAATAGCTAGACCTACGGATAGATTTGAACAAATAATTGAGTTTTATGAGCAAGGTCTTGGGTTAACCCGTCTGACAGAGTTCACAGGTCACCGTGGATATACTGGCGTTATTTATGGTCTGCCTGGTGCTTCCTACCACTTGGAATTCACGAAACATGTTGACGGCAGCCCGTGTCCCGTACCTTCAGAAGATAATTTGTTGGTTTTGTACATACCTAACAAAAATGAAATAGATCAGATATATACCAGATTAAAAAACATGGGTCATGAACAGGTAGAACCTGAAAATCATTATTGGAAAGAGAAGGGGATTACCGTTGAGGACCCAGATGGGTGGAGGATTGTCCTTATGAATACGAGTGGAATTTAATATTGACATCTAGAAATTACGTGTAAGTGAAAACCTCCGTATGGTGCAGTAATCTTTCAAAATAATGTATATTCCAATAACTTGTTAGAGAAAATAGGTTTCAAAAAAAAGCATCCTGCGCGAGGCCACTGAAAAAATGGTGGATTTTAAAAATTTAACTTTATCCCATGATGCATTTGTTTTTTCTATGTTTCGAACAGAATGGATGTAACATGTTTAATATTTCATAGAAAAGGAAAGATACAAGTAAGATGAAATATTATACAAGCCATTGTATGTAATGGAGGAGATATCCATGGGAAAATTGATAAGAAGATTGATTAAATATGGTCCAATGATTTATCCGTTAATTAAAAAATTTCGTGATAAACGTAAAAATAGAACAGTAAATTAAAAGTAGAAAAGTGCCGTACTAGTTTAAAATGAACTAGTGCGGTATTTTTTGTTCACTCTAAAATACTGATAAAACCCAGAAAGTTGCTGATGAAACCAGAAAAGTTGCTGATGAAAAACCACTTGTCAATAAAACCCGTCGTTACATTCCAACATAAATCATTCCGCAATCCCCTATTTTTTTGATATGATAGATGAGGATTAATAATTCAAAATTCTCATTTGATGCAGTTAACCGGTCACAATTTTACGAGCTAAACATTAGAACATAAAGAGGTGCATGATAATTAAAAAGTATACGAAAGCAGGCAATATCATTTTTTACATAGGATTACTTGTATTTGTCTTCGGATTAAGTATGAATGAGGATATTGGATGGAAAAAATATTATCCAGAACATTATACTTCTTATTCCTTGCCAATTATGTTAGCTGGTGTAGCGATTGTGATTGTTACAAACTTTTTCAGGAAAAAGAAAAAGCAAGATACTACTTCCGAAAATGGAAAAGAAAAGTGATGCTAGTTAGGGGATTGGTGAAGTTATGCATTTAGAAAAAACGAATATGACTGAAGATCGTGCTGTGGAGATTCTAAATTGGAAATATGAAAAGCCTTATGACCTATATAACAACGAAATAAGTACTGAAGAAATTGATGAAATGCTAGGAAATCCCCATTTTGTAGTTGTTGATCAGGACGCGGAAATAGTTGGTTATTACTGTACTGGTAAATCTGCACAAGTTCCCGCTGGTAACAAAATCAATGCTTATGAAAATGAGAACATCGATATCGGCGTTGGAATGAAGCCTAATTTAACAGGTAAGGGTTTTGGCACGAGATTCTTTTCATTTATTAGTAAAGACATTGAAAGAATGCACCCTAATACCCCTATGCGTTTAACAGTGGCTACATTCAATAAAAGGGCCATTAGACTATATCAAAAATTCGGATTTGTGGAACAAAAAAAATTCCAAACGGATGCCGCGGAATTTATTACGATGGTTAAGAAGGCCACAGAAATATAGCTGGAAAAGATTATATTTCACTAAGGTATCGGAGAGAAATATAATCGCAGGGAGGAACTTTTACTATGATTCTAGACCACCAAAACGGTATACTCCTCATGCGAAATGACCATTTAGGTGAACGAAGCTTTAGAAGTGATGATTGCTATAAATTAATTTTTTCTCCATACGGGAAGGGAGAATTTCAAACAAAGCGGAGTGACATATCTATTAATTCAGGTGAATTTCTGATTGTCAATCCACATGAGGAACATAAACAGCTACAAATTACAAAAGAAAAATTTCTAGTAGAACTCAATCAAAATTTTTTAAAGAATGTTGCTAGCGAATTAAACATGCCAATTAAGGATCCAGAATTTGTATTGCTTTCCTATAAACATCCCCAAATTACAAAATGGGTTATTTTTATGCGTGAGTTTATGACATTCAATGACAATGCTTCAGTAGAAATGAAGCAGTTATTTATCGAGAACGCTCTTACACAGTTGGCGATATTGATGCTTCAATATGGGCCAGGCTCCCATTTAAATGAACTGCCAATTTTTCAGGCAGCAAATGAGCTCCAAAAGGTAATAGATGCGTTAAGAGAAAGCTATGAGGAAGACTGGACCCTTGACGAAATGGCAGTACTATCTGGTTTGAATAAATATCAGTTTGCGCATTTATTTAAAAAGACAACAGGATTATCGCCCTATTCTTGGCTGCAAATGTATCGATTGATAAAAAGTCACTATCTTTTAACACATACAACTACAACAATTCTCGATATAGCCTTACAAGTTGGATTCAAAAACGTTGGCGCATATAACAACTTATTCAGGCGGGTTTACGGGAAAACTCCTAGCCTTTTTCGGAGTTCTTATCAAAAAGAGTAACCCAATCAAGCTTGCTAAAACGATTAACAACCCACTACCGACCATTAACCCTTGGATTGGAATCACAAGTGCTAATAAACCAAAAATGGCCAGGGATAAAGTGTTAGCTAGGTATAATAAAACGGCATTTGAGCTAAACGCTCGACCAAGCTTACTCTCTGGAACAAGTGATTGGATAAGGTACACCCGTACAAGACTTGAAATGGGGAGGCCAACTCCTACTAAGACTGCACCAATAAAAAAGTGTCCAATTTCATAAAGAATTCCATAATAGAGTATGCCAATACCCCAGACCCCAGCGCCAATTAGATAGATTATTACATTCAATTTTTTAACGAAAAATGGAACACAAAGGTTGGTTACTATGACTGTTACACCAAAAAAGCCTTGTAAAATACTGTAGATTTCTTTGCTTTTACTAGTCATATCAGTTAATGCTAGTAAAAGTCCCACCTCCCAAACCCACGTATTGAAAAAAACAACCATGAACGTAAGCAGGAATAAATAGTTGAGCGTACCTTGACCTTTTAACCATGTAAAGAACTCTGCTATAGCTAGAAAAACATGTTTAATAGACTTGTTAAACTGCGGCTTTTGTTCCGTGAAATGCACTTTAGAAAGACAGAAGACACTAACTACATATGTTAAGGCATCCAGTAAAAAGAAATAAATAACCCCATATGACAAAAGCCAGATGGAAATTACTGGACTGAGGATGGTCACTCCACGACTTACCGTGTCATTTAGGCTGTTGACCATGTTTCTTTCTGCGATACTTGTTATCTGAGGTAAGACGGCCCTGTGAGCAGGATTGAAAAAACACCCAATACTTTGAATCAAAAAACTTACTATTAGCAAATACACATAGCTTATCACATCAAAATGATGGAATACCACAACGGAAAAAACTAATGGAATACGTAAACAGTCAAGAAATAGTAGTAGTTTTTTTCTTGGCAACCAGTCAGCGATTACTCCACCAACTAAACCGAAAATTAGATATGGTGCAGTTTCTGCAATAGCCATACCGGTAGTGTACACAGCTGATTCTGTTAAGTCATAAGCAAGAAACAGAAAAGCCATACCTGATAATACATCTCCCAAACGCGAAACCCCGCCACCAATTAAATAAAACCGTATGTTTTTATCATTCCAAATTGATTTGTACATAATTTTCACCTCTAGAACAACTATAAACTTGATTGAGAAGAGAGTCTTTTCAATTATTGTTAAAAAATGCCGCAAGAATTTTACTGTGTGTGAAATAAGTAGACTCCAGTCATGTATTGACTCAGGTTGTTCGGGTGTCTATACTTTTCTTAACTGAACGTTTTGAGAAAAAGGAGAGAACAAGAACATGAACGGGAAAATCATCGTGCTTTCAGGTTTTAGTGGTGTTGGGAAAAATACGATTATCAATTCATTAAGGGGTAGCTATCCTTCTTTGGTATATATACCTTCTATGACCACTCGTGATATGCGGGAAGGAGAGAGTGAGGGATTTCCATACTTCTTTGTTTCCAAAGAGGAATTCAAAGAACGCATTGAAAAAAATTACTTTATAGAATATGAGGGGATTCACGGGAATTGGTATGGTACACCGAAAGATAAATATTATGAAGCAATTCAACAAAATTTACTTGTCATTAAGGATATTGATGTCAATGGTGCTATATCGATGAAGGAGGAATTTGGAAAGTCAACGATATTAGTTTATGTTGAACCACCTAGTATTGAAGAGTTAAAACAACGACTTATTGATCGTGGGGATGATATGGATGATATCATCAGACGACTAAAAAGGGTTGATTTTGAGGCGTCAAAAAAGCCTTTCTTTGATGAAACAGTAGTAAATGATCAATTGGAGAACGCCATTCGTCAATGTGAAGAGGTAATAGTAAAATATGTTGGAAGGTTAGCCCCTTCTAAACATGTAGTAAATGTAAACAAACTATTACCTACTGTGGGAGTAAGAATGCTAAATCTGGACAAAGTTAATGCTATAAAAGAAGCGGTATTAAATAATGATGATTTACCACTTCCAATCATTTATAAACAAAATGGACAAGCTTATATTATTGATGGACACCATCGCGGTTTAGGTTACTATGCAGCTGGAATAGAAGACATTGAGGTTGATATGATTTCAGGAGATAATTTAAAAGGATATAACATTGACGACATTCATTCCTTAACAAAAAAAGATTATGATGATTGGGAAGAATTGTTGAAAGACTTAAAAGTTAAAAGTTAGTCGGAAAAGAAGGAGACCAATTAGCCGTCTTCTTCTTTCTATGTATATCTGGGGGTGAGAAACAAGTGTGGGATTTGCTGTTATTAATGCTAGAGAGAATTGGAATTATTGTTACAGTGGCTTTTCTGATGACAAGGGTACGATATTTTAGAACCGTTATTCATCAACAGGATGTGACGGATAAACAACGCCTCCCAGTTATGATTATGTTTGGTTTATTTGGTATTCTTGGCACATACACAGGATTAGTAGTAGATACAGACTCATTGGGATTATCAAGTTGGGCAATGGATCTTGAGGAAGATGAAGCAATTGCTAATTCACGGGTGATTGGAATTGTTGTCGCGGGTCTAATCGGCGGCTGGAAAATTGGACTTGGTGCAGGTATTATTGCTGGTGTTCATCGTTACGCGTTAGGTGGATTTACAGCCCTTTCTTGTAGTATTTCAGGGGTTATTGCCGGATTATTGGCTGGTCTCATACATAAACGGCTGCAAAGAAGCAAGAGGCATGTCCCACCACTTGTTGCATTGCTTGTTGGAGGTTTGGCAGAGGCATTACAAATGGGTCTAATATTACTTATTTCGAGACCCCTTGACCAAGCTTTCCAACTAGTAGCGGAAATTGGATTACCGATGATTATTGCTAATGGCATAGGAACGGCTATATTCGTATTAGTTATCCGTAGTGTTTTTCAAGAAGAAGAAAAAATGGGTGCAACGCAGGCACAAAAGTCACTACGACTTGCTGAAATGACGATTGCTCATTTAAGGCAAGGCTTATCTACAAAAACAGCTGAAGCAACTTGTAAAATTTTGTTAGAAGAAGTACAGGCATCAGCTGTTGCAATAACGGATAGAGAGGTAATTCTTGCACATGTAGGTGTTGCAGCAAGCCATCATAAATCAAATCAAAAAATCCAAACAGAAGGTACGCAGCAGGTGTTAAATGAGGGAGAATTATTAATTGCAGATAAATATGCCATCAATTGTCATTATCAAGACTGTCCTCTTGATAAAGCGGTTATTGCGCCATTAAAACGTAAATCTGAAACAGTCGGAACACTAAAATTTTATTTTCAAGATGAAAAAGATATATCTTCTGTGACAATTGAGTTCATAAAAGGGCTCTCATCCTTATTGAGCCAACAATTAGAAATTGCAGATGCAGAGCGATACTACCAATTAATGAAAGAAGCGGAAATTAAAGCATTACAGGCTCAAGTCAGTCCACATTTCTTGTTCAATGCACTTAATACGATCGTTTCGTTAGTAAGAATAGACCCAGATAAAGCGCGGCAGTTGTTAATAGCACTATCACGTTACTTCAGAAAAAACTTGGAAAGCTCAACTAATCCGATGACAACACTCGCGCGGGAATTTGAACATGTTAATGCCTATTTATCGATTGAAAGAGAACGATTTGTTGAAAAACTCCAGGTTTCTTTTGAAGTGGAGGATGAGAAGTTAATGAATTATAAAATTCCTACTATGACCTTGCAGCCAATAGTCGAAAATGCCCTAAAGCATGGAATGAAAGGTTTAACACAGAAAAGCAATGTTGCAATTTCTGTTCAACGGCAAGAGGCGGGTGTATTGGTTACGATAAAAGATAATGGAAAAGGTATAGAGAAGAAACGGTTGAATGAACTTCTCCATAAACCAATCACATCTGAAACAGGTACAGGGATTGGTCTTTATAATGTGAACCGTCGTTTAGAAATGATGTTTGGAAAAGATTCGTCACTGATCATCCAATCCATAGAAGGAAAAGGAACGGCTGTAGTGTTCTATTTACCGCAAGAAATGAAGGGGGAAGAGAAAGATGTCCAAAAAAAAGCTTAGAGCTATTATTGTAGATGATGAATTATACAGTCGGGCAGAGTTGAAGCATTTATTATCAAGCCATTCTTCCATAATAATTATTGCAGAAGCAGATTCTGGAGAAAAAGGTTTGGAAAAGGCATTAACGCAAAAGCCCGATATTATATTTGTCGATATTGAAATGTCCGATATGTCTGGAATGGAAATGGTCGCTGCTTTAGAGAACATGAAGAACCCACCTAAAGTCGTTTTTGCTACAGCTTATTCCGAGTATGCAGTTAAAGCTTTTCGGTATGGAGCTGTTGACTATTTATTAAAGCCGTTTTCTGCGGATGAAGTAGAAGAAACTGTTCAAAGGCTAGAAAAGTTATTACTTAGTGGTGACACGGATCAGATACAAGAAAGCAAGGAGAGGGCAATTGGAAAGCTTGCTGTGGAAGAGGAAGGGAAAATTGTATACCTCGCGCCCAACAAAATTATTTATTGTACACATCAACATCGGGAAACGATTATCTATACAAAACAGCAATCTTATCAATCCAGAAAAACGTTAAAAGAATTAGAATCTAAGCTAAAGGGCTATTCTTTTTATCGTACCCACAAAAGCTTTCTTGTGAATTTAAAAGAAATTGAACAGTTAGTACCCTGGTTTAATGGGGCTTTTGAGCTAAAGCTGAACAATGTAGAAGAAAATATCCCTGTTAGTCGGAACTATGTTAAAGAGTTACGGGAACAGCTTGAACTGTAAAGTGATTTTCAAGTACCATTTTCGACATGTTAAGAAGGATATTTGACACCTTGATCATTTTTCTCACAATTCACTCACAACTCTGTTTATAATTAGACCATATTATGAAAGCGCGTTCAAAGATATGGGGGAATTATAAATGATAACATTTCTAGTATCAATCGTACTACTTATAGTAGGTTATTTTACGTATGGTAAATATGTAGAAAAGGTGTTTGGATCCAATGCAAACCGTAAGACGCCAGCTTTTAGTATGGCTGATGATGTCGATTATGTGCCGATGAACACCAAAAAGAATTCACTTATTCAATTATTGAATATCGCAGGAGTGGGTCCTATATTTGGTCCAATATTAGGAGCTTTATATGGTCCAGTAGCTTTTCTGTGGATTGTTTTAGGTGCAATTTTCGCTGGAGCGGTTCATGATTATTTGACAGGTATGATTTCGATTAGAAACCGAGGTGCTCACTTACCTGAATTAGCAGGTAAATTTCTTGGAAAGAGTATGAAGCATGTTGTAAATGCCTTTTCAGTTTTATTATTATTGTTAGTTGGAACAGTTTTTGTAACTGCTCCTGCAACACTTCTTCATAATTTAACAACAAATTGGTTAGGTTTAGGTGTTATTGTCGCTGCAATCTTTGTTTATTACATTATGGCAACAATTTTACCAGTTGATAAAATTATCGGTAAAGTTTATCCATTATTCGGCGCATTATTACTAATTAGTGCAGCTGGTGTCGGTATTGGTCTGATCGTAACGGGAGCGCCAATTCCCGAAATGAATTTCACCAATATGCATCCAGATAATCTGCCAATTTTCCCATTGTTATTTTTAACCATTTCATGTGGGGCGTTGTCGGGGTTTCATGCAACGCAATCACCAATCATTTCTCGTACAACAGAGAATGAAAGTCAAGGTCGCAAAATTTTCTATGGCATGATGATTGCTGAAGCGATTATTGCCATGATATGGGCAGCGGCTGCAATGAGTCTCTTTAGTGGCAACCAATTAAATGAAATCTTGGCAGCTGGCGGACCAGCAGCAGTTGTAAGTGAAGTGTCTATAAGAATGTTAGGTGCAATAGGCGGAACACTAGCTATTCTAGGTGTTATCGTTTTACCAATTACATCTGGTGATACATCTTTCCGAGGTCTACGAATGATTGTTGCAGATTATTTTAAAATTGGACAAAAGAAAGTGTTAAATCGTATTTGGATAATTGTTCCGTTTTTCGTACTATCATTTGCTTTAACAAAAATTGATTTCACCCTATTGTGGAGATATTTCTCATGGGCCAATCAATCAACAGCGATGATTGCATTATGGGTAGGAGCAATGTATTTGATCCTAGCAAAGAAAAATTACTGGATTGCTTTCATTCCAGCGGTATTCATTACAATGGCGTCAGTAACATATATTTTATATGCAGAAATTGGGTTTGGATTACCAATTAATATTTCCTACGTTGTTGCTGCAGTTATAACAGTAGTCATTATTGGACTGTTTTACCGTTCAGCAAATAAGCAAATGCAAAAGTCAATCGAACTTGATGACGGAATGGACAAAGTAGCATAATAGATTCAGTGAAAAGAGTTTCCCCTTTGGGTAAGTAATTCACTTACCGTGGAGAAAATATCAAATCAATTAACGAATAGCAGATAGTTTTAATGACAACATCAAATTCACCAGGTTAAAGTCCTTCATCCGCATGATGAAGGACTTTTTCTCTGCATTTCCGTGTTCTTTAGTTCTTCATTGGCATGATGAAGGACTATTTGTCTGCGTTCCCGTGTTCTTTAGTTCTTCATCGGCATGATGAAGGACTTTTCCGCTGCGTTTCCGTGTTTCTTTAGTTCTTCATTGGTATGATGAAGGACTTTTCCCCTGCAATTCCGTGTTCTTTCGACAGGCTCTCTTTTGTAGATAAAAATTTTCTGTTTTGCAGGAATAATCAAGGTGTGAGGCGAAATTGTTAAGAGTAAAACCAGATATTTATACCTGAACAATTGCTAGGGATATAAATTTAGAAGAAGCTCCAAAAAAAGTTGCAAAAAAGTAAACTATTTGAGTTATAAAGGTGATTGGATGAAATCAACTAATGATAGATGCTTGGAATAACACCATTATTAGATTAGGTTAAACTAGAATTATATCTACCAAACGCTAGGAGGAATCACAATGACAGTTACACTAATTCCAATGACACAGGATGATTTTGCTCATTATACATCGAAAAGTATTCTAGTATATGCAGATGAGAAAGTAGAAGCGGGAACTTGGACAAAAGAAGAGGCACCAGAAAAGGCTGAAAAGGAATTTGAAAGACTATTACCAGAAGGCTTGGATAGCGAGAATCAATTCCTGTATGCCATTACGAAAATTGAAGATAAGAAAAAGGTTGGCTGGCTTTGGTATCGGTTTGATCCAAGTCATCGACAAAAAGAAGCTTTTATTTTTGATATTTTTATTTTCGATGAATTACAAGGGCAAGATTATGGAAAAGCAGCTTTACAAGAATTGGATGACCATGCACTCGCAAATGGAATTGAAAAGATATCATTACATGTATTCGCCCATAATAGACGAGCAATTAATCTATATGAAAAACTGGATTATGAAGCAAAGGATATAATCATGTCCAAATTGTTAAATAAGGGGTAAAATAATTTATTATTAAATTAGATAGAATTTTCTCTAATGAAGAGGTGAAAAAATGACCACTTATATTGCTTTATTGCGTGCTATTAATTTGGGCAAGCGTAACAAAGTTAAGATGGCAGTATTGAAAGAATTACTAGAATCGATGAGTCTTGAGAATGTCCAAACTTATATTCAAAGCGGTAACGTCATTTTTGATTCTGAAAGAAATGCCGAACCGTTAACACAACAACTTGAACAAGAAACCAATCAACATTTGGGTTTCCAGTCCCTGTTATCTTAAGAACAGCAACTGAACTGGAACAAATTATCAATAGATGTCCTTATTCATTTGAAAATTTATCAGAAGTTGAAAGCATTCATGTATCTTTTTTGGCTGAATCACCTTCACAAGAAAGAAAAGATCAATTAGTAAAATTTGACGATGAAATAGATGAGTATCAAATCAATGGAAAAGAAGTCTACATGCATTTTCGTCAGAACTTACATAAATCCAAGCTGCCAACTCATCTTCAAAAATTAGATGTACCTGCAACATTGCGCAACTGGAGGACTGTCATGAAATTATCTACAATGGTAGGTGCAAGAGAGTAGATGTATTTTATCCAAAAGATTATAAGTGTCATTTTAATTCTAGTAATGCTAAGTGCATGTTCAAATGAGGAGAAGGTCTTAGAAATCAAAGATAAAAGTTTTGCAGAAACGCTTTTAATTAATAAAGTAGTAGACAATGTATCAGGATCGTCTGGAGAACCTATAGTTATAAAAGAGGACCAGAGGATTATCAAGCTATTAACTATGGTTGAGGGGATGAATGTTAAAAAAGGAGATTATGATAAGTTTATTAATAAATTGAGAATAAGGGACTCCTATTCTTTTTCCATTTCTGATGAAGAAAAGCTTACAACTGGCACATATGTCGCCTATTCGTTTTATGTACTAGAAGATGGTACCTTCTTTTTTATTCAAAATACCGGTGATGCAATTAAAAGGTATATTACAACTAAAAAGTATCCGGACATGTTAAATAAAATTAAAGAAACGCTTGAAATAGATTTTTAAGGATACATTACAAATGTAATTCAACGACATAAGCAAAAATAGTGAAGTTACAGGCGATAAGATGGATATGTTATGTCCCAGCAAGAGAATTAGCATCTACGGTATGAGGACTGGTTTTTTAAGCTTGTCGGTTTCTGGAAAAAGATAGCATCATACAACGTGAACTTTCATAAAAAGGCGCCAACTCATTTTAGAGTTTTGGGCCTACTTTTTTTGATTTAAAAATGGGGAGTGTACAAAAAAATTATAATAAAAGTAATTATTAGCCTATCCCAGAATAAAATATAACAAGCTATCATAAAAATTAACTGATTTGCAGCGTTGTTTATCATAAGGGGCGGGGGTGTAGAACATGAGATTCGACAGAGGTGTAATCGTGTTTGTAGGCTGTATGTTACTTGGTATAGGGCTTGGCATTTTATTTGGAAATGCGGCAGTAGGTACATTAATAGGAATGGGAACAGGCTTATTGGCTATGTTTTTTAGTAAAAGAATATAATAAGTTATGCATATACTAATTGATTCCTATGGTTGGATGGCACTAAATTATTGTTTATATGGGTTCTGTCCAACCTCATCCACATTTAAATGAAATTGACTACAGTTTTCCTAAATCCATACATAAGGTAAACCTTTTAAACCACTTGATTAATAGGGAAATTTATGAATAAAATGAAACATAATCGATTAGTAAAACGTAGATTAATAGACACATTTTTTTGAACTTGGAAGGAGGTATACATATGAAACGAATTGGAGAAGTTGTTTTAGGTGTAATTGGTGCATTGTTTTATGCTTTTCTAGCTGCTATCGGAGGGGTAATGGTTTGGGCAGAAAGTAATAGGGATCAAGTTGAAGGATTTTTTAAAGAAGCTGCTGCGCAAGACCCTACCGCATCCATATCCATGACCGATATAAACAATGTAATGGATACGGTAGGCAGTAGCGGATTAATACTTACTATTGTATCTATTGTTGCCATTGTGTTAGGTATTGTTTCAATGATATTCATTAAAGGCAATAAAAAGCCAAAAGCTGCGGGTATACTATTTATTGTAACTTCTATCGTTGTGGCAATCGTCAGCTTTGGAACAGGAATAATAGCAGGAATTTTCTACCTGATTGCAGGAATTATGTGTCTTGTTCGTAAGCCAAAAACGATTATTTATGAATAATAATTCCTGAGTAAATATCCTCATAAGTGGATGAAAATATCCCTTGTGAAGGATATTTTTTGTTGACCTAATTGGAATTTTTGTCATCACCCCTTCCTGATTTCCCGAAATATCCGACAAAATACCCCAATTGACTATTCATAATCTTATTTCTTTTACATTTTTTGCAATCGGTATCATTCCTATCATAATAGTGTGTTAGCGCGGATTTACACTATTTCTTCGATGTTGTCTTTACTTGAATGTGCCTTGGTTGAATGGTAACTTATATAACCGTTGGTGTTATTTATTGCTTTTAATTATGTTTCTTGCAGTTGGTCAACGCAAGATCAAAAAGAGGCGTAACCTTTCTAATAAAAGCAAACCATAAAACTAAAAGGAGAGATTATGTGGAAGTAGGAGTGTTTATTTCGCTGGGCATTTATATGGTCGGCATGTTATTAATTGGATATTGGTCTTATAGAAGAACAAAGAACCTGAATGATTATATGTTAGGTGGACGCGATTTAGGACCAGCAGTAACTGCATTATCAGCAGGGGCTTCTGACATGAGTGGTTGGATGGTTATGGGTTTACCTGGAGCAATGTATATGACAGGGGTTGCAAGTGCATGGCTTGCAATTGGTCTTACTGTAGGTGCTTATGTAAACTATCTAATATTGGCACCTAGACTACGAACTTATACAGAAATTGCCAAAGACTCCATTACTATTCCAGATTATTTAGAAAATCGTTTTTTTGACTCATCTAATACGTTACGACTAGTTTCTGGTATAGTTATACTTGTCTTTTTTATTTTATACGCGTGCGCTGGTATGGTTGCAGGTGGTACATTATTTGAAAGTGCATTTGGACTCGATTATAGAATTGGACTATTTTTAACAGTTGGTGTTGTCGTTGCTTACACGCTTTTTGGTGGTTTCTTAGCAGTAAGCATGACTGACTTCGTGCAGGGAATTATCATGTTCGTAGCATTAGTAATGGTTCCAATCGTAGCTATAACAGAAGTTGGTGGCACCCAGACATTACTTGATGATTTACGACAAATCGACCCTTCATTATTAGAGCTTTTCAAGGGTGCATCCTTTGTTACAATCATATCTTTCTTAGCATGGGGTCTAGGGTATTTTGGACAACCACATATTATTGTTCGATTTATGGCAATTAAGTCAGTGAAAGATTTAAAGTCTGCACGTCGTATCGGAATTGGCTGGATGGCCATTTCAATCGTTGGCGCAATGCTAGTTGGTCTTGTAGGTGTTTCCTACTTTAATGGAACTGGTCAAATACAAGATCCTGAGACTGTGTTGATAGTTTTTGCAGAAGTATTATTCAATCCTTATATCACAGGATTCATTCTTGCAGCAATCCTTGCAGCAATTATGAGTACTGTTTCTTCACAACTTCTTGTTACATCAAGTGCTGTCACAGAGGATTTCTATCGAACATTCTTTAGAAGAGATGCATCTGATAAGGAACTTGTTATGGTTGGTAGACTGGCGGTATTAGTAGTAGCAATTATTGCGCTTATGCTTGCATATACTCCAAATGATACCATCTTAGGGCTTGTAGGAAATGCATGGGCTGGATTTGGTGCAGCATTTGGGCCAACAGTTCTATTGAGCTTATATTGGAAGCGTATGACGAAGTGGGGAGCACTTGCTGGAATGGTAGTCGGTGGTTTGATAATTGTTGTATGGCTAGTTATTCCTAGTTTAGCAAATTCTGATTTATATGAATTAATCCCTGGATTCTTCCTTAGTCTTATTGCTGTAATTGTTGTAAGCTTAATGACAAAAGATCCGGAGAAACAAGTACAAGCACAATTTGAACTAATGGAACAAAAAATGAAGGAGTAACATATATTATAGGAAGCGTCACTGTCTGCACTTGCGGATAGTGGCGTTTTTATAAGCAGGAATTTAGGTGATTGTGTCGAATAACTTATATAGTAAACAGATATAATCGAGGCAGTTTTTTTATGGAATTTGTGATCAATAAAAATTAGTGTGGGTGGGTCTATGAGTCCCGTTCTAATCGAACCCTTGGATAACTCTACATATGTTCATCTGATTTCGCCAGTTCGCACATGAAAGTTCAGGAGGAATTAATTTGAAAGTGAGATTATTGGCATCATCTGACGCAGAAAGCTATTGGAAATTAAGATTAGAGGCATTAAAACAAAACCCGGAAGCATTCGCGACAAGCTATGAAGAGGCAATCAAAAGAGAAAACCCGATTGAGCAAGTAGCAACTAATATGGATGCAGAAGGTAGTTATACATTTGGTGCCTATGAAAACGAAACCCTCATAGGTATGGTCACACTGTTACAGGAAAAACATCAAAAGCTACGGCACCGTGCAAGTATTTTTGCTATGTACGTAACACCTGAAAAGCAGGGGGTGGGTATAGGTGAAGCTTTGTTAAAAGAAGTTATCAAGACCGCAATATCTATAGATGAAATTGAAAAATTAAACCTAACGGTAGTTAAAATAAATGAGAGAGCAAAAGGTCTGTATACAAAATTAGGCTTTATGTCATTTGGTTTGGAAGAAAAAGCATTAAAAATTGGTAATTCGTATTATGATGAAGAGTATATGGTTTTATTTTTACACTAAAAAATTGTGTAATTCAACTTAAAACGAAAAAGTTTATTATAAATGGTGATACCGTCAATAAAATGGAACAAAGTATAAGTATTCTAGATACAACTTTTGGTAGTTGTTTCGTCCATTTCCATTATACCAACCATAAAACTATTGTTTGTTTCTGTACAAAACAAACAATAGTTTTACCATACTTCGAAAAAGCCGTGTCATTTGTCCCGATTATCATAGAAATGCATAGGATAAAAGTGTATAGGTGATAAAGGGGATGAAAATAACAGATGGGATTATTTATTAACAACAGTAGGCATGTTGATCTTTTTAAAAATGAAGGAAATATTGATGAACCTAACCAAAGCTATTTTAAAAGAGATCACTTCGAAGAGCTTGTAAAAGGACAACTTAAAGTGAATGAGTCATTAAATCATTCCATTCATGGACTGAAATCTTTATATGAACAACAGGAATTTGCACAATCAAACAAATGGAAGGAAGTCAGTAATAGTTTAAATGAACTAAAGATAAGTAATGTTCAACAAGAAAAAGACCAACGTTTTGTTGTAGATCGGCTGAAGAGATTAGAAAACGAAAATAAGAAGTTACAGGTAATAATGGAAGATGAACGATTGTCAGAACAGGAAATGATGGATCAAGTTAACAATTTGAGCCAATCGAATCAAGAGGTTATGGACCAACTGGAAGCGTATTGTCTGGAAAATGAAGCATTTAAATCAAAAGTTGATGAACAGTATGATTTTCAAAAAGAATTGTCTGATCAAATAAAGAAACAAGAGAATGCGCAAGATGAAGTATTAAGCAGGCTTGAAAACCAAGAAGCTTTGACAGAAAAGGTCACGAGACAAATTGAATATTTCCGTTCCATTCTATTTGAGCGAACAAACTACCTTGCAGAAAAGATTGAAAATGGTTACCATAACACATCTTCTTATATTGCAAATTTAATCAGCAGTTCTGACCAAACGCCTAAAAGGTTTTTAGTGAATCAAAAACAGGCTGAAGATCAAAAAATAAACAAGTAACATTGTAGGAGAGGAGCTGTCCTTTCCTATTTTTATGCAATTTTTGATGGAGGACTACCCTGTGATGCATAGAATCAGTATTCTGCATAATTCGTAAAAAATATTATTTTTTTATTGCTTTCCAAAACGTCCAACGATCTTTTTCTACAATTTCCTTTTCAACAAGTTTACCATCTAAAAACGCAATAAGTTCCTCTAACTCCTGATCATTTAATTCATGTAAAATGGAGCGGCCAGTCCTTGAGCGAATATCGTCCAGTAATTCCTTTTTAGAAGAATAAGTTTTTCTTGTTTTCCATAGCTTTACTTCCTCTAAATCGACAAAATTAGCCGCTTTTAATTTTTGCAAAATAGTATTACTTTCGTGCCGTCTTTTAATCTCTAAATCCACTAACTGAGGGAACATGGAGAGAATATACCCTCTAATATGGTTGCTAGTTCCTTCAAGTAAACAATCGAAAGGGGTACGATCTTGTATGACAAAAATACCTCCAGGCTTTAACAAACGAAAAGCTTCCTTAAAACAAGATTTCAAATCACTTAAATGATGAATCAACGCCCGTTCTAAAATCACATCATACTGCTCACTAGGCAATCCCGTTTCAAAGGCGGTTGCAACCTGGAAATTAATCTGTTTGTAGTCGCGACAATTCACCTTTGCTCCATCTATCATTGTTTTTGAAAAATCAACGCCAGTTACTGCGGGAATTCCCAGATCTGCTAGAGCTTTAGTGTAGATTCCACCACCACATCCAATGTCTAATGCACGCTTAGCAGCTTTGAAATCAATTATCATCTCCATCAATTCTAGCCAACTATCATCTGCTTTTCGTGTTGTATAGCTTTGTTTATTTGTATCGTCATGAAAGTTAATCGTCATGAGATCATCTTCTCTAATCAAATCCTATACCAAAACTTCCCATAGGAACAATACAGGTTTTCAATCAACTAGTATAAGCAAAGACTATCTAACACATTTTACTGTCATATAAAAGACAAAGATACAGGTCGAAATAATCAGGTGTCTTTGGGGGTAGTTATGGTACTATGTTATCAAATTGAAGAAGCAAGAATGATAAACTGATTTTCGAAAGGGGAAGCACAATGAATTCAAATGAATCATTAAAAGACACCTTATTCACAAAAGCATTTACGGAAAATCCCTATCCTGCTTATGAAAAACTAAGAGAAGAAGAACCCGTTTCCTATGTACTGCTACCAGATGGTCAATATGCATGGATAATAACGAGATATGAGGATGCACTCCAAGCTTTAAAAGATCAGAGATTTATCAAAGACTTTACAAAACTTAGCGATGATGACGAAATGGGGCATGACAGTGTATTTAGCCAAAACATGCTATTTGCTGATATGCCTGACCATAAGCGACTACGTGGACTTGTATCGAAGGCGTTCACCCCACAAATGATTGCAGGAATGAGAGAACGCATCCAGGAAATCACCAATGAACTTCTTGATGAAGCAGCGGGAAAAGATTACATGAATCTTATTGATGAGTTTGCTTTTCCTCTTCCAATTATCGTTATCTGTGAAATGCTTGGAATTCCAACAGTGGATCGTGATAAATTTCGCCTCTGGTCCAATTCGATGATCGAAGGATCGAATGGTGAATATGCACAAGATATCAATCAACATATGAATGATTTCGTTCAGTATCTTGGAAAGAGATTTGCAGCTGTTCGAGAAAATCCTGGAGAAGACTTAATTAGCAAGCTAATAATTTCCGAAGAACAAGGGGATCAACTAACAGAACAAGAGTTATATGGAGTTGTGTCACTCCTAATTATTGCAGGACACGAAACGACTGTAAATCTAATTGGTAATAGTGTAATGGCTTTATTAGAACATCCAGACCAGCTTGAGTTGCTAAAAAGTCAACCAGAATTAATCAACACAGCTATTGAAGAAGCACTTCGCTACAATGACCCAGTTGAATTTAGTACTTCACGCTGGGCGGGAGAAAGTTTGGAATTTAAAGGGAAATCGATACGTAAGGGTGATTTAGTAATTGTGGTTTTGAACTCAGCAAATCATGATCCAAATCAGTTTGATGATCCCGAAATTTTCGATATTACCAGACAAAAAAGTAAACATTTAGCATTTGGAAAAGGTATACACGCCTGTCTAGGTGCACCTCTTGCACGCTTAGAAGGCGAGATTGCCATCAGCAGTTTTTTTGACCGTTATCCTAACGCTAAATTGAACGCTAGTAAGAAGGACCTTGAGTGGAGAACAGGGATGATTGTTCGCGGGGTAAAAGAACTACCATTATCCTTATAAGAAGACTTGGACAAGATGGGACCTTGTTCGGGTATTTGGGTTTATTAACCTTTAAAAAATTTATCCACCTTTCCATAAAGTACCTTTACGCTCAATGATTGAAAGCAAGTCTCTTAGCGGCACATTGGATCCATGAATGGTGAGACAGGAGCTCCTGTTATAGGGCTAGGTTATACGTATAGTTTCATGCTTTACTTGATAAGGATAATATGGCGACATATTATTAAACTGGGGTAGCACCACGGCACGCAGCAACTCGTCCTCAAGACTAAGGTCTTGGAGGCGGTTTTTTTCTTTCGATAGGTTACATCATTTATGTATTTTCGCTGACTTTCTAGGATCTGCTATCGGATTTTTGTTCTTCCTTTTCTTTAGTATTTGCAAACACGGGATTCTACACGTTTTATCAAAATAATATATTGCTATATTTACTATTATGTTTGGGGTAGTTGCCCAACTTGTACTCATTTAATTTGCCGCGATCATTGGGACACTAATTATGTTATTTATTGCGTTGCTTCTATTTATATGTAACGTCTTGCCATCAAAAGTCAGATTTTACTTAACAATTTAAAGGGATTTTAGCCTTATGCTAGAAATATAATATAAAGCACAAAATTTCACTACTAGTTAAAAATTCCTTCACTTGGCTAGAGATGAAAGCAACATCTATGGTAGAAGGGGAGAATATAAGTTAGGGAGGACTCTAAGTGAAAAAAGCTATTATTATCTTTTCGTGTGCGTTAGTCGTATTAGGCCTAGTAGCATGGGGGACCTATAGTTGGTTATCAAATTATAGTGAAACTGCGGATAATACTTCAGTGGCGAAAGAAAAAGAAGTGACAGAAGAGGTACTTCAAGAAAATAGAAAAGAGATTGAAGGAACGATCACAGAAGAGGATCTGGCAACGTTTAAGGAAAGGGATTTGAATCCATTTGGCGAGGAACAAAAGCTGAATGAATTAAACGACTACATTTATCAGGAATATATCCACGGAATGTCTCATCAAAAAGTCGAAGCTAGTAAAAAGTGGGGATTTTATGAAATTCATTCAAATCGTATTAAGTGGTTGCTAGAGGGGTTAGACGAAGTGGAATTGGAACATGAAACAGCTTATCGTAATATATTGGAAAAATGGAAAGAAGAGAACTTTTCAAGTGTAGATGGTGATCATAATGCAATTTGGGAATTGCAAGGAGGTACAGTTGGTAGGGCAACAGGGATTTTAAGCGCAGAGGAAGAGCAAGCTTACATAAATAATAATACCGACTAATTTATAAGGATAATAAAAAAGCGGTAAAGTATAAAAAACCACTATTCATTAATGAAAGTGGTTTTTTACTATATCCATACTGCAACTAATATAAGCGCAGTTTAATTTTTTGGAAAGGAATATTTGCTAGATATACGGTAGAGAGTTTAATTTTAATTTAGTTTAAAAAAAAATCCTAAATAGTTGTTTCCCCCCCTACAAGGATAATCTTAAAAGTTAACTATTTTAGTTGTGATGCTCATAACTTTACTAGGGATGATAACTTATTCACTACTAATCAATCCATTTCCTTTTAGTCCTTTAGTTGTTATGGTAAAATGTCTTCTTGTATCGTTATAAAAATTTAGGAGTATATAGTTAACTTTTATCTTAAAAGTAATTGAATTCTAATGATAGTAAGTAATAAATTTTATAGTAAGAAAGAAGGAAGAACGGATATGGTTGAAAGACATTCACCGGGACCAGAAGAACCCGGATTCAATAAATGGCCGATTATGATTGTATTGATCTCGGGGGCTTTTGTTGCTATTTTAAATCAAACACTTTTGGCTACTGCTTTGCCTCACATTATGAGTGATTTGAATTTGGATGCAAACGTAGCGCAGTGGTTGCAGTCTATTTTTATGCTCGTTAACGGTATTATGATTCCTATTACTGCATTTTTGATTGGACGCTTTACGACAAGAGGATTATTTCTAACAGCAATGGGTGTTTTTGCCGTTGGAACAGCAATCTGTTCAGTAGCACCGAATTTTACTATCTTAATGATAGGGAGAATCCTCCAAGCTGCTGGTGCAGGTATTATCATGCCACTAATGCAAACAATACTGTTCCTTATTTTTCCTATTGAAAAACGGGGAACGGCGATGGGGATGTTTGGATTAGTTATTTCTTTTGCTCCAGCGATAGGTCCAACTTTATCTGGTTATTTGGTGGAACACTTTCCGTGGAGAAGCTTATTTTATGTAATCTTACCAATCATTATCATTGATATTGTCATTGCTTACTTCATTCTTAGGAACGTTACAAAACAAACGTTTCCAAAGCTTGATATCTTATCCATTATCTTATCTTCCTTAGGGTTTGGCGGATTGTTATATGGTTTTAGTACCGCTGGTGGTAGTGGTTGGGCTAGTGGACAAGTAATCATCTCAATGATTATTGGTGCAGTAACCTTAGCTTGGTTTATATTTAGACAGTTGAAACTAGAAGAACCAATACTTGAATTTAAGGTGTTTAAAAATAAAATATTCACATTAACGACAATTCTCGGTATGGTGGTATTTATTGCTATGATTGGAGCATCAGTTATTTTACCGTTACTCATGCAAAATATGCTAGGTTTTTCTGCACTGGAATCAGGATTAATGCTATTGCCTGGTGCACTGTTAATGGGAATTATGAATCCTGTTACGGGAAGATTATTTGATAAATTTGGTGCTAGATGGCTAGCAATTATTGGATTAGCGATTGTAACAGTAACAACATTTATGTTTACTAACCTCTCTGCGGAGACAACATTTATGTATTTGTCAGTTGTTAATGCTGTAAGGATGCTTGGGGTTGCAATGGTTATGATGCCTGTAACAACAGCAGGATTGAACCAACTGTCAAACGATTTAATTCCACACGGTACAGCAATGAACAATACAATGCGACAAGTAGCAGGGGCAGTTGGAACTGCCTTGCTAGTAACAGTTATGACAAATAATAAGCTACCTGATCAAGGCATCGACGGACTTGTTCATGGTGTGAATGTATCATTTATCGTTGCTGGAATTTTTGCTATTATTGGTCTTGTGTTATCCTTTTTCATTAAAAACTCTCGACCTGGCATGGCGGATATTAAATAATGTGATTAAAAAGCGGGCTTAAAAACTAATAACGGGTTCCGTTTCTAATATACACTTAAAAATAATAGTAAAAATATATATACTTAATTGCATCGCAAATTGCGGTGCTTTTTTATTATCTAAAAAAAGCTGGAACTGGCTAACACAAATTTTAAGTTGAAGTTTTTTTTGTTGCGCTATTATTTCTTTGTTTTCTAGTGTCAGACCTTTAATAATTTTTTCAAAATCCTCCCAGAACTGCTCTAGTACAGATTCGGCGCTAGGAAATGCTTCATTATTAATAAAATTATAAAGTTCTTCTGCAACCTTTAGATTTCCTATGTTTCTGTAAGTTCCATTTAATCAATCATCAATTATCTATTTACTTATTATTTAAAATGTTATATTGTTATATAACAATTAAAAATGTTATTGACAGAAAGTTCACCGAAGTCAAACATGTCTTTTGTAGTAACAACAAGAAAGCATGCATCATGAATTCAAACTTGAATAAAAATTAAGTGGAGGTGCTTTTATGAAAAAAGGGCTAAGTGATGCAAATTTCATTCCTAATTGGGATACGGTAAAGTTTCTTAAGGCGACAAAAGAAGCAGGTTTTGAGGGTGTTGAACTAAATTTTCGCGAGCAGGGTGGGGAACTTACACATGAAACATCTATAGTGGAAGCAAAAAGATTAGCAAGACTTGTGGAAAGCCATGATTTAGAAATAGCAAGTTTATCAACTGGATTGTTTAATTTTTATCCACTCTCTTCGGGAGATGCAAGATTACGCAAAAATGGTGAAGATATAGGGTTTCGGATGATTGAGTTAGCTGAAGCAATGGGCGTTGATGTCATTCAAGTTGTTCCCGGTGTAGCGGCTGTGGATATTTCTTATGATGCTGCATACGAATTGGCAGTGGAATCATTGTCTCGCTTGGGAGACGTAGCATCTGAGGCTGGTGTAACAATCGGGATTGAGAATGTATGTAACAAATTTCTACCCAGTCCCCGTGAGTACACAGGCTTTTTAAATGAAATTAATCACTCTTCTGTACAGGCTTATTTTGATAACGGGAATGCGCTTGCTACGGGTTATCCGGAACATTTCATTAAATTATTAGGAGATCGTATCGTAGCAATGCATGTGAAAGATTACCGGGAGCATATGGGTGAATTTGTCTCTATTCTTGAAGGGGATACCAATTGGCCTGCTATGATGAAAGCTCTAAAAGATATACCATATGAGGGATACTTGATTGCGACACCTCACTATCCGTTTCTTCATAGCCATGATAGCCATATTGAAAGGTATTCCCGAGATTTAACAGCTGTTCTAAACCTGTCTACCCCAGTCAGTGAAGGCAAAAGTTAAATTATAACTTATGTAGGGGTCAGTAATTTTAGGCGATATTTATTCTAGTGAAAGCGTTTACTTTATATTCAGGTCTATTGTTACATAGTGAATAAAAAAGGTTTTTTTTATTCCTAAAATTTGTGTTTTTCTTCAATTATTAATTTTGTTTTGTGTCAGTAGTGAAAAAAGGTTATTGATCAAGTACGCGAATTGATCAATAACCTTTTTCTATGTGTCATTCCTGACCAGGCGCCTGAATTTTTTCTATAAATTAGTTTTTAAAAAGGTGATTACCTGATCAAATGCTTGGATAACCACTGGGTTTTGCATATCCTGATCGAATGTATGCTCACCATTTGGAATGGTAATCAATTGTTGCTTGACGTTAAATTTTTCGAGGGCTTGCCCCATTTTTACAGATTCTTCATAGGGTACGTCCTTGTCCGCATCTCCATGTAAAAGCAATGTTGCTGGATAATTTGAATCAATGTTTTGAACCGGACAATAGGGATGTAATTTTTGGGTATTTGTCGCAGGGTTTAATGCTGATACATAATTAATCCATTTACCTTGTTGGCGGCAATATAAATAAATAGCGTAACGCCTTTCGATTGGTGCTTCTGATATTGGTTTATTTTGAATCAATTGGCGAGCTAACGCTTCAGGTACCTTGGTCATTTTAGCGAAATGTGGTGAAGGTTTTGTGTACCAGTCCCCTAAAATATCTCCGTATCCATAGAAAGAAACAATTGCTTTCGGTTTAATTCGGAAAGTACCAGACATTAGAGCGAGATAAGCCCCGGCTGAACTGCCGATTATCGCTATTCTTTCAGGATCAATGTCGAATTTTTCTCTCCCTTTTTCTTTTAACCAAATGAGGGCATCTTGAATGTCTTCCGTAATTTCTGGTAATTTTGTTTCTGGTGCCAGCCGATAATCGATTGAACAAACACTAAATCCCGCTTGATTATATAACGAGATTTGCTCTTGATTGATGTCATTTCTACTTCCCCAAACTAAACCACCACCGTGAATATAAACAATAAGGGGAGAGTTTTCCTCATTAATAGGATAAAAATCACCCTTAATTTCACAATTATTAGTGGTCTTATATATAAATGTTGTTTCCATTACCAAATCACTCACTTTTTTAATTTTATCAAACAAAAACAGTATAACTATTTATAAATAACTAGTCTAGTACATAAGATTTTTGTATTAAATTTGGTCCATACGAAATAATAACTATTGACTAGTCCTTTTGGCACTTTACATAAAAGTTAATTGTTGTTCAACATATCTAAAAACAAATAATAAATTTGTTCAAATCAAACAATTACTTTAAGGCTATAATTGGATATAATTATGGGTGGAAAATTGATTAAAAACAACCATCCTTTGACTACAAGAGCATATTTTTTTACTAATAATTTCATAATAAAAAAGATATATCATATGACGATTTTGTTTATATGATCCGTTTTATGCCTTTTATTAGGGAATAGAAAGGAAGAATAGTATGGATCCTAAAATAGTTTCAAATCTAGAGAATGAAGTCCAAGAAAAACTCAATTGGTTGGGTGAATTTGGCAAAGACCCCGAGGGTGGGGTTTCAAGATTGTTATACAGCAAGGAATGGATTGAAGCACAGAAATCGCTAGAACAACTTTTTAAAGACGAGGGGCTTGCTGTTCAATTTGATGAAGTTGGAAACTTGTTCGGTCGGTTGGAAGGAACAACCAAAAAAGATGAAACAATCTTAACTGGTTCCCACGTCGATACGGTAAAAAATGGTGGTCTTTATGACGGTCAATACGGTATTATTGCTGGTTTCCTAGCTTTAAAATATTTAAAAGAAAACTATGGTGCACCACTTCGCAATATTGAAGTTGTATCGATGGCCGAGGAAGAAGGAAGCCGTTTTCCATATTCTTTCTGGGGTTCGAAAAACATTGTCGGCCAAGCGAAGAACGAAGATGTCAAAGGAATAAAAGACTTTGAAGGCATTCCGTTTGACGATGCGATTCATCAAGCTGGTTTCGATTATAGACAAAATCCGGAACAGGTTCGCGATGATTTGAAAACGTTTATTGAACTTCATGTTGAACAAGGGAACGTATTGGAAGTGGAAAAGAAGGATGTAGGGATCGTGCAACATATTGTTGGCCAGCGACGCTACACTGTTACGGTGCAAGGAGAGGCTAACCATGCAGGTACAACACCAATGGGATACCGTAAAGACGCGGCTAATGCTGTATCTCGCATGGTATGTGCGATTAATGATGCGGCTGTAGCTGAAGGTGATCCGTTAGTAGCGACTGTTGGAAAGATTATTCTTGAACCAAATACAGTTAATGTCGTTCCAGGTAAAGCTACATTTACGATGGATATCAGACACACAGAAAAAGGTGCACTAGTGGAATTCGCAGATCAAGTGGAAGTGAAATTACGTGAAATAGCCGGAAATCTTGGTGTTCAAATTGATATTGATTTATGGATGGATGCTGATCCAGTACCAATGGATCCAGATGTTGTTAAAGTGTTGCAAGAACAATGTGACAAAAATGACTTGAATTATAAAATGATGCATAGTGGAGCTGGGCATGACTCGCAAAATATTGCACCAGTGATTCCGACTGCCATGATTTTTGTTCCAAGTCATAAAGGAATTAGCCACTCACCAAATGAGTATACTAACCCAAAACAACTTGCTGAAGGCGTAAATGCGCTGATTTGTGCGTTGTATGAATTGGGTTATAAAGCGTAAATTTCTGATCCACTGATAAGAAAATATAAATTTCCAATGGATATCAGTATAAGTGCAACTAAGGCTTTCGCCATTAAAGCTTGGCGATAACCCAAGTTTGCTAAAAATACAATAAAGTTTGGAGTGTGACGAAGTGTTATATACTGTGATTAAAAAGAACTTATTTCAGGATTCAGTTAGCCTGATGTTATTAACAAATCACTTATCTGCTATAGATGGTGTCAATCAGATACAAGTTATGATGGGAACGCCAGCTAACAAAGACATCTTTAAGGGATCTGGTTTGTACACAGATGAGCTTGAGGATGCTAGTCCTAGTGACCTTTGTATCGTAGTTAACTCAGACGATGAAGGCATTGTTGATAAGGTGGTTGAAGAAACAGACGAATATTTATCAAACCAATCATCGGAATCACAACAAAGTTCGATTTCCGTTGTTCGCACATGGGAAATGGCTGGAAATAAGTTGCCGAATGCTGATGTAGCAATGATCTCAGTTGCTGGTGAACATGCCGCAGCAGAAGCAAATAAAGCACTAGACCGCGATTTAAATGTGTTCATGTTTAGTGATAATGTGAGTGTATCGGATGAATTGCAATTAAAACAACGAGCACAAGAAAAAGGCCTGATTGTAATGGGTCCTGACTGTGGTACTGGAATTCTTGACGGTGTTCCAATGGCTTTTGCCAACGTTGTAGATAAAGGGAATATTGGTATTGTTGGAGCGTCTGGTACAGGTATCCAAGAAGTATCTACAATTATTGGTAGAAATGATGGCGGTGTGTCACACGCTATCGGTACGGGTGGCCGTGATTTATCATCTGAAATTGGTGCAATTACGACTATTCGCGGATTGCAGGTACTTGATCAAGATGCTGAAACAGATATTATTGTTTACATTTCGAAGCCACCAGCTCCTGAAGTACGGGAAAAGGTTGTCAATGTTTTCAAAACGTTATCGAAACCGGTTGTAGCAGTCTTTATTGGGGATAAGCCAAAAGCTGCACATGATAATGTTCACTATACGTGGACTTTGGAAGATACTGCTCTTAAGGCATTGGAACTTTCAAAAGGGAATAAAGCATCAGCTGATCGCATTATTGCTGACAATCAAGATGACTTAAACAAGATGAAAGAAACGAAGCAACAATATGTAAAAGGTTATTTCTGTGGTGGTACATTAGCATATGAAACAGCAATGATTTTAGAAGATGCTCTTGACCTAGATACGACTGGTAAACATACAGAAGGAATGATGCTTCACGTTGAAGGACATGAAGTGATTGACTTGGGCGATGATCAATATACACAAGGCCGAGCACATCCAATGATTGACCCAACGTTACGCATTGAAAAAGTGGAAGAAGCTGCAAAAGACCCTGAAACCGCAGTTATTCTACTTGATAACGTAATTGGATATGGCGCACATGAAGATATGGCTGGGGTATTTGCACCAGTTGTACAAGAAGCAAAAGAAGAAGCAGCAAAAGTCGGTAAAACATTTGTCGCAATTGCATCAGTTACGGGTACTGCAGATGACCCACAAGTCTATCAAGATCAAGTGGATAAATTGGAAGCTGCTGGTATTATCGTCACAGAAAGCAATGCACAAGCGACAAAACTGGCTGCTGAAATTGTGAAATACGTAAAAGGCGAAAAAACTATAGCAACTAACGTAGACCAACAATCGAATGAGAATGACAAAGTTGCTGAACTAATTGCCAGTAAACCTCGCGTGATTAATGTTGGACTAAAAAGCTTTTCAGAAGCTGTGCTAGAGCATGGTGGAGAGGTTGTTCAATACCAATGGGCGCCAATTGCCGGTGGAAATAAACGTTTAGCTAAAATTTTGGAGAAGCTTAAATAAGCTTGAACGAAATAGGAGGATTAATATGAATTATCAATCAATCGATGAAGCAAACCAAGGAGTTATTCAACACGTACTAGAATCACAACCGTTTTTATTAGATGTAGTTCCAGCGAAAAGTGTTATTTCGGAGTTGAACGGGAAGGTCTTGCTACATTCTGGCCCGCCAATGAAGTGGGAGAATATGACAGACCCAATGCAAGGTTCATGTATTGGTGCAAGTTTGTTTGAAGGCTGGGCTGATAACGAGGACGACGCGAAGAAAATGCTTGAAGCAGGAGAAGTTAAATTTATTCCATGTCATTCCGTTGATGCTGTTGGGCCAATGGGCGGTATTACATCTGCTAATATGCCAGTCGTAGTAGTTGAAAATAAAGTAAATGATAAACGCGCTTATTGTAACTTAAACGAAGGTATCGGTGCGGTACTACGTTTTGGAGCATATAGTGATGAAGTTGTGAATCGCTTAAAATGGATTAAAGATGTTTTAGGGCCTGCATTATCAAAGGCACTTAAACAAATTGATGGTGGCATGAATGTTAACGTTACTGTTGCAAAAGCAATTACAATGGGTGACGAATTTCACCAACGTAATATCGCGGCATCTGCTTTATTCTTGAAAGACATTGTACCGTATCTCTTAACTGCTGGTTTACCAGAAAAAGAATTGCAAGAAGTTGTCAAATTCTTAGCGGATACAGATCAATTCTTCTTGAACATTATGATGGCAACATCTAAAGTCGTGATGGATTCTGCTGCAGTTGTAGAAGAAGGCAGTATCGTTACAGCTCTATCACGTAATGGCTATGAATTTGGCATTAAAGTGAGTGGTTTAGGCGACAGGTGGTTTACGGCCCCAGTTAATACGCCTGATGGCTTGTACTTTAGTGGTTACAGTGCTGATGACGCTAACCCTGATATGGGAGACAGCGCAATTACAGAAACATACGGTGTCGGTGGAATGGCTATGATTGCAGCACCTGGTGTTACTCGCTTCGTTGGTACAGGTGGTTTCGGTGATGCGGTTCAAACAAGTGATGAGATGCGTGAAATCTGTATTGCCAACAACCCGAACCTTGCTATTCCAACATGGGATTTCCAAGGTGCTTGCCTAGGCATTGATATCCGTAAAGTTGTTGAAACAGGTATCACTCCAGTTATTAACACTGGTATCGCTCATAAAACAGCTGGAGTTGGCCAAATCGGTGCTGGAACTGTTCGTGTACCATTAGGATGTTTCGAACAAGCATTAGAAGCTCTTGCTGAAAAGTATGGCGTAACAGCTGAATAATTTTAGAAAACTTGGCTTATCGCCAAGCTTTAATGGCGAAAGCCTTAGTTGCCCTTATACTGATATCTACTAAAATTTATACTTTCTTATCAGTGTAAGAAAAGTGCGAGCGTCCGTTTAGCGACGTGCTTTAGCTAGACAAAATTCTTTAAAAATTTTTTCAGTGGTGTGCGACATAATGATAGGTTGTCGCATATCTCTGTTTTTCTATTATTCAACAAGTAGCAGACAGAAAGAGGTTTATTAATGAGTAAAACAATTGTTGTTGCACTAGGCGGAAACGCTATTTTGCAGCCGAACCAAGAAGGTACGTATGAAAATCAATTAAATAATGTTAGAACAAGTAGTAAGTTCTTAGCTAAATTAGTCAAAGAAGGCTACAAAGTTGTTGTTACACATGGTAATGGACCACAAGTTGGAAATATTCTTCGTCAAAACGAAGAAGCCAAAGATGTTGTTCCTGCCATGCCTTTAGATGTATTAAATGGTGAATCACAAGGTTTCATCGGGTATATGATGGTCCAGTGTTTGGAAAGTGAATTAAAGGCACTTGGTATGGATGTTCCTGTTGCAAACCTTTTAACACGTGTTGAAGTTTCTAAAGATGATCCGGATTTTAATGATCCATCAAAACCAATCGGTACATTTTATTCAGAAGAAGAGGCGAAAGCACTTATGTCTGAAAAGAAATGGGATATGAAAGAAGATTCAAATCGTGGCTGGCGTCGTGTTGTACCATCACCACAACCAATTAATATCTTGGAAGCCAAAACAGTTCGAACACTTGCTGATGCAGGAAATGTAGTTGTTGCTAGCGGCGGTGGCGGTATCCCAGTAATTAAGGGTGAAAATGGTACCTACGAGGGTATTGAAGCGGTTATTGATAAAGACCGCAGTGGCTATAAACTGGCTGAAGACGTAGATGCAGACGTATTCATGATTTTAACAGATGTTGATCATGTATTTGTAAACTTTGGTAAACCGAACCAAAAGGCACTAGAGAAGATTTCTGTTGAAGAACTTGAGAATTATGTAGAAGAAGGTCAATTTAGTAAAGGCAGCATGGGTCCAAAAGTAGAATCTGCACTTAAATTTGCTAGAAAAACAGGTACGTCAATTATCTGTTCATTGGAAAAAGTAGATGATTCTATTCGTGGCGAAAGTGGAACAATAATCTCTAAGTAGTACGCAATATAAAAAGAGAAGGAGCGATTGCTAATGGGTTATCCAAATGATATTTTAACAAGTAGAGCGGTAATTAAGCCTGGTAAATATGCTATTTTACCACCAGAAGGTTTAGTAAATAATATTGTGCCAGGATTTGAAAACGCGTCAATGAGCATATTATCATCACCTAAAACAGGTGCAAGCTTTGTTGATTACGTCGTAACCTTTCATAAAGATGGTAAAAACGAAAAAGGTTTTGGTGGTCAAGAAGACGTTGAAACATTTGTGTATGTTTTAGAAGGAAAGGTAAAAGCTAAAGCTGACGATGAAGAATTTGTTCTTGAACAAGGCGGCTATTTATACTGTCCTCCATCCGTAACCATGTATTTGGAAAATCAGCTTGATACGGATTCCAAACTGTTCCTTTATAAACAGAAGCATATTCCTTTGGAAGGTCACACTCCATGGGTTCATGCTGGAAACTCAAACGACAATGAGGACGTTATTTATGACGATATGGAAAATGTTCATATTCAAGATCTACTTCCAACCGATATTGCGTTTGATATGAATTTCCATATACTTACTTTTGATCCAGCAGCAAGCCATCCATTTGTAGAAACACATTATCAACAACATGGTGCTTATTTATTGTCTGGAGAAGGAATGTATAACTTAGATAACGAATGGATTCCAGTGAAAAAAGACGATTATATTTTCATGGGCACGTATTGCTTGCAAGCTGCGTATGCGGTAGGCAGAGAAAAATTGTCTTACGTTTATTCAAAGGATTGCAACCGAGACGCGTCTCTATAAAGAATGATGAAATGGTAAAAGGCATTTTTGCTTTTTACCATTACTTTTGCATATACAAATAACGGCCCAGTATGGTCTCCTCAAGCATCTAAGAGCCCAACCAATAAAGTAAGGAATCATCTGTCCGTAAAGGTTCTACTAGACAACAACGTTCAGTGGGAAGTATGAAAAACTCTACTGAGGGAAGATTCACTTTATTCTGGAGTCTGCATCCCTTCAGGATAAGTGTGTACTATATAAGATTAAGAGGTGTTTTATAGTGAGAGTATCTAATCAAGACTTGAAAGGTCTAATTAAAAATAAATTAAACAAGGCTGGTTTGACTGAAGAACATGCGGAGATTGTTTCTGAAGTCCTTGTTTTTGCAGATGCAAAAGGAATCCATTCCCATGGAGCAATGCGGGTGGAATACTATGCAGAAAGGATAGCTAAGGGAGGAATCAACGCTGATCCTAACTTTAACCTTGAAAAAACGGGCCCTAGTTCTGCTATTTTTCATGCCGACAATGGGGCCGGACATGTTGCAGCAAAATTCGCAATGGACGAAGCGATTAAGATGGCCAAGGAAAATGGTGTAGCGATTATAGGTGTGAAGAAGATGAGTCATAGTGGCGCACTTTCTTACTTTACGGAGCATGCTGCAAAACAAGATCTTATCGGTTTTTCCGTTTGTCAATCCGACCCTATGGTTGTTCCGTTTGGTGGGGCTGAGTCTTATTATGGAACAAACCCACTTGCATTCGCAGCACCTGGCAACGACGGTAAATTAATCAGCTTTGATATGGCGACAACTGTCCAGGCATGGGGTAAAATCCTTCATGCACGATCTAAAAATCAGCCCATTCCAGACACATGGGCAGTAGATGTGAATGGTGAGCCAACAACAGATCCATTAAAAGTACATGCGCTTTTACCTATTGCCGGACCAAAAGGATATGGACTCGGTATGATGGTAGATGTTTTGTCAGGAATCCTACTCGGCCTACCCTTTGGAAACAAAGTATCTTCTATGTATCATGATTTAAGTGAAGGACGGAATTTAGGGCAGTTACATCTTGTCATTAATCCGGAAAAGTTTTCAAGCATAAACAGTTTTAAACAAAATATTTCAAACACAATGAGCGATTTAAATGCAATTAAGCCTGCCTCAGGATTTGATCAAGTTTTCTATCCAGGACAAAATTTGGAGAAAATAGAAAAGGAATATGAGGAAAATGGTATCGAAATTGTTGATGACATTTATCAATACCTAGTTTCAGATGTTATCCACAACAATTCCTATGATCACAACGATCCATTTGATGAATAAATAAGAAAAGCGCAAGCGCCCGTTAAGCGACGTATGGACTGGACTGAACTGTAGGAGATAAAGGAAACACGGTAAGCGTAAGCGAACCGATGTTGACTTATCGTACGGAGGTGAGGGAAGTCCACTAGTCGCTGGGCGCTGGAGCCAGACATGAAAAAAACAAAAAACAGGATGGAATTTTGCCATAAAAAGTTGGGAATGAGAGGTGTTGCTCTATGAGAATATCTAAAGAAGAATTGAAAACATTGATGAAAAACAAAATTCAAAAAGCGGGTTTGACGGAAGAGCACGCTAATGGCGTAGCAGATGTGTTGGTTCATGCAGATGCACGAGGCGTTCATTCACATGGTGCAATGCGTGTCGAGTACTATGCGGAAAGAATTGCAAATGGAGGAATAAATGCCCACCCGAATTTTCAATTTGATAAAACAGGACCGAGTTCCGCTGTATTTGACGGTGATAATGGCGCTGGACACGTGGCAGCTAAACTTGCAATGGATGAGGCTATTAAAATGGCCAAGGAAAATGGAGTGGCCGTTGTAGGAGTGAAAAGAATCAGTCATAGTGGTTCTCTATCATACTTCGTACAACAGGCAGCTAAAGAAAATCTTATCGGCCTTTCCGTTTGCCAGTCAGACCCAATGGTAGTCCCTTTTGGTGGAGCCGAATCCTATTATGGAACAAATCCAATCGCTTTTTCTGCACCAGGGGAAAATAATGAATTTATTACTTTTGATATGGCTACAACGGTCCAAGCCTGGGGAAAGATACTCCATGCACGTTCTAAAGAGGAAGAAATTCCAGATGATTGGGCAGTAGACGAAAACGGGGAACCAACAACAAATCCATTTGACGTTAAGTCATTAACACCAATAGCAGGTCCAAAGGGATATGGATTAATGATGATGGTTGATGTTTTATCAGGCATTTTGTTAGGCCTTCCATTTGGGAATAAAGTGTCTTCCATGTATCATGATTTAAGTGAAGGTAGGAATCTTGGGCAACTTCATATTGTTATCAACCCAGAATACTTTACGAACCTGAACGAATTCAAAAAAAATATTGCGAAAACAATGGCTGATTTAAATAACATTAAACCAGCATCCGGATTTGATCATGTTTCCTACCCTGGTCAACGAAGTGCTGAAAGAGAGAAGAAATACAGTGAACAAGGGATCGAAATTGTTGATGATGTTTACAACTATCTAATTTCGGATAAAGTTCATAATAATGCCTATAACAATAAAGATCCTTTTGCAAAATAACAGTAGAATTTTAAGTGAGAAGCCACTAATGCATCGTTTGCATTTGTGGCTTTTTTTCTATTTATCGGGTTGTTTACATTTGATGTTTTATTTTGTGCAAAATAAACAATATAATGTGCATTGCGTTCAAGTGTTGCGAAAGTCTTATGCAGGCTATACAACCATTTTTATTTATTTTGTCCAATAGGTATGAAGACCTGATTGAAAAAATAGGGTATAATTTCTTCAGAAGTATTGAAAGCGCTTCAAGGCAGGGGTATGGAACGGATTATTCTTTCTAAGGTGGTCTAGTTACAAATAATTTAGAATGGCAAAGGATAAATTGCGATCTCATGGGATGCAAATCTTATATTGGTAAATCCTAACCAAAAGAGGAGTTGAATTATAATGTCTACAAAATCAGAAGAACATGTTACAGAAGAGGCGCAGATAGACCATATCACAGGTGTGGATGAGTCACTAAAGCCGAAGACCGATAAAGATAGAACTGTAAGCTCGGTAACCTATATGTTTATGTGGCTTGGAGATGGCGTTAATTTAGGAAATATGACGCTTGGAGCTAGTATAGTGGTAGCTGGAATTGCAACACTAAATATGGTTCAGACATTTGCTGCAGCTCTCTTAGCTATATTGATTATTACAACAATTTTCACTTTAAATGATAGGCTAGGATACAAATCAGGTATACCATACGTTGTACAGCTTAGAATGTCTTTTGGAGAGAAAGGATCGATAATATCATCACTAATGCGTGGTATACCCGCTATCGTTTGGTATGGTTTCCAAAGCTGGATAGGTGGTACGGCCCTGAATGAAATTATGAAGATTGTAACAGATGGTGCCTTTAATAATATCTTTATTTGTTTTCTAATACTTCAGGCAGTACAAATAGTACTTTCGCTGTATGGCTTCCATGCGGTTAAGTGGGTGGAAACGCTTGTGTCTGTAGTTATTATGCTAGCACTTATCTACGTCTTTGTTGTACTTCTAACATCTCATAGGGATGTTATTACAGAAAATTGGGTACAAGCAGAAGGTTCATGGGGCTTGCCATTCTTTGGATTCGTCATGGTGTTTATGGGGAATTATGCGGCTATCTTCCTAAGTGCAGCCGACTATTCAAGAGAACTCAAAACTGGAATGAGCGACAAAAAGCGCGGGTTATTGTACTTTTTTTCCATTCTTGTCGCATACGGTTCCGTAATTTCAATTGGTGTAATGCTTGCTTCTGCAACAGGAATAACTAACCCTGCAAAAGCAATCCCAGTAGTAATAGATAGTCCTGCCATTTCAATATTTATATCAGCATTTATTGTAGTAGGGGCAGTTGCAGTAAACATGGTTGCCAACATAATTCCACCGACTTATGTTATTACATCACTAACAAAATTGAAATATAAACCAGCCGTTACGTTAACTGGAATTCTTGCAATAGGTTCATTCCCTTGGTTGCTTGTACAGGAATCTAACGCAGAGGGTCTTGGCTTATTCATTCTTGTATATTCCGCATTCTTAGGCCCGATTGTTTCTATTTTATTAGTTGAATATTATATATTAAGGAAACAAAAAGTAAATATTGCAGCTATGTATAAAAAGGACGGTCCATTTGCTGGATATAATCCAAGCGCGATACTTGCATTACTTATTGGTGCTGGTGCGGCCTTTATAGAAGTGGACTTAGCATGGATTGTAGGTTTTGTTGTAGGAGGTATTGCATATTTCCTTCTGATGAAGTTTGCGTTTAAAGATTCAAAGTTCAAAAAGGGTACGATATTTGAGAAATAAGTGTAAATTCAAACAAGAGGAGTGTCCCAAAAGTATCTTGGGACATTCCTTTAATTTGTTTAATATGAATAAACAAGTGTGCAATTTATACAAAAAACAGCAACTAACTATGCATAACATACAACAATTTTAAGTTGTTTTGTCTACTAAATATAATGACCATTACAAGGAAATATTGTACCATTGTGTATAGTGGTACTGGAAACGCTTCATTCTAATGAAAAAAGTTATGCTTGTCCGTTTAAATTTTTTTGCATAAGGAATAATATGAAACCTTTTGCTAAAGAATACGTGTAAATTATGGTTTTTGAGTTAAAAATCCTATTTCGGAAAACATATATTAATGACTCCTATTCCTGTATCAATAGAACTACTACAATCTAACTAGCATCTTTAAAGGGGGAGGCATTCTTTTGGAACAAATTAATCGTGGACAACTTAAAGAAGCCGGTTTTAGTGAAGACGTTTTACCAACGAAAGAATCAGATAGAAATTGGAATATTGGAAACTTTACGACGGTATGGATGGGATCGGTTCATACTATCCCTAACTACATTGCAATTGGTGGTCTTTTTGCAATTGGATTGTCTGTTGGCCAGGTTTTCTGGGCTATTATGTTGGCAGCGGTAATTGTAGCTGCTGTATTAGTTCTTAATGGACATGCTGGGACAAAATATGGTTTACCATTTGCTATGTTATTACGTTTATCGTTTGGTAGTAAAGGTGCGGTGATTCCTGGCGTAATAAGAGGGGTAATTTCAGCAATTATGTGGTTTGGTTTTCAAACTTATGCAGGTAGCCAAGCTTTATCGATCCTGATAGCCAAAATATGGCCGACCTTCTTAACATTGGGTGGCGATTGGAATATTCTTGGTCTATCGTTACCTGAATTAATTTCATTTTTATTATTTTGGTTATTGAATGTTGCATTAATATATGGCGGCATGGGCTTTCTAGGTAAATTTACAAATATCCTTTCTCCACTCGTTTATATTGTATTTGGTGGAATGGCGATTTGGGCCATTAACTTAGCAGGTGGTATTGGACCTATTTTGAATTACACTCCAGATGGAATAGATGGCAATAGTATTATCGTCTTTTTAGCTGCTGTCGTAGCGGTAATAGCCGCTTGGGCACCACCAATGGTAAGTGTTGCAGATTTCACAAGACTTTCGCATTCGCAAAAGGCGCAATCGATAGGGCAAAGTGCCGGTTTAATTGTGACGTATCTATTATTCGCTGTGGCAAGTATCGCGATCATTGTAGGATCCGAAATAGCTTTTGGCACACCTATTTGGAACGTACTTGATGTCGTTGCTCGGTTTGACGGAGCTTTTGCAATTGGAATTTCGGTTCTAACCTTATGCCTAACAACGCTTTCTGTAAATGTGACTGGTAATATTGTTCCGGCAGGTTATCAATTAGCATCATTATTTCCGAAGTTACTCAACTTTAAAACGGGTGCTACACTAGCAGCTTTTCTTGGGATTCTAATTATGCCATGGAAACTGATGGAAAACCCTACAAGTATCTTTACTTTCTTAAATATCATTGGCGGTCTCTTGGCACCAATAACCGGCGTGATGTTAGCTCAATACTTTGTTATTTCAAAAACGCAAATTGATTTAGAAGAATTGTATTCCAAGGATGGCAAATATAGTTACCAAAATGGATTTAACATAAATGCTATCGTAACACTGATTATTTCGGGTGTGCTTTGTCTAATGGGTAATTTTGTACCATTCTTTGAACCGCTATATGAACTTTCATGGTTTGTAGGTATTGGATCGGCATTTATTCTTTATGCTTTGCTAGAGTCTTTAAAAGTTAACAAATTATCATCCGAGAAAGTAGCTACCAATGAATGATTGAATTAGACGAAAGGGGAAAAAACAATGACATATGATTTAGTAATAAAAGGCGGAAATGTTGTCTTACATGACGGGGTTCGTAAGGTCGACATCGGGGTGAAGGATGAAAAAATCACATGTATTGCTGAGCAGATTACGGAAGATGCAACTAAGGTAATTGATGCTAAAGGGCAGTACGTAATGCCAGGAATGGTTGATACACATGTTCATATAAGTGAACCTGGTCGTACCGAATGGGAAGGATTTGAAACAGGCTCTAAGGCACTTGCAGCAGGCGGTACAACAAGTTATGTGGAAATGCCTCTTAATGCTTTACCAGCTACAACATACAAAGAAGCACTTGATCTCAAACTGGAAGCAGCAAAGAATCAAAACTATGTTGACTATGCTTTTTATGGTGGACTAGTTCCGGGTAATCTGGACAATTTAAAGGAATTGTCTGATGCTGGTGTACAAGCTTTTAAATGCTTTATTTCAAATTGCGGAAGTGATATTCCAGGCGATTTTACAAATGTGGATGATTATACTTTATATAAAGGTATGCAAAAATTAGCGGAACTGGATCAATTGCTATGCATCCATGCCGAAAACCCAACCATTACCGATAAACTCGCTGAAGAAATGGTAAGTGAAGGCAGAACAACGGCAATGGATTATGTCGATTCACGCCCAATCTTCACCGAAGTAGAAGCTGTGCAACGTGCATTGCTTTTCGCAAAAGAGACGGGTTGTAAATTACATTTGGTGCATATTAGTACATCTGAAGCAGTTCAAGCTATTTTACGAGCACGTGCAGAAGGAGTAGACGTGACGGTTGAATCATGCACACACTACTTTGCACTGACTGCAGAAGACGTGGAAGAAATTGGTCCAAAAGCCAAGTGTCAACCACCATTAAGAAAAGCAAAGGATCAAGCAAAACTATGGGACGAGCTTATGGATGGTAATATTGATTGGTTAACTTCCGATCACTCACCATGTACGGAAGATTTAAAAGAAGGCAATATTTTTGAAGCATGGGGCGGCATCAGTGGTGCGCAAAATAATGTTGATATCATGTTTGATTTAGCAGTAAAGCAGCGTGAATTACCAATTCATAAATTCGTTGATTTAATCGCTTCAACGCCATCTAAACGTTTTAACCTGCCTGACAAAGGCGAGATTGCGGTTTCAAAAGATGCTGATATTATTTTACTAGACCCAAATAGTTCGTACACGTTGAAAAGAGAAGATCTATATTATAAAAATAAACACAGTGCCTACGAAGGCCGGAAAATCGATTGTCGCGTAACAAAAACGATTATGCGCGGGAATGTAGTTTTTGATTTGGATGAAGGCATTATAGGAGAGCCTAAAGGAAAACTTATGTCGAGAAATGACAGCAAGTAATCTACATCGGGGAGGAATTACAATGGCTACTTATGATTTAATTATTAAAAATGGCTTGATTGTAAAAGCGGATTCGACCATCCAAGGTGATATTGCGATCAAAGATGGTAAAATAAAAGAAGTATCTTCTAGTAGGGGAAACTTGGGGAAAGCGGATAAAGAAATTGATGCAGAAGGACTCCATGTTTTACCAGGGTTAATTGATTCGCATGTTCACTTTAATGAACCAGGAAGAACAGAGTGGGAAGGACTAGAAACAGGCAGCAAAAGCTTGGCGGCTGGCGGTGCAACGACATTCTTTGATATGCCGTTAAATAGTACTCCTCCTGTTATTAATAAAGAAAATTTAGAGTTAAAAAAAGCTATTGCTAAGAAAAAATCTATCGTAAATCCAAGATTCTGGGGGGGGCTCGTACCTGGAAATACAGACGAGTTAAAGGAGATGCACGAAAGTGGTGCAATTGGGTTTAAAGCCTTTATGTCCCCAAGTGGAATTGAGGATTTTGATAATGCTGATGATGAAACCCTTTATAAGGGAATGAAGGAGATTGCTTCCTTTGGATCACTTTTGGCTGTTCATGCAGAAAGTACTGTTATTTGTGAACAGCTTGCTGAAGAAAAACAAACCCAAGGGAAAACGACTGCAAGAGATTTTGTTGAATCAAGGCCTATTATTTCTGAAATTGAAGCTGTTAGAAGGATCATCTCCTATGCGGAAGCAACTGGATGTAAACTTCATATCGTTCATGCAAGCAGCCGCAAAGTGGTAAATGTTATTAATGATGCCAAACAAAGAGGTGTCGATATAACAGTTGAAACATGTCCACATTATTTGTCCTTAACAGTAAAAGATTTGGAAGAACAAGGTGGCGTGGCAAAATGTATGCCTCCTTTACGTGATCAAGCAGAGGTCGATGAATTATGGACTGCTCTAGCAAATGGTGAGATTAATGTCATCGGTTCAGACCATTCACCAGCTCCAGCAGATATGAAAATAATTACAGATAACTTTTTTGAAGGCTGGGGAGGAATCTCTGGAGCCCAATCGACCTTAACTATTTTATTAACGGAAGGGCATTTCAAACGTGATCTTCCACTTGAAAAAATCGTTGAATTAACTGCAGAGAATCCTGCTAAATTATTTGGACTTGCAAATAAAGGAACAATTGCAGCTGGATATGATGCGGATATTACACTTGTCAATTTGAATGAAAGCTTTGAACTTAAGAAGGAAGACTTATTCTATCGGCATAAACATTCACCATATATTGGCAGAACTTACAAAGGGAAAGTAAAAACAACAATTGTAAGTGGTGAAGTGGTATTCAATGATGGAAAGATTTTGGTTGATGAAAAACAAGAAACGAATAGTTAATTTAATTTAAAATCCCAAAACCTTTGATAAGGATTTGGGATTTTTTGATCTAAAGGTGAAGTATTTTCAAAATAGTGTAAAATGAATAATTGATTGTTCGTTTTCAACATAATGGAAAATTTCATTATTCATGTTAAACAAATGAATTAATAAAATTAGGTTGTTATCACCATTTACTTAACCATAGTACTCCTATAAGCTAGTACATAATCAGAATAGGCATGCAATGTTATTTAATATCAGATAATAGAAGCTGCCTGATAATACCAATAAACGGGCATTAAACCTATGAATAACCTGTCCGTAATTTGTTGGAAAGGGGAAGTATTATGCAAGGTGAAAAGGAAAAGAAACAAAAGTTTCAAATGCCGCACATCTATGTCATTTTGTTCTTATTCAGTGCTATTGCGGCGATTGCGACGTATTTTGTTCCTGCGGGTGAATATGAGCGAGTTCCTGGTCCTGAAGGAAGAACAACGATCGATGCGAATTCCTATACGGAAATAGAGCAGACACCTGTTGGCGTCGTGGATTTTATAACAGTAATACCTCGGGGGCTAATTGATGCAGGGGAAGTCGTTTTCTTTACGTTTATAATTGGTGGAATGTTTATGGTATTAAGACGTACGGGGATTATTGAAATTGCGGTTGATAAATTGGCCAGAAAGTTTGCTCATAATAGTATCATGCTTATTCCCGTGTTAACAACAGTCTTTGCGGTTATTGCAACGCTTATCGGTACACCCGAGTTAAGCCTTGTTTATATACCAGTCATCATGCCGCTTATGATTGCGCTAGGCTATGACTCTATTGTTGCCGCAGCTATAGCATTATGTGGTACAGTAGTTGGTTTTGCAGCTGGGGTATTGAACCCAATTAATACTGGATTAGGCCAGAAAATTGCCGGAGTACCAGTGTTTTCTGGAATTGGTTTCCGATTAGTAATTTTTGTTGTAGCTGTATCGGCTGCTGTATTTTTTATCATGCGCTATGCGAAAAAGATTAAAAAGAATCCGTTAAATAGTTTCGTATATGAAGATGATCATGAAAAAAGAGATCTTTATCAGCATGGTAGCCAGGTTCAGATAGAAGAAAAAACTACGACTACAAGACAAAAGTACGCTATTCTAGCAACGTTTATTTTCTTTGGAATTTTAGTATACGGGGTACTTGCCCAGGGTTGGTTCATGGTTGAAATGTCAGGTCTCTTTATCATTACAGGTATTGTTGTCGGTTTAATTGCTGGATTAAATACAACGGAAATCAGTGAGGGCTTTAACCAAGGATTTAGAGATGTACTAGTTGGTGCATTTATTGTTGGTGTAGCTAGAGCAGTTGCTGTTGTAATGGAACAAGGTCATATAATGGATACCGTTGTACATAGCCTAGGCTCAGTTGTAGCTGATTTCCCACCTATGTTAGGGGCCGTTGGGATGTATATTGTTCAATTATTAATAAATTTTCTAATTCCCTCTGGAAGTGGACAGGCCTTAGTAACAATGCCAATTATGGCTCCTTTATCAGATTTAATCGGGGTCACAAGGCAAACTTCTGTGCTTGCTTTTCAATTGGGTGATGGTTTTGCACATATTCTTTATCCGACTTCAGGATACTTTATGGCTGCACTAGTAATTGCGGGTGTTCCTTATCAAAAGTGGATACGTTTTTTCTTTCCGCTGTTTCTTATTTTTGCATCCATATCGATTATCTCCCTCATTGTTGCTCAACTTATACAATGGACAGGCTGATAAGGTTTGAAAAATTGAGGAACCTTAGATAGTGAAAGTTTGTACTTTATAACGTTTAATAAAGCCATTTATACTTTCCTCTATATAATAGGGTCAGTATAAATGGCAAAGTAATTACAGCTGTTGGGATTTATCAATCATCTTCATCAAGGATCGATCCAATGACTAAAGCAACACGAACACGCAATGAATCTACAGGGTCTTGAAAGGAACAGTTGAGCAATTCTTCCGTTTTTTTAATTCGATACTTAACCGTATTTCGGTGGATATATAATTTCCTTGACGTATCCGAAATTTCACATTGGCAATTTAGATAGGTTTCGATTGTTTTTACTAATTCTAAATCTTCCTTTGTTTTGGGATAAGCAAGTGACTTTAACGTATTTTCATAAAGTGATTTTAAGTCTTTTCTGGGAATTGCATTTAGCAATTCCTTAATTTCTTTTGTTTTATAGAAGTTAATGAATCCTGTCATTTTCATATCATATCCATTGTTGATTGCTTCTACCGCTTCCTGGTAAGCTATTGGTATATCGGAAAGCGACTGGGTTGGATTACTGACTCCGAATGAAACGGAATAGTCACCTTGTATGTTACTTTGTGATCTTTCAATAAATTCTGTAACGATTTTAATTTCTGTTTCTGTATAATGGGAGAATTGTAGAAGCATAACGAAATATTTTTCTTTCGTAAATAAAGTTGCATCCATTTTACCGTTGATTATTTCATCCTCAAGCTGATCATAAATGTTATTATGCAATTCTCCAACCTTTTTTTCGTATAATTGGAGGTTTTCATAATTATTGCCTTCCGCATCAACAGTACAAACAATACAGATATTATCCATGTTCGCTTCTATTCCATAATAGTTCGCACGACTTAGAATTTCCTCATCGGAGTGTATTCTCATTTCAATTAAATCGGCAAAAAAGTTATTTTTTAATAATCTTGAATTTTCATCAATGGCTTGTTCTTTAATAAGTGTAAATGAAATAACGTTACCTGCTTGTTCGATTGCCATTTGTGAAGATGGATATGGGAGCGTAGACGAGTCAACAATGACGAGCATACTAGGATACTGTCGTTTCGATTGAACAGGGAAACTTGTGATTAGTTGATGTTCCCTGGACGGGATTTCAAATGAAGATTCTTCTCTAACAGCATTTAAATCTTCTTTAATTTTTTGAATGATTTCCTGTTCAACAATTTTCATGGAATCCATTCGAAAATCATGACTTTGTGCCATCTTTTCTCCTCTATGATTGAATAAAATTGTTGGACGTGCTAAAAAGTGACCTAATTGTTCGACAAGTGAATTCAAACTATATCCTTTTATCATCATATCTGAGAACTCTTTTTGAACATGTAGGGCATAATACAATTGTTCGGCTTCATGGTCATTTAGATAATTAAGGATATGGCGGGATAAATCCCCCAGCGTCTGATCCGTGGGCAAGTCAATAATAGGAAAAGCAAGATCATCTGCAAGTAATTTAACTTCATCTGGTAATTTTTTTAAAAAACGATTCACCTTGATAATTATTCCGGTACAGTTTAATGCGTGCATTTGCTTAATTAAATCACACATTCTTTGTGTATCATCTTGAAAACCATAGCCGGTAGTAAGTAGTAAATGGTTTTTATCTAAAAATTGGATGACGTCGGGTGTATCTGATATATTTACAAATTTAACGTTTCGGGTTAAACCTCTATGGCCAGCCAAAACAGTGCATTCTTTCATTCCGTCTAAAATAAATAAATCATTTAATGTTTTCATTTTTCATCTCTCTTTATATAAGAATTCTCTCTATTCTACGTTAAAAGTAAACAAAAAGCAAAACGTAATTTAGTTATTTTAAACAATGACTTTTCAGACTTTAAAAGGTAAAATAGTTGTTACTGTTAGAATAGGGTAAACTAAAAGAGATAATGAGAAAAAACTTCCATGAAATTATGTATACAATATTTGAGTTTCTTAATTATCGAAAATCAGATTGATACGAGGTACTATTAAAACATAATTAGGAGGGAATTTTATAATGAGTTATACTGATTTGAATACATCTTTACGTACAATTATGACGCCAGGTCCAGTCGAAGTTGACCCACGAGTGTTGCGGGCAATGTCAACACCGATTATTGGACAATTTGATCCAGAGTTCTTAACGATTATGAATGATACGATGGATCTTTCGCGTTATGCTTTCCAAACAACTAATCAACGAGCGTTTCCAATTAATGGGACTTCCCGTGCAGGAATTGAAGCCGTATTATGTAGCATAATTGAACCAGGTGACAAAGTACTTATCCCGATCTTTGGCCGATTTGGTTATCTTCTCACTGAAATAGCCGGCCGTTGTGGTGCTGATGTACACACGATGGAAAAAGAGTGGGGGGAAGTATTTGATCCAGAAGAAATACAAGCAGAAATTAAAAAGGTCAATCCAAAGATAGTTACAGTTGTTCACGGAGAAACGTCAACAGGTCGTCTACAACCATTAAAAGAACTTGGTAATTTTTGCCGCGAAAATGATGTGTTATTCGTTGTTGATGCTGTTGCTACATTAGGGGGAGTCGAAGTCAAAACAGACGATTGGAATATTGACGCTGTAATTGCTGGTACTCAAAAATGTATCGGTAGTCCATCAGGCATGGCTCCAATTACTTATAATGATCGTGTGGAAAAAATTCTTTTGGAACGAAAGAAAATTGAACGGGGATTGTCTTCTGATTCTGTAAATGAACGAAGCATTCAGAGTAATTATCTAGATCTAAGTCAAATTCAAGATTATTGGACATCTGATCGATTGAACCATCATACTGAGGCTACCTCCATGCTATATGCATTGCGTGAGAGCTTACGTTTAATTAAAGAAGAAGGTCTTGAGACCCGTATTGAACGTCACAAATTTCACGAAGGAGCATTAGTAGCTGGACTTCAAGCGATGGGTGTAGAGCTATTTGGTACTGCAGAACACAAAATGCCTGTTGTAACAATTATCAAAGTACCAGAGGGTGTAGATGAAGCGAGTGTTCGTTCTACAATGATTCAGCAGTTTGGTGTCGAGATTGCTGGTGCGTTTGGTCCGTTGCAAGGTAAGGTCTGGAGAATCGGTTCAATGGGTTATAGCTGTCGTAAGAACAATATTCTAAGAGTTATTGGTGCGCTTGAAGCTACACTAATTTATCATGGTGTCAAAGTGAACCGTGGAGATGCATTACAAGCAGCATTAGAGTTTTATGTGGATAAATAAACTGGTTTGAAAGAAATCGGCGATAAGCCGATTTCTTTGTTTGGAGTGAAGAAGTTGGTTTATTCAAAGATAGGAAAAAGTTATAGCGATAATAGCGGATCGCTGAGAATAGTTGCACGTGGAATGAGTGCTAGTATAAATCAAATCCTCCACGAAAATCCAAAAGGAACCGTTCATAGTGTTTTTAACACTAGCTTTAATTTACTATTTGGGGAACGACTTGTACATGTTGGTTCAATTGAAAACGGTTTTTCCCCTTTTGGTATTGGCTTAAATGAACAGGATGCAAGAGATTTAACCCATCAAACAAGCAGAAGTCAACAAGTTAGCTGGGATACATTCTCACCCACATTAATCTTCACTGGTGGAAGGTCCATCTCGCTTAACTATGCCACGCCAACGAATCATCTCCTTCAACCCAGAAAATTTAACCGAGCGGTCCTGAAAACCAATCTAGAGTGCGTTATAAATAAGTTACTGGAAGATAATTGGCTAACTGGTTTCGTGCAAACCGATGGGGATCAACAAATAATCATGAATTATTTGTTGTCATCCCCTACATCAGGTGGTGGCAGTAACCATCCAACGGTAAGGGAAATGGCAAAGCTAGAATCACTTGCTCAGGGTGAAAGACTGCTAATTCCGGAAAAGGTTTTTGACTTTTGGATTGGAAGAGGGCTAGGGCTGACTCCAAGTGGCGATGATCTTATTACAGGTATGTGTGCGATGTTATCGGTTCTTGAAGGAACAAGTGGACGGATTAAAAAACAGTTGAAGTCCTATTTGTTGGAAAAGGGACTGAAAAGGACAACGCCAATTGGATGTGAATATTTATTATATGCAGCTGATAAGCAGTATCATACCCATCTTATAGATATGTGTGAAGTAATGTTGAAACCGGATAAGGCTGATCTGTTACGTGCACTTGAAGAAATGAAAAAAATAGGTCATACATCTGGGGCAGATACACTGATAGGTTTATTGTTGGGGATAAAGACCGTACTATAATGGGAATAGTAATGAATGAAACTGTTTCAGCTCAAATTAATATTTATGACAAATATTTGGAGAAGTCGTAAGCCAAATGTAACAGTTTAAAAAACCGATTTTTATTCTTTTATACAAATCGTTTTTTTTTGAAGGTAGAAGGATAGGTGAAGGATATGAAAGAATTATTGAAATCAAGTAATTGGCTATCAGGCCTACAGTGGCTCTTTTTTATTTTTACAAATATTGTTGTTATACCTATAACAGTTGGAGCAGCTTTTGAGCTTCCGCAAGACAGAATTGCAAGTCTACTTCAACTCTCATTTATTGTCACAGGTATAGCATGTATGATTCAAGCGCTAGTTGGACATAAAAGAGCGATTATGGAAGGACAGTCAGGGCTTTGGTGGGGAGTGATTTTGACTCTTTGTTCTACAGCTGCCGCCCAAGGTATGCCTTTAGAAGTACTCGGAGGGAGTCTAACAGTTGGTATTATCATTTCCGGAATTATTACATTAATCATTGGGGTGGCTGGATTTGGTCCCTACCTTGCTAAGTTGTTTAACCCAGCTGTTATGGGTGTATTTATGTTTTTATTTGGAGTTAAATTGATTGGGATATTTTTAAAGGGGATGCTAGGCATTCCATTCGGTAATGAGGCTGAGTCTGCACAAATTGATTTATCTATTTCATTATTATCAATCATTATTGCAGCTATTGTGGTTGTCATTAGTATAAAGGCCCCACCAAGTGTTAGACGCTATGGTTTATTAATCGGGATTATCATTGGATGGATTGCATTCAATCTTACTTTTGGACAACAGGAAACAACTCAACAATCGACATCGTCATCTGGTATTGCGTTGTTCCCACTTGGAGAACCTGCATGGAATATCGGTATCATTATAACGACTGTCCTTGCTGGTTTGTTAAATACAGCGAATACGTTTGGAGCGCTAAAAGGAACAGATAGCATGTATCAAGCAGAGACCACAAAATCACAATACCGTTCATCCTTTACTATTACGGGTATCTTTACAGGTATTGCGGGTGTGCTCGGACTTGTTCCGTATGCACCATATGTATCATCAATCGGATTTCTCAGCCAGACAGGAATTATCAAAAGATTACCTTTAATTTTAGGTGGCTTCATGTTTTTCGTTATGGGTATTATCCCGCCAGTTGGACACTTTTTCTCGCTAATACCGTTGAGTATAGGTAGTGCGGTATTGTTTGTATCTTATTTGCAACTATTGAATTCATCATGGAGCTTTTTCAATCAAGTTGAATTTAATACATTAAACGTATACCGGTCAGCGATTCCTTTGTTTGTGGGTATCATTATTATGACTTTACCAGCTACCTATTTCGTTTCGCTTCCCGGCTTTATTCGTCCGCTACTTAGCAGTGGATTACTAGTAGGGATTATGTTAGCACTTCTATTAGAAAACACAATTAAATGGGATCGATACGGCATAAATAAGAATTAGATGGGACAAATGGGACAAGGACAGTAACCTTGTCCCTTTATTTATGAACTTAATTGGTAAGCAGTTAAGCCAGATTTTTATTGAACTTAGCACAAGGGTGTTGTGGGATAAGAAACCTGTTCCGTGTTCCATTGTTGAAATAGGTATAAATAGGTTGCATTCATGGTTTAGTTTGCTATAATTAAATTTAAGATTCTGAACATACTATCCAGTAGGTCAGTATGGTGTAGGGGGAAAGAAGATGGATTTTTCTTATTCGGAAAAAGTAGTTGAATTACAAAAAAAACTTACTAGCTTTATGGAAGATCACGTTTATCCAAATGAAAAGGTTTATAAAGAACAATTGAATCAACAGGAAAGTCGATGGACTGCGATTCCTACTATAATGGATGAATTGAAACAGAAAGCAAAAGCTGGAGGGCTATGGAATTTATTTTTACCTGATAGTGATTACGGAGCTGGTTTAACCAACGAGGAGTATGCACCGCTTTGTGAAATAATGGGTCGATCTATGATTGGACCTGAGGTATTTAACTGTAGTGCGCCGGATACAGGTAACATGGAAGTTCTAGCTCGTTATGGGTCAGATGAACAAAAAAGACAGTGGCTTGAGCCTCTTCTTGACGGAGAGATTCGTTCATGTTTTTCAATGACAGAACCTGATGTTGCTTCAAGTGATGCAACAAATATCCAATCCCGCATTGTTAAAGATGGTGACGAATATGTGATCAACGGGCGAAAATGGTGGTCATCTGGGGCCGGGGACCCGCGCTGTAAAATTGCAATCGTAATGGGAAAAAATGATTCGGCAGCAGCAAGGCATGAACAACAGTCAATGATCTTGGTTCCATTAGATGCTCCAGGTGTTACGATCGAGCGAATGCTTCCAATATTTGGCTATGATGATGCACCACATGGTCACGCGGAAATTATTTATGATAATGTTAGAGTACCTGCTGAAAATATGATTTGGAAAGAAGGAAAAGGTTTTGCTATTGCACAAGGCAGACTAGGACCTGGTCGAATCCATCATTGCATGCGTTTGATTGGTGCTGCAGAGCGTGCGCTTGAGGATTTATGTAAGCGCGTTCAAGATAGGGTTGCTTTTGGTGAAAAAATAGCTGATCAAGGAGTTGTACAAGAGTGGATTGCCGATTCACGAATTGACATTGAACAAGCACGATTATTAACGCTGAAAGCTGCGTATATGATGGATACAGTTGGAAATAAAAAAGCCAAATCTGAAATTGCGATGATTAAAGTTATTGCACCAAATATGGCATTAAAGGTGATTGACCGGGCGATCCAAGCACATGGCGGTGCTGGAGTCAGTGATGATTTCACCCTTGCTAATCATTGGGCAAATGCGCGCACACTTAGACTTGCAGATGGGCCTGATGAAGTACATCGCATTCAAATAGCTAAATTAGAGCTTCGTAAATATTCTTAAACAGGAGGAATTTACTATGAGTGTAATGGATTTATTCAGATTAGATGGAAAAACAGCAATTGTTACTGGTGGAGCAAGAGGACTTGGTGCACAAATTGCCCAAGGATTTGCTGAGGCAGGTGCAAATGTTGTCATCTGCTCGCGAAAGCTTGCAGCATGCGAAAAAATGAGTGAGGCTCTGAAGGAATTAGGGGTTGATTCGTTGGCATTTGAATGTGATGTATCGAATCCAGCGGACGTAAAGAAGGTTGTAGACGGAACTGTTGCACACTTTGGTTCAATTGACATTTTAGTTAATAATAGTGGAGCTACATGGGGTGCGCCTGTTTCAGAGATGCCGCTCGAAGCATGGCAAAAGGTGATGAATGTGAATGTAACAGGAACATTCCTAATGAGTCAGGAAGCGGGGAAGATAATGATTAAACAGAACCAAGGGAAAATCATCAACATGGCTTCTGTCGCAGGATTTGGCGGAACAGATCCAAGATACATGGACACAATCGGTTATAATACAAGTAAAGGAGCAGTTATGACGTTTACGAAGGATTTAGCGGTTAAATGGGGGCAATACAATATCAATGTAAATGCAATTGCGCCTGGATTTTTCCCGACAAAGATGTCTCAGGGACTGCTTGAAAAAGGGCAAGAGAAAATTTTAGAAGCAACACCATTGAATCGCCTTGGAAATGACGCTGATATGATGGGAGTGGCCTTATTTTTAGCCTCAAAGGCATCCGATTTTGTAAGTGGCGATATATTAGCTGTTGATGGCGGTGCACACGCTTTGTAATAGATGAAATAGGCATAATAGTTTCAGAGTAGTAGTAATAATATACCTTCCGACTATATAAAGATTATATAAAAATGAAACAAGAAGTACGTTTATTACGATATATCAAATCAAAAAACTGCAGAACTTCCAGATTTGTTTAAAGCAAAGTTACAAGAATATTTGTAGACAGCGTGAGGGGAGAGAAAGCAATGAAAGCTTCATTTAGCGATACGATAAACGTTCGGAAAGGGGAGGAACTCGATAAGGGAATTTTGCTGAAATTTGTTCAACAAAATATTGTTGATGTCCCTGATGGAACATTGGAAATTGAACAATTCGGGGCTGGCCACTCGAATTTAACATACTTACTACGGATTGGGTCGTGGGAGGCAGTGTTGCGTCGACCGCCACTTGGACCCGTAGCACCGAAAGCTCACGATATGAAAAGAGAATATACAATTTTATCGGGTTTGCATCCATTATATCCAACGGCACCAAAGCCTTATATTTTCTCAACAGACGAACAGATTGTTGGAAGCCCATTTTTTATAATGGAACGTAGAAAAGGGATTGTGGTAGATTCAACGTTTCCTGAGGGCATTCAGTATGATTCTACCTTAGGAAGAAAAATTTCTGAGTTGATGGTTGATCGATTAGTAGATTTACACCAGGTTGATTACAATCAAACAGAATTAGTAAACATTTCTAAGCCAGAGGGTTTTATGGAACGGCAAGTGCTTGGTTGGATTAAGCGGTATGAACGTGCGAAGACGGAAGAAGTAACGGGTGTTGATCAGTTAACGAAATGCCTCAAAGATAATATCCCTGCATCACCAGAGCCTACAATTATTCATTATGATTATAAGTTGAATAACGCTATGTTCTCAGAGGATTTTAGTGAAATGACAGGGTTGTTTGATTGGGAAATGACAACTGTAGGTGATCCATTGGCAGATGTTGGAGCGGCTTTAAGTTATTGGATGGAACCTGATGATCCAGAGCAACTAAAAAAGGGACTCGGAAAACCGTCTGTAACGACCAAGGAAGGATTTTTCACGCGAAAGGAATTTCTAGAAGATTACGCGAAAAAAAGTGGGCGTGATGTATCGAATGTTCATTTTTATCTTACTTTTGCATACTTTAAGCTTGCCGTGATTTGCCAGCAAATTTATTACCGATACCACAAAGGTCAGACGAATGATTCGAGATTTGCTCATTTTAATCAATTTGTTGCGAATTTAATTCAACATGCACCGCTTTCTAGCAAAGGTGTGTGATAAGTAATGAAAAGGCTGTTGAAGGGGTTTAAAGTCAAAAAATAAATAATAGTTTACTATAGGTAGTTTATATTCTAATATACTTGACCTCAATGTAATCTAGTAAAAGGAGCTCGATATAAATGCAAAAAAAATCCGTAGAGCAATTGAAACAAAACATGAAACTTCCTGTCATTATGGCGCCTATGTTCTTGGTCTCTAATCCTAACATGATTATTAATGCCTGTGCATCTGGAATCATCGGCTCGATTCCCGCCTTGAATGCTCGTACTAGTGACATTTTGGAAGAATGGATGAAACAAATTAGCACTGAATTAAAGGAAATTAAAAATAAGAATCCAGATAAAGAAGTAGCTCCATGGGCAATCAATTATATCACGCACCGTTCAAATAAAAGATATGAAGAAGACCTTAACTTAATTGAAAAATATCAACCGCCAATTGTTATCACGTCTCTTGGAGACCCGAGCGCTGTCGTTAAAATTGTCCATGAATATGGTGGTCTAGTTTTCTCTGATGTGATTACGGTAAAGTTTGCGAAAAAGGCGATAGAAAAAGGGACAGATGGGTTAGTACTGGTTGCCAGTGGTGCGGGTGGACATGCTGGGATTTTGAATCCATTCGCCTTCCTTCATGAGGTTAAGGAATTCTGGGATGGGCCAATTGTTTTGGCTGGTGGGATGTCAAAGGGCGAAGATATACTTGCAGCGGAAGTACTTGGAGCGGATTTTGTCTATATGGGTTCGAGATTCATTACTTCTGCAGAGAGTTCAGCTGTTGAAGCGTATAAGAATATGATAATTGATTCATCCAGTGAGGACATTCTTTATACCGATGCGTTTAGTGGTGTAAATGCTAATTATCTTGTCCCAAGTATACAACAGGCTGGATTAGACCATAACAATCTTGAAAAAGAAGAAATGAATTTTAATAAATTAAATAACTCGAATGTAAAGGCATGGAAAGACGTTTGGGGCGCAGGTCAGGGTGTAGGATCAATCAATAAAGTTCAAACCGTTGCCGAAATAGTTGAAGAACTTCAGGGCTCCTATGAAAAAGCGAAAGCGAAAATAAATGATAGAGAAACTATTTTGAAAAACAGTAGTATCAAAAATAAGAGGTGAAAGTAATGCTAGAAGAATTCGGACTTAAACTCATCAAACTCAATCTTCCATTCCGCCTTAATCATGTAAATTGTTTTGTTGCTGAAGGTGAAGACGGCTGGAAAATCATTGATGCTGGGCTTCATGATAAGGAAACGATAAAGAGATGGGAATTAGAATTAGCAGGGAAAAAGGTTACAGATATTTTAGTTACGCATTATCATCCCGATCATTTTGGTTATGTAGGCCGTTTGCAGGAAAAGACAGGGGCACATGTTTCGATGACAAAGGTTGACGCTGACGCAGGACTAAATGCTTGGCAAGAGAGCTTTTTGAATAAACTTTCCAATAATTATAGGCTAGCTGGTGTACCAAATGACGTGAGCAGGAATATGACAAGTAACACAAGCGAATTTGTTTCTCAGGTCACACCGTATCCTAAGGTAGATCATTATTTCCAGGAAGGTGAAATGGTCGTTATTGGTAAATATGAATATGAGGTTATTTTCACACCAGGTCATTCAGATGGACTTGTAACGTTTTATAGTAATGAGAAAAATATTTTATTATCTACTGACCACATATTACCGAAGATTACGCCAAATATTTCGTATTGGTTCCATGGAGATCAAAACCCATTAGCCTCTTATTTGCAATCACTGGAAAAGGTTCGAAAATTGGACGCTGATCTTGTGATTCCGTCACACGGTAAGCCGTTCCACGGAGCAAATGACCGAATTGACGAAATCAAAGCACACCATGATGAGCGCCTTGTACAAACCATTGAAGCAATTGGTGAAGGTGGTACGGTTAGCACCATTTGCAAAGGACTATTTCGAAAAGACTTAAACATTCATGAATTACGATTTGCCATCGGTGAAACACTTGCTCATTTGGAATATTTACGATTACAAGGATCATGTAAAAGAGAAGATAGAAACGGTCAGTGGTGGTATTATAGTTAGTTATATTTTCAGAGTAAGGGGTCAGACCCCAAAGAGAGGATGAAATAGTTTGCAAAAACAAATTAAACTCGTGAAAAGGCCAGTAGGAACGCCAGTAGAAGAGGATTTTGAATTCAGCCAGGTGCCCATTGGTGAACCTGCTGAAGGGGAAGTGCTTGTTCGAACAAATTATATATCAGTTGATCCCTATTTAAGGGGACGTATGAATGATGTTAAATCTTATGTACCACCATTTGAGCTGAATTCAGTTATTTCGAGTGGTGTTGTTGCACAAGTGGTTGAATCAAAGTCTCCGCATTTTAAAGAAAATGACATTGTCACGGGAATGCTAGGATGGCAGGAGTATTCGGTTGCAAAGGAGTCCGTGATTCGGAAAATTGATACTACTCTTGCACCGGCGTCTGCTTATTTAAGTGTGTTAGGAATGACAGGATTAACTGCTTACTTTGGACTGTTAGATATTGGTCAGCCTAAAGACGGTGAAACGGTTGTTGTATCTGGAGCAGCAGGTGCAGTTGGTTCAACGGTTGGTCAGATCGCAAAAATTAAGGGTGCTCATGTAGTTGGAATTGCTGGTTCAGATGAGAAAATTAACTACCTCATAGACGAATTAGGATTTGATGCAGCGATTAATTATAAAACGGAGGACGTTAAAACTGCACTTTATAAAGCATGTCCAAATGGAATTGATGTGTACTATGAAAACGTTGGTGGGCCAATTGGTGACGCCGTATTACCACTTCTGAATAAATTTGCACGCATCCCTGTTTGTGGAGCAATTTCTGCCTATAATAACGAAAAGGCTGATATTGGCCGACGCGTACAAGGCTATTTAATCAAAACCAGCGCATTGATGAAAGGCTTCACAGTTGGTGATTATGCACCCCGCTTCAAGGAGGGCACGGAAGCATTAGCAGGATGGGTGCAAGAAGGTAAATTGCAATATGAGGAAACTATTACAGATGGATTCGATCATACGATTGATGCTTTTCTTGACCTGTTCAAAGGCGCAAATCTAGGGAAAGCGATTGTGAAAGTATCTGAGATTGACTAATAGTAGAAAAAGGGTCCGTCTGGATGACGGACCCTTTCCTCACTACATTCGCTCATTTATCGGGCATTAACTCTTGATAGACCTCCTTAAAACAAGTAACTCATAAGATTCAATACATGTATATTCGCCAATAACTTCCTCCATGGCTTGCTGCTTTTGTGCATCATTTGTTACAGCAATCTGCCACTTACCTGAAGAAGGTAAGTGAAGACGGTGACGTTCTTCTGTTGGATTAACATAGATGGAAAGATCCTCGTCCTCCCCGAGCAGCGCAAAGCCGAAGAGTGTGGAGGGCGTGGTTAAAACTTTAAATCTTTTTCTTATTTCCTGTTTTGAAGAAAGGCGGAAAACCTTGTATTTCTTCCTTAAAGCAATGAGAGATTTAATAAATACTATATTCTCATTTTCCGACTCTCTCTGATACCAATCCAGCTGATTAATCTGATCACCGGAAATATAGCTGTTTTCATCTCCCTGTTTACTTCTGAACCATTCTTGGCCAGCATGAATAAAGGGAACACCTTGACTTAATAATGTGATACCTGAGGCAAGTTGATGCATTTTCTTGCGGGTCCATGCGTTTTTATCGCCATTCGTAAGTGAAAGCCGATCCCATAAAGTATGGTTATCATGACATTCAACATAATTAATTGTTTGATTCACCTCAGATACAAAGGGCTCACCATAGGTTTCTAATGCTGAACCGGAAATTAGATTTGGCAACCTTTCAATAAAATGACCTAGTCCGTTAACATAACCGGCGCTGTTTGTATCAAATTGATTTCCTTTAAGTGAATCACGAAAATAATCATTAAAAAACCGTATCCCAGACAGTTGTTGCGAGTTAATAGCGGTGGCCTTGTCTTCAGGAGCTAAGACTGTTGGAAGCTCCCATCCTTCACCTAAAAGCATAATCGGTACTGCTTCTTTACTGCAACGTTCGTGAACATTCTTCATTGTTTCGATATCAATTGCCCCCATTAAGTCAAAGCGAAATCCATCTACTTTATATTCTTGAAGCCAAAAATTGATTGTATCTATAATGAATTTACGCACCATTCTACGTTCTGTAGCAAGATCATTACCTACCCCAGTTCCATTACTTAAACTGCCGTCGGTATGATAGCGGAAATAATACCCAGGAACAATCTTCTCAAAGGGAGATTCTTCCATAATAAATACATGATTATACACGACGTCGAGGATGACGGAGATTCCTTCCTGATGAAACTTTTTAATCATCTCTTTACATTCTTTAATTCTTGCCAGGGGGTCTTCAGGATCGGTGGAGTAACTCCCCTCTGGTACTTGAAAATATAATGGGTCATAGCCCCAGTTATAATCGCTATCTGAATCTAGCTCATTTACACGAGCGAAGTCATTAATCGGTAAAAGTTGAACATGGGTAATACCAAGTTCCTTTAGATAGGAAAGTCCAGTCGAATAACTGTTTAGAGTGGTTGTAGCCGCTTCCGCTAGACCTGAAAATTTCCCCTTGTTGACAACACCACTATTCGCTTGTATCGTTGCATCCCTTACATGTAACTCGTAAATAATGGCATCCTGCAAATTCTGCAGTTTAGGTCTTTCTACATTGGTGAAATCAGCTGGATCTGTTTTGGATAGGTCAACAATGACACTTTTTGTACTATTGGCTAACATAGCTTTGGCATAAGGATCGTTGGCATATGTCGTTGTTCCATTCACGGTCACCTCATATTGGTAGGTGAAGCCATGCCACTCACCGACTATCTTTCTTTTCCATATGCCACTTTTTTCTCGACTTAACGTAAATACCTTTTGATTTAGACATACTTTTACGGAGATAGCCGTCGGAGCCCAGACTGAAAATGTTGTTGCTGATTCTTGGTAATCTGCCCCAAGCTTAGCATTCAAATCAGAATAATGGTTTTCAAACCATTCCGTTCGGACAATAGCCCTAGGGTAAACTGGTATTTTTCTTTTACCCCAAAGAAGCACAAGGATTTCTCCCATTGGCAATTCTTCAGAAAACGTCATACTGACTGTGGAATCATCAATAATTTTATCTATTTTAACAGGAAAATATTTTCCTCTTTTCTTCCAATAAATTACAGGTACTTCTTCTGTTTCAAGTAAATCTATACCTTCAAGCCTTACAGTTAAAAGGCGAATATCATCTATCCATGCTACCTTGTTTTTCAAAGCAGTAACCCCATTTCATAAGCAATACCTAGCTCATAGTATATGTTTATATTCCCGTTTAGGAAACCTATCTGATTTCGTGGTTAATCATAGACTTCTTTTTTTAAAATTATTCACAAAATTTTTAAACCATAAACCTAATGTTTTTTGGTAAACTTCGACAAAAATAGATAAATCCCTTCATAATTTGTCGATAATATTCAGAACATTTTAGTTGTGAAATGGTTTATACTAGCTTAATAGAGTCATTAGATTCACTACTTATTGTGTTGGTCATAAAGGCTGCAAGAGGGGAGTCAGATCATTGTATTATAACATTTCAGAAGAGGATATATTTTTATTTCACCAGGGAACGAATTATCGCGCTAATAAATTATTAGGCTGTCACACTATAAACTGGGAAGGAATTAAGGGCTATCGATTTGCAGTTTGGGCTCCAAATGCCATTGAAGTCCAGGTTGCTTGTGAATCTAATCAATGGGATGGTAGTGAACATGTATTAAAGAGAATAACCGACGAGGGGCTGTGGGTAGGTTTTTTTACGGATATTCCTGAAAATATTCCTTATAAATATGAAATTAAATCGATGAATGGTCACAAGCTGTTGAAAGCCGATCCATATGCACTACAGTCTGAGCTTCGTCCTGCTACAGCATCGATTACGCCCATACTTTCCTTACATGAATGGAATGATCAAGAATGGGAAGAAAAAAAGAAGACGTTTGATGCCCATAAATCACCCATCTCGATTTATGAAGTACATTTAGGTTCTTGGAAAATGAAAAAAGCGGGTAAATTGAATCCTGGAGAAACGAGAAGTGCCGAGGACTTTTATACGTACATAGAACTTGCTGATGAATTGATTCCATATGTCAAATCGTTAGGCTTTACCCATATTGAACTACTTCCGCTTGCGGAACATCCATTTGATTTGTCATGGGGCTATCAAATAACCGGGTACTTTTCAGTAACGGCTCGCTATGGTCCGCGTAATGACTTCAAATATTTTGTTGACCAATGCCATAAACATAATATTGGGGTCATTATGGACTGGGTACCAGGCCATTTTTGTAAGGATGAGTTTGCACTTCGAAAGTTCGACGGGGAAGCCTTATATGAATATGCTGATCCTCGTAAAGCTGAAAAAAGGTCGTGGGGCACACTAACTTTTGACTTTGGACGACCTGAGGTACAGAGTTTTTTAATCTCAAATGCACTTTTTTGGTTTGAAGAATACCATATCGACGGGATACGCGTTGACGCTGTTGCTAGTATGCTTTATCTTAATTTTGATAAATCGGAGGGCGAGGAAAAAGTTTATAACTCTTACTCGGGAGAGGAAAATCTTGAGGCATTTGCTTTTATTCGTAAATTAAACGATGCTATTTTTTCCTATGAACCAGGTGCATTGATGATGGCTGAGGACAGTTCGGATTTACCGCTTGTGACGGCTCCGACGTACAAGGGGGGACTCGGTTTTAACTTTAAATGGAATATGGGGTGGATGAATGACATGCTTAGCTATATGGAGAATGATTCCATTCACCGTAAGTGGCATCATAATCTACTTACTTTTTCATTTATGTATACCCATTCAGAAAATTTTCTGCTCCCACTTTCACATGATGAAGTTGTCCACGGGAAAAAATCATTGCTAGATAAAATGCCTGGGGATCAGTGGCAGCAGTTTGCTAATCTTAGATTGTTATACGGTTATATGATGGCACATCCCGGTAAGAAATTAATATTTATGGGAGGTGAACTCGCACAATATGCTGAATGGAAAGATCAGGAACAACTTGACTGGCATCTGCTAGACTACCCGCTTCATCACGCAATCTATCATTATGTAAAAGCGCTAAACCAATTTTACCTTGCATATCCAGAACTCTATGAACTGGATCATAATTCGGAAGGCTTTGAATGGATTGATCCACATAATATAGAACAAAGCATTATTGCTTTTCGCAGGCGTAGTACGAGTGGTGAAGAGTTAATTATTATTTGTAACTTTACACCGAATGTTTACTATGACTACAAAGTTGGTGTCCCTGAACCAGGGACTTATAAAGAAATTTTCAGTTCAGATGCAGCAGCCTTCGGAGGAACGGACCAATTAAATGAGGCAGATCATTTTAGTTTCCCTGAAAAATGGCACGGTCTCACGCAACATATAAAAATAAAAATACCGCCTTTAGCTATTACTATTTTTAAACGCAAAAAAATAATAAATTCTGTAGAGGAGGCTATTCAATGAAAGAATGTGTAGGCATGCTATTAGCTGGTGGAGAAGGGAAACGGTTAGGAGCATTAACCAAGGACTTAGCAAAACCAGCCGTACATTTCGGAGGGAAATACAGGATAATTGATTTTACATTAAGTAATTGCACTAATTCAGGCATTCAGACGGTGGGGGTAATGACCCAATATTCTCCGCTTGAACTGAACAAACATATTGGAACCGGCGGACCATGGGATTTAAACCGACAGCACGGTGGTGCGACAGTTCTTTCTCCTTATACAGGAAAAGATGGTGGAGACTGGTATTCTGGAACCGCAGATGCTATCTATCAAAACATTCATTTCATTGATCAACATGATCCGGAATACATACTCGTTATTTCAGGTGACCACATCTATCAAATGGATTATTCAACTCTTCTGCATCACCATAAACAAACGAAAGCTGATGCAACCATCTCAGTAATTCCTGTACCTTGGGATGAAGCATCGCGGTTTGGGATCCTTAATACGACGGATGACATGAGAATTTATGAATTCGATGAGAAGCCAGAGAATCCAAAAAATGATCTAGCGTCAATGGGTATTTATATATTTACATGGAGTACCTTAAAATCCTATTTGCTGGAAGATGCTGCGAATATATATTCAAGTCATGATTTCGGAAAAGATATTATCCCTGCTATGGTCAATGATGATCTTCGTTTATTCGCTTACCGTTTCGAAGGTTATTGGAAAGATGTTGGTACCATTCAAAGTTACTGGGAAGCAAATATGGATTTGCTTGACGAGGATTTGCAACTCTCTTTAAATAATAAAAACTGGAGAATTTATTCAAATGAATCAAACTTCCCACCGCAATATTTTGGTGAAACGGCGGTAGTAAAACATTCACTCATTAACTCGGGTTGTTGGGTTTCTGGAACGGTTAATTGTTCCGTGTTATTTGAGAATGTAGAAATCAAACAAGACAGTGAGATTTATCAGTCCATTTTACACCCTGGAGTAACGGTAGATAAAAACGTTATTTTGGAGCGAGTGATTGTGATGGGCAACACAACTATCCCTGAGGGAACCTGTATTCAAGTTGGTAAGGAGGAGGAACCACTTGTTATCGATCAAAAATCACTAGCATCCATACTAGCTTAAACTAGATAAAAGAGAGGAATGTGTTGATGAAGACAATGATGGGCCTTATTAATTTGGAACATGAGCACCACTTTTTTCATGAATTAACTTATTTCCGTAGTGGTGCATCTATACCTTTCGCGGGACGGTATCGTTTGATTGATTTTCCCCTTTCCAATATGGGGAACTCGAACATAGAAGAAATAGCAATTTTCACTTCAACTAAATATCGTTCCTTAATGGATCATCTCGGGACAGGTGAAAACTGGGGGTTAGGCCGACAAAATGGAGGTTTATTTATTCTTCCTCCAGACTGGAATGATCCGACAGATATTTCAAAGGGTGATTTACGATTCTATCACAATAACCGTGATTATTTTATTCGGGGTAAATCAACACATGTGCTTATCAGCGGGAGTCAATTTATTACAAATACCGATTATCAGGATGCATTTAAGTTTCACCTTGACCGCGATGCCGACGTTACATTGATTTCTACTCAGGTAGAAGAGTTAAATACAGGACATGAAACTTGTTTACGTATCGATTCAGATGAATATGGCTGGGTTGAAGGTATAACGAACGACAAGCGGAATCCGCAACTGTTTACAGGTGTTTTTATTATTAACAAGGATCTGTTAATGGAATTGGTTGATGACTGTATTGCCCATCATAAAGATCACTTTTTCATCCATGGAATTAAAGAAAAACTCTCTGAATTAAACGTGCAGACATATCATAATAATGGATATGGTGCTTTTGTCAATACGATTGAAAGTTATTTCCGACATAATATGAACCTGTTATCGGCGGATAATTATCGGGCGCTGTTTTACAAGCAACCATTTATTCGGACTAAAATTGGGAATCAACCACCTGCAAAATACGGAAATCAAAGTAGTGTTAACCGGTCGATTCTTGCAAATGGCTGTGTCGTTGATGGTGAGGTAGAGAACAGCGTCCTGTTTCGTGGTGTATCTGTGGAAGCAGGTGCAACGATCAAAAATTCAATTATCATGCAACGTTGTACAATTGAATCAGGCGTTCATTTAGAAAATGTAATATTGGATAAAGACGTTCATGTGACCGCGAATCAAAAATTAATCGGTTCAGCGGAAAAGCCGTATGTAGTCGCAAAAAGAAAAGTCATGTGATTAGAAAACTTGGCTTATCGCCAAGCTTTAATGGCGAAAGCCTTAGTTGCCCTTATACTGATATCCACTAAAAATTTATACTTTCTTATCAGTGGAACAAAAGCGCAAGCGCCCGTATAGCGACGTATGGACTGCGCCCGTGCAACACGGGTGGTTCGATGTTGCCGCGCAAAGCGGCGGTCTTAATCGAACATTCTTCCGCAGGAGATTAGATGAACTTGACTTATCGCCCACAAAGGCGAAAGTCAAAGTGAATCTTATGCTGTGATGAAGTGAAAAGGAAACACGCCCCTTCATAGGGGGGTGCCGACGTTGGGCGCAAAGCCCGTTTTAGTCGGCCTTCCTTCTAACAACCGATGTTGACTTATCGCACGGAGGTGAAGGAAGTCCACTAGTCGCTGGGCGCTGGAGCTGGATCTGGCTTATAAGAAAAAAGGAGGGATCTCACAATGGAAAATGTATTATTTGTTGCTTCGGAATGCACACCATTCGTTAAAACAGGTGGACTTGCAGATGTAATCGGATCTCTTCCGCAAGCATTAAAAGCAAATGAAGGAGTAGATGTACGTGTCATCCTGCCGCTTTATGATGAAATAGCGGAAAAATGGCGTGATCAGATGGAGTACCATACTTCATTTGAAGTCGAGTTTGGTTGGCGAAATCAGGAAGCTCGTATATATACGTTGAACTATAATAATATTCTTTATTACTTCATCGCAAACGACTATTATTTCACTAGAAAAGGTATATATGGGTATTATGATGATGGGGAACGGTTTGTCTTTTTCGGTCACGCGGTCATTGAGGCATTGACCCATCTGGAATTTAAACCACATATCCTACATGCTCATGATTGGCAAGCAGGAATAGCTGTGGCGCTTGCCAAAATCAGTCAGCCAATCGAAGGATTAAAAACGGTATTCACGATTCACAATATTAAATACCAAGGAATCATGCCACTCACCACATTTGCTGATTTCTTTAATTTACCCGAAGATCATATCGCCGGATTGGAATGGAACGGTATGCTAAATTGTTTAAAAAGCGGACTGTTCCACGCGGATAAAATCACAACCGTTAGTCCAAGCTATGCAGAAGAAATTACCAATCCTTATTTTAGTGAAGGTCTTCATCCGATTCTTTTAGAAAGATCGAATGATATAGTCGGGGTGCTTAATGGCATTGATACAAAGGAATACAATCCATCGATTGACCCGTTAATCCCCGTCAATTATCGCTCTTCAAGAGCTAAAAAAAGGGATAATAAGATATTGCTACAAGAGAAAGTTGGATTACCGATTGATGGTAAAAAACCCCTTTATACGATTATTACCCGTCTGGTAGAACAAAAAGGATTGCATCTTGTCCAGGCTATCTTAGATGAGTTTCTTCTGGAGGACGTTCAATTCGTCATACTCGGAACTGGCGATCAAGAATTTGAACGCTATTTTGCCGAAACAGCTGACCGTTATCCAGATAAATTAGTGACCTTGTTGACCTTTGATGAAGGGATGGCGCGTCAATTGTATGCGGGAGCAGACTTCTTCGTCATGCCATCCAAATTTGAACCTTGTGGTTTGGCTCAACTTATCTCTCTGCAATATAAAACAGTACCAATTGTACGGGAGACGGGGGGACTGAAAGATACGGTAATTTCTTTTAATGAATTTACTGGTGAAGGAAATGGATTTAGCTTTACAAATTACAATGCCCATGACCTCTTAGCCGTATTGCATTATTCGTTAACTACTTACCACAATCCAACTCAATGGGCAACTCTTGGTAAAAATGTGAATAAAAGTCAGTTTAGTTGGAAAGATTCGGCGCGTGATTATGCAAGTCTTTATGATGGATTATCTATGAAGTATGTATGAGGAGTGAACATGTTTTGTCCCAGCTAACTGTAGAAAAATTTACTGAAAAGATTATAAAAGAGGTTAAAAATAATACAGGTAAGACTATCCAGGATGCACAAGATAAGGAGATATATTATGCGATTGCTTCCATTGTAAATGAGCAAATTATACCACAATGGAGCGAGACTAATAAGAAGTATGAAAAGATAAATAATAAACAAGTTTATTATTTATCTTTGGAGTTTTTGGTTGGAAGTTTACTTGAAAGCAACCTACTTAATTGCGGGATGCTTGACGTGGCAAATCAGACACTCCAAAAATTGGGGTTAAATGCCGAAAAAATTTATGCAAAGGAGCGCGATGCAGGCCTTGGAAACGGGGGATTAGGCAGACTCGCGGCATGCTTTTTAGATTCTTTAGCCTCCCTTAATTACGCAGGCCACGGTTTTGGGATAAGATATCGATACGGTTTATTTGAACAACGAATTATTCACGGAAACCAAATTGAACTTCCAGATAATTGGTTAAAGGATTTATACCCTTGGGAAACGAGGAGGGAGGCTGAAGCAGTTTGTATCCATTTTCGTGGTGAAGTAGATATGCTCAAAAAGAACGATGGCAATCTTGAATTTAAACATAAAGACACGGACAAAGTAATGGCTGTACCTTATGATATTCCCGTGGTTGGCTATCAAAACAAGGTAATAAATACGCTTCGTCTTTGGAGTGCGGAACCAGTAGGCGGGGATCAGCAGGATAGTATAACGGAAGAAGGTTCCAAATACTATCAAGAACTTGACCATCAGCACTCCATTGAGCAAATTTCCGGATTTTTATACCCGGATGATTCAAAGCTCGAAGGAAAAGAACTGCGCTTAAAGCAACAATATTTCCTTGTCTCTTCTAGCCTTCAAACTATTATAAAAGCCTACAAAAAAAATAATCAAAGGTCATTAAAATACTTACCTGAAAAAGCAGTTATTCAAATTAATGATACGCACCCGACCTTAGCGATTCCCGAATTGATGCGAATTCTAATGGATGAAGAACATCTCAGTTGGGAGAACGCTTGGAACATAACGACAAGGGTAATTGCTTATACGAATCATACAACGTTAAGTGAAGCGTTTGAAACTTGGCCAGTAGGAATGATGGAGTATCTGCTTCCTCGAATCTACATGATTATTGATGAAATTAACGAACGATTTTGTAAAGGAATTTGGTTTGACCATGAGGTACTTAGAGATGAAATTCCTGAGCTAGCGATTATTGCTGATGAGCAAGTACATATGGCCCGACTTGCTATTGTTGGAAGTTTTAGCGTAAATGGAGTTGCACCGCTTCACACCGAGATTTTAAAGAAACAGGAAATGAAACATTTTTACACACTTTTTCCAAATCGTTTTAATAATAAGACAAACGGGATTACCCATCGTCGTTGGTTATTAAAAGCAAATCCAAAACTATCGGAACTTATCTCAGACGTCATTGGTCCACAATGGATACACCGTCCGAAACAGCTGATTAGTTTAGTAAAGTATTCAAGTGATGCCGCTTTTTTAGAAAAGATTGCACAAGTGAAATATGAAAATAAACGCATTTTAGCTGACCTTATATATGATCGCAATGGTATTGTAGTGGATGACCAATCCATTTTTGATGTACAGGTAAAACGACTCCATGAATATAAACGGCAGTTGCTTAAAGTTTTTCATATTATTTATTTGTACAACGAGTTGAAATTAAATCCAAACATGGATATAACGCCTCGTACGTTTATTTTTGGGGCAAAGGCTGCGCCAAGCTACCATTTAGCAAAAGAAGTCATTAAGCTTATTAATAAGGTTGCTTCTATTGTTAATAATGATTCTACAATTCGGGATAAGCTTAAGGTTGTTTTTATAGAAAACTATAACGTGAGTCTTGCAGAAAGAATCATACCGGCAACAGATATAAGTGAACAAATTTCAACCGCGGGTAAAGAAGCATCGGGGACCGGCAACATGAAATTGATGATGAATGGTGCATTAACAGTTGGTACATTAGATGGGGCGAATGTGGAAATTAAAAAGGCAGTTGGCGATGCAAATATTTTCATTTTTGGTTTAACTGCAGATGAAGTATTAAATTATTATGAACATGGCGGTTATAGTGCAATGGATATTTATAATACCGATGATAGGATTCGGACAATTTTAGATCAGCTAAACAAAGGATTTGGCTCAGATGAAATTGAATTTAAAGATCTTTACTACAATATTCTATATCATAATGACCCCTACTTTGTGTTAAAGGATTTTGAACCGTATCTGGAAACACATGAACATGTCGAACGAGTCTACCGCGACAAATTAAGGTGGCTGCAAATGAATGTTACGAATATCGCTTATTCAGGAAAATTCTCAAGTGACCGTACAATCAAGGAATACGCGACAGAGATTTGGAAGATAAAGCAGGTTTAAAAAGGGTTAAATTAAAAAGTCGCTCATTAATTCACTGAATTAAGAGTGGCTTTTTCTGTTTTAACAATAAGGAGAACTATAACTAGTGAGCTTTATTCCACAGAGTTTCCCAAAAAGATATATAGAACTAGTGAATCCGCCCGTTCATTAATTGTGCTCCTGTCATCTACTGTATTAATACCTAATGACAGGAGTCAAAAGTATGAAACTTAAAAAGTTTGTTGATCGGTTACCAATCATGAACACATTGAAGTCGGAACGGAAAAATAAAAAAGGTGCTTATTATGAGGTGCAGATGGAAGAGTTTACCCAGAAGCTGCACCGGGACTTAAGACCAACACGTTTATGGGGATACAATCGCCAGTTCCCAGGTCCGACGATTGAGGTCAATAAGGGCGAGCCAATCCAAGTTAAATGGATAAATAATCTACCTAGGAGACATATTCTCCCGGTTGATAAGTCGATACACGAGGTGGCACATCATCCAGAAGTTCGGACTGTTACCCATTTACATGGAAGTGAAACTAAGCCGGAAAGTGATGGCTATCCAGAGGCATGGTATACCAGAAATTTTAAAGAGGTAGGACCGTTTTTCAAAAGAGAGATCTACGAATACCCAAACAGGCAACGGGCTGCGACCCTTTGGTATCACGATCATGCTATGGGTATTACCAGACTCAACATGTATGCAGGGCTTGCAGGGATGTATATTATTCGCGATGAACAAGAAAAGCGATTAAACCTGCCAAAAGGAAAATACGAGGTTCCGCTTGTGATTCAGGATCGAACGTTCAATAAGGATGGCTCTCTCTTTTATCCACGGCAGCCAGATGATCCTGCAAGTGATTTACCCAACCCTTCGATCAGTCCTTTTTTTATTGGAGATAAGATACTTGTGAACGGAAAGGTTTGGCCATATTTTGAAGTGGAACCGCGGAAATATCGCTTTCGAATATTAAACGCATCGAATACGCGAGCATATCAATTAACCCTTGATTCAAATCAGCCATTTTATCAAATTGGATCGGACGGAGGACTACTGCAAAGAACAGTGAAAATGGAGAAAATAGCTATTGAACCGGCAGAACGAGTTGATGTAATCATTGACTTTTCAAAGCATAGTGGCAAAACAATTACTTTAAAAAATGATCTCGGACCAAATGCGAGCCCTGAAGATGAAACAGATGAGGTAATGCAATTCGACGTGAACTTGCCTCTTTCAGGAACGGATCATAGCAACATACCCCAGAAGGTGTCCCATATTCCTTCACTAAGGCATAATAAAATTAATGCAATTAGAAATTTAAAACTTGCTGGTTCAACTGACGAATACGGGCGCCCGTTACTACTATTAGATAATAAAAAATGGATGGATCCAGTTACGGAAAATCCTCATTTAGGAGCGACTGAAATCTGGGCATTAACAAATATTACTGGATTTACACACCCGATTCATATTCATTTGATTCAATTTCAAATTTTAGATCGTCGTCCGTTTGATCTAGATAGTTATAATAAGGATGGCAGAATCGTATACACTGGTTCGGCAATAGCTCCTGAACCAAACGAACGGGGCTGGAAAGACACTGTAGCGGCCCCTTCTGCACAAATTACACGACTTATTATGAAATTTGTTCCGTACGCTGGTGATTATGTTTGGCATTGTCATATTTTAGAGCATGAGGATTATGACATGATGCGGCCACTTAGAGTTATTGATCCTAAGCGTCTGGATCACGGAAAATAATCGCTGCTCTGGTGATAGAATAAGATTAATAATTTCCTCCTTTTTAGACAAAATAAGAAATAATTGGAGGGATTATTAGATGGACAAAAAGAAAAAGAAGCCACAAATAAATGACGATGTTGTTGCACCAGGTGTTGACGAACAAGATTCCTTTGGTGCAAAGGCAACACAGTCTGAAATTGAGGAAGGCGAATCAACCAAAGTAACAAGACTTGTGTATGATGAATATGATCCGAGTGAGAAATAAGGGTAATAAAAGTGAAGGGCAGAGTATGCTCTTCACTATTACTTAGTGAATAATTTGTATTTATTTTTATCAAATGTTTACTACTGATGATAATGTTGAATAAATATGTTGTGTTGTTATAACGTCCATAGAATAAAAAAAGACGGTGTGCTGAAACACACCGTCTTTTGGTAACCTTACCGCTCGAAGCGAGAGGGTTACTCCAAAAGTTACTTGTGAGAACCACCCTTGCTTTTACCAGAGCGTTTTCGGGTGGTTTTTTTCTGTGTTTTTTTACTGCAAGGAAACCAATTTTAATCTTGTTATTTCCAAACCTCATCGGAAATCTCCAACACATGTCTTAATTTTGCCCATTGTTGTTCTTCCGTCAATATATTACCTTCTTCTGTCGATGCGAAGCCACACTGTGGACTCAGACACAATTGATTTAAATCAACATAGTTCGATGCGTCTGCAATCCTGCGCTTAACCAGTTCTGGATCTTCTAGGTTACCAAATTTAGATGTGATCAAACCTAGGACAATCTGCAGATTAGGACGTTTAACATAGCGAAGCGGTTCAAAGCCACCAGATCGGTCGTTATCATATTCCAGGAAAAGCCCGTCAACATCAAGGCCATCGAACAATGTTTCTGACACAGCATCGTAACCACCAGATGCTGTATATGTTGATTTGAAATTGCCGCGGCAAATGTGCATGGTTATTTTCATATCGCTTGGTCGTTTAGCAATTGCCTCATTGATTGACCTTGCGAAGAACTGTTGCAGTTGTTCCGGTTCTTCCCCTCTCGCTTGAATTTGTTCCTTTCCCTGTTCAGAGAAAAATACGGCCCAGGCTGTGTCATCCAGCTGTAAATAACGGCAACCTGCATCGTAGAACGCTTGGATTGCTTTTTGGTATGCTTGGGTCAAGTCATGGAACAGTTGATTCTGGTCTTGATACAACTCATTTTCAATTTTTGCCCTAAAATAAAGCATGTTTGGGCTTGGAATTGTCATCTTTGCTGTGTGGGATCCTGCAATATTATGAAGGAATTTATAGTGTTCCAGCATTGGGTGATTTTTAAAATCTATTTTGCCGGTAACTTTTACCGCGTGAGCTTTGGTTTTTGTGCCATGAAATTGGATGCCACTGTCAGACTCATAACCTTCGACACCTTCAAGGCCTTCGAGAAAATCAAAATGCCACCAAGCTCTACGGAATTCCCCATCAGTAACGGCTTGCAATCCAACTTCTTTTTGTTTTTCTACAATCCTAGTGATTTCCGTATTTTCAATTAGTCGTAATGTCTCAGCTGAAATTTCTCCAGCCAATTTTTGCGTGCGAGCATCTTTAATCCGATCTGACCGCAATAAACTCCCGACATGATCACCTCGAAACGGTGCCACCAAATGTTTTAATGATTGATCAGACTTTTGTGATTGGACCATTGTTCATTCCTTCTTTCTTTGACTTTTTATTTTTTTTATACTAATAAGAAAGTATAAATTTTTAATGGATATCAGTATAAGGGCAACTAAGGCTTTCGCCATTAAAGCTTGGCGATAAGCCAAGTTTTCTAACACGTAAGGAAAGTATAAAAGTTTTAAGGAAACGCCGGTATAAGAAGAACTTCACCATTCGCTATTAAGGACGAGGCGTATGGCGAGTTTTTCTAAAAAAATAAGAGCCTTCTATAAGAAGAAGGCTCTAATGGATAAACATTCTTCTCATCTTTCAGGTAAACAACTACCTAATGGAATTAGCACCGTGCCATACTTGGCTGGTTGCTGAGGTGTCGTCGGGCCAGTCCCTTAACCTCTCGCGATAAGATATATACATTATAAAATTTTATGGTTAATAACTTCCTAACTACACTAAACTAGTAGGAAGTGTTAGTCAAGTCAAACTATTAAAATCTGTTATTTGTATACTCCAAATCTATTGTATGGTAATGTAAATAGAATAATTTTATTTTTTTAGCAGTTAAGAAAGTATAAATCCTTTCTTACTGCATAAGTGCAACTAAGAATAGAGTTGTTAGAAAAATACATCATAGAGTAGGTTATGACAGGAAAGGGTAGGATTGTTTATGTCTCAGATGTTAGCATTAGTTATTATTATTTTTATTCTATTTGTTGGTGAAATTGTTGCCATTCGAACGAAAGCTTGGGTACCATCAATTTTTATCAGTGCTGTACTATTTTTACTAGGTTATTGGACGTTCTTCCCGCCCGATATTGTTGAACTTGCGGGCATTCCATCGACTGTAGCGGTAATGTTGATTTATTTATTGATTACAAATATGGGGACGTTGTTATCTGTTCAGGAATTAGTGGATCAATGGAAAACAATATTGATTGCACTATCTGGTATACTAGGAATTATTGCCGTCTTATTTGGAATTGGAACTTTTATATTTGGATTTAAAACGGTAGTCGTAGCTATTCCGCCGTTAGTTGGTGGCCTAGTATCCGCTTTGATAATGTCGGAAGGTGCATCAGCAGCAGGATTAACTAGCTTAGCGGTTTTTGCCATTGTCATCTATGTGTTGCAAGGTTTTGCGGGGTATCCTTTAACATCAATTATGTTGAAAAAGGAAGGAAGTAAATTACTCAAAAAGTATAGAAGTGGGGAAATAAAAGCCCAGAACGCTGTTAAGGAGAATTCAACTGCTTCTGAGCCAGAAGAACTAAAGTTATTTAGTAAATTACCTGAAAAGTATAACACCGATTACTTTAAATTTTTCAGACTAGCTTTTGTTGGTTTTCTGGCTTACTTAGTTTCCACTCTGCTAGGACCAATCGTTGAAATTAGTCCTTTTGTTCTTTGCTTATTGTTTGGCGTAATTGCTAGAAGTGTAGGATTTTTGGAAAGACATGCGCTGCTAAAAGCAAATGGCTTTGGTTTTGCTATCATGGCGCTTATGTTGTATATTTTCGATGGTTTAAAAAATGCTACACCAAGTATGATGGTGGATTTATTGTTTCCTTTAATTGGGTGCATTGTGTTAGGTGTTATTGGAATGTATTTATTTTCTTTTTTCGTTGGAAAGCTGTTAAAAGTGAGTAAGGAAATGGCTTTTGCAGTTTCTTTAACTGCACTCTATGGATTTCCGGCCGATTATATTATTACGAACGAGGTTGTCAATTCTCTGACGCAAGATAAAACAGAACGTGATGTTTTATTGAGTCACATGTTAGCTCCAATGCTTGTAGCTGGTTTTATCACTGTAACAATTGTTTCAGTCGTATTGGCTGGTATCTTTGTAGGATTTTTATAATAATTTTTTACAATAAAGGAGAATTTTAATGGGAAATGACCTATTCGATAATTTAATGAAGACTTACGACAGACAACTAGATTATTCTGGAATTAATGGGGAAAGAATTGCAAAACGACTTTATGAACTTTCAGAAATAGGTTTTACATCAGATGGTGGAGTAAGGCGGCCAGGTTTTTCAAATGAAGAAAAAAGTGCTAAGCAACTTGTTAAAAGTTGGATGGACGAAGCCGGACTTAAGGTGACTGAAGATGGTGCTGGAAATGTTATTGGGCGATTGGATGGAGTCAATAACGACTTACCAGCAGTTGCTTCTGGCTCTCATGTTGATAGTGTACCAAATGGTGGGCATTTTGATGGTCCTGTAGGTGTATTGGCGGCACTGGAGGTTGCTTCAGCATGGAAAGAAATGAATTTCATTCCTAAAAAACCATATGAAATGATAATTTTCACGGATGAAGAGGGTTCGAGATTTAACAGTGGACTGACTGGAAGTACGGCGATGACTGGAAATGAGGATTATGCAAAACAAACACAGATGGTTGACTATAATGGCGATTCGTTTGAAAGTGTACTTCAAGCATATGGAAGCAGTCTTCAAGGGTTCAAGGAAGCAAAAAGAGACATGAAAGAGTTGGAGATTTTTATTGAAGTCCATATTGAGCAAGGGAAAAAACTCGAAAATGATGATCTCCCCGTTGGGATTGTTAGTGGAATTGCAGGTCCTGCATGGCTGGAAGTTACTTTTACTGGTGAAGCGGGACATGCGGGTAACACACCAATGAATGGTCGAAGAGACCCCTTAATAGCAGCAGCTGAGTTTATTCAAAAAGTTGAGGGTTTTCCTGAAAAAGTGAGTGACACGGCGGTAGCAACTATTGGCAAGGTTAATGTATCTCCGAATGGCATTAATGTGATTCCTCAACTAGTAACGTTGAATGTCGATATTCGAGATATCTATAAGGACACACGGGACGAGCTACTGCAATTGATTATTCAAGAAGCTGAACATATTGCTGGTAATAGGGAAATTAGTATCAATGTAAAGGAAAACACAAAAATACAGCCTGTCCCAATAAAAAAGGAGCTTCAAAACAAATTAGCAAATTCCATTTCGAAATACGGCTTAGAACCTGCCTATATACCAAGTGGAGCTGGTCATGATGCCATGAATCTTGGCATGCATATTCCGGTTGCAATGCTGTTTGTCAGGAGTAAAGATGGGATCAGCCATAATCCGAAAGAGTGGTCAACGCTTAATGATATAGTGACAACGATACATGTACTAAAGGACTGTGTTGAAGGGGTTATGGAGGAGTAAATTTTCATTTGAAATGACGTTTTATGTTCTCTTCTTATATTGTTTAAAAAAGCTATTTGAATAAAATGTGATCTATAGCAGTAAATAATTCGTTAGCTTAATAACAATAATAAGAGGGGACGATAAACATGGGAAAGCTTCTTAATAGATCATGGGTGACATATTTTATCGTGATAGCAATGATAGCATTTCTTACTGCCTGCGGTACAGATGAATTAGAAGATAAGGAAATGAAAAATACCGAAAAAGCTGATTCAGGAGAAGAAATGGAGAAAAATGAAGAAAAGAATGGTGAAGATACAGCAAAGAAAGATGACTCTAGTTCCGATGAAAAAAAAGAGAAGGATGATATGTCACAAAAGGAAATGAACGGTGAAGAGGTCAGTGGTGAGGTAGCATCTCCACTCTTAAAGGAAGGGGAAACCGTCACTTACAGCTTTCCAGACGAGGGAGAATATAAGATTCACTGTGATCCACATCCTGTAATGAAAATGACAGTTATCGTAAAGCAAGATGCTCCTTCTACTAAGCATGTAGAATTAGATATTGCCGATTATGAATATAGTGAGAAAGAGTTAGTTGTTGCTCCTGGAACTTCTATTACTTGGACGAATAGAGATCTTGCTGAACATAATGTGCATATCGTAGTAAAATAGTTAGTAGATAGATGAAAGGAATTTAATATGGTGAAAAAAACGAGTTCAAAATGGAACTCGTTTTTATTTTTGGCAGTAAAGAAAGTAACCCGTATTTCTTTTTGCATAAGTGCAACTAAGGCATTCGCCCAAAGGCTTGGCGAAAGCCAAGTTTTCTAATTTTGTAATATTAACATTCTTCTTATCACCTAGATAGCTACTTAATGAGATTAGCACCGCGCCATGAATGACTGGTTGCTGAGGTGTAATGGTGGGTCAGTACCTTAACCTCTCTTGATAAGTTGAAACACATCTATAAACAAAAAGAACTAATTTCAAGAAAAAACTTGAAATGTAAACCGCTTACATATATTATAGACTTATTAGTTTGTTTACCGAGCAAACTAATTATGAGGTAAAATTGTAAAAAGGAAAGGGCATGATGTGAAATGAAAACATTTATTACAGATGACTTTTTATTATATAGTGACGCAGCAAAGGAGCTTTACCATAATAAGGCCAAAAATTTGCCGATAATCGACTATCATAATCACCTAAATCAAGAAGAAATTCTATCAGATAAAAATTATACGAATCTAGCAGAAATTTGGCTCGCTGGTGATCATTATAAATGGAGAGCTATGCGTGCAAATGGAATAAATGAGGATTTTATTACTGGAAATAAATCTGATTACGATAAATTCTTAGCATGGGCTAAAACAGTTCCAAACATGATTGGTAATCCGCTGTACCATTGGACACATCTAGAATTGTTACGATATTTCAATATTGAAAAGCTTTTAAATGAACAATCCGCTCCAGCAATTTGGGAGGAAGCAAACAAGCAATTAGCCACTCCGGATTTGTCGGTAAGATCTTTATTAAAAAAAGAAAAGGTCGAATTTGTAGGAACAACAGATGATCCAACAGATGACTTAGCGATACATGCCCAATTAATGCAAGACGATTTTACGACTCAGGTATCCCCATCCTTTCGACCTGACAAAGGTATTCAAATCGAAAAGGATGAATTTGTTGCCTGGGTGGATCAATTAGCACAGGCGATAAATTCCTCGATTGATAATTATGAAGAATTTCTAATAGGCTTAGAAAATCGTGTTGATTATTTTGATAAACATGGGTGTAAAAGTTCAGATCATGGCATTAGTGTTATGTTCTATGAGGAAGCAACAAAAGATGATGTTGAAGCTATTTTTCGTAAGCGGATGAATGATCAGGAATTAACAATTAAAGAAATCGATCAATTTAAAACGTATACATTACTTTCATTGGCTGAAATGTACGCCATAAAAGGTTGGGTGATGCAACTACATATAGGGGCAAAGCGGAATAACAATACACGAATGTTTAACAAACTTGGTCCAGATAGCGGCTATGATTCTATTGGTGATCAATTGGTAGCAGAGCCATTAGCAAATCTATTAGATGCTTTGGAGCAAAAAGAAAGCCTGCCCAGAACAATTTTATATAGTTTGAATGCACGTGATAATTATATTCTTGCATCAATGGCAGGAAACTATCAAAACGATGAGATTGCCGGGAAAGTTCAGTTTGGTACGTCTTGGTGGTATAACGACCATATTGATGGCATGGAAGATCAAATGAAAATTCTAGCGAATGTTGGATCAATTAGTAATTTTGTTGGGATGTTAACAGATTCTAGAAGCTTTCTATCATTTTCACGCCATGAATATTTTAGAAGAATATTATGTAACTTGATTGGGACATGGGTAGATCAAGGGAAAGTACCAAATGATCTGGAGTTCTTGGGCAAATATGTAGAGAATATTTGTTATTACAATGCAAAACGCTATTTTAATTTATAGGAAGAGGTGAATCTATATGGAAATGAGTTTTCGTTGGTATGGGGAAGACGATCCAGTAACACTAGAACAAATAAGACAAATACCTGGTATGGTTGGAATTGTTTCCGCCATTTATGATACACCAGTAGGAGAAATTTGGTCATACGATAAAATAGTAGAGTTAAAGGAAATAATTGAAAAACATAGCCTAACGCTTAATGTTATTGAAAGTGTACCAGTTCATGAAGAGATTAAGATGGGGCTTTCTACTAGAGATAAATGGATTACGAATTACAAGGAAACATTACGAAACCTCTCAAAAGCTGGAATAAAGACGATTTGTTATAACTTTATGCCAGTGTTTGATTGGACTCGTTCGCAACTGGATGCTCCTTTGGCTGACGGTTCTAATTCATTGTTATATGATGATAAGTTGGTAAAGGATATTGATCCATTAGGCGGAGAACTTCAATTGCCCGGTTGGGATCTGTCGTATCAAACAGGAGATCTTCGGAAGATTATTGATCAATATCAAACCATTTCTGAACAGCAACTCATGGATAATTTAATTTATTTCTTAAAAGAAGTAGTACCAGTTGCTGAAGAAGAGGATATTCTGTTGGCGATACATCCAGACGATCCACCATGGCCGATATTCGGACTTCCACGAGTTATTACCAATAAAGAAAATGTTCAACACATGCTACAAGCAGTTGACAGTCCTAATAATGGAATTACGTTTTGCACGGGTTCTTATGGAGCGAACCCGGAAAATGACCTCTTGGAAATAATTGAGGCTGCCAAAGGGCGAATTCATTTTGTTCATGCTCGCAATGTAAAATGGATTGGTGAATTATCATTTCAAGAAACTTCCCATCTTTCCAGAGATGGATCAATTGATATGGTTAGCGTAGTTGAAAAGCTGTATGACTGTGGATTCACTGGTCCTATTCGTCCGGATCACGGGCGAATGATATGGGGAGAAGAAGGTAGACCAGGATATGGATTATATGACCGGTCACTCGGGGCAACTTATTTAAATGGCATTATAGATACACTTAATCGTAAATAAAAAGAAGGAGGCGTAACCATGCAAATACCATTTCACATAAATTTAAAGAATAAAGTAGCTGTCGTTACTGGTGGCAGTGGTGTGTTAGGTTCTGTATTATCGAAAGCATTAGCACAAGCGGGTGCCAAGGTCGTAGTGTTAGCAAGAAATAAAGAGAAGATTGATACCGTGGTTGAGCAAATAAAAGAACAGGGCGGAGAAGCGTTCGGTTATAGTGTGGATGTACTAAATAAAACGGAATTAGAAGCAGTACATCAAAAGGTTCTAGAGGTGGCTGGACCATGTTCTATTTTAATTAATGGGGCAGGGGGCAATCATGCGAAAGCGACAACATCAAAAGAGTTTTTTAATGTAGAAGATTTGCAAGACGGTGAGCAACAAACATTTTTTGACCTGGACTCTGAATCTGTTGGAGGGTTATTTAACCTGAACTTCATAGGTACGCTATTGCCTACACAGGTCTTTGGAAAAGATATGGTTGATCAGGAAGGTGCGACGGTTATTAATGTGTCATCTATGAATGCATACCGACCGCTAACCAAGATACCTGCTTATAGTGGCGCCAAGGCGGCAATAAGTAACTTCACACAATGGTTAGCAGTCCATTTTTCCAAAGTCGGCATCCGCGTTAATGCGATTGCACCAGGTTTTTTCCTTACAGAACAAAATGAAGGCTTAATGCTTAAGGAAAATGGGGAATTAAGTGAACGCGCGAATAAAATTTTATCACAAACACCTTTAGCTCGATTTGGTGAGCCTGAAGAGTTAGTTGGAACATTACTTTGGCTAGTAGACCAACAGTCCTCTAGTTTTGTAAATGGCATTGTTGTCCCAATCGATGGTGGCTTTTCAGCTTATTCAGGTGTGTAGAAAGGATGAAAATAGATGCAATCCTATCATATTTTAAGTCAAATGATAGCAAATAAATTAGCCCTTGTTATTCGTGGTGATAATCTTGCTATGGCAGAAGAAACTGCAGAAGCTTGTGTTAAGGGTGGGATAAAAACGTTAGAAGTCACTTTTACCGTTCCGAAAGCTGGGCGTTTGTTAGAAGCACTTGGAGACAAATATAATGATGACGTCTTAGTTGGCGCTGGTACAGTACTCGATAGTGAAACTGCTAGAGTAGCTATCCTGTCTGGTGCAAAGTTTATTGTGAGTCCAGGTTTTGACGTAGATACAGCGAAACTGTGTAACCGCTATGCTATTCCATACTTACCTGGATGTATGTCAGTAAATGAAATAATCCATGCAATAGAATATGGTGTGTCGGTAGTTAAACTATTTCCTGGAAATGCTTTTGATCCATCATTTATTAAAAATATCCATGGGCCACTTCCGCATGTAGCAATTATGCCTACTGGTGGAATTACAATAGATAATGTAGATACTTGGCTCGATGCTGGTGCATTGATGGTAGGTGTTGGTGGTGAAATTACTAAACCGGCAAAAGATGGTGACTACGGAAAAGTGGAGCAGCTTGCACGAGAATTTCAACAAAAGGTAAATGGGGAATAAGCTATGGGCAAAATTGTAACACTTGGCGAGATACTATTACGTCTAACACCTATCAATAATCAACGATTAAATCAAGCTGGAGGCTTTCATGCATATTACGGTGGCGCTGAAGCCAATGTAGCCAGGTCGCTAAGTAATTTCGACCATGATGTTTCCTGTCTTACGGCTTTACCCCGAATGATCTGGGTGATGCCGCAGAGGCTCATTTAAAATCAGGAGGAATTGATACAACGTGGGTTTTTCGTAGTGGAGAGCGAATCGGCAGCTATTATTATGAAGAAGGATTTTCGCTTAGACAGGCTAAAGTAATTTATGATCGTAAATATTCATCTTTCCTTGAATTACCGAATGAAACGATTAATTGGGATGCTATTTATAGTGACATTGATCTCCTACACACTACTGGTATAACGCCAGCAGTAAGTGCTGAAATGAAAGATTTCACGCTACTAGCTATTAAAGAGGCAAAAAAGCGAAACATCCAAGTAAGCTTTGATTTTAATTACCGAAGTAAGTTATGGTCAGTTGAAGAAGCAAGGGAGACATTTTTGAAGATTTTACCCTATGTTGATATTTGCTTTGCAGGTTATAAAGATTTTGTTTACCTTCTAGGAAATGACGGGCCAGAACAATTTGATGAGGCAGTTTTAGAAAGGTATTACGGAGAGTTTGCTGAACACTACGATATAGCTTATTTTTCATGCACTAATAGAACTGTTCATTCTTCCTCGAGCAACGAACTTGAAGGTTACATTTTTAATAATGGTGTTCTTTATAAAAGTAATAGTTTTTCATTTGAAATAGTGGATCGAATTGGCGGTGGTGATGCATTTGCCGCTGGTGTAATACACGGAATTTTGGCGAATTTAAATTCGCAAGAAACGATTGAATTTGGTATTGGATCAAGTGTATTGAAGCATCTGGTATACGGGGACCATAATCAATTCAATGCTGATGAAGTGGCAGAGTTTCTCGCCAGTCAAGGGAAAGACGTGAATAGATAAAATAAAGATGGCGTGTGCTTTTTAAAGCATACGCCATCTTTTTTCTTTTATGTCCTTTTCGTAGATTTTGTTGTTCTTTAACCCTCGTAATTGATATAAAATGCGACGTAAGTGCCATGTTTTGTGCTTGAACAACCGTTCCGGAAATCCACTACGCTTTCCACGGGCTCGCGATGAGCCTCCTCGCGAGCAAAAACCGCTCACTGCGGGGTCTCATCGTCTTCGCTTTCCCGCAGGAGTCTACGTGGATTTCCTTCACTAGGGTTGAACTCCTCCTAAAATTCATAACATTCATCTCTTCACTCTTCAGTGATTGGAGCGGAGGGCAGTCGACTCCTGCGGGAGGATAGGCATAGGTGAGACCCCACAGTGCGACAGCACGAGGAGGCTCACCAGCCGCCCTAAGGTGCGCGACTGCCCGCAGCGGAAATCAACCAGCACTTACGTCGTAGTCTATAGATTTTGTGTCAAAAACAACAATCTTTGAGAAAACAGCTTTAAAATAAAACCCTTGCTAAATAAATAACCATCGTGACCGTAATAGCACTGAATAGGGTTGAAAACAATACGACCTGTGCCGCAAAATTAGGATGATTTTTATATTCTTGTGCAATAACTGCACTGTTTACAGATGTAGGCATTGCAGAGGCGATTAACAATGCTTGAGCTGTGATTCCACTTATGTTAAAAATAAAAATTATTACCAATGCGACTAATGGGCCAACTACTAGACGAAGCAATAAACTCAAATATACGGATGACAATCCTGATTTAAATTTAATATTAGCTACCTGGGCACCCAAAGTTAACAATGCAAGAGAAATCATCGCTTCAGAAATATAATTAGCAGGCACCCAAATAAATGAGGGAATCGGAACACTAAAGATATTTAAGGTTATTCCTGCTATTAAAGCATATAAAACTGGCATTTTAAAATAACCAAGTGCAGCCTGTAATTTTCCTATTTTAATAGATTGAAGCGAGAAAATGCCATAGGAAAATAAGAATATATTTTGCAGCGTAAGAACGATAACTTGAATAGACATAGCAAATGGGTCACTTTTAAAAACTAAGTCATTAACGGGGACACCGTAATTTCCCGAGTTAAAGAACATCACACTATTAGAAAAGGATGTCTTCATTCCTTTATCAGCGCCTATCACCTTAGCTACTAAAATTGAAATAAGATAAAGGATAAACACATAAATCACAAAAAAAATCAGTACTTTTATAAATAAATTGAAGGAGAACTGCGTGCTGTATAATTTAACAAATATGAAGCCTGGGACAAGAAAGTAAATATTTATTCTTGCTAACGTTTGTATATCTAGGTTGAACTTTTTTTGCATGAAAAAACCAATACCCATGATAACGAAAATAGGTAAAAGGATATCTTTTAGAATAATGAATAGTTCTGTCAAAATAATGCCTGCCTTTCTAATTAATAGTAAAAGAATTCCCTGTAGGAAAAACAGGGAATTCTTTTACTAATGAACTGCTTTTCCTATAACAGGTTCTTCTGGAATCGTTAAAATAAGCTCAGGGACTTCTAGAAAGCGTTGAATTGCTAATGCACATGCACCTAGTACACAAGCTTTATTACCAAGATCGGATATAACTAATTCACGGTATTGGCTTACAGATGAAGTTAAATTGTTTTTTATTTTATCAATTGTATTTGGATACATTTGCAATATCTCGCTATTTAAAACCAGAGTTTCTGGGTTATATAAATTGATGATGTTGTTTATGCCAATCGATAGATAGCTTATAAATTTTTTCAAATGCTTCTCAGCAATAGGGTCTTGTTCAATTATCAAAGTTTCTACATCCTGATATGTTAAATTTGGTTTATTCAAATCCTTTGAAAGCTGCCTGAACAAACTTGGTTCAGCCGCATACAGCTCCCAGCAACCATGATTACCACATCTACAAAGTTCCCCATCTGGAGAAATAATCATATGCCCCATCTCACCAGCATAGCCGTGATATCCTTTATGAAGCTTACCGTCGATGATGATTCCTGCCCCAATACCCGAAGTCAAAATGATCGTTAGTAAATTATCACTTTTATGGTGCTTGTAGACCTTTTCGGCATAGGACGATAGATTAGCATTATTTTCAATGGAGATAGTTATGTTTAATGCTTGTTCGAGTGGGTCCTTTAAGTTTTTATTGCGCCATTGATTCTTAGGTACGAACAGGATGCTTTCATCATTATTAACAGTGCCATGAATCCCAATCATCACACTCACCAAACCATAACGGCTAGTTGAATACTTTTTATCATACTCTTTAATTTGTTTAATTAATAACTGTACGATAGCATCAAAATCATCGACTTTCAGTTGAATCGTATCACTTTGAATTGGATACCCCCGTAAATCTGAAACAGTATATTGAATATGTCTATAGTCAAGATCGATTCCTAAAACATATCCCGCATCACCGTTAATACAAAGCATGATAGGTCTTCTGCCAACAGCATTATGCTCTTGCTGTGTTTCATAAATTAGTTCTTCTTCCAAAAGATTAGCAACCTGAACAGAAATAGTTGCTTTGTTTAGGCCAGTTATTTTTGATAAGTCAGCCCGCGATATCATACCATGTTCGATTATCGTTTTTAAAAGTAAGCCCCTATTAATTTTCTTTATGTAAGCACCGTCACCTGTGATCATGCGACAACCCCCTAGTATTTTGAAATGTATTAAATGGAGTGGGTTTTAAAATGAATATATTTTATTTGTTTAATGGACAAATAAAATAGTAAAATAAAAAGTAAATACAATTAGTAAAGCGATTACAAATACTGTAATTTTATTATATAACAAAATATAAGCTATTGGAATGAAACTGTCTATTTTGGATTGAATTTAGTTAAAACTGCTTTTAAAAAAGCACAAACAGTCAATTTTACCGAATAAATAGACAGTTTGAGGCAATGATTTTAACAGTTAGTTGTTATAAACTTAGAATAAGTTCACTGAAAGGAATGGTCAGTTTGAACGAACCATTAATTGTTAACTATCGAGTGCACGGAAACTTAGGATCTTTTGACTACCATTCACATCAAGAGTATGAGATTTATTTTTTTCATGCAGGCTCATGCAGGTATTTGATTCATAATCAAATTTATGATTTGGAGCGTGGCGATATTTTATTAATGGATGGTATTGCACTTCATAAACCAAATGTTCGTCAGAATAGTGAATACGTTCGAAGTACCATTCACTTTTCGCCTCAGTGGATTGAAAGTGTACTAGGTGAAATGGACAGTGTGCATTTATTGGATCCATTTCAAAAGCTCCATCACTGTTTAATTCGAACGAATGAAAATAGCGAATCGAAGCAATTAGAAGAACTTATTCGTCGGTTGCAAGTGATAAAGCAAATATCAGTACATGATGTTTATGCAGAAACAGAAATGAAAGTCTTGTTTCTGCAGGTTTTGATTAGTGTTAATCGACTAGGTCAAATGGACTCGCGGAAATTACCGAACAAAACAGAGAAGACTGAGTACGCGGAAAATATAGGGGCATATATTCAATCTAATTATATGCGTAAGCTGACAGTGGCTTCTATTGCCGAGGCACTTAATTTAAGTAAATCTTATGTTTCCCATTTATTTAAAGAAATGACAGGCTTTACTGTTTTGGAATATTTAATGGGATGTCGGTTAACACAAGTGAAGTATTTACTTGAAATGGAGCCTGATAAAGCTTTAAAAGATATTGCCATTGAAAGTGGATTTGAAAGCGTTTCCCATTTTAGTCGTTATTTTCGCAAAAAGGTAGGCGTGACAGCAAGAGAATATCGGAAATTACGTCAATAAAATTATAAGGAGAACTGATTATGAAAAAAATAAGATTAGGAATTATTGGATTAGGTGCACAAGGTGGTGCATACGCTGGATTTATCA